>CBDDUX010000076.1:0-12384 GCA_965234725.1 Thermoplasmatota archaeon | reverse complement strand
CTCACGTACGGTTTGATGAGGGGGCGGAGGAGCGATCCTCTGCTCTACTCTACTACTGATTCATGGTAATGGTTTACAATATTGAAAGAGGAATGAATTATACTTTATTCATACTGATAGGGTTTCTAGAAATAAAATAACGATTTAAGACGATTAATTAATATATTATTAATTATATTAATTCCTGGAGATATTGTGCTTAAAAAAAAACCAATAATTCCTATTCAAATAAAATTACCCCTAATTAAGTATATAAAAAAGTATCCAATTTTTTATGAGTTAAGTATAGGTTTTTTATCGAGCATATTTTTACTATTTTCAACTTGGAGATATGGATTGGGTTATACTACAGATTCTGTTTATTATATTGAAGTTTCAAAAAACCTATGGAATGGAAATGGTTTTTATTATGATAATGGAGATCCCTACGTTTATTATGGGCCTTTATATTCAATGATACTTTCTTTATCAAATCTATTTTTTACGAATACATTCGATTTTTCTATATTTTTGAATGTTATTATTTATGGTATTTTAATCGGTGTAATTGTTCGTTGGATGAGGAAATATCTAAAACAAATAACAGTAATTACAATCGGATGTTTGATTCTATTTAGTTCAAGACCCCTTTTTATAATGGCATCAATGATTTGGTCAGAATTATTTTTTATTTTCGCATCTTTAATATTTTTCTTAAATATTTCTAAATATATGTACAAACCAGTAAAAAATAGAAAAAATTTTGGAATAGCAATTTCTGCAGTAATGTTTGCTTGTCTAATAAGATACATTGGAATCACTCTAATTTTTACAGGAGTTTTTTTAATCCTTTATAGAGCAAGAACCTTGAAACGAAAAATTTTTGATTCATTGATTTTTTCCTCTTTATCATCAATTCCTACGGGATTCTATGTATTTAGGAACTTTTGGCTTACGGGTACATTTGTTGGAGAACGTTATCCATCAAATTGGCCTATATGGTATATCACAGTTAGAATTATTCGTGGTATAGGGGAATTATTCATCCCTGAATATTTTCCTAAGATATTGATATTTTCACTATCTTTTCTATTAATATTGTGTTTATTTTACATTTGGATAGCAATATGGAAATCAACTAAAGACAATAAGAATCTCAGATATTTATTAATTACATGTATGTCCTTTATATTTATATATACAATATATATTTTGGTGTCTCAGTTTACAGTAGCTTTTAGTGCTATTGGGATAAGATATCTATCTCCGTTATATATCCCAATTATTATTACCTTAATGATATTCATAATTACTATTTTTGAAAAAAAGAATAATAAGTATCCATTTAAGATGAAACTTTTTAATTTTCCTTATACAAATATGGAGATTATTAAATTTGTGTTAATTCTATTTTCTACTTGGATGTTAGTTTCAATAGGATATGTTTCTATTAACATTATAAACCAATCACCCGGTGGTTTTGCATCACCAGAATGGAAAGATTCAGATACTATAAAATATGTATTAAATAACAAAATAGAAGGAAAATTTTATAGTAATGTCCCAGATGCATTTTTTAAAACCTCATTATATCGAAAAGTTCATGAAGTACCAATAAAAACTTTTGAGGGTTCTGATTTTTCACCTGATGATTTACCACTGTTCAATAGAACATTAAATCTAAGAGGTTCCTTAGTTATCATATGGTTCAATATAATAAATGTATTTTTATATGATATAGATGAGCTTAAGTTGATGTATGAATTTCAAGAGATCGCGATTTTGGATGATGGAGGAGTCTATAGGGTCAGTCTACAAATTTCTTGATTGTTTAATCATTATAAAAAAAATTTAATCGAAATAATATTTATTTCCTCATTTTTCAAGGAGATCTTCGATCTCTTCTTTTGTAAGATCGGGGAATCGGTCCTTCAACATCTTTTTTGTACCGTCCATATAATAACCAAGGACTCCCTCGCTGTCGATCCCAGTCCTTCTTAGCTCGAACCATCTGGTATTAAGAGGACCTTGATAGCTTTCGTTGATCTGTCGAAAGACGTTCTCATGATACAATGTCAAAAGGAACTTGTGTATCTTCTTCTTGGCGATCCTTTTCCTACCGTCGTAAATCGCATCTATCAGGTCTATCAGAGAAGGATGTTCCTCCTTCTTCATGACCTCCACCAATCTTTTTGAAACGAACTCTCGATCCTTCATATCTTCAATATGACCCCATTTGCTCAGATGTTGTGCCGCTTCCTCCAGCTGATTTGATTCATCCTGGCTGACCCTTGTCCTATCATTGAAATAGGCAATATACGAACCCTTGTTCTCAGGGTCCTCCTTCACTTCAAGTATGTCCCCCTCGAAGGAGACAACGAATTGCTTGAAGGATACGAATCCGCATTTTCTTTCAGAAAAGGAAGGATCAAGCCTTTTAAGGTCCAGTTTGAGCTTGGAAAGATGTACACCCAATTCCTCTTCTTCAAGGTTCCTCGAGTACCTGATAAGAAGGTCCCTTGCATGTTTGAGTTCCAAACCCGGTTCATCCTCGATGTTCAGGTCAGCTTCGTTCCTTCCAATAAAGTCCTCCATGGCCTTGAATTCGTTGCAAACCATTTTCACAACGTGGCCAACAGAGCTGTTGAAACCGATGACAACGACCCTTTTTCCCCTTTTTCGAATAGATTGGATGAGGGGTATGAAATCGGAATCTCCCGAACCAACTATGTAAGTAGAAATTGTACCATAGAGCTCCATATGCTCCATGAGGTCAATGGCAAGCTTCACATCGGACCCGTTCTTACCCTGTGATGTGGTTTCCGGTAGGTGGAGAAGTTCGAAGCCGTTATTGGAGAGGTCCTGTTGATATTGATAGTAGATCGGCCTGGACCAGTTCGCATAAGCCCTTTTCAGCAACACATTTCCAAGGGTATTTATGTAATCGATCACGGGAAGGAGCTTCAACGGTTTTTCTCTTGAGGGATATGCCCTTTCGGCTGATACGGCCAGGTTCTCGAAGTCCAAAAATACTCCTATCGTTTCAACATCCATGATATCAACAGCATACTACAATCCACTTACTGCATGATATTCTTTTGTCCCGGAGTTTTTGATACCATAAAGCCAAATGACAATGTCACACCTTCAAAATACTTCAATGATCATCATTTTCTTCATGTTTGTCCATGTTTGTATCATCCGAGGACCTACTTACAAATCCGATCATGATCTCCTCTTCCTTTCTTTTCCGGATGATCATGAAGGCAACTCCCCCGATGACACCAAGGACAGATAGGATCACCAACAATATCATCCATGTCAGATCCCTTTCACCATTTTCATCTGAGTTACTATCTTCCCCATCATCCCCGTCGATAGTGGTATTATCAGATGGGTCGTAGACCTCGATATCCACAAATGCGCTTGTATTATGCCCTGGTAGGCCATCATCAACGTAAAGTGTGATCCTGTGGAATCCCTTTTCCAGGTACACTTTTCCCTTACCACCTGATGAGATATGACCTGAAATATTGGAGAACCATGAGATCTTGAGTTCGGACCCCGATATCCCATCATCAGTCGTTCCTGTGGCATCCAGATATACAGGTTCACCCAATCTGAAACCTGATCCGTTCTTCGGTGAAGCTATCACAGGTATAGGTGGTAGGTCCTCAACGAGGACCTCAATGGTCACCTTGATCTCTCCTGTGGTTCCCATGTTGCCCACAAGGTCCTTCGCCCTGAATTCAAGACTGTAACTACTTTCAATTAAAGGCAATGAATCGGAAACGAGGACATCATTTCCATCCAATCCCCCACCAAAGGATCTCCAGTCGCTCCATTCGAGATAACCCTTCTTTGAGTATCTGGCCTCGACCGTGTTGCCGTCCAGTCCCGATCCTCCCGGGTCCTTTATTCTGACGGTCAATTCAATATCATTTGATCCTGTCAGAAGATATTTACCGGTCCCCTGGAGTTCCAATTTTGGCGGATCGGAATCAACGTTCAGAGGGAATCCTTGTGATAAAGCGGAATTTCCAAAGAGGTCCATTGCTTTCATCTGGATGCTGCCTCTGAATCCCGCTGATAGTTCCGGAATGAAAGAAACATCCAAAATACTTCCAACATCCTTTCCCCTCACCTTTGTCCATGATGTTTCCATACCTCCGATAGTAACTGTCCTGTACATTATCGAATAAGGATCAACACCTATTCCGAGGCCTCCATCCGAGGACCTGTCGCTGATCCTTATATTAAGGATTGGACGATCCGTTGCTGTCCATTGCGGTATATTGTATGGATCGAATGATGGACCATTTGCATCCCTTCTTCCGAAAATGTTACTCTCTTCCGAGATGTGGCCCACCATATCCACCGATCTGGCATGGATCACGATGTTATCTTGGTCCTCTTCAGGGTGGATGGTGGTCCTGTTGGATGGGCTGAACAGATTGGAACTTCCTACCGGCCAGAACCTTCCGTCCTCCTCCAGCCATTTCAGTTCGATCGCTGTATCTAAAAGTACAGGATCGTTCCTGAATTGGATCATAATGGCATGAATTGTATCCTTTTCGAAATTGAGGGTGGTAGAGGTCCTGGTCTTGGAGATCTCTGACCAGGGGATGATCTCTTGCCCATCCACCTCCAATCTTGCCATTCCATAACCATTCAACCTGAAGTTGAAGGGAAAATCCCATGGAGATTTGAACCAACCCCTCCACATAACAGAAAAATCATTGTAATGTATCCCAAGATTGGGGTCTGGTCCGAACTTCCCCCAATCGAATGTGATCTCATCATCGATCCTTTGAAAGCAGGGATCAGTGAAACGTCTGCTTTTATAGTAGACTCCCAGGAGTCCTCCTGCCTCCATTACAGGTTCAAAAGGACCACTATCGATGGAAACCTCAAATCGGTCCAAGCCCGAACCGTTCGGGTCCATCTCCTCTTCAAAGGTGGAATTGATAAGCAGATCGACATCACCGGGGGAGATCAGTTCCGGAGAGGACCCCGTGGGTCCGAAGATCAACAGATCTGAAGGTGGGAGGGGAGGAGCATCATCCAATCTCAGATCTATCGAAAATGAATTAGGAAGATCTGGAAGTTGCTCCTCAGGATATCCTGGAGGGAAGGTGATATCATTTAGGACCGGTTCGATCCAAGGAACTCCAAGCTTCAGTTCATCAGAGGCGAAAGAAAGGTCCACGCCCTCCCTGAATGTCGATCTTATAACCTCACCTTGACCATTTTTCAAGATTATCCCCACATCCCCCCTTCTAAATGGAATATCGCCAGCTTTGTTCAGAATGGATAACTCTTTGATATCAACGATCGCTTCTTCCTTGATCCATGAATTTTCATGGTCGGATCTGATACCATCCACAAAAAATGAAGGTCCTCCCCCCCATTTCAGGGATTTGGATACGGATGCTGGAGAATCTACAAAGTATGTGATGTTTGAACCGTTCTTCTCCCTCAGTACGATCCCAATATCGAATTGTCCCTTGATGGGGATGTTCAATCTGACAGAGAGCTCGCATTTCATCCAGCCCATGTATCCTTTCTGGCCTGTGGAAAAATCCTCAATTTTGATCGAATCCCAGGGATCGTTCTGAATTCTGCAAACGGATTTGTCCATGATGAGTTCAATAGAGCCACCCTCCGGGTCCAGGGTCAGGATCGTTTCCTCGACAAGGTCAGGTCCTTTTGAATGGCTGAATGTGGTGTTGAGAGAGATGGTCCCCTCACTAGGAATTATCACACCGTCCAGAAATCCTTCTCCTGAGATCTTGAAGCCCTCCACCCTCAAAGCGTTCCCGAGTACAAGGAAAACCTCTCCGCATTGGACCCTTGAGTTGTCAATGCCATCCCCTCCTGGAACGGAAATGAGGATGTCCGAAACGTTATCATCATTGATGTCTCCAGTTGCTACTTGCCATCCGGTACTATCGATCGGATCATTTCCTTCCACTGTGAAGGTTCTGGATGGATATCTGAGCTTGACATATCCGCCAACGGATGGGAAGGCATCCTTTGTCTCATGTATGGTAACAGCTCCGGCATTCAGACCATCATGCATTTCATTTCCAGGAGTATGTTTTCCGGGGATGGCCACAACAAGTTCATACTCGAGATCCCCGTCTATGTCAGCTACCTCGAAGACCCTTCCTATTTTATCTCCGTTATAATCAGGATCCCCTTCATACTTTCCAGTGGACCCGTATATGATCTGGTCTGCCCCACCGTTCGAATACATGTTCTTTGGGAAAGATGATTCGACATCTCCGTAGAAAACATGTATGGCCCCCGTGTTGTATTCGTTGGTCACCGGGTCATCCGAACCAGGGGACCCTACAATGATATCATCCTTTCCATCCCGGTTGATGTCTTTAAGTTCGATGGAGTATCCAAAGAAATCCTCAACAGAGCTCCCCTGGATCCAGCAGTCCGAAACCTCCCTCGGATCGAAGGTAGCTGTTTCCTTCAACCTGGAGATGTTGAAGAACAGCAGGACTGAACCCGTCTGTTCCATGTTCCGGTCCAGGTCGTACCAGTTGTAGCCACCGATCGCCAGATCCTTGTTACCATCACCATCAATGTCCCCTGTCGCCATAGAAGAACCGAAGAACCATGATCTTCCTCTCTGGAGAGTCGTGCGTTCTCCCGTACCCCACAAGATATTCACCTGGTGCGGTGGAGGAGTACGTGTATTGGGGTTGTTATAGAAATATCCTGAAATAACCTCATCCCTTCCATCATTGTCCAGATCATCCATGATCACATGGTCCGTATATTGATAGTTCAGAGGATTATCAGGCCCTCCTGCCATAATGCTCTGAACAGGAAGGAGGTCCTCACCCTCTCTTCTGTAGATCATCCCAGATCCATGGTAACCTCCGAGTACAAGGTCCAGGTCTCCGTCAGCATCCATATCTCCAGTATCCAACCACATCGATGGCTGGATATTGTAAGATAGATCAGGATCGGTTTCCTCGAGGTCAACGATGCCTTTGATATGTTCTTCCCCCCCTTTGAATGCAACTAAACCGCTGTTTCCGGGAAGGAGTCCGTATCCGAAATAAAGGTCATCGATCCCGTCTCCATCAATGTCCTTCAATCCCATGGATGAGCCCAATCCGGACCTGGATCCCTGGTTGTCGATACCTATTACATGTATGTCTGCAACATCCTCGAGTCTTTGAATTCCGGAATTGGAAACATCACCTGCAACATGATAAATGGGATCAATTTGATCAGAATTGGGGAAAAAGGGGAGTCCGATAACAACTAGCATAATGGCTGCCAATATCACAGTAACTATTCTAGATCTTGCCCAAGCTGAGCCTGATCGGACGTTCATAATACCTTTCCTAACTGGTGTTTCCTACAAAATAATATTATCGGTTCGCTTCTAGTTTGAACCCCAAAAAAATCAATCGATCACTTCTCCGCAATAAGTACAGAAATGATCACCAGGCCTGTTGTGCTTTCCACAATCCGGGCATGGGATGTTCTTCTCCTTCTTCATCGAGTGGATCTCTTCGGTAACAGATGGCAGCTCTTCGATATCGATGGGTTCCAATTCCTCCAGTTCCTCCTCATTTTCATATGCTGAGGCTCCCTTGAGGGCCCATCTCTTCACATTGGAAAGCATTTCAGTTTTTGCCGGTGGAAGGGCCTGAAGGATCATCATCGTCCTCTTTGTAAGTCCTTTGTGAATGTATACTCCCTTGCTCCTGTTCACTATCCCCTTCAGCTCACCTTTCATAATCATCCTCTCGAGGGTTTCGCATATCTCTGTCAAACGACATACTGCAACCCTTGCAAGATGATCCAGAGGTATGATATCGTCCCTGTTGACCTTTGAATGGTAGAGATAGAACGCCATCTTGTACCTAAGGTCCTTCATCTTGTTGTATGATGTCCAAATATTTATGAGGACAAGTGCGATCAATATCGAGATGATCCCTGGAGATATCAGTATGACATTCCCTAAGATATCATCTCTGAGGGAATCGGTGTATTCCTCCAGACCTATTCCTTTTGGATCTATCGCTACTTGCAGAACTAGCGTTGTGAAAATTCCCAGGAACAATAATAGGAAGATCCCGGCAATGATGGCTCTAATTCCATGATTCACGATTATCGTTGTTCCAATGTCATTTTCATTGATATTGATTTCTGGTGTATGTGGCACCTATCAATCTTTTTTTCTTTGATGAATAGGATAAAAAGCGCAGAGGAGGGGATTCGATGCAGCAGCAATTACTTCACTCCATGGTCGTTCAGAAATAGTGCGCACCTCGAAACATGGTTATGGGTGTGATGTTTCGAGGACCAAGGTTCGAACCCCAGATCCACCCTCTGCATCCTGTTCAATGATGAAATAATGATTAAGATGAATAGGATAAAAAGCGCAGAGGAGGGGATTCGAACCCCTGGGGGCTTGCGCCCACCGGATTTCAAGTCCGGCGCCGTGGGCCGAGCTTAGCTACCTCTGCATGTAGTTTTTGGCAGCAATTGCAGAGGTTGCATATAAGGTCCACGGCGCCCGAAAGCTTTGCTTGAGGTTGTGCGCCGTTTGTTGGATGAAATGCGAAGCATTTGATCAGACATATTCCGTCAACGCTTTGCACGGAGTGAAAAGGGTTGGGGTCGATCTTAGCTACCTCTGCATGTAGTTTTTGGCAGCAATTGCAGAGGTTGCATATAAGGTCCACGGCGCATAGAGGCGATAAAATAGTAATATTGACCTATGGTCACATTTATAACTATTCCAGTTAATAACATCTTGAGGAAGAAGATGGAATGGAAGGGAAAGCTCCTGGTGTTGATCCTGGTGATATCATTTGTATCAATATCCCTTCCCTCCATTTCAAGGGGTCAATCAGGACCCCTTGCAATACCAGAGATCTATATTGAACTTGACAAGGAAATATATGATTGCTCTGTAGAACCTGATGTCAGCGATAGAGAGACCTATGTGACAGGGAAGCTTTGGTGCAAGATACCTTCGTCGATATCAGAGGGAACCGGATGCACCGTTGTATTGATCCCAAAAATCGCCTTCTTCGATATCAATGGAGAAACCGAGTTCAAATTCACAAGGTCAGATGAGGTAGCTGACCTGACCTTTATTGTAATAGTAGAGGAGGGTTACAATGCAAATTCCAAACAGATCCTCCAGATAGGAGGTATCTGGGAATATGACAGAGGGTACGGTGATGGTGAGGTCAACCCCGCTAGTTGCGTGATCAAAGCACTACCCTATGGATCCGTGGACCTTTCCATTCCTCTCGAGATGGGATATACAGTTACCGTAAAGGAAGGAAAAGAATCCAGTGAGGTCCTCTGGATAAGAAACCTCGGAAATTCCGAGGATATGATAAAGATAGAGATCATCACCGAAATGAAGGGGATAACAGTGGTCCCTGACCAGGACCTCATAGGAATGACTGGTGGATCTTCAAGAAGATTGTATATCAAGATCATCGCCGAGGATGGGGCTAAAGGTTCGGGTCTCGTAACCATCAGGGCCACTACCACTCATCCAGGAGTGAACAATGTGGATGAAGTGCCCCTGACCTTGATAGTAAAAGAGAAAGAAGAAGAAGCTGTGAATCTTATGATGGGATTTACCTTGTTCCTCCTTGTTTTTGGTCTGATCCTTCTGATAATAATTGGATTGTTGACAAGAAGCCGAAAGAAGAAGAATGGTTGATCCCTTCTATCTAATTCATGTTACATTTTATATCGGGGTTCCGTATTATTTCTTTGATATCTTGCAAAAGGAAAATAGATCCAAAGAAGCAGTGAAGGTTACCTGGATCGGATTGGCCGTCAATCTTATCCTGACACTCGTGAAGATCGCATCAGGGATACTTGGAAACAGCGGTGCCATGATAGCTGACGGAGTCCATTCCTTTTCAGACATATCGACCGATATTGCAGTCATATTAGGTCTTAAAGTTGCAGGAAAACCAAAGGATGAGGACCATGATTTCGGCCATGGAAAGTTCGAGACCCTGGTTACCACCTTCATCGGTCTATTTCTGCTTGGTGTGGGAGCCGGGATCATCTATTCATCCGCTACTTCACTGTGGGAGTTCATGGATGGAGAGGTCCCACAGAGACCCGGATGGATAGCTGTGGGAGCAGCACTTCTTTCTATCATATCAAAGGAAGCTCTCTACAGGTACACTATGAGTTCCGCCAGGAAGTTGAGGTCCAAGGCGATGGAAGCGAATGCCTGGCATCATAGGACCGATTCCATGTCCTCCATCGCTGTCCTTATCGGTGTCTCAGGAGCTATCATCCTCGGAGGGAAATGGACGGTATTGGATCCCTTGGCCGCATTGTTGGTCAGTGTATTGATAATCGCAGTGGCCTGGGGTCTTCTGAAGGAAGCGGTGATGGAACTGACCGAGGCTTCTTTGGACCAAGAGACAGAAAATTCTATTTTGTCCATCGTAGAGTCCGTTGATGGTGCCATGGAACCACACAATCTGAGGACCAGAAGGATAGGGTCAGAAATCGCCATAGATATCCATATCAAAGCACCGGGAGACCTCCAGCTCTGCAAAGCACATGATATCTCTCTGGAGGTTGAAAGAAGACTGATCAAGGAATTCGGGGAAGGAACATTTGTTCATGTCCATATGGACCCCATGGATGTCTAGCGTCTGTCCCGAAAAGGCTTTTATCTAAATTACAATGGACCATACATGAGGAAGTGGACAGTCTTCTGGATCATTTTATTGTTATTGATCGGAGGATACGGTGCTTTTGCCTACTATTTTATCAATGAATACGGAAAGGAGGACCTAAGGGACTATGACTATTTTCCAGCAGGGGACATCTCAGAGTTCAATTTCCCGGATGATGAGGGCTTGAACACCACAATAATGGATTCTGTGTTACTTGCCGGGGATTATCTACTCCAACATATCGTCAAGGATGGGAGCTGGGACTATGAGTTCAATGCTTCCTCAGGAAAGAGCAACGGCGGATACAATGTTCTCAGACATGCAGGGACCACGTATTCACTTGCACTTATCTTCAAATACGGAAGGGATCCGGACCATTATAACGGGACGATCAGGACATTGAACAATCTATTTTCCAGATATCTTGATTTCGAGAAAAGGGGTGGAAGAGAAATTGCCATCGTGAGATCAGGAACAATTACTAGATTGGGTGGACCTGCCCTTTCCCTACTGGCATTGATCGAAGTGAAGTCTGTCAACCCTGATGCTGGATATGAAAGGGAGCTCGAAGGATTGAAGAACTTCATTGTGGAGATGAGAAAGGACAATGGCAGTCTTCAATGCTATTACGGTGGTGATGAGGAGAAACATTCGGACTATTACCCGGGAGAAGCTCTCCTGGCCCTTTCGAAATACCATCAAATGACAAATGATACTGAGGTCCTGGATACACTCAGATCCGGTCTGGCATACTACAATGACTATTTCCCGGATAGGTACACAGCTTATTCACCATGGGCCACAGAGGCAATTGCATACCTCCATTCGATCGAAGGAGATGAGGAACTGAAGGGGAAGGGTTATGCAATGGCCGATGCCTGTAAGAGAGGACAGATAGGAACAACTACCACGAGCGATCCCTTCTTTATCGGAGCTTTCTCCTTGAATGCGAGGTCCTCCACTGCAAGCAGGATCGAGTCCGTTTGCGATTCCTATCTGATGGCATTCAGAGCAGATGACACGATCCAGGCCTCAAGGTACCGGACCTCTATGGACCTTTGCGCCGGTTTTTTGATGAGGCTCCAGATAGACGAAGAGGATGCCAGATCACTCCCTGATCCTGATATGGCAGTGGGAGGAGTGCCGAACACAACTGAGGACCTGACCATCAGGATAGACAATGTCCAGCATACTGCAGTGGTCCTGATCAAGGTGATGGTAAATCAGAGAGGACCTGATCATATATGAAGATCAAATGGATGGATCGATGTTGAAATAATTGAAGATCGGTGAAAGAATTAATATCAATAAAATCCATATATCCCAATTACGGGGGTAAAAAATGTATGTTGGTGTGATATTGTACAAATTCAAACCTGATAAGATCGATGAAGCACTTTTTGAATGGAGAGAAAAGGTCCTGCCGGAAGCAAAAAGGCATCCAGGCTTCATCAAAGCAGAGATGTTCGCAGATAGGAGAACCGGAAAGGCAATGGATATAGGTTACTGGCAGACCAGTGACAATGCCAGTCGATTCGAGGAAAGCGGAGCATACGCCCTCCTGATGGAAGAATTGAAGGATTATTTCGATCTGCCTCCAAGCAGGTTGCAGTTCGAGAGGGTCCTGGAAGGTTAGAATTTGTGATTCATCTCCCAATTTAGGACGGATCTAATTTCATAACTCCACATGCTTGGA
>CBDDUX010000075.1:0-18483 GCA_965234725.1 Thermoplasmatota archaeon | reverse complement strand
AGCCAAAAACATCAAAATGAAAAGGTAAACGATGTTGTGAGCCTTTCCAGATAGGAATTGGGATTGGAGCTATCCTTTTCTTGATGAAGAAAGGACAACAAGAACCTGAAGATATGAAACAAAAAGAGGAAGTTCCTCCAGAAGAAACAGGTCCTCGTGAAGAAGAAAAGCAAGCATATGAGCAGATTCATAATTAAAAATAAGGTGACAGGTTCGAGTTTCGTACTCGACATCGAGAAATAGCTTAATAATCTAATATAATACCCAAATAATGTATGAGTGTCGGGGACGGGGTTTGAAAACAGACTCAAGACTTCCAGAAAATCAAAGATTTTCCTTACCTTCGAGGCATGCGCCTCAAAGATGTCAAAAAAGGTATAAAAAATGAAAGAATTTCTCTGAGATGCCGATCTGAGAGATGATCGGGAGTAAAGGAAAAGGGCTCCTTCGGGGGCCTAACCTTCATTATTTCTCTTATTGTTCCATTTGTATACAAATCAGATGCAATCGGAACATTCGGAGAAGTAAATTATTTAATCCATTACGTTTATTGTGCTATTTGTATACATGACATCTACATACAACACAAATGACGTAATGCTTACTCCAAATGAACATCGTATATATATTTACCTTGTGAAGAAGAAAGTAAGTTCATTGGAGGAGATCTCAAAGGTATCCAATAACTATGATACAACAAGATCAACACTTACTCGACTGGTCAAGAAGGGATATGCTATAAGAGTATACAGAGGAACCTATGCAGGTGTTCCCCCAGATGACCTGGGATCGAGATTTGAACCTGATCGTTACTTAATTTGTTATAAAGTTGGGAGTATTGACGGAGCATTCGGTTTCCACTCTGCATTAGAACTTCATGGCGTGGCCAATTCATATTTTAACATGGTTTATTTCATCAGTTCATTTCGTCACAAGAACTTTAAATTTCAGAACGTTGAATATTATTATATCAACAATAAGAATTTATTCGGAATAAAGGAGATCATGAGGGAAGGCATCAAGATCCCTGTGACTGATAGGGAGAGAACTTGCCTGGATTGCATAAGATCTGTTGATCAAGGAGGAGGGATCGAAGAGGTGATCAAGAGTATCAGTACATTCCACAAGTTGGATTTCAAGAAATTACTAGATTATCTGTATACTTTTCAAGAACAGAGCCTTATCCGGAGAACAGGATATATTCTTACAATACTAAAAGATACCATGGATGTTCCAATAGAAGTTCTCGACGAGTTAAGGTCTTCTGAGATGAAAAGGACATATTATCTGCAACCCAGATTGAAAATGACATCTGTTGAATTAAACAAGGAATGGAATCTGATAGTGCCAAAGAATATCGAGGAGATGAGGAGATTTGCCTGAACCCGATAGAAAATACATTGAAAATGTTTCTCGGGAAACAGATTTCATCAGGTCCCCTCTTGAAAAGGTATACAGGCTTGTTGAAATACTTGAGACGATCTCCAAAGGTCCTGGAATTGAAGATAAATTCCTCTTGAAAGGCGGGACCGCATTACAATTAATGTACAAGGATATCAGAAGGTTATCTGTTGATATTGACCTGAACTACATTGGAAGTCTGGATAGAGATGAGATGATGGAAGATAGGGAGAAGATTGACATCTTTCTCCACAGGATCTTCAGAGAATTCCATTATGATCTTGAGAAGCAGGAATCAAACCACTCCATGGAACAATACATCATCGCTTATGACGATGTTACAGGGAATAGAGACAGAGTGAAGGTTGAGATCAATTTTTCCGAAAGAATTCCTTTTCTACCAGTTGTAAAAAGAAGAGTGAACCATCCTTTTGATATTCTTGGTGATTTTGAGTTTTCAACATTCTCCTATAATGAATTGGTAGCTCAGAAAACCAGAGCTTTGATAACTCGTGCAACACCCAGAGATCTTTTTGATGTCTATTATCTTTCAGTGGATCAGGAATCAATCGATAAAGATATCTATCGAAAACTTACAATCTTTAATCTTTGCTTGACCCCTCAAGATGTAAGAAAGATGAATTCAGATCTGATCCGAGGCATTGACCAAAGAGATATCAAACGTTTCCTGATCCCGATGATGAAAAGAGGAGATCACAGGATCGATCTTGATGAGATGAAACAAAGATGTGTTGAAACTGTAGATATGATACTTTCATTTTCTAATAATGAGAAGATGTTTCTCGATAGATACTATGATGAACACCAGTTCGATCAGAAATTATTATTTGAGGATATTGATATTAAAAACAATCTTGTCGATCATCCAGTTGTAAAATGGAGATTATCTCAGTTGAAAAAACATACGAATTGATATTTACGAAAATAGACTCATTCCTGCTTAAAGTAGAGGTGTAGGTTCCAACCGCTGAGGTGACGGGGTCTAACTATATGGTACCGTAATCAAACCAAAAGGTGTCGGGGACGGGGTTCTCTTTCACTCTAATTAGAATTTGATTCCGCAAAACCTTCGGTTTTGCTCAGGTTGAGCATTTTAGATCGTCGATTACACATTTCAAATGCTCAACCACCCAAGGGTTCAACCTTTGAAAAATCAAAGATTTTTCAGGCCTCCTCGCCTTGGACCAATTTCACATCGATCTTCCACTCGGAGGACCCCTACGTCACCAGCAAATACTATCTACCATTGCATAGCAATGGTAGTAAAGTGTCGGGGACATGGTTTGAAAACAGACTCAAAACTTCCAGAAAATCAGAGATTTTCCTTACCTTGGAGGTAGTGACCTCCAAGATGTCAAAAACGATACCCAACATGATATTATCTCTTCTGGATGCCTTCAAGAGAGATGAACAGGAGCAAAGGAAGAAAGGGTCCCTTCGGGGGCCTCAACTTACCTATTTACAATTCTCTATAGGCTTTAGAACGATGTCTTATTGAAAGGATATAAACGATATTATCTTCTTGATCAATATCAAAGAATACTCGATATTCTCCAATCCGCAATCTCCAGAATTTTGATCCCTTGATTTTCTTTATATCATTATCCCCTGTTGGAAATGGGTTTTCAACTAGTGTTACTTTGATCTTCTCTTTAATCCTATCTTGAATGTTCTTTGAAAGGAGATTCATTTCTTTGATTGCTCTTTTTTCAACCTTAAGACTATAGGTCATTCAAATGCCTCGTCGAAGTCCACGAAATCCCCCTCTTCTCGCCTTTCTTTCAGCATCCTTAGGAATTTCTCTCTTCGATAGGCTTCTGCCATCTCCTGTAGGAGATCATCATAGGTCTGACCTTTGTGACCTAAACCTTTGATCAAATCAAGGGTTTCTTCGGTGACAGGAATCCTCTTTGTTGCCAATGTCATGATTGTTGTACAGAGTTAACATTATTTGTAATTAACTGTAAACTGTGTGCAATTGTATCGTCATAAATAGTGTATTAAAAAAAAGGGGGACAAACCAACAAAATGAGATGTGTCTGGCTTATTAAGAAAAGGTGTCGGGGACGGGGTTTGAACCCGCGACCTCCGGATTTCTCCGGGTACTTGGGAGCTCACGTATAGCCACAAGGGCCCCTATGAGTCCGGCGCTCCACCAAGCTGAGCCACCCCGACATGGATCAAAATACTGGGCTCAGGTCCTCTGAACTGGGAGATACCCTTTTTCTACTTAAAGATTATTTAAACCAAACCTGGCCAGAAAAAACCTCTACAATCTTCCATATTTCTTATGAGCTGCATCCTGATTGAGAATGTCAAATACATAAACGATCCTCATCCTCTTCTCGATCCTGTAGAAGATCCTGTATTCACCACTACGCAATCGGTATACTACATCCCTGGAACCTCTGATCAGTTTCTTATCTCCCCTACCAATACCCGGATATGGTTCCTTCAATTCCCTTATAGCCTCCTTGATCTCCCTCTCCCTTGAGGGGGGAATATCCCGAAGTTGTTCAGGGAGGACAAGGACCTTAAAGGTCGTCGATGTCAACAAAATCCTCCTTCCTCTCTTCTACGACCTTCCTTGAATACTGGACCAAACTCTCTCTGTTATGTTCTCTGATCAATCTGTCTATCACCGCATCGTAATCATCACCTATGTTTCCAAGTCCCTTCAGGCTATCCCTGACCTCGGTGCTGATGCGTATTGTCGTTGTTTCTGACATATAATGATTATAATACATATGCATATTTATAATCTTGCATAAAACATATGCACCTTCAATATTCCAAAGATTGATTAATCCCTACCCCACTTCAAGCCTGTGAAAATCAGATATCTGTCTCTTCTGATAATATTGGTTATTCCAATTTCCGGATGCCTGGAAGAGGTCAGTGAAACGCTGAAACCGGACCTAGAGATCACGGTCCTCAAGAAAGAGTTCAGGAACGAGACAGAGGAAGGTTACCTTCCCACTACCGGGAATACCTGGCTCTTCCTTGATTTGAACATTACCAACAACAACGAGAAAGGGTCCGTTCCGATAACTGCATATCAATTCTTCCTTATTAGAGGAGATGAAGAGACCTGGTGCAGAGGATACGAAGGGGATTCCGAACCTTCTATCTCCCCCGGTGAAAACATCTCCTTTATCATCTATTTCGAGGTGAAGGAGACCTCTACCTATGATCACCTGGAATACAGGAGAACTTTAGAGGACCCGATCAGGATCGATCTCTAGGACCTCGGTCCTCGGGGTCTTCTGGGAGGACCTCTCGGTTCAGCTCTCCTTCTGGGAATCTCCCTTTCAGAAATCCGGCCCCTCCTAACAGGCTCCTCGTCGGTTCTGTAATCATATTTCCTCCTCCCTCCGATACCCTCTATCGAAGCATCGTCTCCTGGATCCTGTTTGGGTTTCACGAACAGGAAGAGGACGATCACCACTACTATGGCAATAACAATGATCACCACTCCGAGAAGGAGTTCCCAACCGCTGCTCTTGTCCTTTTCATCGTCAGGGATCTCCACAGGCCCCAGGTTCATTATCTCTATATCAGCATCAGCCACGTTCGTGGCCTTGACAGAAACCTGACCTTTATCTCCTTTCTCGAGAGCAAGAGGAGGAAGGTCCACCTGAGAGTTCGGTTCCATATCAAGAGTGGTCCTGTAGATCACCTCGTCACCAATCTGTATGGCTATGGTCATTCCCTTGACCGGAGCTGATCCATTCAGGAAGATCCTGACGAAATACCTGTCATTGGAATCCTTCTTAAGCTGGAAATCAAGTTCCTGTGAAAGGGATCTGACCTCCACCATGATGCTGGCCTGTGCAATGGGAACACCATTGTATGAACCTGTCAGGGTAAGGGTCCTGCTACCGATGAATCCGGGATTGGCCTGAATGATCAGGTTCTTGGTATCACCTGGTCTGATGGGTGAATCGACCATGATCGAAAGACCATTTACTTCATTGACAGAAAGTTCTATCTGATCGTAAGCTTCGGCACCAACAAGGGAAACCGTCGATGTCATGGTATTCCCGCCTTTGTCATAAAGGATCACAGTGGATGGCTGTACCAGGATAGAGAAACCACCACCAGCCGGGACTATCCTCACGGTCACCTCTCCGGACCTTGAGATATCACCCACGGAAACGGTAACGTTCAACCTGAAGGTCCTCTCCTCGCCTGAGATCGGATCGATCACAACAGGAACGTTCAATCTCTCCCCTTGTACGAGGGAATGATCCCTGTCATAGATCACATCTACCATATCCCCTCCCGTAATATCCACTACCAGGTCACCGGAAACGCTTCCTTCCGGTATGATCTCAATATTGAACTGTTCAACGGAATCCACATCCACTTCCAATGTGCCATCCGGAAGGATCAGGGAAAGACCGTCATCCTGATAGTATAACATCTCTATCCACCCGGCCAGGTTCGCCACGAGGACCTCGTTCCCGGAGAATTTATCGGATACGTCGACAACCTCCACTCCTGCGAATTCAAGCCTGATGTTTTCGGCATCGGTCTTCCAGGCTGTTTCACCCACGACCTCTCCTTCAACCTCATATACCTGGGTCACAACATTGTAGTAACCTGTGACCATCGCCTCATCACCATCATGGCGGGGATTGAAATCTCCGATGGCAAGTCCTTCTATGGCAGAACTTTCACCCGCAGAGGTCTTGGCCTGGAACACATCCTTTCTCTGGAAGGTGCCACCATTCTCCCAGAAAACACGACACCATCCTGAAAGTCCTGCGGTTATCAGTTCCTTTCCCTCATGACCGGACCAGAACTCTCCAACTCTGACATTTGCTATCAGGTTCTCCGGATTTCGGAATAATGTCCTTTGATCCCAACTAGTTCCGTTCCTGTGAAGTTGAACGAGAGAAGAATCGGTTCCACCCACCTCGTTCCATCCGGATGTCGTGATATAGATCTCATCTCCATCAAGGGTTGGATCGGCATCCCCCACATCAATGACCTTTACCGCATCAGGGACCTCTATCTCAACGGAATCCCAGTCGGATCCGGACCTATAAACATACCTCAGATACCTGTCAGGTTCCAACTGATCGTTTATCATCGATCCTATCAATATCTCCGGTCCAGGGGCAGGATCTACATCTGCAACCTCTATGTCGAATATCCTTATCCTCTTAACATCATCATACATAGGGGTCGTATAGAGGACCGTGTGGGTCCAGAGACCACCTTCCCTATGGATCGCATAAAGATTACCGGAATATCCTCCAACAAGGATCTCGGGTCCGGGAAAGTCTTCAAGGACATCAGCAACAACTAGATCGAAAAGACCCCTGTCTGTTCCCTGTGGGCCTTCCTCCTCCCAGATGGGGAGGGCATTGAAACTGCCATCGCTCTGGGGAGAGAGCATCACCACATTCCCGGAGAAATCGCAGAACACCACCTCTATGTCACCGTCACCATCGAGATCTCCAGCTCCCATCCCACCGCTCAAGGACCTTGTGGAATTGTAGATCCTCTCAGAACCGAAATATCTTCCCTGATCCTCCCCTGGATCTTCTGCTCCCTGGACATAAAGGGCTGAACAGAACATCAGGGCAATAAACATCAATGGTGCTAAGATCGTACCTCTGGACAACAAGATCACCTATGAACAACGACCACCTCCCTATATTTATATAATTTTTGTTTCAGTATATGGTATCACATGTGTCCACCGGTGTACCGGAATATTCAAAAAGGGGCGGGATCAATGAATATAAGAACAAAACGGAGGGTCACCATAGGAATGGAATACGGCAGGAGCCTTGCAGTTGTCGCAACAGGACTCGTAATATTCCTGGCAGGATGCAGCATCGCGGTCTATTTGGACAATGAGAATGACAGGGACGCTGAACTTGGAACCAAGACCCGATTGACCGTGCCGGTACTGATGTCCACATATAGCGGAGCATCAGGTGCACTCGCCATCGAGGAGCTTTCCACCGACCCCGGAAGGGTATCGGACATGGACCCTTTCGATGGGAGGGTCGCATTGGTCCGGGTCATCCTGGCCGACCAGACAGAGATAATTGTAAAGGTTCCCGATACGAGATCCTATGACGACCATTCAAAGGACAGGGAAACAATGCAAATTGAACATGTGGCAGTGGAGACATCGACCGGAAGGATCCTCCCGGCAAGACTGGAGGTGACCCTTTTTGGAGAATAGACCACTTGACCTATCTTCTGAAGATGAGGGAAGAAGTTCATTCCATCTTCCCATGAGAACTGCCATTCTCATAGCTGTTTTCCTCTCTGTGGCTGGGATCATGATCGCTGCCATCCTTCCAGAACTCCTGAAAGAGGGAACGAACACCGAGAACGACCCCTATTCCACACCTTTGAGTATACTCCTTTCTTCCACCGTGGACCAGATCGAGGTGAACGAGAAGGATTACAGTGACCTCTCGATCCCGGTGGCTTACTATATCCTCCTATCCGAGACCTCTTCTAACATGTCAGGAACAGATTCGATAACGTCCGGATACATAGACTTCCTGCTGGGAGATGATACTCCATATATCTTTACTGTCAGTTCCGGACAGGGCTGGGACACCGAAAGGAGTCATGTGGTCTCCAGCTCTGATAACATTGATAAGAGTTCCACCTCCACCAGTCAGACCGTTGTAGTTGATCTGAAGGATGGTCAGGAGATCACACTCAACTTCCAATTGAAGGTATGGGAGGTAGAAAATGTCATCCAATAATCTTGCAGGACCGCTGTTTGCTGTCGCCCTTGTCATCGGACTGACCGGTGCCGGAGCTGTCTATTTCCTGTCAAACGGAGAAACCGATAGACCATCCCCAACCATTGAGCTGGGACCCTTCACCCAGAGAATGTCGTCACTTACGGGCACACTTGCTTCCGAGATGGGATCCTCCACTGCTGATGAGGTTTCCAAGGATATAGAAGCCAATCTCACTACCTGGGTCTCCAACTCTGAAATGCTTGTACCGGATCACAGGGTGGTTCTGGTCTCACAAGATGTTTTTGTAACAGAGACCCAGCTTGCAATGGAACTCCCCTTACCTTCATCCGGATACGAGAAAAATGACGGAACCCTTACTCCTGATAGCAGAATGTTCGGGTCATCCGGTGCTCTTTCCGCAGTCCCGGCCCTGAGGACAAATGTCATTCTGACGATCTCCCTGGAACCCGAGAACGGCGGGGAGATCAGATATGAGACCATCTCGTATTCCACAGAGACCCTGGACCCGGAAAGAGCTCTTTCGGTCCTGATCGATCTTCTGGAAGATGATACCAATTCTTGGTATTCAAGAATGGCAAGGGATGTGGAGTACATACTTAACACCATAGTCAGGCTGAGAGCGGCCAATGGGGTAGGAACAGATTTCTCCGATTCCTATCTGCATTTGATGAACGGCGGTGATGTGGAGCTTGCGACCAATTTCGCCCTGGCAGTTGCAATGGCAAGATGGACCGGTACCGTTCCTCCATCTCTAGCTTCTTCAATAGACTCTCATTTCTCACTTCTTGAACCCGCCACTATCATGAACCCTTCTGGGAACAGGTATTGGGGGATGTCGGAGATCGATAACTTCAGGGATTATGGCCGGTCAGCTGGCAATGATCCCGTCAGGAGATCTGCAGAGGACCTTCTCTCCCTTGTAACGACATTCGGACATGCCGATACTGCAGATCTTTTCATGAGATACCTCTACCTGGATAGAACCGGAAAGACACTTGGAAGGACAGAGGCACTTGACCTTCAATCACCACTTAAGGAGAACCAGCTCCTTGATCCGAGACTGCCGGCAAAAACATTTGATCCATATTCACTTGAACACCATCCTTCCTTTACGTCGTACAAAGGGATCCCGATCATCACAACAGGATCGCTACTTTCAGGCAATGTGACCGCAGGGACGCTCAAACCAACCTTGGATACTGATTTCCTGGTTTTAGGGAAGGACCTCATTGTAAAGGGCATTCATGATTACAATGCCTGGTATACCAATGCAAACCTGTCATTGACTGATGAGAATCTAATAGCCACCGGGAACGGGAGCCAGATCAATAAAGTGACCAGATGCGGGGCCATACCACCTCCGCCCCAGCCTCCCAACCATGATTACCGTATCCAGTGGGACCTCGATATTAAGGGCTCCTTCCTGCTGTCAGCCGATTCTGTGGGATGGGCCGGCAACACCTATGATCCATCAAGCATGGAAAGGACACTGGAATTCTCATTCCCTGTCAGGATCTATTCTGGGACCGGAACATTGGTTGATGAAGGTTTCAAGGAGCATCTGAGGAATATCAATTCCGGAAAGCAGTTCTACACACCAACATCCACTGGATGGTTGATCACATCATTGGCCAACGCCACCGAATATTTCGAATCAAGATCATGGCTGGAGCTCAGGGAAGCCTTCGGAACTCTATCCTCTCTTTCAAGAAGTGCCGGATGGGCCGATGAGATGTTGGGACCGCTTGAAGCAAGGCAGTCGATTCATTCATCATCGATGGCAGCACTTTCTTCACTTGACTCCTGGTTGAGGACCACCGATGCCCAGGAGGACCTCCATATCTTCTATAACAACAAGATCAAGGTCCCTGGCATAGACCTAAATGACCTGGGACCTCTGAGAATTGACGGTCAGAACCTTCAATTCTCATATTCCCTTGCGAGGGACAGGATGGAGATCGTATCCATGCTTCCCCAGGGAAAATGTACCCTGGAAATAGGACCCATTTCCGGAGGTGAAATGAATGTCCAGGGGGAGGTTGCTCTCTGGTCTGGTACCAGGATCGAATTGGACCTGGACATGGGAACGTTCACTGTTCACGGTAATTTCGCAGGGTACAATATCAACGAAGGCTCCTCGATGCCTAAACAACCAGGTGAGATCGTTACCAGGCTCCTATCCTCTGCCTACCTTGCATCTCCAACTCTATCCATCGATATCATGAGAAGACCATCCCCATATCTTTCCGGGGACTATCCGGAATCCGATGATGACCTATCAATATCCGCTTCCGTACTCTTGATAGGGGAGGACCTTGGAGACGTTATCAGATCTCTACCAGATGTATACGGGAAGGACCTTGGAACCGTTTTCAGAAGTATTGTTCCCTATGCGGAGGAGAATGGTCTTTCGATCGGGATCCATATATCATTCCAGGGTGGTAAAATGCCAGACCTCTCGAGGATGATCGTTTTCCCCTCTCTTTCAACTGATGATCTTGTCAAGCTCGATAAGGTGGATATCCTGGACCAGATCATATTGGACCTTACCACAGGATCGAGAATGAAGGTCCCGGACACTATTGGTGAGGAACTGATAATGTGGGAAACCACGCCTTCCTGGACCATTCATGTCCCGGGTGGAATGACCTCAGGAGATGTATTGACAACAATACATGTCTCACCTCTGGGCCAGGCAAGTTTCTCCTACTTCACTGCCAATGAGGAGGTCCCCCTGGGTGAGACATGGTCAATGGTGCCTGGCAGTTCACCATCACCTCTCTGGTGATCTGCTCCGACGTATCACGGCATCTACCCTGGCCCCCGCCACTCCTGTATAGTTAGATGGGTCCAGTCTTTCCCGTATTTCCGATCCTGTAAGGATGGATGATATGTTCGGATCCTCCAGAAGGGCTTCAAGATAATGTCTCCCCTGATAATGGACCATTGCAGCCCTTCTTGTGGCCTCATGGGCCTCTTGACGGCCCATTCCCTTCTCACAAAGGGCCATGATCACGGATTCTGCCATTATCACATCACCGGCCTTTCTAAGGTTCTCCGCTATCTTCTCCTCGTTTACGTAGACATCGCGGATCACACCGTACATCTTGAAGACGATATCATCGGCAAGTATCATCATATGGGGTAGTATGAACCTCTCGGATGAGGAATTGGAGAGGTCCCTTTCATTCCACTGTATACCATTCTCGAATTCCGGTATCAGGAATCCCCTGAGCGTCCTTGCAAGTCCTGTAATATTCTCGCAGACAATGGGATTCCTTTTATGAGACATCGTGGATGAACCGACCTGCTTCTTTGTATCAAAGGATTCCTGAAGCTCCCCGATCTCAGGTCTTTGAAGGGTCCTTATCTCGGTCGCCATCTTCTCAATGGTGACCGAAATGTTGCATAGAACTGAAAGGAGCTCTATCATCCGGTCCCTCTGCACTATCTGAGTAGCAGCTTCCTCAACTCCAAGACCAAGGTCATCCATTACCGCTTTTTCTATCTCGAAGGCATTATCGCCAAGAGCTGCACCGGTACCGACGGCTCCGGACATCTTTCCGACAAGCAGACGGGGTCTCAATTGTCGGATCCGTTCCTTGTGGCGAAGCAGCTCGGAAAGCCAGACAGCCAATTTCATTCCCATGGTTATTGGGATGGCAAACTGACCGTGGGTCCTCCCCACCATTACCAGGTCACGATATCTTTCGGCCTTTTCCGCCAGAGCCTCCGAAAGCTGGTCCATTCCCTTTGACAGAATATCAAGGCCATCCCTCATCTGGAGGGCCAGGGCCGTATCCACAATATCGTACGAGGTGGCTCCAAGATGGATATAATTCCCTGCGTCCCCGCTGCAGGCCTCGGAATGGGCATGGACGATGGCCATGATATCATGCCTGATCTCGGCCTCTATCTCATTGACCCGGTCCAGGGAAACGTATTCAAGGGAGGCTTTCCTGGTTATCTCATCCGCAGCTTCCCGTGGGATGTTACCTATCCCCGCATGAGCCCGGGCCAGGGCAGCTTCTACCTCAAGGCATCTTGATACCCTTGCGGCGTGGCTCATGGTCCTCTTCATCTCTTCTCTTCCATACCTGTGGTCAAGGGGACAGACTGGTTCCATGAATGGCTCACCTGACTAGAGAAAGGTCATCTTTCACATAATACTGTCGCAGGTCCTATATCTCAGAGAGATGCCCGAGCATCATTCCCAGTGCGAGCCGGGATACCTCCTCCTTGAAGGAGGACCGATCCAGACCCTGGAGGAGGAATCCTTCGACATGTGGAGGGTTCCCCTTTTCCTTGACTCCGATGTAAACGGTTCCCACCGGTTTCTCCGATGTTCCACCTGCAGGGCCAGCGATCCCTGTGACTGACAAGGAGAGGTCTGCACCCAATAATGCTTCCAATCCGATGGCCATCTCCATTGCGGTCTCTCTGCTAACAGCTCCCATTTCTTCGAGAGTGGTCGTTTTCACTTTGAGGAGGGATGATTTGATCTCGTTGGAATAGGCAACGATACCTCCATGGAAGCAATCCGAAGATCCGGGAACATCTGTGATGGAGGAGGCAATGTATCCACCAGTGCATGATTCGGCGGTCGCTATCCTGATCCTCTTGTCCTTGCATAGGGTTACAAGTTCCTGATAAGTTCCCTTCAGGTCCTGTCCCCCTTCAGAGTGATATCCTTGATCCTTTCCACTCCTCCCATCTCCTCGATCATCAAAGCGACACTTGAGGGTACAGAGGACCTCCATTCTTCTCCGGATACCATTCTGGCTCGGATCGCCTCACCACTGAGCTCGGTCCTGTCCACCAGAGGTGTGGATCTGACCTCGAATCCACGGGATGTGAAAAGGAGTCTGGTCAGTGGATTGTTTGAGAATACCACATCTATACCGGGAACGTATGAGAGGACATGGTCCACCCAGATAGAGTACCTGTTGACATCCCTTACCGGTATCGGGATCACCTTATCGCCCCAACCCAGCTCATTCCGTGCAAGTAGAAGCATCTGGACCCTCTCCCCTGCTGTGAAAGGGTCCTTTGGAGTGTGAGAGCATTCAGCAGAACCCACCACAACAAAGAGTGTCCCAACCTCCTTCAATGCACTGTTGATTATAGACGTGTGGCCTTTGTGGAGGGGCTGGAACCTTCCAACGAACAGACCCTTCATGATACATCGATGGAAGGGTGCATATTTCATCTTTTCCAAGGAAACCAATAAATGGAGTTTTCACCTTGCCACACCCATGAGGGTGTTTTCATCCCTGATCATGGCCTTCATATTCTGCTTCATTATCCTTACAGTATGTGTTAAAGGGAATACACCCCCCGAAAATATTGAGATCACAGGGATACCCTCGGATGGCAGGATAGAGAATCCTTTGAACGCTTCTGTCACCTTTACGGATCCGGATGGAGATGAGGTGACCACCACCTGGCTTCTGGATGGTGAGGAGATAGGAAGTGGAAACTCG
The DNA here is from genome assembly GCA_965234725.1 of Thermoplasmatota archaeon. Taxonomy (GTDB): domain Archaea; phylum Thermoplasmatota; class Penumbrarchaeia; order Penumbrarchaeales; family Penumbrarchaeaceae; genus Penumbrarchaeum; species Penumbrarchaeum helgolandense. The sequence continues at coordinate 4,829 of CBDDUX010000075.1, read as the reverse complement.
ATCCAAAGGTATGTCTATCCCGGCAGACACAACCTGACCGTTGTACTCGATGACGGGAACGGGAGTGTCGTCCAGGTATCAAGGACCCTCGATCCCATCCCTCCTCCGGGATGGAACGATGAACCCGACAACAGGAGAAATGAGTTGATATTCTGGTCCATATTCGGAGCGGGAGGGATGATCTTCGGGGCGGTAGCTGCATGGATCTGGCTGAGTAAAGGTCCTTCCGATGATCAGAATAGAGAGAAGAAAAGCTCATAGAACCTGCTGTCTTCCGTTAGTTCAGGATGGAATGATGCAGCGATCAGATTGTCCTGTCTTGCAAGGACCATACTCTTATCAAACACTCCAATGACCTTGCATTTTCCCCATACCCTTGTTATCAACGGGGCCCTTATGAAAATACCGGGATAATCCCCGATCCCATCGATGTTGACGTTCGCTTCGAAGGATTCCCTCTGCGGACCGAATGCATTACGGTCGACCGCCATGTCCATGAAGCCCAGGAGTTCCGTCTGGGTCTTCTCCACCAGGGCATCTCCCTCCTTCGCCAGAAGGACGCAACCCGCACATGTACCCAGTATTGGAGCTTTATTATCATTGAGCTCCGAGATCCTGGACCTCAGATCGAACTTTGTCAATAACTTGGAGATCGTTGTGGATTCCCCGCCAGGCAAGGATAGACCATCCACTTTTTCAAGGTCCATAGGTCTTCTGGCCCACGAGGCTTCTCCCTTGACACCGAGGTCGGAGAAGGCCTTTTCAAATGCATGGATATGCTCCTCCACATCTCCCTGCAGGCCGATAACACCGATCCTCATGGTGTCCATAAAGGTCCTGAACACAAAGGAATAGATAAAGGGACCGGAAAATGAGAATGGATCTATTGTTAATATCAAGAATAGGATTCTATGGGGGTCCTCTCCACTTCCAGTCCATCCCAGGTCGGATAAACCTCTGAAATGTAACATTTTCCAGGTAGCTTCCTTCCGATCTCCTGAAGGACCCAGGGTGCGACAAGAAGGGATCCGGGTCCTTCCTCGAAGAGTTCCCGTGGGACATCATACACTTCAAGGAGATGGTCCACAACCGCCTGGACGTCATCCGTCTCTACAATACCTCGAAGCAGGGTCCCGTCCTCTGTTGGGATCTCGAAGGGTCTTGCGACCCTTTTGGAGGTCCTTATCAATCTGTTCCTGAGCTGGACCGAATCCTTGTAGATCGATGAGCAGATATGGAAAATGGTCGGTGATCCATGATTCTTGACCTTGACCTTCTCGATGGTTTCCACGGCAAGGTCCATGGAACCTTCGACTGCCATTGAATCGCCAACCAGTCCATAACCGAGTTTCCGGAAGTGGTCCATGTTGGTATGGGATGCTTCAAGTTCGTTGATGTTAACGAATTCCATACCTTCCCTGGCCGCATAGTCCAAAAGTGCAAAAAGACCTTCACTGTAAAGCCTTCCACCAGCTTTGGAATTGACAACAGCCGGCACCTCGAGACCAACGGACAGAGAAATTCTCCTGGCCTCGAAAATAAGTTCATGATAATATTGGGCATCCACAGGGTCACCGGGTTCCGAATCCCTGCCAAGGAACCTGAACTGTTTCCAGTATGCGATCTTCGGATGGAACCTGATCTCATCCAGACCTGCGTTCTTCAAAATTCCGAGAGCTCCTTTTTCGAAAGGGCCCGTTGTATAGAGGTGAATATGATGGTGACTGCCGAACTCTTCCTTAAGTCTGATAATGGCTTTTTCCGTTCTATCGATGACAAGCATCGGATCACCACCGGTGATCCCCGTTCCCAGCGCATCCATCCTTCTTGCTTCCTCCACCACCCCATCAAGCCAATTTTCCCCTTCCACAAGCCTTTCATTTGCATAGATGACATCCTTGCCCTTCTTCTTCTCTGAAAGGGGGCAGTAGAAACAGTCCTCGGAGCAGATACCGGTAATATAGAGCACCATCTTGGAACCCCTGTCGCAGAACCTGCATCCTTTGGGGGGTGGACCGGTACATGATTCGATCAATTCCCTGGTGAACTTGATGGGCATCTATCTCTCATGGACCACGAGAATATTAAATCATCCTGTATTTTAACGATCAGGTTTATAGGGTCATTAGTCAATACAAGTGCAAGATTTTGATGGAGAGAAGGGAATGGGATACAAAGGTTCAAGAATGACCGTAGGGGACAGGATTCTTCTTCTTTTAATTCATTATACCAGATTCAGGGGGGAGCTGCAGGCTCCCATCGATGTCACCCAGGACGGAATTGCGACCAATCTGGGGATCATCCGGTCTGCGGTACCACGGGCTGTAGGATCACTGATGAACAAGGGATACGTCGAGGAGAACCTTGCCCATATCAGCGGTCTTTCAAGAAGAAGAAAGGTCTATATGCTCACAGATGAGGGGATAATGAAGTCCAGGGAGCTCTCAGATATCATATCCACCGAAACGATCGATGTTTTGAAAGGAGGAGAAACTGGTGAAAAGACCATAGGAGACCTCCTTCTGGATAAGGAAGTTGACCTAAAGAACATCTCTGATGTCCTCTCATCAGGTAAACTTGACCTGGACAGATCAAGGGACAGCGATGATGGGATCAATGTTAAGGGAAGGACAACCTATATCCATTCCCTGAATCCACCGGAGATCTTCCTTGGAAGGGAGAGGGAGATCAAGGAACTCACGGAAGCAATGAGATCATTGAAAAGAAGGGTAACTGTCGTATACGGTATTGCCGGTGTTGGAAAGACGACACTGGGATGGAAGATCACCCAGATCCTGGCCTCTGAGATGAACATTTTCTATATCGACCTCAAGGAATGGACATCCATATCCTACGTCCTGAAAGAGCTTTCCAGCTTCTTTACAAGGTCCGGCTGGGATGGGATCAAGGAACTCCTCGAGACCAACAGAGAACCTGATATTGAGACACTCTCTGATCTTCTCGGGACGATTCCACAAGCACTACCGGTCCTTCTGATCTTTGACGATCTCCACAGGGCCCCTGATGAGATCGATATGTTCCTCTCTTCTCTGAAGGACAGGATATCTGGTAAAAAGAACATCAACCTGATCGTCCTTTCGAGGAAGAGGGCCACCTTTTATGATATAAGGGATGTGAGGATCAACAACCTCATCGGTGAGATGGAATTGCTGGGATTTGACAGATCGACATCGCGGAAGCTTCTCCTTGAAAGAGGATTCAGGGACAGTGAGGTCGATACGATCATCGACAGGACCGGAGGACATCCTCTGGCCCTGGTACTTGTGGAAAGCGAGGGCTATAATTTCAACGTAGGTGATTTCGATCAGTTCCTCAGAGAGGAGATCTTCAACAAGCTAGACAAGACCTCATTGAAGGTACTGGGCCTCCTTTCGTTATCAAGGTTACAGCTGGAGGAGAACGATCTCTCGTCCATGATGGAGGTTGACAAGGATACCATGGTGAAATTGATAGACCTCCACCTGATCTTCCAGACCCCCGGGGGATATGTGATACATGACCTGATAAAGGACCAGGCGGTAAAGGTCCTGACCATTGAAGAGAAGGAAGAATGCCACGGGATGCTTGCGGACCTTTTCAGCGATAAGCTGACAGGTCTTGGATTCCACCAGGAGGGAGGAGGTGTCGTTCCCCCGTATCCATTCGGTATCGAGGATGAATCCGGTCTTGGTCCTGTTCCATTGTACGTCACCGAGGAGGTTCATCATCTCATAGGTGCGAGAAGGACCAGGGAAGCACTTCCTGTGATGGTCGAATCCTTCCTTCAGATCCCGTCAAAGGACCTTCTAAAGGAACACAGGAATGGATTGAAGGAGAATGTGAGGTCCCCTCTCTCAGCAGTAGAGAAAGCCCAGAAGGACCTCATAGATATGATGTGGGAGATACTCGAAAGTAACAATGAAAAGGCGCTGAAGGTACTTGTAAGACTTTCAGGGATGAACGATGATGGGAATGAGACATTGATGTCCATCAAGGAATGTGCCCGAATATGGAGACCTTTTCTGGAAGAGAGGGTGAACGGTCCCCAAGAAGCACTGAAATCGATCGAGAACCTGGGACTGGACACTGTCGAGGGAAGATTAAGATACTACTTCCTCGTGACAAAGGCATCCCTCAAGTACAAGATCGGAGACCATAAGGGAGCTTCCGAGGTCTACAGGATTTTCCTTGATGCACTTGTTAACAATCAGGACCTACCTGTCAAGTTAAAGGAATCAATAACTGATGTTCTGAAGAGTGCAGAAGAAGGATCGATACAGGTTGCAACTGATAACTTCCAGAGGATCATGGAGTTGACAGGATCAAACAAGGATACACTGAAAGAGGAGCTACCTTACGTTGATGTTGACCACCACCTGCTTTCTGCGATTTATTCCCTCTATCACGGGAGGAAGTAGGTTCCTGCATGGATATGTTTATAAATCGGTTCTCTTTGGCCTAATATCTGGTTGCAGGACCTTTGAGCTTGCGATCTTTGATCTCAATTAATGCCATGGTCCCGTGGGTTAGCTTGGTATACTTCAACTGCTTCACCGAAGCAGTTGGGGTACAGTAGAACCCCCACACCTCCCGAGGGGTGGTGGATGAATACTGAGCTATCCGGGGGTCCTAAGGAGACATGATTGTCTCATTTCATTCGCCAACCATGTATATGGGCCCGTGGGTTAGCTTGGTATACTTGTGCGTTCGGGACGCATAGACTCCGGTTCAAATCCGGACGGGCCCATCCTAACTTCGGTTTGGACCCTGAAATATTTATATATTTTCAAGCCCATACACTAACATGGGAAAGAACGGAACATCAAAGG
>CBDDUX010000074.1:0-13236 GCA_965234725.1 Thermoplasmatota archaeon | reverse complement strand
ACGATTATGCATTTTTCAATCTGCGTCTACATTCATATTTCTCAGACAGGCTCTGAAATAGAGAGAAAACATCGCATTGAATGCCTTGCCTATCGATGGCTCTCCTCCCTGATCAATCTCATTTCTCCTGTAAGAATAAGTGATACCTTCACCTCCATCCATATACCAGATTAGTGGAATTTTATTAATATTTATTCAACCATATTAAATTCATTCAATATTATTGAGTAAAATTGACACTATTTGGTAAGAAGTTAATATCGAGAGATACCTGAAGGACCATGGGGAAGACATCAATTTACTACTATTCAGGAACCGGCAACTCTCTTCACGTTGCAAGGGAACTCCAAAAGAGGGTTCCCGATTGTGAGCTGATCCCGATCCTAAGCTTTAGGGATAAAGACAGTATAAAGGTGAACTCTGATATAGTGGGTTTTGTTTTTCCCATTTATTTCACGACCATTCCAACTCCTATGAGAGAATTCATTTCAAAGCTGGATTTCGGTTGTGCCGAATATATATTCATGGTGGCAACGAGAATTGGGACCTTCACTATTGCAGATAAACTGCTCAATAGTCTTTTAAAAAAGAAGGGAAAAAAACTGGATTCTTATCTTATAGTCAACATGGCCTCCAATTCACCGACAGGATTGAAGCCTGGTAAGGGTGATCCCAAATGGGTGGAGAAGACTTCGATACAGAATATCAGGAAGATGGATGAGGAGATGAAACCTCAACTTGATGAATTCTGTTCGGCGATACAGAAAAATGAAAGGTATCCCAAAGGACCTCTGAATAATCCGATTGGTGTTGTCACTCGGCCGATAATGGACCTTATTACCAAAGAGATCAGGTCAGAGGTAGGATTCATTGTAGATGACACGTGTATAAGTTGCAGAACCTGTGAACAAGTCTGTTTATCTAGAAAGATCAAGATAATGGATGGAAAGCCTATCTGGCAAGAAGATGTCCAGTGCTTCTACTGTTTTGCCTGTTTCAATTTCTGTCCTAATCAATCTATACTGGTGAAAAAGAAATATGATAAAAAAGATGGTAGATATCATCATCCAGATGTAAGTAAGGATGATATAATCGATCAGATTGCTCCTTGATAGAATCAGGAGAAAATAAAAAACATTTGGTTTACATCCTATCAACCATATGAAAGCTGCAGTTTATGAAAAATACGGACCTCCGGAGGTCCTCCACATCGAAGAGGTCACTAAACCTGAACCAAAGGGCGATGAGGTCCTTGTAAAGGTCCATGCAACAACTATCAATTTCGGTGATCTCTTTGCAAGGGACCTGAAGAACAAGACATTGAAGGATTTCTACATGCCTTCCTTGCTTTTCCCTATTGTCAAATTGTCCTTTGGTGTGAATAAACCAAAGGTCAGGATACTTGGAAGTGAATTCTCGGGAGTTGTTGAATCAATTGGAAAGGATGTAAGGAATTTCAAAGTCGGAGATGAGGTATTTGGATACTTAGGTCAATCCATGGGCGCATATGCCGAATATCTTAAAATCTCAGAGAAAAAGATGATCGGGAAGAAACCTGACAACCTGTCTCATGAGGAAGCTGCATGCCTCCCTTATGGCATGATCATGGCAAATGGCCATCTGGGGAAGGTCGATATCAAACCTGGAATGAAAGTACTTGTCAACGGTGCCTCAGGAGGTATTGGTTCCATTGGTCTCCAAATTGCAAAACATAAAGGTGCAGAAGTGACAGGGGTCTGTAGTAAGAGTATGATGGATTATGTGGGTTCACTTGGAGCTGACCATGTTATAGATTACAAAAGGGAGGATTTCACCAAGAATGGAGAGAAGTATGATGTTATCTATGACATTCTGGGAAAGAAGTCCTTCTCTGAGGTCAAAGGATCCCTCACTGAAAATGGAACCTATTTATGTGCCAGTTTCAAGGGAAGGAAGGTGCTTCAGGCGATGTTCAATAATATTATCAACAAGAAGAAGATGAAATGTTTCTTTGCAGGTGAGAACCAGGAAGATATGGGGGTGTTCAAGAAATTGGTTGAAGAGGATGTGATCAAACCAATTATTGACAGGACCTTTACATTGGAACAGGCAGCGCAAGCACATAAATATATTGAAAATGGTCATAAAAAAGGAAATGTTGTAATAATAATTGGTCACATTTAATTAAACTCAATCTGGTTATATAGAAGGAATATTTGTGAAAGCTATAGTATGGACTGGATACGGACCACCGGATGTCCTTCAATTCAAAGAGGTAGAAAAACCAATTCCGAAGGACGATGAGGTGCTGATACGAATTCATGCTGCTACTGTGACAATGGGAGATTGTGAGATGCGAAGTCTGAACTTGCCATTGATGTTCAGTCTCCCCATGCGCTTTTATTTTGGTTTCAGAAAACCTAAGAGGATAAACATTCTGGGGATGGAATTCGCAGGTGAGATAGAATCAGTTGGAAAGAATGTAAAGAAATTCAATATCGGCGATCAGGTCTTTGGGTCTCCTGAAATGAAGCTAGGGACATATACTGAGTACAAATGTCTGCCAGAAGATGGAATATTTGAGAAGAAGGCGGACAATGCTAGCTATGGAGAGTCGGCAGCCTCTGTTGTTGGCACCTCCGAGACTTTGCATTTTCTTGGAGCTGTGGACATCAAGAAAGATCAGAAGGTACTAATCAATGGTGCTGGAGGGAGCATAGGAACCGCAGCAGTTCAGTATGCAAGATCATTCGGGGCCCATGTTACCGCAGTGGACAGCTTGGACAAACTTGAGATGCTCGGATCCATAGGTGCAGACGAGGTGATAGATTACAAGACCGATAACTACACCGATAGAAGTGATACCTATGATGTCATCTTCGATGTGGTGGGGAAGGGATCGTTCTCGGGGAATATCCGTTCTCTGAAGAAAAATGGAAAACTCCTGATCGGCAATCCAAGGATACGACACATCTTCCAGAAGATCTGGACCGCCATAACAAGTAGTAAGAGAATGATCGTAGGGACCATCGTGTATGATAGAGCAACCTTGACTGAAATCAGAAAACTCATTGAAACTGAGAGAATCAGACCGGTGATCGATAGGCAGTATACATTGGAACAAGCTGCAGAAGCTCACATTTATGTTGAATCTGGACAGAAGAAAGGTAATGTGGTCATCAATATCATAGCTGAGGATGAATAATTACAAGGTGGCAACCATGAAGGCAATGGTATTTCGAAAATATGGTTCACCTGATGTTCTTCATCTGGAAGATGTCAAGAAGCCTTCTCCCAGTGATAATGAGGTCCTCATTAAGGTCAAAGCTGCATCGATCAATGAATGGGACTGGAGTATTCTTACTGCCAAGATGTTCGCGAACCGTATGATGTTCGGGCTTTTCAAACCGAAGAAGATGAACATTCTTGGTGCTGATGTTGCTGGAAGGATCGAAGCTGTTGGAAGAGGTGTTGAGAATTTTCAGGTTGGAGATGAGGTTTTCGGGGATCTATCGGATCAAAATTGGGGAGGTTTAGCCGAGTATGTTTGTGCACCTGAAAATTCTGTGACCTTGAAATCTCCTAACATGACCTTCGAAGAAGCAGCTGCAATTCCTCAAGCGGGATTGCTTGCACTTCAGAGTTTTGATCATCATGGAAGTATTGGACCGAGAAAAAAAGTTTTGATCAATGGTGGTGGTGGCGGTGTTGGAACTTTCGCCATACAGATCGCCAAAGGACTTGGAGCTGAAGTGACGGGAGTGGACAATGCCGGAAAGATGGAGTTGATGAGATCCATTGGTGCTGACCATGTAATTGATCATACTAAGGAAGATTTCACAAAGAACGGACAGAACTATGATCATATAATTGAGGTCGTAGGAAGTCATAAGCTTTCCGAATACAGACATTCCCTTGCTGAGAATGGAGTATGCTCGATGGTAGGGGGTTCGGGATGGTTGATGCTATGGGCCCATATTTTTGGATCAAAGGGGACTAAAAAGATCGGTCTCATGATGTATGATGTCAACAAGGGATTGGATCGGATGAAAGAACTTTTCGAATCCGGGAAGGTCAAACCTGTTATCGATAAATGCTATTCATTGAAAGATGCTGCTGAGGCTTTCAGATATTATGGGACAGGGGATCATAAAGGAAAGATCGTTGTAACTATGAAATGAAGAAAAAATTGACAAGGTGCGGGATCAAGAAGGCTGCAATTTATTATAAATATGGGCCACCTGAGGTTCTTCAGATCAAAGAGGTAGAGAAACCTACATCTGAGGACAATGAAGTTTGGAGCTGAAGTTACCGGAGCCTGCAGTACTATGAAATTGGAGTTGGTCAGATTATTTGTAGTGGACAAAGTGATCGACCATACAAAAGAGGGTTTTACAGAAAATGGAGAGATCTATGACGTTATCTTAGACACCAGGGAAAAATAGGGCAATGTTGTATTATCTTTAGATCACATTTAGATGGGATCTGTTTGAAGATCAGGAAGGTTCAACTTTGAAGGCTGTAGTATTTACCGGTTACGGATCACCCGATGTTCTGGAGCTGAAAGAAGTTAAAAAGCCCATTCCCAAGGATAACGAAATTCTGATAAAGATATATGCTACGACCGTTAATCGAACTGATGACGCTTTTATTCGAGGGAAACCGTTCTTCAGTAGATTCGTTACAGGTTTTTTCAAACCAAAGAGATCGATCCCGGGAACCGAATTTGCCGGTAGGATCGAAGAGGTTGGAAAAGATGTATCGTCCTTCAATGTCGGTGATAGGGTCTTTGGATTTACAGAGTTACTTTATGGAACCCATGCTCAATACATGGCAATATCAGAAGATATGGCGATAGTAACGATGCCTGATAATATGACATATGAGGAAGCTGCAGCATCTTCCGAAGGACCGTTCTATGCATATAATTTCATCAACAAAGTAGACCTTAAGAAGGGGCGGAAAGTCCTCGTTAATGGTGCGACTGGAGGTATCGGTTCTGCAACTGTCCAATTATCCTAATATTTTGGAGCTGAAGTAACGGGAGTGTGCAGGACGGAGCATTTCGAACTGGTAAGATCATTAGGGGCCAGCGAGGTTATTGATTATACGAAAGAGGATTTTACACAACGTGACATAAAATTTGATTTTATCTTTGATACCGTTGGAAAAAGTTCTTTCTTCAAATGCAAACCGGTGTTGAAACCTGGGGGCATATATATTTCATCAGAACTTGGTTTCCTGTATCAGAATATATTCCTATCCTTGATAACTCCTCTATTTAGAAAGAAAAAGACAAAATTCCCGCTTCCGGTGGATTGCAAAGGAACTTTGGGATTTATCAAGAAGTTGATCAAGGAAGGAAAATATGAAGCAGTGATAGACAGAAAATACCCGCTTGAACAAATTGCCAAGGCGTTTCGGTTTGTTGAAAAAGGACAGAAGATAGGAAATGTTGTCATAACTGTGGAGAATGATGAAACAACCTAACATCCTTGAAGGGAAGATTACGAAATCCATCGTTTTTTATTAATATGGGCAACCGGATATTCTCCGGTTCGAATAGGTTGAAAAACCATTGACCAATGACGATGAAATTCTCGTGAAGATCCATGCTGCATCGGTAAATGATTGGGACTGGGGTCTACTTCAAGATAAACCATTTGCGAACCGATTGATGAAGCATTAAGATTGAACCTAGCTAATAGTAATTTTTTCCGTTTTGTCATGAACTGTTTGAAAAATCCCTGGGTATATATACTGCCCTATATGAATGGCTCAAATCCTTTGTATTTCTCAGAAGATGTAGTGTCACAACAAAAATGAAAATGTGTTGGAGGTAATGAATTGATACGGTATACTTCCCTTAGGAAATACAAGAGTGACCTTCTCAAGGAACTTGGTGGTGCTGATGAGGATACAAGGACCAGCGCCCTCATGGATACTGAGGAGCATCTGCATCTTTTAGTGAAGGATATCATTATCTCAGATAGTAGGATCAGTAAGAGGAAAGCATTCCATCAAGCAGTTGAATCATTCGGATATCCTTCCGAAATTGCCGATGCTTACAGGACCCTGTATTGAAAATATGAACAACCCCAGACATTTTCATTTTCAAAAATCAAAGGATTGATCAAAGATGTCCAACAGAAAAATATTGGAAAAGAGACAAAGAATGGAGGAGATCGAAGATCGCAAGATCGAGATCCTTATGGAGATCGCCAAGATCAACAGTATATATGATTCAAAGGTATCGCAACTGAATTCTGAATATGAGCAATTGCATAAGGAACATTATCAATTGCAGATGTATATGATCAGTAAAATGGGAAAGGCGATCAATAATAGATGAAAACATCTCTCGGATACTTTCTGGTCTTCAATGTTTTTTCATCAAGTGTAACCTGTCAGTTTTTCTGCAACAATTCGTATTTCCGCTTTTCTCAGATGCTCTACAAGGGTAGCTCTGCTAATATTGACCTTTTCTGATAATTTATTCGTATTGATCTTTCTTGGATATTCATAGTATCCATGTTTATGTGCTGAGATCATTATCTCTCTCTGTTTCTCGGTCAGGACCTTAAGAATGTCTTGATTTTGATATGCGGCTTCATCAGTCTTTTCGGTTATGATCCTTCTTTTCTTGCCATCGCGATAGGATTTCAGGAGATGGTATTTGCAGGATGGCTTATAATCAAGGGATTCAATGTATCCGAGAGCAATTCCGGGGTGGACCTATGAAAATGAAAGCTGTGATCTGCACGAAATATGGACCACCGGAGGTCCTACAGACCAAAGAGGTCGAGAAACCCACTCCCAAGGACAATGAGGTATTGATAAAGGTCCATGCAACAACTGCTCATATTGGAGATACAAGGATCCGGAGAGCAGATCCTTTCCTTGTGAGGTTGATATTTGGCTTGACCAGACCCAGGAAAATCTCCATTCTTGGAATGGAAGTATCTGGTGTGATCGAAGAGATAGGAAATGATGTTAGAAGACTTCAGAAAGGAGATGAGGTCTTTGCATTTACTGGATGGGGATTTGGTGGATACGCAGAATATATCTGCCTCCCTGCACAAACTGAACATGGGAAAGTGGAGAAAAGAGGATTGGTAGAACGAAAACCAGGGAACCTATCATTTGAAGAAGCTGCAACTATACCTGCGGGAGCATTGACAACTCTCAAGGTCTTTCAGAAGATGAACCTCAAAAAAGATCAGAGGGTATTGATAAACGGAGCATCAGGGAGCCTCGGGACATATGCTCTTCAATTTGCAAGGGACAAGGGAGCCAAGATCACAGGAATATGCAGCTCAGAGAATTTCGATCTGGTCAGATCCTTGGGTGCAGACCATTTGATCGATTACAACAAAGAGGACATAACAGCGATGAATGATGACTTCGATATCATATACGATGCTGTTGGGAAATTATCACGGTCAAAGTGCAAGAACCTACTGAAGAAGAATGGTCAATTCATTACCACCAATGGCCTGGGAAAGATCGATCCAGGGGACCTGAATAGCTTGAAAAAGATGATCGAAAAAGGAAAGTTGAGACCCATAATCGATAGAACCTATCCATTGGATCAGATCGTTGAAGCCCATAGATATGTCGACAAAGGGCATAAGAAGGGAAATGTGGCAATCAATATAATCAATAGAACATCGGTAGGTTGAAATGGAAAAGATAGAGAGATTCTGGGACAGAATGGCAAAGAATCAGGACAAGGATATCGAGATGTTCAGGGAGATAAGTGACAGAATAGTCGAGAGCACCCTAAAATACCTGAACAAATCGGATAATGTCCTGGATGTGGGTTGCGGAACCGGTGAGAAGACCATCGAGATATCGGTTCATGTGAACCATATCCATGGTTTCGATATATCCCGGAAAGCGATCGAATTGGCAGAGCGAAGGTCAATTGATGGAGGAGTTCAGAATGTCACCTTTACCAAAACCATTCTTGATGATGATATATTCGAAAAGGCTTCTTTTGATGTTATACTGGCCTACAACATTGTTCATGCTCTCCAAGATGATAATGGGGCTATAGGAAGAATGGCTGAACTACTTAAGCCAGGTGGATATCTGATCATGAATACGCCCTGTCTGGGGGAGAAGATGTCAAAGAAGATCTTCCTGCAATTCATTCCTTACCGCATCCTCAGCAAATTGAGTATCATACCATTGAAGATCAAGCTTTACAAATTCAATGAGTTGGAAGACGTTCTTGTCAACAATGAATTTGAGATCCTTGAAAAGGAGAAGATGTTTCAGGGAATGAGTTCGATTTTTCTGGTTGGAAAGAAGAGAATATGAGGATGAAAGATCGATCCCGGGGACATGAATATCCTGAAAAAAATGATTGAAAAAGGAAAGTTTAGACTTGTGATGGACAGGTCTTATACTTTTGATCGGATCGTTGAAGCCCATAAATATGTCGATAAAGGGCATAAGAAGGGAAATGTTGTAATTACTGTAGTTCCACCAGATCTCCATTAGGAATATCCCTTCAGTATCTCGTCCATTAATCGTTCCTCGGCTTTTCTCAAATGCTGGACGAGAGTTGCTTTTCCAATATTGACCTTCTCTGATAACTTTTCACTGTTGAGCTTCTTGGGATATTTGTAATATCCATAACGGTGAGCATTGATCAAGATATCTCTCTGCTTTTCAGTCAGGACATTGAGGAGGTTATGTTTTTGATAGGCTGCTTTGCTAATGTTCAGGTTCAGTATCTTACCCCCGCTCTTTTTTACCATATCCACAAATTTATTCAGGTTTTCATTCTCTCCTATCATGGTCACAGTTACTTTATCCTGTGCGATTATGGTAGGTGAAGATTGTATAAGATCCAGGTCAGTTTCCCTGAATTCATCCATGTTCTCCTCCTTTTCAAAATATTTCCCCAGACACGTATGCTTGTTCCCTTCTGACTTTATGATGCTGATGATCTCCATCCGGTCTATTGACTTTACATCCTCGATCCTGATGCCTGGCCTGGTTATCACCAATAATAGGTCTACACAAATCCCTTCCTCGTAATTGATCTTTAGGGCTTCAAGAATTTCATATGATTCAATTTTCTGAAATGCCTCGCTCATCCTATCAAAGAATTCCTTATCCGGTTCCATTTCTATAGTCAACTTTCTCATGTTATCAATTTGTGAAAATAAATCTGAGTATATAAACTATCATTCATGTACGGCTCAATTTGTTTGTATTTTTCATTACTCTGGTCTTTTGTGTAACAACCAAGAGGTGTGAAACATGGCAGGAAATAAAAAAGAGAATAAAGAAAAGATTGAGAAGGACCTTTTTGATCCAAGGATCAATGTGAAGATAATAATCGCATCATTGTGGATATCCCAATTTCTAATATGGACATTCGGGGATATGCTATCTCTACTTCAGAAATTGGACGAGCCTGCAGCAAATACCTTGCTGGCTTTTGTCGCTGCTCCGCTAGCCCTGATACAGGTATCCATGATAATGTTAGCTCTTATAGGGAAAGCAAGATTGATCAGGTGGGCAAACTTCATTGTTGTGCCTATCTTCATTGTATTCAATATCGGATTCATGTTCGAGGCAAGATTTGGATGGGAATTCGTCCTTGGGACAGGATACCTCGCGATAAATGCACTTATATTAGTATATGCATGGAAGTGGCCAAGGGGAAATATGGAGACTAGAGGTGGTGTCTGATGAAAGCAATAGTCCAGAACGGATATGGTTCGATCGATCATCTTTCTATCAAGGAAGTAAAGAAACCAGAGATCAGAGATGATGAAGTACTTGTCAAAGTGGTAGCCTCATCTGTCAATGCTGGGGATCTCTTCGGACTTAAGGGAACTCCATATGTGGCCCGCTTCTCGGTTGGATTTCCAAATCCCAAGGATTTCATCCCCGGATGGGATGTCGCAGGAATCGTTGAATCTACAGGAAAGAATGTGAAAGACATCAAGGTCGGTGACGAGGTATTCGGCTGCACTGAAGGTGCCTTCGCTGAATATGCAGTAATGGATAAAGAAAAACTAGCAAAGAAACCTTCGAACCTGAACTTCGAAGAGGTTGCAGCAATTCCCACAGCTGCATTAACGGCACTTCAAAGACTCAGGGACGGAGGAAATATCAAGAAGGGCCAGAAGGTCCTCGTGTTGGGTGCTTCCGGTGGTGTTGGTTCTTTTGCGGTTCAGATCGCAAAGTCATTCGGAACGGAAGTTACCGGAGTCTGCAGGACAGATAAGGTTGACATGGTCCGGACTATAGGTGCTGACCACATCATTGATTATAAGAAGGAAGATCTGACCAAATGTGGTCGGGAATTTGATCTGATCCTTGACAACGTGGGAAAATTCAGTTTCTCTGATATGAAGAAGGTCCTTACTTCTGATGGTATGATAATTCCAAATTCAGGTCATGGAGGAATGAGCTATGTCATCAAGGCATTTGCCATGGCACCATTCTCCAAGAAGATAGGAGGAATGAAGATCGCGGACCTCAACAGCAAGGATTTCAATATCCTGAGAGAAATGATAGAGGCGGGAGACATCACTCCATCGATTGACAGGGTATTTCCTCTGGAAGAAACCCCAAAAGCCCTTGGATATTTGGAAAGTGGAAAGGTGAGGGGTAAGATAGTGATCTCAATGAATCCAGATGGATCTTGAACCATGGGAGTTGAACAGGATGAAATTGAGTTCATTATTGATAGTCTATTCTTATCATCATGAGAATACTCTCAAAATAGCTAGAGCTATTGCCAGGATCCTTGATGCCGAGATAAGGAAACCGGACCAGGTTGGGGTAGATGATCTGAATAAATATGACCTAATAGGATTCGGATCGGGAATATACAGCGCCAGACATCATGATTCAATACTTGAATTGGCAAAGAAACTACCGAAAACCTCCAAGGGCAAGGCTTTTCTGTTCTCCACCACAGGTGCCCCTAAGATAGCATTCAACGAAGAATTCGTGGCTGAGAACCACAAATCCCTGAGAGACATATTGGAATCAAGAGGATATACAATTGTAAATGAGTTCAGCAGTTTGGGACACAATACTAACAGTTTTCTCAGGTTTACAGGGGGTCTGAACAAGGGAAGACCCAATACTGAGGACTTGAAGAGAGCAGAGGAATTCGCGATGAAACTGAAGAAAGAGGCATTGAAATGACCAAGGAGAAGAATGATACCAAGAAAGTATTCTGGAAGAAGGGAACCTGCTCCCAGACTTTCTACTACATTTTGAACAGGGAGTTCAATAGGAATGATGAGATCCATGAACTTGCTTCAGATCCGCTTGTTGGCGGTGTCCTTCAGCTTGGCCATCAATGCGGTCTCCTTATGGGGTCCACCCTTGCAGTCGGAAAGGAATCCTTCAACAGAACATATGACCAGGAGATGGCAGTTGCGCTTGCGATAATTGCTTCAAAACAGGTGAGGGATGCATTCGAGAAGAAGGCTGGAAGTGTTAACTGCCGTGAAATAACAGATACCGATTTCTCAAAGAAACTCCAGTTTGCAAAATTCATGATATTCAAGACGAGGTCCTGCTGGAACCTTGCTGACAAATGGACAGAGGATGCCATAGGCTCTGCAAAAGTGGGATTGTCCACGGAACCGGATGAGATCCCATCCGGTGCGATCAGTTGTGCTTCAGAGACTGCAAGGAAGATGCGAGCAACTGATGAAGAGATAGTCACGGTTGCAGGGTTTGCTGGTGGGCTTGGACTTGGGGGAGATGCCTGCGGTGCTATGATCGCTGCTATGTGGCTTCGATCCATAGCATTTGCAAAGGAGAATCCGGGAAAGGCTGTTCATTCGAACGAGTATGCCTCCAATCTGATGTTCACCTTCGATGATCACACAGGTTCCAAGTTCAAATGTAAGGATATATGCAAAAGGACCTTCAAGTCTGTAGAAGAGCATTCCGAGTTCATTCGAAATGGAGGATGCGCAGAATTGATCGAGGTCCTGGCTAATTCGGTATGATCGGTTCGTTTTTTCATAGGTATATAAAGAGCTATTGATATACGGCTCAAAGTAATTGTAAATCTGACGCTTATCGAAATATTAGACATCACAAGGATGGTGACTAAATGGAAAAAAATGCATTTACTGCCGTCAATCGTCTACTCAATTACTTTCAATCACATTGGATATTGGGATATCCCGTTAATACAAAAATTGGTGATAACAATAACCGGAAAAAATGAAGAAAAAAATATGAATATATATCTTGGAGTTGAGTAAAAATCAAAGAAGATCATATCGAGGCTACTAGGGATGATTCTTGTCATTGAGGCTATCCTGATCCTGATCTTTACTACCACCGTGTAAATTGGAGAAAAAGAGAAGAAGGGAATTATGATAGACACTGCCACATTTTCATTTCATACTATCGATCGCCAATTTCGCGGGATGATCGAAATTTTCGTTTGGTTTTTAAACGGTAAAAATATTCCAGGATGAATGATAAGAAGAACACTCCAATTATCATCAGGAAAATAAAAGGATTCTCGGTCAACTGCATATACATCAATATTAGGAAAGAAGATGAAACTGCTATGAAACCGAGAATGATAATACCCGGATTTCCACCAACCTTTTTCCTTAGTTTGTAATGAGAAATGAAGACGAACAAATAGATAGAAATGAAAACAGAACTTGTTATTGCGGCTATTCCTCCGATGTCAACAAATATTGCTATTAACAAACCCAGGACTGCGGTGATGAAGAGACCTTCCGTGGATTTAAACCATACTTTTCTTTCGAAGAACTCTGGCAGTTCGCCCTCTTTTGCCAGAGTGTAGGATATGTTGGCTCCTCCGTATAGGGTTGCATTAAGTGCAGATGAGATCGAAAAAAGAGCTCCTACGGATAATATGATGAATCCAAAAACTCCCAGGGATGGGCGAGCAGCTTCAGCCAGTGCATTTTCCTTGGCTGCAATGATATCGCTCAACGGGAGATTACCGATCACTACAAGGGAAACTAAGACGTAAACCAATGTAGCGATCAATATACTGATGAATATGGCCCTTGGAACGTTCTTCTTTGGATCCTTGATGTTTTCCGAAGCATTGGTTATCAACCCGAATCCCATATACGACAGAAAGAAAATGGATGTAGCAAATAGAGTTCCGGATGAATACTTGCCAGTGATCTGAGGTGTCATCCGTCCCGCATCAATGAACCAGATACCAGCTAGAACCAACAATCCCAGGATCAGGACCTTAACACTAAC
>CBDDUX010000073.1:0-32692 GCA_965234725.1 Thermoplasmatota archaeon | reverse complement strand
AATCCCCTCAGGCCCGCTTTATCCTATCGAGGATCAGAAAAGGAGAGGTTTACGATCCTCATTACCTTCCTTTATATCATAATAAAAAAATTACCATTAATTTTTCATCGATGATAGATCGAAAAGGACCTACGGTATAAGAGAAAACATAAGTGATCCAGATGGACCCCATGAAGGGCCGTGAATATAGGGAATTCAAATGATAATTTGGAAATGTATCTGTTCGATCATTCCTTCTTCAGGAGCTCGGTATACCCGCATTTTCCGCAGTGGAACCTGTCATTGTGCTGGGCCAGAAAAGCACCCTCGCATTTTGGACAGAACTTCCTCTTCCTTTCGAGCTTGTCTCCCTTTATGTCATATAGCTCGTTGTTCCTCATGATATCACCTCATGACCCCTCGGCTTTCTTCTTTTCCTCGAAGAGACCGTTCCTTTTCAGTATATGGTCGTTCTCAATAGCTCTGGCCTTTTCGACATTGGCATAGACCTTGAGGAATATTTGGGTTTGATTCTTACCGAATTCCGGTTCCATGGAATCGATCACCAGGACACCTTTCTTCACATCCAGTGTCTCAACGATCGCGTCCCTGACCTCCTTCCTCTTGGGTGTGGCCTCTTTCGGGTGTTTTACTATCAACCTTACCTCGGTCCTTTCCAGAAGAAGGTTATCGTGCTTTTCTGTAACTTCTATCTCCATCGGATCATACCTCCATTTCCCGGAGCATATCCTCTACTCTCTCTTTTATCGAGCTTTCCACCTTGACCACTACCAACCCTTCTTCGGGCTGACCGTAGACCACAGTGGAACCATCGGGCAATAATTTGATCGCTATCAATGTGGAAAGGTCCTCCTCTCCATCGACCTCCATAAGAATGGGGCCATCCAGATCCTCCGTCTCTATTGACCTGACAGCCTCCTCCATGGCCTGGAAGAGCTCCTCTCCGATCAATCCTGCAGGATTCTTGATATTAACGGTCCTTGAAGGCTTGACCGTGAGCGGGGGAATCTCCTTTCCCCTCTTCGTATGATTGTCAACAAGGATAATCGATGCATCATAACCCATACTGGTCATGATGGAAGCTGTAACATCGCCCACAAGGACCAGTGGAGAGGTTACCAGATCATTAAGATTGGACCTGGTCCTTTCCTCATTGGCTACAAGATCGCCTAATGGGTCCTTGAGGACCATCCGAAGATGGTCCGTGAGCTTGAACATCATCCAGATCTTCACCTTACCTTAAGGGCATATTTTCCATTGGCCCGTATCCCCATATGGGCAGCCACCTCGGAGGATTCCCAATCAAGGATTACTATCATCCCCTGCCATTCCTTGGACAGATCTCCGTCGCAGAGAGGACATTTGTCCTGGTCTGTAAGGAACATACATTTCTTGCACGCTAGCATGGGGATCACTTCTTCTTTTTCTTGGCGGGAGCATCCTCTTCAGGAACATGATGGCGCTCCCTGTATTCCTCGTCCAACCAATCGACCTTGCCAAGACCTGCCTGCCTCATTGTCAGACCGATCCTGGATTCTCTGGGGGACCTCTCGTTCATGGACATGGAAACGATACGGGCTCTGACCCTATCACCAACCCTGAGATCCCTCTTGGTCTCCTTTCCAACAAGTCTCATGTTACCCAGGTCCACATCAATGTGGTCGTCCATGACCTGAGATATGTGAACAAGTCCGTCCAGTGGGCCGAACCTCACAAATGCCCCGAATTTCAGGATCTCAACGATATTACCCTCCACCACCTCGTGGAGTAGAGGTTGGAAAACAAGAGCCTTGAAGGAAACTCTCTGGAATATCGCCCCATCGCCGTGGACGATCCTTCCATCTCCCATCATCTGGACATCGGTAGCCTCTATCACCAGGCGGTTTAGATTGTCCATTCTTCCCTCGAAGTTCCTCCTGGTCAGGTAGTCCGACACTATATCCAGGTCCTTTCCCAGGTAGTGAGGGGGAATGCGGATGACATCCTCGCGCTTGATCATCTTGTACATTGGTTTCCACCTCTGTCGGATAGGGGTTCTCCCACGGCGGGATATACTACCTGTATTTAAATAGGTAGCATAGGGGAGGGGGTTAAACTACTACTCCTTTATAATGATTATCCCCTTGGAGGAGAATGGTCTGGATCACTGGATGTCTACCAATCGGTCCCCTTCCCAGGTAAACCTGGCCCCCTTTCTTTTCCTCCAGTTCCTCCCCTCCATCAATGCTCCGGCTATAAGGGGGAGAGCTACTGAAAGTTCGATGTGGACGGTTTGATGTGTCGCTTCGGCGTCGATCTTTCCCCAGGATTGGGCCTCACCCAGTGTGGACCCGGATAGACCACCCCAATCAGGTCGGTCCATGGTCACCTGGATCGCATATTCGTGGCCTGCCTGGTCACCGAATATCATATCTGCCATGACAACGGCATCGTTTATGTAGTTCTTAGGAACGCCACCACCGAGGTAAACCGCCCCGGTCGCTTTGGAAGAATGCATCATCTGTGCAATCTCGTAGTTATCTCTGATCGTGTCAAGAACGAAGATATCCTTCTCCGGGACTCCAGCATCCCGCTGACGCTTGTAGGAGGTGGACAATCCGATCCCAATGGAGGAATCCGCGATAGCAGGACAATAAATAGGAACATTCTCCCTGAATGCCGCACCAAGTATGGAACCCTGATCATCCTTGCATCTCTCTCCAAGGATCGATAGGAACTCACGAGTGGAATATCTCCCACCTCCAAGGGATTCAAGGAGCCTGCCGATCGATACATCCGTCTCCCTGAACTTATCCTCATCCACATAGGTATCATAGATACGATCGATCATGTACTCGTGGAGAAGAACATCATCAGATTCCACCGCTCCCTTGTAATGCTTGTATCCCTTAGACTGGTAATAGTCCTGGTAGACTACCGCTCCGGTTGTGCAAATGACATCCACCAGTCCCAGCTCGATCATATCCTTCACAACTGTTCTCAGACCAGCCGCGATCACGGACCCGGCAAGTCCCATGAATATCGTATGGGTTCCATCATCATCTGTCATCCTTCGATAGATATTGACGCAGTCGGCCAGCTTTCTGGCTTGAAAGGATGTATTTGAAAATTGTTCCACCAATTCTGCCAGGGACCTCTTTTCATGGAGGTCTATCATGGTTATCGGGGTCTTAAGCAGCTCTTCCCGGGTCGGTTTTGACCGTTCCATTTGAAACACCTTCAAGGTATGAAGACCGCTGCAGCCACAGATGTGGTCCAGCGTCCCTTATCATCTACCTGTGTATAGGATGTTGTGTTCCTGGTGTTGACTATCCTACCATCCATTCTGAAGATATCCCTCTTTTCATCATAATCAGAATCTATGTCGAAAGAGATGCCCAGAGTGGAAGCCAGCATCTCAGCAGCAAGGTCCTCTGCATAGTCCCCTGCATCCTTGGCCATCTGACCATAGGAATGATGCTCAGAAAGATACCCATACATCCCAACATTCTGTGGTATGGCCAGTCCGATCGAGGCTGCTATTCTTCTGCCAGGCTCGTTCGATTGGGCCTTTGCCATCACACAGAAGACTATCTGGCCTGGTTCGAGCTTATCCAGACCCTTCTCCCTCTCGATTATGACAGCACCTGGCGGATAGATGGAAGAGACATTGACAAGATTGAACATCTCGATCCCAGCATCCCTGAGGGCAAGTTCAAAACTGGCAAGCTTCTCCCTGTGTCTGCCGATACCGCTGGTTATGAACAATGTCTTAGGTCTGAGTCCTGCGATAGTTTCCATGTTTTTACAGATATCCATTATCTATTTAAACGCGATGGACCTCATCCTTGCTTAATCGCCCTGTGTGTCCAGATCGATCAGAGACTATTGGGATATTTGCCCAGGGGACTACACTTAAATATGACCTCTTTCTTAGTGGGCGGCACCGAGGCAGAGCCCTCACAATCAGATGAAGGTGAAAGTAATGGCAAGGAAACCAAACAGGATGTACCGCCAGATCAGGGGGCAGGCATTCACCAGGAAGGAATACACCGGTGGAATACCCGTTCCGAGGATACAGCAGTTCGTGAGCGGTAACAGGAACCTCATTTTCAAAACTACCTACAATCTGGTTGTGAAAGAGCAGTGTCAGATAAGGCACACAGCCCTTGAGGCCGCACGTATAGCTGCCAACAAATACATTTCGAAAAAGGCTGGTGCCCAGAACTACAGATTGATAGTAAGGGTATATCCGCACCAGATCCTCCGTGAGAATAAACAGGCCACAGGTGCGGGAGCAGATAGGGTTTCTCAGGGTATGAGGAGTTCATTCGGCAAGAACATTGGCACTGCGGCAAGAGTGAAGGCCGGACAGGAGGTCATGACGATCCATGCCCCACTTCAAATGGAAGAACATGCAAAGATCGCACTCAGAAAGGCCTCTCAGAAGCTCCCCTCTCCCGTCTACATAAGAAAGGTGGAATGAGGAAACGGTTTTTAACCGATATATCACTCCACCCACATGGCGAGGGGCAGGTCCAGAAAGCCTAAGAAAATGGTATTGGATGACCCGAAGGACGAATATCTATCCCTTTTTGTCCATGATCAGAACGGTGTTCTCAAAGGGGAGACCATCGGGATCGAAGCTGACCATGTAGTGATCAAGGATAAGGGAGAATTCTACAAAACACCCCTTTCAAACTTCAAGATCGATGGGAGGGTCCTTAGAGCGGTCAAAGATATTGATTGGGATATTGCGAAAAAGAAAGGAGAGGGGTGGAGAAAGAAGGAACTGGACCCGCTATGGGGTGAAAAGTGATGGCAAAAGAGGAGTTCAAGAATAAACTGGTTGTGGCACTGAGGACCGATATCAAGATGTCGCCTGGAAAAATGGCTGTTCAGGTAGCCCATGCTGCTGTCAATTGTGCTTTCTCCTGCAAGAAGAATAACGATAGATGGTTCAAGGAATGGTATCGAGAGGGACAGAAAAAAGTGGTTCTTAAAGGGGGCTCTCTCGAAGACCTATATGAACTCAAATCAATGGCAGAGTCTTTGAAGCTTGAAACCTCCCTTATCCAGGATGCCGGCATGACCGAAGTGGATCCAGGCACAGTAACATGTCTCGGAATTGGACCAGGTCCTTCTCCTGAAGTGAACAAGGTCACAGGTTCACTACCGCTTTTATGAGGAATGGAAATGTCCGGATGGCCTCTTAAGGAACAGGCCAGGATTGCTGGCGTGGACGATGGACCCCATCTCAGGGGATCTGAAAGAACTCCGATCTTCATTACGATAATGAGGATGGATGGATACATTGAAGGGTTCCTCAGCTCCCAAATATCCACGGACGGTTGGGATGCATCAGAGGTCATATCCAATACATTGAAGGAGTCCAGGTTCTCGGAGCAGGTAAGGGCCATACTATCTGATGGGGCCTGTCTTGGTGGGTTCAATGTCTTGGACCTTGAGTACCTAAATGAAAGGTGCAATGTGCCAGTCATCACCTGTTCCGATGAAGAACCCAACGACCCATCGATAGAGAAAGCTCTTAGAGAGAATTTTGAAGATTGGGGAAAAAGATTGGAACTGATCAGGAGATGGAAACCACGGAAGTTGGAACTAAGAGATGGGCCTTGTTATATCAGGTCCCATGGGATATCCGATCAACATGCAGACTGGATAGTGAAAAAAACGACAAGATTGGGACGTACACCTGAACCCCTGAGGATCTCCCATATGGCAGCCAGTGTCATACCTGTTCAAAATGGTGATAAGAATGGATGATAGGATGCTTCTCCTGAAGCTTGCCCGTCTGGGTGCAATGGAAAGGTATGTCACCTTGACCACAAGCAAGATGGGTGAGCTCCTGAACACAAGTCAGCAGTCAGCTTCCATCTATCTAAGGAGATTGGAGCAAAGGGGACTGATAGACAGGACCCAGAAGAAGACAGGTTCCAGCATCAGGATCACAAATGAGGGTATGGATTCTCTTCTTGGGCTTTTTCAAGAAGTAAAGGGCCTTTTTCAGGAGAAAAGGGAGATCTGTGTCAATGGAACAATAAACACTGGTCTTGGAGAAGGGGCTTACTATCTCTCCCAATCCGGTTACATCCAACAGCTTGAACAGTTATTCTCCCTGAAACCATTTCCTGGAACACTCAATGTATTGCTTTCTCAGAATGATTCTCCCCTGGTAGACCTTCTAAGGAGAGGTCCAGGGATAGAGGTGAAAGGATTCAGGTCCGGAGAAAGGAGTTTCGGATCTTGTCTATGCTATCCTTGTAGTGTAAACGGCGTGGGTGGATTGATCATGGTCCCGAACAGGACCCTTCATGTAAGCACCCTGGAGATCGTATCGGATCTGAAATTGAGAAAGGAACTTTCACTAAGGGACGGGGATATGGTAGAATTGAAGATCACTTATCCCTCGGGTTCCGGTCCCTGATCCGAGGGGGTATTATCCTCACCCCTCTTGACCGGAGGTCCATTCCCAGATCTGCCCCTCCTTCGGTCCCTTCCACCGGACCTATGTGATCTTCCACCGTTCCTCCATTGGGGAGTCTCTACTCCTAGCTTGGTGCTAAGCAGTTTTGACATCTCCCTCAGGCACAGGTTTAGGACCTCATCCGGATCACCTTTCCCGTTCAAACCAGCTGCACCATCATGACCCCCTCCCTGGTTGTTCGTAAGGTTTCCGATCATCTCCATGAACTGTCCGAGATGGACGCCAAGCTTGAGTATGTGCGGTTTTGCCCTTGCGGAGACCCTTAGCTCATCCTTTTTATCTGCCGATACGAAAGAAACGTCCGCACCAGCCACCAGAAGGGTCCTGCAAGCAGCAGCTTCGAAAGAATTGACCCTGGAAACTGCCACGATCTGGTCTCCAACTTTCTGGTATTGGACCCGTCTCATGGCCTTGAGCTGGGCCACTTTCTTGGATACGTCGAAGTAGTCCTCACCCTCTATCACCGAAAGAACATCCTCCATTGTGGTATCGGAACCACTCAAAAGAAAAGAGGTGACCTCGAGATCCACAGGTGAGGCGAACCTGTACTTTCCAGTATCTGCAACGATCCCTGCAATTCCCACCATGGCCATTTTAATGGTCAAAGGAGAGTTTGTTAGCATGGCCATCTGGAGGGCAATTTCGACACAGGCACCCTTGGTATCGTCTATGTATTGATGTCCCTCCCAGTGAGAATTATCTTG
Organism: Thermoplasmatota archaeon; assembly: GCA_965234725.1. GTDB lineage: Archaea > Thermoplasmatota > Penumbrarchaeia > Penumbrarchaeales > Penumbrarchaeaceae > Penumbrarchaeum > Penumbrarchaeum helgolandense. The sequence continues at coordinate 25,504 of CBDDUX010000073.1, read as the reverse complement.
ATGGTGATCGATCACCCTGAACTTCGGCCACTCCGAAGGTTCACCATCTATCACCTGCATAGGTGATGATGAATCAACCATTATCAGAAGTGAGATGTCCTTTAGGTCGGGGTCTACCTCCATTTCCATATCGAAGAATGTCAACAGCTTCCTTCCAGGTTGGGAAATAGACCTGAAAGCCCCCAATCTCACCCAGGGAAATGTCCATTTCAGAACAAGTGCAGTTGCGACTGCATCCAGGTCAGCGTTGTGATGAGCAAGGACCATAACACCATCTTGAGATGAGTCCATGATATCAGAGACAATATCCCACATTAGGTCCCTGTCAGCAGGAAAAGGAAGGTATCCCCTTCCAAACGTCCACCCGACCTGAGAAAGGGCCGGCAGCCTTCCTGGCTGTTCCGACATGATCATCCCTTTAGGGCTTCGTTGATCTCGTTACCCATTTTTTCGTAAAGCTCCCTTGCACTCTTCTCCTGGGAGGCAAGAGACTTCACCCTGACCCCGAGGGTCTCCGATTCCTCCTCAAGTTCACGGATGAGGGACTCTTTATCGGATACTTTGATAAGGATATCACCCACCCTTCGGAAAACATCCCCGTCTCCACCCTTCTTGAGGGCCTCAATGGATGAATCCATCTCTTTCTTCCTGACCTCAATTTCTCCTTTCTGGGAAATGACGATCTGAAGCTGTGACTTTAGCTGTTCGAAGTTTGCAAGTTTTTCCTGCAATTCCTTTGGGAACTGGTATGCCATGTAGCTGCCACCTTTCGTCTCCTATTACCAAGGTCGATAAATATGTTTTCACCTATTCAAGGAAGCTTTCAGGGCAACGGAGAGCAGTCCCATATAAGAATTGAGCATGGCCCTCGTCGTGGATAGGTCTGAAGATGACATCATCATGAACGGTTCGCCAGGGCTTCCAGTTCCATTAACCTCGACCACCCCTCCCGGAGGAGAGGATACAGACTCGATCCTCATTGATTCTGATACAATAATGGATCTATCCGGAGAAAGGTCCATCCATATCTCAACCAGGGCTTCCACCCGGTACCACTCCTCACTTCGTAGAGAGGACCTTTTTCCTGTTCGGTCTCTCTTTGTAGAAGATCTTGTACCCGCATTTGGAGCACTGGATGCCGATGGGACTGAACTCGGTCACCAGTTTCTCTCCGCATCTACCGCATCTGTACATCTCATAACCTCGACAAGCGGTTCTCTAAGGCCTTGAACTTACCGGTCCTTGGAGAATAGGCTCCTCCTGCGAATTTGAGGGAGCAGGACCTGCATTCCCATATGCCAGCAGAGACCCTTTTAACATTCTTCTTCGTGCATCTCGGACAGAGGTACCTGGTCCTCTTGTTCTGATCAATAGTACGTATGGCCTTCTTTACACTAAGTCCATACCTTGGACCGAACTTGCCCGAACTTCCTACCTTCTTAGTTCTTCTGCTCATATGGGGTCCCCCTGACCTCGGCAGTACTATACCCGGGGAGAGTGCCTACATTAGATTGCCTTATATATAAGTTCCGCAAACTGGCTCCAGAAGGGTGGTCAGTTGATCATTTTCGTCTCTGCTTGGCCGTGGGTCCTTCCATTGACCATATCGTAGAATTCAAGTTGGAGACCTGCTGGGATCTCGACCAGGCAGATCCATTCTCCACCCTTGGTCCATTCCTCCTTCAGGACCTTTCCATAGGACCTTACCTCTGATACGAGGTTTCCGTAATCGGATGCCTGGGCCTTGATCGCGATCTGGGCCATTTCCATCCTTATTGGAAGGATCGGCCTTAAAAGTTTGATTATGTCATTGATCTGGGCTTCGGGACTCTTGAACGGGTCCACACTTATCCTTGCCTCTTCCATTGCAAGCTCTATTCTTGTGGGAGGATGCGGTGTCTTATTGACAGGATTGATGCAGTTCCTGGCAAGGAGTGATACGATCTTCCTCCTCTTCTCTTCCTGCATCTTCTTTCTTTGTTCTGTTGTGAGTTGGATCTCTCCTTTAAGGATGATAAAGGTCACTATCTCCTTGACATCGTTGGTCTTGAAGATCTTCATCAGAAGGTCAGAAGGTGCTCTGTCACCCTTATGGGCGTCCAGAAAGATATCTTCAACAGCAAGTATTTCAGACACGTCAGGGGACTTTTCATCATCATCCCTGAAAGAAAGAGCCAGGTCCGGGTCCACAAGGATCTCGAACCTCTCTCCTTCCCTGTCGAGCCTCGCGATAACCGCATCGTCCAGGGATACCATGGTCCACTCACACCTCACTTCTTTGCCTGACCCACGAATTTGGCCACCTTCTTGGTGTCCACTTTCTGGAATGGTTCCTTTACCTTCACAAGGCCGATCTCAACTGCAAGGGTGTTCAGGCTACCCTCTTCCGTAGCTCCCAAGAGAGCCTCTAGACCCAATCCGATCGCCTGGTCCTGTGTGAGGTTCTCCTTATATTTATCCTCAAATATTTCCATGACAACAGAACGACCGGATCCGATGGAACCAGCTTTGTAAGACATCATTGCCCCTGAGGGATCTGTCTCGTAAAGATGGACTCCCTTATCATCGATACCTGCGATGAGAAGGGCTGTACCGAAAGGTCTGACCCCGCCATACTGTGTGTAATTCTGTTTGAAATCGCATATCTTCTTGACGAGAACATCCACCGGTATCCTTTCGCTGTATGTGATCTTGTTGATCTGTGATTCGACCCTTGCCCTGTCCACAAGAACCCTGGCATCTGCGACCAATCCTGATGTTGCACAACCTATGAACTCATCTATCTTGAATATCTTCTCGATCGATGTGGGTTCAATGAGTGGGGAGGTGATCCTTTTGTCAATGATGAGGATGGCTCCGTCCTTGAACTTCATACCAACTGTTGTGGTACCTCTTTTGACGGCTTCCCGGGCATATTCGACCTGGAACAATCTTCCATCAGGTGAGAATACAGTTATCGCTCTATCGTAGGCCATATTTCCTGGCTGCATGATTTGTTCCTCCTTTTTCACCCTGTTGGGTTAAGTTGGGGTCGAACCTTCGAATCGACTTATGCTGAGTTTCATAATGAATTATATACTTATTGGGTTTGGAGGCACAAGGGGGATAAGACCTAATCTCCTGTTCTGTAATGAAGGTTCTCTCTGGCCTTTTCCGGGATATGTTTGTAGAACGCTCCTCTCAAGGTGCCTGAGACTCCCACTACCCTGATCTTCAACAAACCCTCCCTTAACTGGGTGCCATCGAGGGATGTCAACATTTCCACGAGCCTTCCGCATCCTCGATGACCGGTCCTGACTATTCCCCACTGGTTCTGATAATACACGAACCAGGGTTTGATCATATTGAAATCATCGGGGCTGAGGCTCCTCGTCTGTTCCCGTGTCAGCTTGATGACCAGACCCTTGCCAATGTCAGTTGGGGAAGTGATATGAAAGACAATATATCTCCGTCTGTTCTCATGGACCATGGTCCCTCGAGGGCCTAAACCAATTAATCGCTTTCGGTGACAATAGTCTTCGGAATTCTAGTATGAAGCGACAAAATTTATATGGCTTTCCAGTTTATTGAGCCCTATCCCCAGAATTCATTCACAGGTCCAATACCTGAGTTTGGGAGTGGACAAAATGAGAACTAACGGTTTGGCTTCGACGGTCCTTATAACACTTTCAATTGTTCTCCTCCTCGGAGTACTTATCCCTACTGCCGAGGTTGCAGAGGCTCAGAACCTTGGTCCGATGGAGCTCAACATGATGGACCTTTTCATGATCCAGGGAATGGAATTGAATCCCGCACCTCTAGAAACTACGGACGAATACCAGGCGGTATCCATTCCTAACGGTTTTATCAAAGATGGGTTCAGGGGTTTCAACCTCCTTCCGGTGGGCCATACATACTGGAAAGCCGTAGGTACATGGTATACCCAGCCCTTGAAACAAAAGGTCAATCTGGGAGGAAGGGCCCAGGTGGATGTAATTGCATTCAAGGAGACCACCGGCGATGGGTCCCCATCCTGTGATTTCAGGTTCGAGATAAAGAGAGGTAACGAGGTCCTCTTAGACCTTTATCTGGGGGGAGTAAGGATCACTGAAGGACAGGATACCAATGTCCAAATTGCGGGTTCATTCCCCCCAGGAAATGATACCACAATAGAAGCAGGCACATCCATTGCTATCACCGTCACAGCAAGGTGCAATGGAGGTGGAGCTGTACTTAAGTTCGGTTCCAAAACATATCCATCAGGAATATCCTTCGGATCCAATGCTTTGGAGATCAGGAACATGATGATCAACCGCAACCATTTCGTTCTGGAATACAAGGATGCGTTCATGGTTCCCTGGACGAAACTGCATGCTCAGCTCTATATCAACAAGGAGCTTGTTCCTAATGATGATGTCACATCTATGATGAATTCGGTGAACACGACCAGGGAGCTGCATTGGGAGATTAAGAGCAAACCAGGGGATTACGAGGCTTTTATATCCATAGGTTATCTGCCTGAACAGAATATTTCGGACCAGAGGTTCCTGGAGATCAAGGAATACAAGAAGGACTGGTTCGCATTGAAGAACGTAGGGAACCTGGTGACAGGTCATATGGGCATTGTGATCCTGATCATACTGCTCCTGGTATCGGTAATCATGTATGGTAGACACAGAAAAACTCTCTGGAAGGGGAGATTCAAGCGGCTGCCCCAGGGCCTCCAAAAGAATGATAAGGGAGCCAGAAAGGATTCATGGAAGGAGTTGGAAAGGAGAAGAAAGGAGAGAAGGTTAAATGAACGAGAATCACGTGTGATCGAGAAGAACCATTTCGAAGAAGTAGAGGATGATGGAGAGTTCAGGATATTCAAGAAGAAAAGAAGTACTAGAGAGCCCCGAATAGATCCGGAGTTGCTCCTTTCCGATGAAGATATGGAAGACATTGAACTGTGATCGATCTGAACGACTCTTATAGATAGTCGCTTCAGATCTGCCAACCTTGATACTTCGAATCCAAAAAGTATAAATCAAAGGATGACAAAGTAAATGATGCTATGGAGCATGGGAGATGATGGAAATGGTTAAGGACCGATCATGGCAATTGGTTTCGATATCACTTCTTATTGTAATCCTATCGGTATCCTTCGTCATTGCACCCCCTGGGACAGACGGCCAGGACACGGTTTCCGACATACAACTCAATCAGATGACCCTCCATTTGAGCGAGGGTATGGAGCTTGATCCCCTCGATCAACCTGCCACGGATGAATACCAGGCCATTTCGATCCCAAACGGTTTCATCAGGTCCGGTTTCAGGGGATTGGGGATCATACCAATAGGCAGCACCGAATGGAAACCGGTAGGATCATGGTATACACAACCTCTGAAACAGCCGATCAACCTGGGAGGATTTGTCGAGGTGATAGCTTATGCTTACAAGGAAGAGACCGACGGTACTTCACCGAACTCTCAATTCAAGTTCGAGATCCTCAAGGGCAGTGAGGTCCTACTGGAATTGAATTTGGGAGGTACCGCAATCCGTGAGGGAACAGATGTCATCCTGAAAGCTACAGGATCATTCCCACCGGGGAATGACACAACAATAGAGTCGGGAACGTCGATGGTGTTCAGGGTCTCTGCAAAGTCAAATGGTGGAGGGGCCACCCTTAGGTTCGGCACTGAAAGGTATGATTCTCATTTCACCTTCTCATCGAATTCACTTGAGATAAGGAATCTTTACATGACCAAAAAGGAGGTCATTCTGGAGTACAAGGATGCGTTCATGGCGCCATGGACACGACTTTACAGCGCTCTGGAGATCGAAAGGGTCAAGATCCCCCAGGATGACATGTCTTCCATGATGAACAGTTTGAACTACACCCGTGAGATACACTGGGAGAGGAGCAGCAGCCCCGGAAAATATGAGGTGTTCGCATCCCTCGGATACTCCATGGATGAGAACCTGTCCTCACAGAAATCGTTGGAGATAACAGAGAAAAAGGAGAGCTGGTTCAAGCTGGAGAACGTCAAGAACACCGTCTCGGGAAATATCCCCCTTCTAATAATAATTGTAATTGCGATCGCTGTAATCTCGATATACATGAGACGCAGGAGTCGCCAATGGAAAAGAAGATTCTCAAGGCTACCGCCTGATATCCAGGATAAGAAAGATAAGAAGTCCGCCTGGAAGGATCTGGATAAGGAGAGGAAGAAGCGGTTAAAGGAGAAGAGGCTTGAAAGGGTCATTGATGATGATGAAGAACCTGATGAGGATGAGATGGAAAATAAGGATTTCAACCTTTTCAAACGTTCTGTTATCGGAGGTTCTGACGGGTTTCAAGCAGAGGAGATAGAGGAGCTGGAGCTTTAAGATCAAAACTCGAAAAGACTTGCTTGATGGGGGGTTCTTGCCTCCTCATCATTTTCACTGACATCTTCCTTTTCTTCAACGATCTCCTCTTTCTCAATAAAATCCATCAAACCACCCTGAAGGTTCCTGGGAGCTGATCGATCCCCTCTGATGGAGGCAGCTTGGTCCATTATGGCTTTTATCTCCCTATCCTTCAACTTATCATCTGTCAAGAGTGATAGGTGTTCCCCTGAAAGCTCTGTGTCGGCCATCAGATGAGAGGCAAATTCCGGATCCCTCTGGCATAGCAGACCGATCCGTCCTATAGCATCCTCTTTCTGGTATCTTATCGATGTATGGGTTAGACTTCCAATTGCCGATGCTGTCTCCTTTAACTTAGCCCTGGAATCTTTCGTTTTCGACATTGCTTTGAGGTAGGATGGGAATGAATATCTTCCACCCCTTCTGTTCGAATGTTTTCTCGCAGTAGGTATGGCTGCCAGGATATCCTTTGCATAGGACCAGAGTTTGTAATTCTGTCTCCTCCTGACACGGCCAAGGTAGACATCCGATCTAGACAGGAAACCATACGCGAGGTCAAGATCCACGGGATGATCCATTACAACAGGAACATTCTGGGCGATCCAGAGCTTCAAAGAATTGATATCCTCATCCACTTCCATGAGAGCTTCCCTCGATTCCCGGATAGAATGTGCCGAAAATAACCGGTCCAGGACAGCGAATATGTTCTCCTTGATATCCCTGTAACCAAGGACATCCAGATCGGGCATGGTGATCCGCTCCTTCCCTGCGGAAATGATCTGGAGATCACCAACCGCTGATCTCATATCGCCTCCTGATCGTTCAGCGATCGAGGTGATCACCTCCTCCTCGAAGCTGATATTCTCCATTGAACAGATCTCCTTCAATCTTCTGGAGATGGAAGGAGCGGAAAGGCGTCTGAACTTTATCTTCTCGCATGTGAAATTAAGGGACTGACCTGACCCGGAGGTCAGGCCGTATAGGTCGTTAACTATCAATAGAACAGGCTGTTTAGTGATCTTGATCAGTTCCACGATGGCTCTTTTTCCACCCTTATCACCTACATCGGTCCCTTCTTCTGCCGAAGCGCTCCTTTCGTAAAGGTTATCGGCCTCGTCAAGGAGGATCAACTTCAACTTGTGATGTTCACCTTCCCCATAACCTTGCAGGTCAGTGATATCATGGGAGATGGATCCGCGAGTGGCCATGTTCCTGATTGCATCCTGATTCCTGGAATCCGATGCATTGAGCTCAATTACATCCCATCCCATCTCTGAGGCAAGGGCCAATGCGGCTGTTGTCTTACCAATTCCTGCTTCTCCTTCAATGATAAGACCTTTCTTCTTTGGTACCTGGCCATTCCCCCATGACCTGGACCAGGCTCTCATCTGCTCGACGACCTTTATGTGGCCCACGAGATGGTCCAGATCGGCAGGTCGATATTTTTCGGTCCATGATCGTCGGTCCTTCTTTCGTTCATGAAGGTCCATGAAGGTGCAAGGCCCCGGTGTTACTAAACCATTTGGAGGGAAGGGTCCATAAGTTGATATGGTCCTTTGAAGTAGTTTTATATAATCTACTCAGGGTTAACCAGCAAACAAGCCCTTTCAAGCAGAATCGGGGGTGACCTATTGAATGAAAAAGATTACAACCTGAAGGTGACGGAACTTCAGTTGATCGAGGAACTTCCCACCGGGATCATGGTGCTTGACAAGGATGGTAAGGTGGAAGAGGCAAACGGATCCATGTGCAAAATGCTCTCCGTTGAAAAGGACGATCTGAAAGGGAAACTCATCTTCGATCTGGTGGATGCTTCAGATATCCCCATGGTCCTTGAGTTGGTCAAAGCCAAGAGGACCAGGAGAGCTCAAAGCATCCCCATAAACTGGTCATTGAAGGAGGGGGCGACTATCCTGCTTCTCGGATCGTTCTCCTGGTCCGGTAAGAGTGAGGACAGGAGACTGATCGGGGCCTTCTCAGAATCAAGAAGTGAAACCTCTGCCACCGACATCCCACGGAAGACGCTTGAGGACCTCCCTTTCCCCGTTGCCATTCTCAATAAAAGACTGGAACCGGTGTTCCAGAACTCTGCCACTGACGAACAGATCAACCTTCCATCAAAGAGGAAAGATCCCATAATGTACCCCAAAAGGGATCTAAAGGGCCTTTTGATGAAGGCGCTCACCGATGGAACCGGTGGGACGATCGAGGTCTCCATATCATTGACGGATGGAGAGAGGGTATTTGATGTGGTGGTCGCACCCATATATTCGGGGGGGAAGCCTGAACAGGTGATGGAAATTTGGATGGACATCACACCAGTCCAGGAAGGACTTACCTCCGATAGGATAAAAAATGGGATCGGAGACGAGCTGCTTGAGAACTCAAATGCTATAGTCATTGGCATCGACATGGAAGGACATATCAAGATGTTCAACAGCGGTGCAAAAAGGGCTCTTGGTTATGATCCAAAAGAAACAATGGAGACGATCTGGTTCGATTACCTTGTGGATAAGGATGCTGAAAAGGGGAAATTGGAGGTGTTCCAATGGAACATCGGTACCGGCTTCAGGACCCAATACGAGAACCGGGTCCGGTCGGCCTCGGGAAAGGTCATCACCATCCTTCTGGAAAACACGATCATCTTCGATAGGAGCGGGTCTGTAGCAATGGTACTCATGGTGGGACAGGATGTCACTAAGACCAAGAGGCTGGAACAGACCCTCAGGGAACAATCCGAGAAATTGACCGACACAATGGAGGAACTGACACTTTACAACGATCTGATGATCCACGATATGTACAATGTCAATGCAGGGATCTTGGGTTATCTCGAGCTCCTCTCCATGGACCAGATACCAAAAGCCAAGAAGGATGATTATCTGAAAAGGGCCATCTCAGAGGTCAAGAAGAGCTCTTCGATCATCAAGGACGTCAAGGTAATGTCCCGATGCAGACCGGATACCCAACAAGTTCCTACCGAACTTGACCAGGCTATAGAGAGAGCTGTATTGAGATTCAAAGATTCACATGAGGATGAAAACGATATACCGGTGATAGACTGGGGACGACCTGATATCCATGTCATGGGTGATGAGCTCCTCGAAGAAGCATTCCTCAGAATACTGGAGAATTCCTATCAGAACTCCGGTAGCAAGGACCTGAGGATCGGCATTGAGATCATCCGAGACCCCTCTTATTCCAATCTGATCCCGGAACCGGTCAGGATAACCCTCAAGGACACGGGAGGAGGAATTCCTGAAGAAATGAAGGTTGCGATCCTTGAAAGACCCACATCGACCGAATGGGGTTCCCAGATGCTCGGACTCTACCTCGTAAAGAAGATCATCAGTAGATACAACGGATTGGTTTGGCTGGAGAATGTCGAGGGTGGATCGGAGGTCATCCTGATACTTAGCGAGGCCGTTTAATCAGCTGATATATGCAGATGGCCTGATTCGTAGTGGATCCAGATATTATCCCTTATCTTCTTGGTCAGTTCAGATAGGGCTTTGTATACATCTTCCTCTGACATGCCAAGGGTACGTGCAGCTGAAGAGGTGACCCAGGGTCTGGACTCGAAATCGTTATCCCTAACAAATTCATATACCTTGATCTCTGCAGGTGTCAGGTCTTTGAAGGCCAATGGTCTCACCCATCTATCTCCAACCGAGGCGGCCCACGCCTCCATCTCCATGTTCCTTCCTAACAACCCGGAGTTTCCTTCTCCTTCCATCCTGGGCCACAGCGGGGATCTCGAACTGTTCCTTCTTCTTGATCTTTCCAGGGAAATGCTTCAGGAGGACCACTCGGGATATGGATTGGATCCATCTGTATGGAACCCCAACGCTTGCCCCTTCCTCTACCAGTTCCTCATTGGTCTCCGATACAAGCAACTCGTATACCTCTTCGCTCTCAAGGTCCACAATGACATCCTCTACGTATCCAAGGGACAGACCCTTGTCCGTTATGACCTCAAGACCTTCCAGTTGAGTTATCTCTGTGAGCATATGCATCCCTCTTTGCTCTCTGGTCCCGTCTTCCCAAATGGATCAACGGCAACTTGAATCGGATAGTGGTCTTCTATCCTTTAAATGTTTTTCAGAGGAGAGGATGAATGATCCCTCCTTTCGGCCAAGTTCGGATGGAGGGAACCCTCCTCCATAATAGAAGTCCACTGCGGAATGTTCCTGAATTAGGCCCACAATGTGTTATCTACGTTATTATTATTCACCGATGGTTTGGAAAAGGTAACATTTTTTATCGGAAATAGTTACGTAGGTCTGAAAACGGACCGAAACGATTAAGTGCAATACAACAATCGACCCGAAGGTCGATACCATGTCCCTTGAAGAGAAGGCCACATTGACAACCGAGTTCAAAGGCCAGAGGATACTTAACGAACTTTTAAGAGATCCCACCAGATCTCTCGAGGAGATAGCAAGGTCCTGTGGATCCTACAGGCAGAAAGTATGGAGAGAGAAAAGAAAGCTCGAAGATATGGAGGCCATCTGGGGTTATACGGCTGTTGTTGACGAGAATGTCATTGGCTGGAAATCGTTCATATTACTGATCAAGCTCAAACCCCTCACGGCCGATCAGGCAAAACTCCTTATAAAGAGACATCTGACCAATGCACCTGGAGAATTGAACATCCGCTTGATGGATACATATTACCTGAACGGGAAATTCGATCTTTTAGTGATATTTGCAGCACCTAACTGGATGACCGCAAGGAAATACTATGACTCCATCAGATTGGAGTACGATAGGTACCTCGAGGATAGACCGGAGATCATTGACGTTGCATTCTCCATGATACGCTGGGGCAAGGTAAATCCAAATGTGAACAAGCTCAAGGAGTTCATTCCACCTATGCCAAAAGGCAATGAGTGATCCCCTCGAACCGAATATGTGAAGGCATAATCCTGAATATGACCTGTGTTTTCTTCTTGAACGAGGGAAGAAAATGGTCAAAGACATTGAACTTACAGGAAAGAATGCCCCATCCTTCTGTTTGAAGGACCAAGAAGAAAATGAATTCTGCTTGGATGGGACAAGAAATGAATGGACGGTCCTGTATTTTTACCCCAAGGATAATACCTCTGGATGTACAATGGAAGCAAAGGATTTCACTTGTATGATAGAGGATTTCGCAAAGGAGGGGGCAGGAATAATTGGTGTCAGCCCTGACTCAATCGAAAGCCATCTTCTGTTCATCGGGAAGCATGATCTAAAGGTCAAACTCCTATCCGATCCTGAACATACAGCCCTAGAAGCATATGGAGCCTGGAAAAGTAAGAAGATGTACGGGAAGGAATACATGGGTGTGGAGAGATCGACCTTCCTGATCGATAAGAAGGGAATTGTTAAGAAGGAATGGAGGAAGGTGAAGGTCGAGGGTCACGCGGATGAGGTCCTAAGGACCCTGAAGGAGCTTAAATTATCTTAATATGTGAAGGGTCTAATAGATAAACCTTCACAACATTTGTTGATAGGGTAGATCCCTTGGATAAAGCTAAGGTGGACATACAGGTCACAGGTATGACATGTGCCGTTTGTTCCCAAGCAATAACATCTGTACTGGAGGATATTGAAGGCGTATCCTCCGCAAACGTCAATCTTGGTACCGGCAAGGCAAATGTGGTCTATGATCCTGAGTTCGTCGATCTGAAAAAAATGGAAGGTGCCGTAAAAAAGTTGGGGTACGGAACAACACATGATTCGGTTACCATAAGGGTCGATGGTATGACATGTGCAACCTGTTCATCGACGATAGAATCTGTATTGTTGGGATTGGAAGGGATCCATGATGTGGCTGTAAACCTATCATCAGGAAATGTCAGGATATCCTACAACAGTTCGATAGTTTCGGTAACGGACATCAAAAGAGTAGTGGAAGGTTCCGGATATTCCTATTTAGGACGAGCGGAAGAGGTCGATCAGGAACAGCAAGACCAAAGATATGAAAGGGACCAGAGGATGAAATTGATCAGGTCCCTTTTGGGTTTGGGGATAGGAATACCTCTGATGATCCTTATGTGGTCAGGCATCATGTTTCCCTTTGACATGGGGCTTGTTCTCTTCTTTTTAACAACCCCTATATTCATCTTTATCAGTTATCCTATCTTCTCAGCAGCATGGAGGAACCTGAGGCATAGGAACCTGAACATGGATGTCATGTATTCTCTCGGTATGGGGACTGCATACAGTGCATCTGTTCTCGGGACCTTCAGATTGGGTCTCAATGAGGATTTCATGTTCTATGATACGGTTTTGATGCTTGCGGGATTCCTATCCCTTGGCAGATATCTTGAAGCTAGGGCCAAGGGTAGGACCAATACAGCCATAAAGAAATTGATAGGATTGCGGCCGACAAGAGCGATACTGGTTATGGATAATGGAACTTTGGAGGTCGATATTGAGGAAGTGAAGAAAGGAGATCTCGTTCTTGTCAGGCCGGGAGAAAGGCTCCCCGTCGATGGGATGGTCTCAGAAGGCAGTTCCTTCCTGGATGAATCAATGGTGACAGGCGAGCCCATACCAGTGAGAAAGAGAAATGGAGACCCGGTTATTGGTGGAACCGTCAATGGTAAAGGGACCCTGACAATAGAAGCGACAGGAGTTGGCAAGGATACACTCCTGGCGAACATCATCAGATCAGTGGAGGAGGCGCAGGCCACCAAACCAGAGATACAGAAGATCGCCGACAGGGTGGTGACCTACTTCATACCTGCTGTCCTGATCATAGCCATAGGGACATTCATGATCTGGTTCCTCCTCCTAGGTGAAGACCTGCTCTTCTCTTTTACCAGACTGGTCTCCGTTCTTGTCATAGCCTGTCCATGCGCCCTTGGACTTGCTACTCCAACTGCTGTAACGGTCGGAACAGGGAGAGGTGCCGAACTGGGCATCCTTATCAGGAACGGTGAAGCACTTCAGAGGTCCGGTTCAATTGATACCGTAGTCCTCGACAAGACCGGGACGATCACCAAAGGCGAACCTGTTCTGAAGGATATGAAAAGCGTGGGGATGGATAAGAAAGATCTGCTGCGGATAGCTGCATCTCTGGAGAAGGGGTCGGAACATCCCCTTGCCGCTGCGATCGTGGAAGGTGCAAAGGGAGTCAAACTCCTGGGATCAACAGAAGTTGAGGCGGTGGAAGGTTTTGGTATCAAGGGATCGGTTGATGGAACGGATGTGATGATCGGAAGGGAAAAGCTGTTCCTTGAAAACGGTTTGGACATTCCAACCGAGATCCATGATTGGAAGGTGGCCAAGGAGAAGGAAGGAATGACAGTTTCTCTTATCTCTATTGATAGAAGGATGATGGGAGCAATGGCTATATCCGATACTGTCAAAGAGTCTTCAAAAGATGCGGTAAGAAGGATGAAAGAACTTGGTCTGGATATCCTAATGATAACCGGTGACAGTGAGGCTGGCGCAAGGTCTGTTGCAAAGGAAGTGGGGATAGAAAATGTAATTTTCGAGGTCCTTCCCCAGGATAAATCAAGAAAGGTGAAGGAACTTCAAGGAAAGGGGAGAAAGGTAGCCTTTATCGGTGATGGTATCAATGATGCCCCCGCACTGGCCCAGGCGGATGTTGGTATTGCTATGGGTGGAGGCACTGACATTGCAATGGAGAGCGGGGAGATCGTGCTGGTAAAGGACGATCTCGGGGACGGTGTGGATGGGCTTCTCCTATCCAGAAAGGTCATGAGAAGGATCAAACAGAATATCTTCTGGGCTTTCTCCTATAATACGATACTAATACCTGTTGCAGCAGGAGCTCTACACCCCTGGGGAGTGGATCTGCGGCCTGAATTCGCAGGTCTGGCGATGGCTGCAAGCTCCGTTACCGTTGTCACTTTATCTCTCACTCTTAAAAGATTTTCACCAAAAAGGAGGAAATGAAATGGAAAAGGACCCGGTATGTCATATGATGGTAGATCCAAAGAACGCGAAATGGACAAGTGAACACAAGGGAAAGAAGTATTACTTCTGTGCACCTGGATGTAGATTCCTCTTTGAAAAGGAACCGGAAAAGTACCTTGGAAGCGATAAACCCCAGGTCAAGATGTGAACCATATGTCCGTAAACGATGGATTCATGGAACAGATCCATCAGATGCTATCCGGGATCGATGGATTCTCAGTAAGGAAGATGTTCGGTGGAGCCGGCCTTTATATGAATGGAAATATTTTTGGACTTGTGAATGAAGCAACTATGTACCTTAAAACGGATCGGACCAACCAAGATGATTTCATCAAGAAGGGAATGGAGAGATTCAAGCCATTCAAGGATAGACCGATGAATATGCCTTACTTCGAGGTCCCACCCGAGGTTCTGGAGGATAGTGTGGTCTTGAAAGAATGGTCACTTCGTTCCCTCAAGATAACTGAGAATGATGGAAAAAGTTGCCCCCCCTCCTTTCGTATCAGAAACAGATATACTTCCACCATATCTCTCAAGGGTCCTCTTCACGATGTAGAGACCTAACCCCATCCCCGCGGTTTTTCCATATCTGAACGTCTCTTCAAAGATGTGCCCCTTGATCTCATCGGGTATTCCCTTGCCATGGTCAATCACATCGATCTTGACCATACCATTCTCCAGGATGGAACTGGTGAACTCCATCCTGTCGGTATTCCCGTGTACAACGGCATTCCTGATCAGATTCTCCATGACCGAATAGAAGGCATCATCCGCTTTTACCTTGAGGTCACAATTGATATCGATCGGGATATCGAACCCCATCTTTATCCTGACCAGAGCCTCCTGGACATCAACGGACCTAAGGCCCCCACCGGAAGCCACCAGGGTTTCCAAGGACCTCATCTGCTCTATTAATTCGAAGGACCTCTGAGCTTTTATTTCAATAGCCCCAAGCCATTGGTCATCCCTGACATCCTTGTAGTAATCCAGAGCCGTCCTGATCATGAAAAGATTATTCGTAAGGTCATGACGGAGTATCTTGTTGATCAAGTGCAGCAATTCGTTGTACTGCAGGATTCGGTTCTCATTGTCCTTCCTCTGTGTGATCTCCAGGGTCACACCCACTATTTTTTGAACATTGTCTGAACCATCGATCTTGGGAGACATCGTGACCCTGTGCCAGACATACCCTCCGTCCTTTTTCTTCAATCTGTAATCTATGTCCTTGGATGCTTCACCGGTCCGTACTAAATCATTTCCAGCATTCCATAGGAGCTCCCTGTCTTCGGGGTGTACCAGATCGATTATTGTATTCCCGACAATTTCCTCTGGCTCATATCCCAAAGAGGTCTTCACCGCCTTGGATATGAAATCGATGCAACCTTTATTGTCGGACGTGAAAATTATCTCCTTTGCATTCTCTATGATAGAATCTAGCCTCTTTCTCGATTCATTCAACTTTATCGTACCCATTACCCTATCTGTGATATCCCTATCAATACCCCGGTATCCTATCAGATCACCATTAGGGCCCATGATAGGGACCGCTGAAGAGAGAACATAAACAGGATGGCCGTCCTTGTGACCGAAAACTGCCTGGAAATTGGTCCATCCCTTGCCGCTTTGCAGTGACTTCTTGTGTCTTTCGAGTTGCTCATCTGTAAGATTTCTTTCAAGCCAGAAATCGGTGGTATCCTTACCGATGGTCTCTTCAGAGGTGTATCCCAATATGTCCTTTACAGCATCGTTCGAGTATGTGTGGGTTCCTTCCAGGTCCATCTCCCAAACCCAATCCCCTAAGCATTCCGTGAAGTTCTTGTAGAATTCCTTTTTATTTCTCAGATCGTTCTCTATCATCTTCAGATTCGATATATCGGTTACAAGAAAGCAAAGATATCTGGTTTCATTGACCATCACTGCAAAGATATCCTGTTCTACGAAGACTGTCTTACCATCTGTCCTTCTAAGCTTGATGCTGGTCTTCCAGGATCCTTCATTCTCCAGAGCCCCGTGCATATTCGTTTCCACTTCATCAATATCCTCAGGGAAATAGAGGTCCCTCACCTCTATCTTCCTGGCTCCTTCCAGTGTAGAGATCTTCAACATCTCGAGGAATGATCGGTTCATGAACAATATCTTTCCATCAGAGGATCCAATTCCGATCCCCTGGCCGGCCTTTAAGGCAAACTGTCTGAAAAGTTCGAGGTCCATTTTCCTCTCGGGAAGGGATTTACTTTTCAATTTGAAGCTCCCCCAGAGTATATTCCATTTATCAGTCGGATATGAATAATAAAAGATTTCCATCTCATTATCGATTTCTGAGGTGGATGTTTTCATTGGGGAATCAAAGGTTTTTTATTGCGAGAGGAGAACTATATTGGGGTGGATCATATGAAAAGGTGTTATGCACTCTCTACTATGTTGCTTTCTTTGATAATTATATCTGCCGGATTTCTTTCCATCGGGCAATTGGATGCTATTGAACGGAAAGGAGGCAAGTTCTTCGTCATAGGTGAAGGATCCTTTGAGATGGAGGGAATACGTGATCAGCTCAGGAAGATGGATATAGAGATGGGAGAGCCGTTGAAATATGTCCCATATCAAGAGGTCGTGATAGGTTCTCCAAGGGATTACCAGAGTATCCTGGCCATACCTGGCGTGGAAAGGATCGTGAAGGAATTCTCGGTCGAGAATTCCCTGGACATTTCCGCAAAGGATGTCAAAGCGGTCCCATCCATGGAATACTCCCCCGATACCGCTCACGATCTTGGTTACAGGGGCGAAGGTATGACCATCGCAATAATCGATTCCGGAGTGGACAACAGCAATCATCCGACCTTCATAGGTTCGTTCGTTGCAGGAGCTGATTTCACCTCACCCGAATCTCCTCTAAATCCAAGAGATGGGTCTGTGGACCCCGATGATCTGGATGGGCATGGGACCGGAGTTGCCTCGGTAGCATTAGGAAAAGGTGATTCCGTAGGGGACCCTACCAATGTGGGCATTGCTCCCGAAGCGGGACTGATAGACCTCAGGATCCGTATGCTAGGGCCGACATTCGAGAATCCCATTGCAGCGGCCCTGGAATGGTGTATAGATAACAAGGATACGGATTGGGGAAACGGTTACTCTGGAATTGACGTCATTTCGATCTCAGCTGGATTGGGGAATCCGGACGGACCCGTCCATCAATTGGTGACCACTTGCGTTGAGAACGGTATGCCTGTCGTATCAGCGGCCACGAATTCCGGACAGCCTTTCGAGGCGGACCCCAACGGTCCCAATTACTGGTCCGATGACTCGATAATCGTTGGCGGGACCGACGATATGGATACGGTCGACAGGTCTGATGATGAGTTCTGGCCGCAATCTACCTGGGGCCCAAGGACCGATGACGGTGATGAGGATCCCTATGACGAGTTGAAACCGGATATATCAGCACCAGCTGTAGACATTATGGTTGCAGAAGCAAGGGACAAGGATTCCCCCGGACCAGTTGTTGGATGGGTGCCTTCGTCCGGAACCTCGTTCGCTACACCACACGTATCCGGAGCAGTGGCCTTGATGCTGCAGGCGAATCCCATGATAAGACCAGGCCCCGGCAGGAACCCGGTAAGGACCATACTTCACAATACTGCAGAGGCCAGGGGAGATCCGTATGATGTTTCGCTTTCCGAAAAGTACAATGTTCATTTTGGATACGGTATACTCGATACGTTCGAAGCGGTCAGGGCTGCGAAGGATTACATAGAGACGAATTCCCCACCGGTCATAAGGTCGCTGGAAGTGGTTCCATCAAGGACCACTGTCGGATCGGTATGTACGGTCAATGCGGATGCTTACGATCCTGATGAGGACATTCTCTCTTATGATATTTCAGCGGACAGCGGGTCCATATCAGGATCCTATCCTGAATATTCATTTAACGCTCCAACGGAGCCCGGAACATATACGATCACGTTCACTGCAACGGACCCCATGGGCGCCTCAGATACTGCGGATGTCAATGTGGAGGTAGAGGAGGGAGAACCTAACCGACCACCACTCATCGAGGATCTCTATTCCATACCAGAAGAGGTCCAGGTGGGTGGGACTGCGGAGATCCATGTGGACGTGACGGATCCCGACAATGATCCTCTAACATATGAGTGGAGCTCAACCTCAGGGGAGATCATCGGATCCGGTGGTGAAGTCGATCTAAGAGCACCAGATATAGTGGGGACGGTCACAATTGAAGTTGTTGTATCCGATCCGTTCGGTGGTAAGGATTCGGAGACCTTGAGAATACAGGTGATCAAAGGACCAGGTGGGAGTTCCCCGTTCATAGACCGGCTCTCCCTGGATCCGAACAGTATCAGGGAGGGGACATCCAATGTCGATGTCCTGATAACGGCAAGGGTGGTCAGAATGGATTCACCGATCGTTTCTGTCCATGCCGATCTATCGTCAATAGGAGAGAACGATGATCTGAACCTGTTGGATGATGGAAAACACCCCGATCAGGAGAATGGTGACAGCATCTACACCGGAAAATTACCCCCCGTCAAGGACCTGAAGAAAGGCACTTATGAGATAGATGTAACTGCTGTTGATTCGGAAGGGAGGTCCTCAAGCTCAACAATTATCTTCACTGTCCAGGCCCCTTCAGGAGTGACCGAAGCTGTGGGAAATGACAATGGGATCGGCCCAGGTTCGATATTTCTGATAATTGTGATATTCGCTGTTGCCCTGATCGTGATCTTCGGTGTTGTAAGGCTTACCAAGAGGGATCCAAAATAGAACTAATCGGTCCTGATCCCGATAATGAGAAGGAATAGACCGATTATCAGCAATAGGGCTGACCAGCCGATACAGCAGAACCAATCGATACCGAGTAAAAGCCCCTCGATCAGATCGAACCTGATAAGAGAAAGTATGAAGAAGAGCAGGGGAAAGAGGAAAGTGAGAACGATGAGCGAAATTCCCCAGGTCGTGAATCTCCTGTTCATTGTCACACAAACATATAATGAATATTTAGGATATTCGTACAGATATCCCTCTCCTCCTTTCACATGAGCAGACATCAATCGATCAAGATCAACGACCTTTACCTGGAAATTAAGAAGTAGCGGTTGATCGATATCTATATAGGATCAAGGAGAGGAGAAGGATGAGGGAAAAGGACCTCTGTCTCCACTGTGGTGGAAGCAGCATACAGAAAGGTGTGGAGATCAGAACATCTGAAAATCATTCTCTTGGACCCAGGGTCAAAGGCCCCTTCGGCATATTCTCAGCAGGTTCGAATCTTTTCTGTGATATATGCATGGACTGCGGAACCCTCACTAGAACATATGTGAATGATCCCGATAAAGAATTCATTAGCGGTGATGACACGGGGAAGATCAGATTCGTCAGAGGTTGATACCATGAGGTCGGTTATGATACTGTTGATAACGATCTGTTTGCTCGCAGGCAGTGCCTTGGCTCTGGAAGAGACGGAACCCAACGATTCCATGGATGATCCCCAAATGATCGGCGAGGGGACCATACTGGGTGCTGTCACTAATACAGGTGTTGGTGATCCCGATATTTTCAAGGTGGATGTGCCTGCCGATGTTGTGGTCTTCTACTCGATCAAGAAGACGGATATCGGCCCAGGTCCTATCAGGGTGGATGTGTTCGATTCCGAAAGACAGAGGATCATCCCTGAAGGTGTTCAAGACCAGGGATATGAAGAACTCACGATCGCTGGTGAGATAACAAGGGGCCTCCTTGTGAACAAGGAGAGTGTGGATTCCTTCTTCATAGCCATTTCCGGGACAGGTTCCTTCGAGGTTGAGGTCCTCTTCGAGGAAACCGAGGATCCTTACGATGCTCCCGGTTTCGAGGATGAACCGGACCTCCTGGAAAGCGGTGATGAATTGAGCGGAAGGGTCTTCGAACTGGAATACGGGTATCTGGAGTATTCCGATGTGGATAGATTTGAGATCCCGATCGATGTTGATGGTATCGTTACCGTGAAGATCAAGAGGACAGATCCCGGAAACGGAACATTATATGCCGGGTTGGACCTCGATAAGGATGAAAAGGTGGAAGAAACAAGCCTGACAGGGATCGGT
Organism: Thermoplasmatota archaeon; assembly: GCA_965234725.1. Classification (GTDB taxonomy): domain Archaea; phylum Thermoplasmatota; class Penumbrarchaeia; order Penumbrarchaeales; family Penumbrarchaeaceae; genus Penumbrarchaeum; species Penumbrarchaeum helgolandense. The sequence goes on along the minus strand of CBDDUX010000073.1, from coordinate 5,099 downwards.
GACCGAGCCACCCTGGAAGAGAGTGTGGTCTCATATTATGATGAGGAAATGGTCTACCTTGTGATATGGGGGGAGGGGGAATATGAGATCGAGGTAAATGTTGAAGAGGATTTCCCAAATGAGAGGATCATGTTGGGGATCTTTGCAGGCTTCATGTGTTTCTACATGGTGATCCTGTTACTCCCTCTCTTTTCTTTTGTGATCATAATTATCCTGGTCATCTGGCTGGTCACAAGGGGAACAAGAGAGAAAAACAATGTTGCAAAAAAGAGAAAGAAAGGCAGAGCCCCTGGAAAGGTCCCAAGAGGGCCTCCCGGATGATGCTATCTTCAAAGCAGCATTAACAGGACACTCAGTATGATTAATGGTATCACAATGATCCAGAAGGCAATGTTATACCCAAATGGTGTTTCGACCTCAAGGAACCCTACAGAATCTTTTATGGACCTAACTATCCTAAAGACTATCCCATAAACTCCCCACAGCACAGCAGATATCGAGAAGAACAGGAGGAGTATGGTTAGAATGAGCTCCAAGGTCCCCAACATATGAAAGGAAAGGGTATGATATGATAAAAATAAGTTCCCTGGATGGGAATGAAAGAAATGAACAATTTAATATCAGGTTTGAAATGTTTAGACCGAAAATCATATTCCTTCTAAATTCATAACCTTTGCAACATCATTGATCATGGTAAAATACTAACATCATTACATTCATTGTAATAAAACAATAATATATGATCCAAATGCATCCGGTCCATATCTTTTATCAAGGAGATCTGAAATGGGAAAATTGATACTGGTATCCAATAGACTACCCATCAATCTTACTAAAGGAAAAAATGGTTTCGAGATAACCCCAAGTATTGGGGGTTTGGCTACAGCCCTTTCATCATTTTACAAGGATTTCAATTCTATCTGGGTAGGATGGACTGGCATCACTTTAGATGGTCTGGATGAGAAGGATATCGATCAGGTAAGGTCAGGACTGACAGAGCAAAGATGCAGAGGGGTCTTTCTCTCTGAAGCTGATATTGAGAGTTATTACGAAGGTTTCTCAAACAAGACCATATGGCCTCTTTTTCATTATTTCATCACCCAAACAAAGATGAACCAGGAGGATTGGGAGTCTTATCAAAGGGTCAATGAATCATTTGCTGAGGAGATCATGAAGATAGTAGAAAAAGATGATACTGTATGGATCCATGATTACCATCTTTTTCTTCTTCCCAGGTTGCTGAGACAGAAGATGCCTGAACTTTCGATCGGTTTCTTCCTCCACATCCCATTCCCCTCTTCTGAGGTCTTCAGGATCCTTCCATGGAGGAACGAGATCCTCAGGGGGATCATGGGAGCAGACCTGATCGGATTCCACACATACGATTATGTTCTCCATTTCATCAGTAGCGTCAGACGACTTCTGGGTCATGAAAATTCTCTGGGTTACATAGAGGTTGGATCCCGCACTGTGAAGGTGAGCTCCTTTCCGATAAGCATCGATTTCGAATACTTCTCCAATTCTCCTAAGTCTCCCAAGGTCATGAAGGAAAAACAGGATATTCTTAGAACAGTGGAGAATAGAAAGATAATAATGTCAATAGATAGGATGGATTATACCAAAGGGATCCCACAAAGGATCAGAGCTTACGGCCGGTTCCTTGAAAAATATCCGAAATATCATGAGAAGGTCACATTGATCAATGTGGCAAGTCCATCAAGGATCGGAGTCGATACATATCATGACCTCAAATTGGAAGTCGAACAGCTTGTAGGTGAGGTCAACGGGAAATATACAAAACTGGGATGGGTACCCATCTGGTATATCTTCCAGAGTATTCCACAGAATCAACTACTGGCCCTTTACTGTTCGGCAGATGTGGCCCTCATTACCCCACTTAGAGATGGTATGAACCTGATCGCAAAGGAATATATCGTATCAAAATCAGATCACAAAGGTGTTCTTATCCTCTCGGAACTGGCAGGCGCAGCAAAGGAGCTGGGAGAAGCGCTTCATGTCAATCCAAACAATATTGAAGAAATTGCAGATGCAATATATGAAGCACTTGAGATGCCTGAAAAGAAGCAGATCAGAAGCAACAGGATCATGAGGGATCGCATAAGAAAATATGATGTCGACAAATGGGCATCTGATTTTTTTTCCGAGCTACAACAGGTTAAGGACATGCAGATTAAGAGCAGTTTCCAGAAAATGGATGGCCAAATAGTAAAGAAATTGATCAATGACTATGATTCCGCAGGGAAACGATTGTTAATGCTTGACTATGATGGGACGCTGACCAAATTCAGGAAACTCCCAGGTGAAGCCGTCCCGGATAAAGAACTGATCTTGGACCTCACCTCCCTGACCAATAAAAAAGGAACGGAATTGATAATTGTCAGTGGAAGGGACCGCGATACATTGAACGAGTGGTTCGGTGGAATGGATCTCAACATAGTGGCCGAGCATGGAGTTTGGATCAGACCTAAAGGTGGGAATTGGATGATGAGGGAACAGCTTGAGGACTCCTGGAAGGAGAAGATAAGACCTGTTCTGGAGTCCTATGTTATAAAAACTCCAGGCGCATTTGTTGAAGAGAAAGGTTACTCTCTTGCTTGGCATTACAGAAGAGCCGACCAAAATCAGGCACAAGCTCAGATTAGTGAAATGAAGGAAACCATACATAACATGGTCTCAAATCTTAATGTGGGTATCCTGAACGGAAATAAGGTCATTGAGATCAAAAACATGGGGATCAACAAAGGAAAGGCCATCAAGAAATGGTTAGACAGCGGGAAATGGGATTTCATGATGGCGATCGGGGATGACTGGACAGATGAGGATATGTTCGGGGAACTCCCAAAAAGTGGTTATTCAATAAAAGTAGGATACAAGGTCTCCAAAGCCAGATTCAATTTGAAGAACGTTGATGAGGCGAGAGAACTGATCTCTAAACTGGCAACCCATTAGTTTTAGATATTGTATACGTCAGCAGCCATTAGAAGAAATCAGTGCAAAGGTTTTAATCAATTCAAATTTTCCCTGGTCAGAGCGGCTGTGATCCTCCATGATCGACATCGAACATTACAGGAAAGTCATAGGTGACAGGCAGATAGACGAATTGATCGAGAAGGCCAAATCACATGAAGGCCGTAAATATCTCATGGTGAACACAACCTCTGATGGTGGCGGTGTCGCCGAGATGTTGAACTCAATGGTTCCAATATTGAACAATATGGGAGTCCATATTGATTGGAAGATCCTCAAAGGTTTCCAGGAATTCTTCGAGGTGACAAAGAGTTTCCACAATGCACTCCAGGGAGGCGATATCGAGTTGACCGATAGGGTCAAGGAGCTCTATCTAAGTACCAATGAGGAATTTGCATCTTACAATGATTTCGATTATGATGTTGTGGTGATACACGATCCTCAACCCCTTCCCTTGATCGCTTATGTGGAGAAGAAACAACCCTGGATCTGGAGGCTCCATATCGACATAACCCGACCGAACCAGGACCTATGGGAGTTCGTGAAGGAATATATCATGAGATACGACAAGATGATCATTTCAAACGAAGCTTATAGGAAGGAGGACCTCCAGATCGATGATGTGATCATACATCCCGCAATAGATCCGATAACGGAGAAGAATATTGACCTTGATGATGATCGGATAAGACAGGAGATGGCCGATCACAATATTCCGCTGGACAAGCCCATTATCTCCCAGATATCCCGTTTTGATATATGGAAGGACCCTGAGGGAGTTATAGATGTCTTCAGGAAAGTGAAGAAGAGGTTCGATTGTCGTCTTGTACTCTGCGGAAGTATGGCCTCTGACGATCCCGAGGGATGGGATATATTCAAAAAGGTTGAAGAAAAAGCAAAGGACCTGATCGATTCAGGTGATGTGATATTTGTAGTAAACGCAGGGGAATTATTCGTTAACTCATTGCAGAGGATCTCACAGGTAGTAATACAGAAATCCATCAGGGAAGGATTCGGACTTACCGTTTCTGAAGCACTATGGAAGGGTACACCCGTAGTGACTTCCAACGTAGGAGGAATTCCACTCCAGGTGATCGATGGTGAGAACGGATTCTTATGCGATCCGAAGGATGAAGACTGCTTTGTGGAAAGAATAGTCACTCTTCTAAAGGATGCCGACCTGCGGGACCGGATGGGAAGAAAGGGTAAGGATCATGTGAGGAAGAATTTTCTGATAACCAGACTTATGTCCGATTACCTTGACCTCTTTTCTCAATTGATTAGAAAATGAGGGCGACCGATCAAAATAATTAATCTGCTTTACATCTGCTTCAATATTCTATGATCCTGGAGGATGAAAAATGGATGAGATCATTGCATCGATAGATATCGGTGCCACCAAGATCGCTGCTGCACTCTCCAATAAAGATGGTATTATTGTCCATACACAACAAAGAGTGGATCTGGAGGGGGATCCCAACTCCATACCTTTGCAGGTCAGGACATTGATAGATAGATGCTTGATCGCTTCCGGACTGAGATCCGAGAGGATCTTGGCAGTTGGTATCAGCTCCGCTGGCCCTTTCAGGAAGAAAGAAGGAATGATCGAGCTGGTGTCACCCAATATTTGCGGTGGCATGGCTCCCGAGAGAGGAGTCCTTCCCAATCAATGGATTTCAGTACCTCTGGAAAAGGAGCTAAGAAAATACTATTCGAATATGATCATTGAAAACGATGCTGTGGCCGGAGCTGTTGCTGAAAGAACCTTCGGTCATGGCATTGGACGAAACAACATTCTTTATGTCACATGGAGCACAGGGATTGGTACAGGGGCTTTCGTGGATGGAAGATTGATTAGGGGTAAGAATGGTAATGCTCCCCATGGGGGCCATATATTCCTTGGGCTGACAGGTCCCACCTGTGGTTGTGGTAATATCTGTGACCTGGAGGCAGTTGCTTCCGGAACCGCAATTCAGACCCAGTATGGGGCGAACATATCCACAGCAGAGGTCTTTGAAAGATATCACAAAGGGGATGAAAAAGCAATTGAGATCATAAACAAAAAAAGCATTCCTACGGAATGCTCGAGCCTAACGGCTCTTTAGATCAAT
>CBDDUX010000072.1:0-29740 GCA_965234725.1 Thermoplasmatota archaeon | reverse complement strand
TATTTAAAACTTGCTCTCTTAACCCTTTCAATCTTCCTAAAGGGGTACAAAAATACAAAATCTTTATTAAAATATCTTGGTGAGAAAAATGATGAACTTGCTGGTGATCTTTCTATTCAATACGAAAATAAATTATATTTGGGAGATTGTTATACTATTTAGACAATTATAGCATAATATTCTCACGGGAATCTGGAAGGAGAAATCATCCCGCATACAGGATGATCTACGAAATCAAACAGATGGGGGGAAATATTTCAGGTCTCGATAAAAATTATATCTTGATAGTTCCCGATTCGAGGTGATTTTTTGAGAAGGAAAACCATCGTTCAGGTATCCATCCTGTGTGTTGTCGTATTGATCATGATGTCCTTTCAATCCGCCGTAAACAGCTGGGCGGATGAGATCGGTGAAGAGGAAGCGCCTGTAAGAGCAGCTGATGTGCCCGGACCCTACCGGAACCTGAAAGGACTTGTGGAGGGGCTTCTTGCCGTTACCGAGGACACCTCTGATTCGGATACGGACGGGCTGCCTGATTCGATTGAACTCATCATTGGCACAGACCCATATAAACCGGACAGCGATCACGATGATCTGAACGATTCTTTCGAGGTATCCTTGAATACGAATCCCCTGAAACCGGACTCGAACGAAGATGGGCTTTCCGACGCGCAGGAAATACTCGAAGCACCTGCCGATCCAGACAACGATGGCGTACCCAACGCATGGGATCGGGATAACGATAACGACGGGATCGAGGATGTAGCGGATCACTCACCTTTCTCAAAAACTGGATTGATGGATTCCCTCCATTTGGATCTGAACTCCACGGGGAAACCGATGTATGTCTCCCTCCAGATAAGACCGAAGAACCCATCCAACATGAGACTGCTGTTCGATACCATGGACTGGCCGTTCGATGACAAGGGTATCATGAAGGACCTTGACAACTCGACCGAAGATGTGTTGGTGACCCCAGTCATAGAGATGAAAAGCAATATCTACCTCGATCAGGATGAGGTTGTCGAATACGGGATGAAGGTCGGAAATGGAAGCGCGACGTTGCCACTCAATCCTGTATGGGAATACGGGCGTATTGTCGCGCTCGGTGGAAAGATATATTTTCCTCCCTCGGTCGGTACGACGGATCTTAACCTTGAGATTGGCTTGAAATGGGTCGTCACTGGAATCACAGATGCTGAAGTGAGGACCCTGAAGACATCTGATGGGAAATATCTGACCTCAATGGATGCCGGAAAGGTCAAGGCCAATTCCACCGAGATCTCCGAACCCCAGAGATTCACCTGGGAGAAGATAGATGACGACAGGGTAGCCATGCGCACGATGGAGGGCTATTACGTCGGCATCGATCAGGATAGAGTTATGACTTCGGGTTTCCCGAAAATGGAAGATCCCTGCATATTCACCCTTGTCGAGTCAGGCGATCTTCATTATCTTAAAACAGGCGATGACAGGTTCATCAAGGAACAGGGAGACGGAAGCTTAAAAGCCGAGGACTCGGGACCAGCGGGCAGTTTGCTCACGATAGAAGAAGGAGATGTCAGAACAAGCAGCACAACCCTGATCACTTATGATGAAGAATTCACCATTGCCAGCCTTGTCGTGACGGAGAACCACGGAACCGATATCGGCCTGTTCTACTCCGAGGACACGAAAGAGATGATGTCGGCTAACATGCTCTTCTCGGCGGGGTTCATGAGAAATCATTCCCTGAATCTCAACGAGATCGCTGACTTCCTGGGCGAGAACGAGATTTTTCCCGAACACATGATAGAAGGATACTCCCACCTGGATCCTGCCGTGCGGGACTGCATGAACGGAATGACCAAGGAAGCTCTTGAATCCCTTCCCGAGAACGGCAAATACTCAATCACTGTTTTGATGGAGGACCACAGCGCGTCGATGGACCTGATGTACCTGTCGATGATCGATGGGGCCACATTCCGAGGAAATCTCTCGGAAACACCTGTGGTAACGACCCGCATGATGAGATCGAACTGGTATGAAAAACCGAATACCGAACCAATAGAGGCCTCTTCGTTCGTGGAGGAGATCATGCCGCTTCTTTCGGACCTCGATGACGAGAACGCATCATTGATGCTCGGCATGTTTCTCTTCTGGAACACAGGAGAGATACGGGTCGTTCGGGAAGGAGAGAATGTCCTCGATGGAGTGACAAAACACTGGGCTTCAACCGTAGCCAATATCATGGGAATAATCACCACACCCACCATGTTAATCATATGCTTCGTCAGGGATTTCATCGTACCCGCCCTTGAATTCATACACTATTCCATAAAGATGTTCTGGACAAGCAGTGCATTCATGGTCGAGGTGATCAAGGGAACATGGAACGGCGTGAAGTTCCTGTTCAAGACGTTCGAAACCGGAAAAGTCTGGGGAAAGGCGATCACGAATACCCTGACCGGGATCGGAATCGCCGTGGACGTCATAGCATACGCTATTGATCTGACCATACTGATATTCAATCTCGTTGCCATGTACAGCTCCGTGGGAAACGATCCTTTCGGGATCACGATCACCACCATATACGGCGTCCTGGCCTTCTCATGGATCACTGCACTGTTGGGTGTCGGGCTGTTCGTATCGATACTCGCGATTATACTCGGACTTCAGGCGATCCCCGTCGGGGGCCAGATCGCCGGTGTGATCATCGGTGTGATCGCGGCGATCGTCGGGCTACTATATGCGCTCGAGGAACTAATCGTGGGATTGATCACCGGTAAGAGCGGATCGGAGTGGATCATCACCTGGATAATCGATCTGATCGCGGGCGTCCGCACCCTGACCAGTCTGGACATGGAGATGGAGGGTTGTCAGATCGTTATTCATGACAATAAGAAGAACGGACTGGATGCAGGGGACAGGATAGAGTACTCGAGCGTATGGGACACAATCGTGACAAGAGAAGCCCACGGAACATCGGATCATCTCAGGAATTCCTACATCAGACCGGAATATTACATAACTTCACCCGTGGTGGGGGATGACGGAAAGAGAAAGCTTACAAAGGGAAATTTCTCCACCGAGATCTATGCCTCCAACGACGGTGATACGAAAGAGACGCACTACGAGTCCGGTGCGTGGATAGTCCCTGGTATTGCCAAGGTCAACTACGAATTCGCTCTCAATCTGAAGATGGACTACAACATGTATTTCCAGGAGCACCTCTTCTGGGGGCTGATCCCGTTCAAACCTAAGAGCGATTCCGGGTCGGATTTGTTGAGCACGAAGACGCTGTACTATGATATCCTTCCCGAGACGATCGACGAGTTCGGAACCTGGACCTACCTAAAACATTCCGACTACGACGGGGACAACCTGAACAATTCGGATGAGTTGGATACCAGTCCGTGGAACTGGGATTCCGACGGGGACGGTCTGGGCGACGGGTACGAACTGGACATCGGATACAATCCGGTCGATCACGATATGGACCGGGACGGCATATGGGATAAGAAGGAGTTGCTTTCCGGACTTGATCCCGATAACGATGATACCGACGGAGATGGTTTATCGGACCATAAGGAGCTAGAGGGGTGGATCATCAATTTCACCTATTACGGCCATCCCTTTGAATGGCACATCGCATCCGATCCGAAATCACCAGATACGGACGGAGACGGTCTGAACGACACCGTTGAGTATCTCTGTTTATTGAATCCGATCTCCGCGGATACCGACGGCAACGGGATCGCGGATGAGCTTGTGGATTATACGACTTCCGATATGGAATACATCGATACCATCGGAGACGACGAGCCCTACGGGATCCCCGACTGCGTCGATATCGTATGTGACTCCGATGGGAACATGTACATGATAAGCGGATTCAATGATTCGGTTATCAAGCTCGGACCGGACGGAGAACTCATATGGGAATACCATAACGAGTCACTGTACAACCTGAAATCACTGGCAATAGGCCCGGACGGAAAGATATACGTCGGTCGTTACCATGCCTTTGACTATCCGGATGTGAATGTGATTTTCATCCTCGAAGCAAACGGAACCCTGAACGGGACCTGGCATGATCATGATAGAACGGATTTCAGCGATGCGATGGCACTAGCGACGGATGATGCCGGCAATGTCTACTCGTTCGGGTATGCGGATATTGTCTGTCCTTTCCTGGTTAAATTCGCATCGAACGGCACAGTTCTTTTATCGAACGAATATCCCACCGGGGACCTCCCCGGACAGTTTCTTGTTGGCGATGATAATTCCATCGACATCGACAGCAAGGGCAGGATATACGTTCTCGATCCGGGCAACCACAGGATACAAGTATTCGATCAGGATTTCAACCTAAGCTGGGTCTGGGAGATTTCGGAATTCGGGACCGCAACCGACATATGGATCGGCGGGGAGGACAGCCTCTTCATATGCTGGGACGGGGGCGACAACGACGGGATACAGAAATATGACAAATATCGAAGGTTGAGGGTCGAGTGGCCGGTGAACGTCTGGGAGAAGTCCATATGTTCCGGTGTTGACCGCAATATTTACGTAAGCGGAATGACCGACACAGGGGCCACCATCGGACGGATCGCCAGGTTCTGGGAAAATATCATCATCCACAAGATAGAAAAGAACTATACATATGAAGATACCGACGGGGACGGTCTCTTTGATGTTGTAGAGGAAGAAGGATGGGAAATAAACGTTACACTCCCCTTGGGGGTAGAAACGAGACATGTGGTTTCGAACATCAATCTTGCGGACTCGGACTTCGACGGATTATCGGACAGCGAGGAATACGATCTGGGAATGGATCCTTCCCATTTCGACACGGACGAGGACACGATTCCGGATCTCGAGGAGGTTGTGTTGGGGACCGATCCCGCCTCATATGATACGGATCTGGACGATCTTGACGACGGGATCGAGTTGATCTTCGGGAGCGATCCGCTCCTCAACGATACCGATGGAGAGGGGCTTTCGGATAATATCGAATTCGAGATGGGGACAAATCCCAACGACGATGATACCGACGATGACGGATTATCCGATTTCGAAGAGTGGAAGATGGGATTGGATCCGACATCTCCCGACGGGGACGGGGACATGATGTTCGACGGGGAGGAGGTCCAGATAGGATGCAGTCCGTCTGATTCGGACTTTGACCAAGATGGGATCGACGACGGATACGAGAAGATCTACAACACATCCGCTGTCAACGAGGACAGCGACGGGGATCAGCTGAAGGACGGGTTCGAGGTGCGGATGTTCTTGAACCCCGGGAACAACGACACCGACGAGGACGGAATGGTGGACTCAAGGGAGCTTGAGGTCGGTTACAATCCCCGGTCCGGGGATTCCGACGGCGACGGGATTGGGGACCTGTTCGATTACGACTTCAGCATCGATTTGGGGGAGGAGATCGTGGTGGTCGTGGATGAGGGGGAGAGGAATAAATGGTTCCTTCAGAACCTGTCGGGCAGTGTTGACGTTTTAGAGGTAACACCGGGCGAGCTTCTCTCCGATTACACCAATAGAAGTTTGATTGTCATCGTCGCAAAACCTTCCACGGAGAACAGCACGGCAGGGATGATCATCCGCGATCTTCTCGATGGTAATGAGAACCTCATTTCCGATATGAATACTACTTCAGGGAGATGCGTCCTGAGATACGGGGTCTGGAAGAGAGAACAGACCATCGTGCTTCTCTCGGATCCGCGCCCGTTCGATCACAACAGGGTCCTGAGCATTTTCCGTAATGTCCGGATGATCGTGGAGGACGGAAGGGTCGTTGCGGATTACCTGAGCCCACAAAACTTCGTCCAGGTGGACTACTACGAGGTAGTGAGGGAGACCGATGCCAACGTTCTCTGCAGATTGAATGCGAACATATCCGTGGAGTTGACGATATCCAGATCCTCATCAATCGAAGGTGTTGATCCCCTCTCGTTCAGAAACGGGATGGGACCGGACGAGGTACCTTTTGGAAGGTATACGGAGATCAACGTGACGGCTGATGACGGGAACAGAATCGAGGATCGAAACATCTCCCAGATCGAGTTTTTGATCTACTACAGATCGGAGGATCTTGACATGAACGGAGACGGAGACAATGACGATCCCTATGATCTTAACGAATCCACACTCAGACTGTATGTCTTCGAAAAGGGAACCTGGAACAGACTATCGGAGGAAGAAGAGGAGGTGTTCGCCACCGGGGTGGACACGACGGACCAGTCCGTCCACGGGATCGATTATGCGGGATATGTATGGGCTGTTGTGAACCATTTATCCGCGTTCGCGATAACGGGCATGAGGAATGAAATCGGTTTCTTCACGCTGGAGATCGGACCGGTGATCGACGAGTCCGGAGATCCCGTCCCCGGCGCAGATGTCCATCTGAACTTCGGAATGTTCGGTTTCTCCAATGCAACCGATACTTCGGGCCACACCTCCCTTGATCTCTCCAATGAACTGAAAAGTACAAACCTCACGATCACCGTGCAAGCCGAGGGATATCATACCATAATATTCAACACCACCATCGTAGAGGACGGGAAACTCACGGGATCGATCCCTCCATTGATCCCCGTGGAGATCGATGAACCCAAGGAATCAGATCATACCCTCGCAATCATCGTAGGGTCCCTACTCATGATCCTTGTACTGCTCGGTATTGGGGTCGTGTTCTTCGTTCTGAGGAAAAAAGCGGAGGGAGGGGGGGCGATCTCGGAGGAATGATTGAATAATCGAGATGATCACAATTGAGGAATAACGATCTTTGAGGAGGAACGACCTGGCCCACCAAACATTTTGGGCTAATTCAGGCTTCATCACAGAATTATATTCCTTTAATTATCATACCAACATATCTATTCATATCTGGTCCAGTATTCACAATCCTGTCGTGTTCTAGCCCTATTGTGTCGAATAACCATGTTAATGGTGTCGTAAAACTATCCCAAATTTGGTAGATCGGGGTTTGAAAACAGCCTCAAAACTGTTAAAAATGATATCGAAAATGAAAGAATTTCTCTGAAATGCCTTCAGAGAGATGATCAGGAGCAAAAGGAATAGGACCCCTTATAGGGCCTACATCTAGCCTTAATCTGAAATAGCAGGAGAAATTCTTTTTAGCTATATTAACGCGAGTTGAGATTTATAAACCATGAATCATATAAATTATCATCTAACAACATTTATATTAACAATAATACATTATTTCTATTAAATTAAACGAAACAGTTATAATTCGGAATTGCATTTATTGGATGTAAGGAAATGGTTGAGATTTCTCCATTTTCCTTTATCGATGGGCAATGGGGGCCCTGGTTTTCCAATAGGGGGTAATGAAGTGAAAAAATCCATCCAAGTTTGGGCAATAGTATTGTTGCTAACTTTAATCCTACCTTTACCTGGTGTTTATTCAAGTAATTTAAAAGGGGTAAATTCTCCTCTGAAATTCAATCACAATGGTAGGGGAGATCTGAACCAGAACATCAGTGATCTTGCCGAAGGATCACTTCTAGGCTTTCCTGGAAGTAGAATTGGGAGCAATAGTGGGGGAGGATTCTACACAGCACCTCAGATGTCAAATTCTGGTGATGTGAACGGAGATGGATTTGACGATCTTGTGATAGGATTACCAAGCTACAATCACGATGGAGTAGATGGTGGTAAGATCTACGTCTATTTCGGAAGTGGTTCTCTTGATATCGGATTGAATGTCTCAGATACTGATGCATCCTTCATTGGTGAAGATCCTGATGGTATGGCAGGATGCAGTGTTGAGATAGTTGGAGATGTCAATGACGATGGTTATGATGACATCTTGATCGGAGATTACAATATCAATAGTTATTGGGGAAAGGTCTACCTTATTCTTGGGAAGCCGACCCAGAATTGGGCAAAGGATGTTAGTTTGTCAAATGCAGATGCAACTTTTGTTCCAAGTTCAGCCATCCGTTTGGGATCAACTGTAGCAGGAGCAGGGGATGTGAACAATGATGGATATGATGACATACTCATCGGGGCCCCCTATCAGGACGGAGAAGCATTTTTATTTCTGGGAAAATCGAATATTTGGTCCCAAAATACACCAATTAATACCGCTGATGCTTCCTTCGTCAGAGAAACTGGCCAGGGTCAAAGAGTGGGGAACAACATGGCTTCAGCTGGGGATGTGAACGGTGATGGATATGGTGATTTTTTGATCGGTGCCCCATATGGATCCCAAGGCATGGGAGTTCCTGACAGGGGGGAGATTTACTTGATACTGGGTAAATCATCTGGTTGGTCCTATGGAACATCTCTTTCAAATGCCGATGCTTCTTTTGTTGAAGAAGATACCCAATATCTCGATTATATTGGGAATGGATTGGCCGGTGGAGGAGATGTAAATGGAGATGGATATGACGATATCCTGATCGGCGCAAATTCTTGGGATTCACCCGGGATGGATTTTGATGGGAAGTTCTATTTGATCCTTGGGAAAGAAACAGGGTTGTCAATGGATACCTCACTATCTAATGCAGATGCATCCTATTTAGGTGAGGATGATCGAGATTCTTTGGGACTAGACATAGACTTCCTGGAAGATATAGATGGAGATGGATTAGATGAGATCGTAGTCTGCAGCAATCAATTTGACTATCAGGGAGAGAACCGTGGGAAGGTATATATCATCAACGGAAGAACAAGTGGGTGGCCTACAAATGCAAATATTTCGATTGCTGATAGTACCATTGTTGGAGAATTTCCAGGAGATAGATTTGGGACTGCTTTGGAGATACAAGGAGATATCAACGGGGATGGAATGGAAGACATAATTGTTGGAGCCAGAAACAATGATGAGGGAGGAAATGGTGGTGGAAAGATCTATTTCGTGACAGGGATGTTAAACTACGAACCAACCAGGGTAGATACATTCGAGATCTACACTGAACCTTATTCAAATCCATCCAGAACATTTGACATCGGACAAACACTTTACTTGGAATTAACCGGCGAAGATGGAAATGCGACACATCAGGATTTGGCAACTATCAATATCACATACCAATCCAGTCCGATTGGATTGAGTAAGATCAGATTGAGGGAGACAGGATTGAACACTGGTGTCTATCGTGGGCAGTTCATAATCCCACCTAGATCTATTTATTTCGACGTTACAAATATTTATCCCAAAGCGGGCCCATCATTCGATATCGACATTGTGATCGACTATCCCTTCAGACCAACAACTGTGGGTTCAGTAACGGTCTATGAAGATGAAGGCCTGACGACTACCACTGAAATATTGGATTATGGAGAGACTGCATACTTCGCAATCACAGGAGATGATGCTAATCCACTTCTTCGGGATAAGGCATTCCTAAACCTGTCCAGTGATAATAACTTGAGTTTCTCCCCGCTGATCGTTTGCAGAGAGACAGGGATCAATACGGGATTGTATGTTGGGAATCTGAATATTTCAACTAGTATGCTCTGGTTCGAGAACATCACGGCAACCTCCGTGAGGAATCCATTAAAAAGTGATATTTTCAAAGTTCATACTCCAGTCCAAATTCGACCTTTCCAGGATAATAAAACCGCTTATGAAGATATTGAATATCGAGAAGCATACTGGAACTTTGGATGGGTGACTAATCCAACCTGGACATTAAGGACCGACATGGATTGGCTCCAGTTCGACCAAGGAACAAAGGAACTATACGGGACACCAGATAATACAGAGGTAGGACTGACGACCGTTGAATTGAACCTGACAGATACAGAAGGACATTTCTCATCTCACAAGTTCAGGATATTTGTCTCGAATACCAACCCGAACCTTTTTGGAACTGACATCACTGAGATCAATCAAGGGGAGTATTACGAGACAGATTACAAATGTGATGATGATGGGCAAGGCAATGTGACTTATTACCTCTCCTCGAATGCTGAATGGCTCACAATGGATTCTCACTCCGGTATTCTGAAGGGATCACCTACAAATGAAGATGTAGGAACGGTAACAGTCACTGTATCTGTACATGACGGAAATGAGGGTTGGGATTCAAGACAGTTCGATATCAAGGTATTAGATGTTAACGACCCTCCAGTAATCATTACAAATGACACCATGTCAGTGTATCAAGACGATCCATTCCTCAGAAATTATCAAGCTCTTGAAATCGATTCCGGAGATGAGATCAAATGGAAACTCCATACCGATGCTGGCTTCCTTTCAATCGATTATGAAATGGGAACACTGTCCGGAAATCCAGGACCAATGGATGTTGGGTCCTACTTCGTAAACGTTTCAGTCTGGGACCTTTCGGATGAGTTCGATTTCCATAACTTCACATTGGAGGTTCTAAACGTCAATGATAGACCTGCCTGGGTAGATTTTCCTGAAAATATAAATATTGTTCATGGAAAAACATATCTCTTCGATGTGAACGCTACGGATTATGATGGAGATACAACATATTATTCCGTTTCATCCGCACCGGATTCCGATATTACAATTGATGAAGATACCGGACAAATAAACTGGACAGCTGACATCCATATTTTCGATAAAGCTCCGTTCAAACTTGAAGTAATTGTATCAGCCTGGGATGGACTTGCATTTACCAATAGGACCTTCACTATCACAGTATTAGCTTCTGAACCCCCGGAGGTGGAGTTAATTGGTCCTGGAGATGGTGAAAAAGGAGCTTCTACCGGTGCTATTCTCAGCTGGGAAGGTATAGATCCTGAAGGAGAATCAATTACTTACGACATATATCTTCACCAAACAGAGGTTTATGTCCAGGGATATCGAGAAGAGGCCATCTATGAAGAAGAATACGATGGTACAAACATCACTCTCTCAGATCTGGATCCAGGAAAGACTTACTTCTGGACAGTTATCCCAAATGACGGTTGTTCTGACGGTTTATGCACTTCAGGAGTGATGTCATTCAGGGTCAACTACAAACCTACATTCAAGACCATTGAGGACCAGAAGATCTCAGCTGTAACTAATTTCAAATTCAAGATCTCCTGCACAGATCAGGATTCGGAGGACCTTTCCAATTTGAGATATTCATTGGCTGAAGCTCCAGATGGGATGACGATCAGTGATGAGACAGGCATGATAAGGTGGACACCGAAAGACAATCAGGTGATGCTCCATACAGTTACTGTTGAGGTTACAGATGGAATTGAAACAAATACTGCAACCTTCGAGATAGAAGTGGGTAAAGCTGAGAGTTCATCATCGTCATTGTTCATGATAATCATCATTGCTGTAGTGATCATCCTTCTTGCTTTAGGAATCTTCTTATTATTCAAAATGAAGAAGAAAATGGATGAAGCTGCTCGCAAGAAAGAAGAGGAAGAGAGAGCTGCTCTTGCAAAAGAAAAGGAATCCAGTGCTCCTTCCTATGAGGATCTATATGGAATTCCTGCTCCTGAAAAGGATGAAGAAGGTTTGACAACTTCTGAGTTGAAAGACTACATTCACGAACAGATCGAGGACCTAGAAGGAAAAGAATGAGGTGACGGGTACGTTATTGGAACCCGACACCTAAAAATAGCCATATAATATGCAATAAATACCTAAATTATGAAAAGTGTCGGGGACAGGGTTTGAAAACGTACTCAAAATTGTCAAAAACGACCCCCAAAATGAAAGAATCTCTTCTGGATGCATTTGAGAGAGATTTAACTGGATTGAGGAAAAGGGCCTCTTCGGAGGCCCATATCTATTCCATAATGACTGAAGGGTAAGGACTTACCTATTAGAAGGTTATAAATATAGGTAAGGAGTTACCTATTCTTATGCAACAAAATAACGAACCTATTCAGAGAAGAGAAAACAAAAAGGTTCGCGATGAGATCGATCATCTATTCACGAACATATTCCTGCAAAGTCTCAAGCTTGAGAGCATTAGCAATAGGGCGCTTAAGAAGGATGAACTAACAATAAAGCAGTTCTTGCTAATTGCTTCAATAGAATCTTTCGACCATGCACCATCGATCAAAGAAGTCTCCAAGAAAACTTCCACATCACATCAAAGTGTTAAGGAAACTGCAACAAGACTTCAAAGTAGGGGATTCGTTTCGATAGAGAAAGATGAGGATGATAAGAGAGTACTTAGGTTGAGAACCACCCAAAAGAACTGGGATTACTGGGAATCAAGATTGGAAGAGCATGAATATTTGATCTTCAAGATCTTCGAGATCTATTCTGATAAAGAAATCCAACAATTCAATGGATTCGTACAACGGTTGGTTGATCACCTTCAAAACAATTTCAATGAGGAGGGATAGTGATGAATGTAGTAGCAATTGTTGGAAGTCCTAGAAAAGGAAAGAATACTGATACACTTATTGATAAGGCCATAGAAGGAGTGAAGAAGAAAGATCAGAATGCCGTTGTAGAGAAGTTCTTTCTCTCTGAGAAGAAGATCGATTATTGCAGGGATTGCCTTGCGTGTTGGAGAAGTGATACTGATGGGCCTCTGGCAAAATGTGTGATAAGAGATGATATGGACAAAATCAACGAGGAGCTTCTGAAAGCTGATGCTCTGATCATGGGAACTCCGATCCATATGGGTTATGCTTCAGCATTGATGATGACATTCCTTGAAAGGATATGCTGGACCTTTGCTAAACCAGAAAAAAGTTATGTCATAGTAAAGGGGTGTCCAGCTCCCAGATCTGAAAAGAAAAGAAAAGCTGTTATAATTGCTGTTTCAGGAATGATCCCCTCGAAATTCAAGAGATTTTGTAATTGGGCCACTCCACAGATCAAAGGAGTAATCAAGGATTCATTGAACGCAGATACCGTTGGGGAGCTATATGCGGGTGATGTATGGCATAAAGATCTACAGGATTATTATCAAAGAGCCGAAAAATTGGGTATGAAACTCGTTTAGAATTATGGTGATGAATATGGTTGAAAAAAAATCAAATCCGAGCATTGTGAAGAAGAATGAAATTATATCGAAAAATGATGGAAGGGAGATCACAAATGCCGAAACGGTGAAATCAAAGCGAAAGGTTGCAAGAATTGCAGGATTGCTCTATCTTGGCCTCATAGTGTTCGGTATTATAGCACAGGTTATCCGAATGAATTTGATAGTTTCTGGAGATGCTACAGCTACAGCAGATAATATCAAGGATTCAGAGTGGCTTTACCGGTTAAGCTTCACAAGTGATATTCTTATGATCATTTGTTTCATGCTATTACCATTAGCGTTCTACAAATTACTCAACAAACTCGATAAGAACCTTGCTACCTTGGTGGTGGTTTTCGTTCTGGTCAGTGTTCCAGTAATGCTGATCAATATGCTCTTTCATATTGCTCCACTGGTTCTTCTGAATGGGGGCGAACATCTATCAATATTCAGCACGGAACAGTTAAATTCAGTGGTTATGACTATCCTCGAATTCAGAGAGGCTGGTGTAATGATCGCGACGATATTCCATGGACTATGGCTTCTTCCTCTAGGGATCCTGGTATACAAGTCAGAAAACTTCCCAAAAGCATTCGGGGTGCTGTTAGTATTAGCTTGCTTCGGGTTCCTATTGGAGACATTTGTGTTCTTCCTCATACCAGGGGCTCCCGAGGTGATAACTTTGCCTGGGTATGGACTCGAGATCATTGGAGAATTCGGATTTTGCGGATACTTGTTGATCAAGGGAATTAAGTCCCCGTAACAAAATGTTTAGCAAAACAGTCGGCATTCAATCCTGAGGTAGGGAAATGGGAAATGAAAAACAGAACAAGGTCATAGATCTTGAGTCGGGAAGAAAAGTCGGATATGCAGAGTACTGTGAGCCGAAGGGATTCCCAATTCTCTACTTCCATGGATTCCCCGGAAGCAGGTTAAATCCAATCATGTTAAAGGCAGGTGAGATATCGGAAAAAGTTGGAGTCAGGTTGATAGCGATCGATAGACCTGGGGTGGGTTTATCAACATTCAAGAAAAAAGAACTTTACTTGATTAGCCCCCTGATATCGAAGTTCATGGAAAATGAAGGACACCTCTCTCTACCCTACAAGAATTTTCAAAAGATACTTAGCCAATTGAAATGATATATTTCATAAAAGAGGTTAATCATGAATAATAAATATTTTTACCTGGCAGGGATCGGTTCCACTCTCTCATACCTTCTTGCAGACATCCTAGGTCATATCATTTATCCAGGGTACAATTTCGTTTCAAATGCCATTAGCGAATTGAGCGAGTCAGGATCTGACCATAGACTTCTTTTCAGCTTAATATTGGTCTCCTCATCGTTCATGGGGATCGTTTTTGGTATCAACATCATTTCAAATCACAAGTTCAAAGAAAACAAGCTGATCTTCCTTGGAGGCGTACTCCTTTTGGTGATGTCAATTTGCACAACATTAACAACAACGATATTTCCAATGGATCCAGTAGGAACTGAGGCAACCTTTCCAGGTACTATGCATCTTGTTCTCATCGAATTATCAGTGATTATGATCTTCCCAGCACTGATATTGATCGGGATTGGAATGAAAAGGAAGTACAATTTAAAGAAGTTCAGGAACTTTACATTCATCACGGTGGGTATCCTTGTAATTTCGGGTGGAATGAGTCCAATTGTGATTGCAAATTGGGAAGAATATATGGGATTGATCGAGAGGATCAATGTTTATACCTACTTCATTTGGATCATAGTATTAGCAATATTATTATTCAAAGGGAAGTGTCAAGGACAAAACAAAGATAAACATTAAAAATAATATACAATATATCTAATATTATAGAATGATAAGTGTCGGGGACGGGGTTTATCTAGTTAAGTCAAATGATCTGGAAAATGCTCCGAAAAACCCCTTTTCGAGAAAAGATTTCTAAGCGGATGATGGAAAGAAGAGATTCGGACCAAGAAGAAAAAGAAGCCCCTTTTAATGCGTCGGAAGGGGCTTCACTACTTTTTCTTAAAGTCTTTAACATATTGTAACAGAAGATGATTTCACATGTGACCATCCATATTATGGAGGATGTTTCAAGATGAAGCATGGATTAATTCATGAATGTATCATCGGTTTATATTAAAACTTTTTCCGACATCTTCGAGGTCGAACATCGCTATGTTATTTTCATTACAGAAATCGCTGCAAGAAGTGGTAAATCCCGATCTGGAGAAAAGGATGAAATGTTCTTTTCTGTCATCGTTTCGCCAAGCAACCTTTTCGCTCTTTTTTAGCAGTTCCTTCGCAACTTCCATCCCGGTCCTTCGATTTCTCCACTTGCATTCTGCGAACAGGATATCATTTGTCTTCTCGTTCAATCCAACTATATCCAACTCTTCTTCGCCCTGCCACCACTTTCCGAGCTTATTGAAGGTAACTGGCAAATCGATATTCCATAATGATTCTCGGCAAATGTTCTCGAACTCGGAGGAAATAAAGAGGTTCAGATTCTGTTTGAGGTCTTCATTGATCGGGATGTCGGGTCTTCCCTCTTCAATGTAGTTTCTGTTGGGATGAACAAAACGGAACCAGAACCTGAATAAGTTCTCCTGGATCCTGTAAAGACCCTTCCTTGATCTCTCCAGATCTCTCTCCGTAACGGGGACCTCCTTTACCACTACATGCAGTTCCCTTAGGACTGAAAGATATTTTGACACCAGCCCCCGGTCCAATCCTGTCTCTTGAACTATATCGTTGAGTCTGGTCTTTCCAAAGGAGATTGCTCTGAGGATGCTGAAATAGTTCCTTGGTTCTCTGAATTCTTCCCGGAGAACGAAATCAACCTCTCCGTATAGAGGTTCTTCCTTGTTGAAGATATATCTTTTTATGTTCTCCATCGCAGAGATTTTTGGATCGAAGAATCTCCAGTAAGCAGGGATGCCTCCAAGTATGCTGTAAAATTCAATGAACCTTTCAACATCAATGCCCGGAAAGTATTCTGCCATTGCATCGGGTTTCATGGGTTTCAGGTGGATCTGCCCCGTTCTCCTGCCGTAAAGTGGACTCTTATACCCTAATACATGTCTTTCCATCATCCCAATTGAGGACCCGCATACCATCATGAACACCCTTGAATTCTTGAGATGCATATCCCAACCTTTCTGGAAGATCGAGGGTATGGCGGGATCGTTTTCCATAAGATACGAGAACTCGTCGATCACCAGAACGATCCTTTTATCTCTGGTCGCAAGATATTCCAGTATTTCGGACCAATCCCGAAATTCCAGGAATTTCTCCTCGAAATACCGGCCGATGATTGCGGATGCATCCTTCAATTGCTCCTGAGAGGACCTCTTGTCTGCCAGATAGAATATGTGCGGTCTTTCCTTGAAGAATTGCTTCATCAATTCGGTTTTTCCCACCCTCCTTTTCCCATAGACCACGATGAACTCGGATTCCCCTTTCTTGTATCTTTCTTCGAGCCATGAGAGTTCCTTTGTTCTGTTGACGAACATATCTTTGAATAGGAATCATAGATATTTATAACTGTCTACTTTAGAGTAGACTACTGGAAAGTATATTGTCATTACCACTAATTCTGCAGGATTACCTCGATTTTCTGGGGGGTAACTGGTCCTTGATTTTTGCCTTTTTACTGGTCCTCAGAGGTCTCGAAAATGTCTTGACAGGGGGAGCCCCATTTGAGGCCTCATTTGAACTCTCCTTGAGACGATACAGGTTTAGAAGTGGTACAATACTCTCGTATACAACAGTGTTGAGAAGTTATAGGATCCATTAGCTGAAAAAGAGAAACAGGGAGATCCAAACAAACTTCAACGCGTTGGAAACAACCAACTACCTTCAATGATATCAGGAATATGATGAAGATAGGAAGGAACGAACCCTGCCCTTGCGGCTCGGGGAAGAAGTACAAGAAATGCTGCCTGAACAAGAAGGACCCGGGATCGGATCAAGATAAAACTCAAATTACATGGGAAGAGGCCGCGATGGAACATGAAATGCTCCAGATGGGTGTGACCCTTCCCTTTGAGGAAATTGCATCAAAGAAAAATAGGATCGAAAGGCTGGAGAAGATCATTGCCGGATGTCCGGATTTCTATCCTTCAATCCTTGACCACGGCATGCAGCTAATGACAAAGGGAAAACTTCAAGAGACCAGAAAGGACCTGGACAAGGGTCTTAAGATCATGAGGGACCGAAATGTTGAATCAGAAGAGATCAAGGATACGATCAACTCCGTATGCCAGAACCTTGAGACTTATTTTTGCTACCGGGAAGCCATTGATTATTATGAAATGATCCTGGACCTGGATGTTGATGATGCATCAATATCCGCGGCCCACAGTGACATAGCAAATTGCTGTTACTACATCAACGATCTCGACCGTGCCCTTGAGAATGCCAAAAAAGCCGTATTGATCACACCGGACAGCAGTAATAGATTATCGGATCTGGGTTGGATCAGATTGACCAGAGGAGAGTTGTCCTCGGCAAAGGAATTGCTCGAAAGAGCTGTTAAAAAAGACCCCGAGGACCGAACCGCACAGGGGAATCTCAAGGCATGTAATCCAATGATGGACAATGATCTGAATGACTGGATATCATTCCTATTGAACAGTTATGATTACGATGCTGTAAAAAGGATGGAGGAAGAAGAGGACTACGAAGGGGTGGATAGGGAACGGAGGTCCTACAATTTGTCATTGATGAAAGCATTCCGTCATGAATTAGCCGGTGACGATTTCAAAACCTATCTTGAAAGATACGACATGTTCTTCACATTATCCTATGCTCTGAAAATGTTTGAAGATGTGGTCTTTGATTATAACCTGCTCTATTCGGACATTACGGAGATCGAATCTTCGATGGACCGTTTCCTGGCCAGGTTGATCATCAAGACAGGAGATATCAACGATGAAATATTCGACGGCAGTTTGAATGCAATACTGGAGTTTTACAGGTTCCTGGAATCAAGGGGTTTAACAACCGGTTTTGAAGATATTGAGGAAGAAGTGGATGATCTTCGGGAAGAATTCCGGGAAAAGATGCATGCTTATAACTTGGCCCGCCGTACGGGGGATCAGAATATCAAGATGAGAGCGAGAGTTAAGTTATTCGGAGAACTTTACTGGTCGTTATTATGAGAAATATACCAGGATAACCTTGATCAAGGAGGTGACGGTATGAAACTCACGGAGAAGATGATAACTGACCATTTTGATGCGAGATCCTTCGAAAGAGGTGAAGGATATCAAGAGAATGGACGAGTTATTGATGCTATAAGATCAAAAGATCAATTATGGGGCTCAGTAGCAGGATCACGGTATGAACCATACCAGGTTGAAATCCGGTTCAAGGGAAAACGGATATCGAGCGAATGCACCTGCCCTGTTGGCTACGAATGCAAACATGGTGTAGCACTGGCTCTTGAATATCTCCGCAACCCGGGATCCTTCACGGACTTAGATGAGGTTCTGGGCTACTTGAAGAAAATGAGCAGGGAAGACCTGTTTTCCATGCTGGAAGAACTTCTGAGATCGAAGCCGAAAATCGTTGGTGAGATCGAATTTGTCAAGGATACAAAGGCTTCGAGAGAAGGACAGGTGAACATTGATGCCATAATGAACAGGATCGATCAAATCATATCCGGCAATCTCGACTATTACCATATCTCTCACATGGAAGATGAATTGTCGAGGATCTGTGATATTGGTAAGAATCTTGAAAAAACATCCAACTGGTTCGAAGCCGCAGTGGTTTATCTTTCGGTATTGGAAGGGATCGTAAAAGCATATGATTACGGTGCGGATGATTCCGGTGGGAGTCTGGGTGGTCTTGCAGATGAAGCGGTAGATTCGTTCAGTCTATGTGCTGTTGAATTGGAGGATATCGAGATTGGGTCAATTTTGGATCGTGTAATTTCCCTGTCCTTCGAGGAGGACTATGGCCTGGAGACCGGTGATATGATCGTGGCCATGTCAAGGAATTCGAATCTGAATTTCATTGAATCCCGGATCGAGAAGAGATTGTCAGGTCTGGATGGGGATCCGGACTCATTTTCTTTCGGATACAATCGGTATCAAATGAAAGAGCTACTATCAGATATATATTCCAGACTGGGAATGAAAGAGAAAGCTGTCGAGGTCCTTTTGACCGACCTGAGGACCACTCGGGAAAAGTTGGGAGCTGCAGAGATTCTTACGGAGGACAAACGATTCAGGGAAGCATTGGAAATACTAAGGCATGCACCTAGGAATCGTCAGGTCAACCACACTTATTTTGAGGTATTAACCGAAATTCCGAAAAATGAACTGGATAAATACTGGAACACATCCGAAGCAGTCGAATTTGCGTTCCGGGATCATGGACCACTTTCTTCCAGCATTCGACGGGATATATATGATAAGATCAGAAATATCTTTCAAAAAGCTGATGCCGTTGAAGAGATGATCGAGATAGCCGAACGAATAATTCCCCGTACGGAAACCCATGCAAAAATGTTGCTGTATGAGGGATATCCGGAAAAGGCCGCACAGGTTTTTAAAGGAAATTCGAAGATATCCGGCGATATCGGAATGAGCATAGGTGCAATGGCATGGAAACAGAGAAAAAAAGACCTAGCGATGAAAGTCACGAAACTTGCACTTGCAAGGGAAATGGGTTTCCGAAAAAAAATCGATCCAGCCGACCGCAGGATCATTGGAGAGCTATTAAAACGAACTCCAAAGAAAGAGTTACCAATTCTAGTATCTTCGTTTAAGATGGATGGGCCGTTGCTGAAATTCATTGCCCAAACACTCGTTCCTATCCGGCCAGACATCTCACACGATCTGCTTGATAAGAATTTTGAACGACTTGATGGCGAATTTTTGGTGAAGATGATCAAGGATCTGGGGAATAAATCACCCGAGATCAGCATCAGCCTCGGAGAAAAAGCCTTTGAAGCCTTCTCTGGACGATCACATATCTATTACGGAGTGATGATAGATATGCTGAAAGCGGTCAAATCGTCGTATTCCAGGGTTCATGGAACCAATGGATGGGATCAATATATTCTTGAATTAAAGATAAGGTTCGAGACAAAGAAAAAGCTGGTAAAAATGATGGATAATATGTGACTTTTCCCATATTATCATGATACTTAAAAATCACGACGGCACTGATTAGATGGTGTTGTGATTCAGGATGGAATCAACTTGTTTTTTTCAGGTGACCCATAGGAATGTAGTACTTGGTATAATTCTTACCGCTCAGGTCCTTGTAATACCCCTTCGGATCTTCCACCATAACTGTGGCTCTCTTCGTTATTCTGGAGATCACACCTTTCCTGATCTCGCCCTTGAATTCGAATGATACTCTGTCACTAACTTTCAGACCGTATTCTTTGTCAGCAACCTCTCTTCCGGTTACGAGCTGGTGCCTTACATCGGTATGTCCGAATATCCTGCTTCCGAGGGACAGATAGCGTCGGCTTGAGCAGTTTGTATCACCATACAGAACATATTCGATGAGATGTACAATCTCATGTTCCATTATCACCATCGCAGCCTCCAGCCGATCCTTGCAGACGATCCCGCAGAGGGTGATATCCCTGCCTTCACCATTGAACGACTGAAAGAGAAGAGTACTTGACAGTGTGATAACATAGATATCTCTGTTCGAATGGTACTCGGTCTTTCCACCGGAGCGGGTCATTCTCCTTGAAAGCTTGAACATGATCCTGTCGGGATAGTTATCATTGATGTAATTCCCCAGAAATATCTCATCGTATAATTG
This sequence comes from Thermoplasmatota archaeon, assembly GCA_965234725.1. GTDB lineage: Archaea > Thermoplasmatota > Penumbrarchaeia > Penumbrarchaeales > Penumbrarchaeaceae > Penumbrarchaeum > Penumbrarchaeum helgolandense. Next base: position 9,018 of record CBDDUX010000072.1, on the reverse strand, counting down.
GAACATCAATTTGACATCGGCAGGAGCTATTGAGTTGAAGTTGCCGTCGTCAATGAATCCGGAGCGCTCGATCATTTTTTTATGGATCTCTTTCCTCTTTTTCTCTATCGAAGATAAGGAGTGGGCGTTATCGAGAAGTCGGTCTGTTTCATTTCTTCTCACAATTTCCCCGGTCCCGGTTTTATTACCTTTCCCGGTCTGCCTGGAAGGACCTTTCTTTCTTTTTTCCCTGCTCTTTCTCCTTCTGGACAAGATCGATCACCGCAGCATGTTTCATAGTATCATATTTGTTCCACTTTCTTCGGTTATGGCAAAGGTGATAAAATATTATTCACACGATATGGATCACTCATTATTCGCTCCTCCTTCCGCATGGCTTAACCATGACATTATCCGTCCCATCTTCTTCTCTCTCGAACCTTCCGCCCAGTAGTAGGCTTCGTCCCGGGTTCCGCTCGTGATCAGGATGATCACCTTACCAGTGGAGGACCTGCCGGTCCTCCCCCTACGCTGAATGGTCCTGATCTCCGAAGGGATGGGTTCGTAGAACAGGACCAGGTCCACATCGGGAATATCGATCCCCTCCTCCGCAACCGAGGTTGCGATGAGAACATCGAACTCCCGTTTTCTGAATCGGTCAAGTATTTCCTTCTGCTCCTTCTGCTTCAATCCTCTTCCATCTTTGCCCTTAGCCTGCCCAACGAATCTCTCGATCCTCAATCCATCCAATCTATCCATTATCAAAGGTATGGTGTCCCTGATCTGGGTGAAGATGATCAGTGTTTCACCATTTTCAACCGATCTCCTCACAATATCCTCAAGTAGGTCCAATTTGGGATGAGAGGGTCCTTCGAATCTCTCCAATCTGCCAACGGATCCAGAAATCCTCGGATCCTTAAGGAACCCCTTCTCCGCCTTCGATTTTTTTGTTTTTTCTCTCATTCTGTCGATGTACATTCTGCATTGAACGACCCCCTGGGTCTCCAGAAGTTCGAGCATGTGATCGGCCAGAACGGCCTGCGCCTGATTGTGCAGCGACCCGAACATGAGTCCTTTGTTCCTGATGTATTTCTTCAGTATCTCGTCCCTTGCCTTCAAAAGCTTCTTCTTGGAGACCATCCCGGGTCTTGCATCTCTGAGAAATCCCAGTTTTCGGAGCTTTCTGACCCTTTCTTGCAGGAAGTCATCCACAAGGACTTTTATTTCATTCATATCCTCGGGAAGTTCGGTCCTCCTCCATTCGATATCTATCACCTTGACATGATCCTTTACATCATCATCCCCGGAGGTTCTGACCTCGATATTGTCCACATCCAGATTCTCTATTACTTCCATTATCTTCTTGCTGTCTCCGCCTGGTGAAGCGGTCAATGCCAGAACATGGCCATCATAATGAGATAATATCCCCGTGTATGCATAATCACCTACACTTCTGTGAGCCTCATCGACTATGAGGAGCGACACATCGGAAAGATCATACCTCTCCTTGTTCAGGTCGTTGTTGATGGTCTGGGGGGTCGAGAAGACGACCCTTGCTTTTTTCCATTCCTCCACTCTCTTTGCCGGTTTCATCGATCCTGAGAACATCGCCATTCCTTCGATCGAGAGGAATCTCTGAAACGAATGAAAATGCTGTTCCGTAAGAGGTCTTGTGGGCGAGACCATGAGGATCTTTCCACTTTCATTAGATAATATCTCTGCAGATACCAGGATGGCAATTATGGTCTTGCCCATACCTGTTGGAAGGACCACCAGCGTGGAACTCTCCAGTGCGCTTGAAGCGATGTTGAGCTGGAAATCCTTCGCAAGTATCGATCTCTCCTTGACCAGAGGGTGAGATATGTAGCCATCTTCTGCGGTGAACTTCTGTTCGATCTTTTTCTGATTTTTCAGAAAATCGTAGATGTTGGTCTGCACCAGATATTGTATCGAGGAGATGAATATTATATCTGCCGGATATCGTGAAAAATCATTCCTCATCAGGATTGGGATATTGCGGGGGGCTCTTTCCGGTCATTTCGATTATCCTCGGATATTTTTCACTCGATTCGTTCTCATCGGTCCCGACAACGTCGATCTGATGTAGCCATTCATCACCGAAATCGAACCGGTAACCGAAATCTCTTCCCTCTTCAAGCCCCAGAGAATCGATGGTCGTATCCTTCACACTTCCCAGAGAGTCATCTAGTTCCGGGTCTGACCCCGACGTAAGTGAATAAACCGCCGATCTGTCGAAAGGACCCTCTCCGAGCAGAAATTCATACATGTGTTCCTCCCATCTGTCAAACGCCTTGAAGATCACATGATGGAGGTCCTCAAGGGTCTGGTTACCCCTGATCTGTATCGTTCTCGAAACCACCTCCTCGTTGAAGTCTTCTGGAAGAGGACCCTGGATCAGATATACTTTCAAGGTGTAGAGCTTCGATTTCCATTCTTCCGTCCTCGATAGAACTTTTCTTCCGCACTTTGAATTCAGTTTTTTCTTTCTTTCCATCTCCATTCTTTTTTTCATTTTCTCTTTTTTCTTTAGGATATATCCTTCCTTGTCGAAATCGAATACATCACGATCCCAGACGATCACTCTGTCGATGAGTGGATTCTTCCGCACGGAAACCGGTTCATATCTGTTTCGAGGATCGTATTCTACCTCGACAAGACCCATTCTGAACATGAACCTCTCTATCACCCTGATGAGGTAGGCTCTCTCATATGCCCTTATTGGATCATCATCCCGGCCGTCGAAATCCCGATACAGGTTGGGAAAAGCTATCCTGAATCTGTCGGAATAGAACCCGGGAGGTCTCTTCTCCTCTCCGTATTTTTGAAAGAGAAAGATCGAGAAGGCAAACCCTCCTTGTACAATCCAGCTATGAGGATACCGGTCGAAATACCCCCAGTTGAAACCGGTTGTCATGTGTTTGAAAAGGATCCGGTACCTTTCGGCATAGTCCGATTTCAGGAACTTCTTCCCCTTTCCCGACAACGAGAATCTGTTGTACCTTTTCGAGACCAACCCCATTTTCCGGGTTATAAGTTTCATGAATGTCATATATGTGATATCTTCTTCTGAATTGAGATGAAGGTCGGACAAGATCCTTCCCTCCACCAATCCCCTATCGGCCAGATATCTGCAGAAAGAGAGCGGTAGATTCCCTTTCTGGGTCAGTTTCAGGGGCGCGTTTTCTTTCATATATTCCAAATAGATCATCAGGTGGTTCAACAGAGGTACATCATCAAGATCACCCAGGTCCTCGCCCAGGTGAAAAGGACAATCCTCATTGAACGGATGATAGAGGATCCGGTCCATCTCGTTGGGGCTGAAATTGTCGAAATCGAGAATATGATCTCCCGTATATCCGTCCGGATACTCGATCTCACCGACATACTGTATTTCCATCTAATCTCCCCCTCTCAGATTATGTCCCGAACCGATCCCGAAAGAACCATATCATTTGCCTTCAAGAGAACCATGTGTTCCTTTATTGTTAGAAGATGGCCCGGGGCACATGGTTCGAAAACGGAATAGAGGATCTTCATGGGGACTCTTTCAGAGGTAAAGCGATGTCGATATTTTAGATGATTGATTTCAACTTTCAAATGCTTTCAGATACCCTTTTTAAAGTTCATGTTTTCTATAAATGCAATCCCCGGATATTCTATTAATCGTAGCGAAGTCACCATCATTACAGATGTATCGATATTATGTTCCACTTAAATATCATACCGATTTATCTTTCTCTCATCAAAGATCCAGTGCAAATCATGCTGTCGTGTTCTAACCCTATTGTGTCGTGTAACTATGTCGTGGTGTCGTAAAACAACCCCCAAATTTTGTAGATGGGGTTTATCTAGTTAAGTCAAATAACCTGGAAAATGCCCCGAAAAACCCCTTTTCGAGAAAAGATTTCCGAGCGGATGACGGATGGAAGCGGTCCGGACCAAGAGAAAAAAGAAGCCCCTTTCAAAGCGTCGGAAGGGGCTTCTCCAATTATTTTACAACGTGAATTATCAGAACCTACAAAATACAGGACTGGCCAATTTTTCACGAAAGTATTTTGTCCGATTTATCAAACGAGAGGATGAAAGATCGTCCAAATCGGAGGATATTGTGTGTCCATTCTTCAAATCCATGGTGAACATGCCATTATTATACTCTTCCACATCGGATTTTTCAGAGGCAACAGATGCCTACAAACAATCCAAGGTGATTAAAATCCAAATCAAGGGAAAGAAAATGAAGGTGACCGCTTTCGTCGGAAGCGCTCAGAAGAATCATACATATGATGCTTCTGTGCAATTCATGGAAAATCTGCAGAAGAAAGGCGGTGTAGATTATGAGATAGTACAACTCAGCGATTATGATCTGAAATCCTGCAAGGGGTGCAAGATCTGCATGGAAAAAAATGAGAAATCATGCCCACTTAAGGATGATAGGGATATACTCATTGAGAAAATTGAGGGATCCGATGGCATTGTGTTTGCATCTCCCAACTACTTCTTCCATGAATCAGCCCTCATGAAATTATTAATTGACAGGTTGAGCTTCTACTCACATCGACCTGCTTTCTTTGGAAAAGCATTCACATGCATTGTGACACAGGGAATGATGGGAGGAAAGGATATTGTCAAGTATCTCAGCTTCGTCGGTGACAGGCTCGGTTTCAATGTTGTAAGGGGTTCTGTTCTTACAACACTCGAACCCATGACAGAAAAAGGACAGAGAAAGATTGATACAGCCCTTGACAAACATAGCAGTAAGTTTTTTTCTCAATTGGTCAAGAAGGAATACCCGTCCCCCACTCTGTTCAAGTTGATGATATTCAGGATGTCCAGAACTAGTGCTCGATTGATACTGAATGATGAATATCGAGATTTTTCATACTTTGAAAGGGAAGGATGGTTCGAATCGGATTACTACTATCCGGTCAGAATGAATCCGATCAAGAAAATGATGGGAAAGATCTTCGACTTTGCAGCAGTAAGAATGGCTGCTAGCAGATGATTAAAAGGAGGGAGAAAAATGAAGAAATTTGTGATATCATACTCGTTGACAGGCAACAACGATGGTCTGGCAAAAAGCATTGCTGCTGATCTTGGAGCGGAGCATATCAAGATCACTGAACCGAAGAAGAGAACCATTGGAAGGATCGCGATAGATGTAATATTTAATAGAACACCGAAGATCAACGAATCGATTGACGATCTGGATACAAATGGATTGATAATCTTCGTTGGACCCGTATGGATGGGGCAGGTTGCATCGCCTCTTCGAGCTTGCTTCAAGGAACTCAAGGACCATATCAAGCAATATGCTTTCATCTCGATAAGCGGAGGAGCCCTTGGTCCGAATCCAAAACTTTCCGATGAACTGACCAAAAGAATCGGAAAGAAACCAGCTTCAGTGATCGATCTTCACATAGCTGATCTGTTACCGTCCGATCCTAAACCAACCAGACAGGACACTTCAGCATATCGACTGAATGAGCAGGATATTCAGAACCTGACAGGAAAGGCAGTTAAGGAGATTCATAAAATAAAGGTCGAGTAGGCATGGAGAGCTTGATATGGGAAAGAATCCGGATATCAATGTCGAGAAACTGACCGAAGTAGCTAGATCCTCGGATGATGGCGAGGGGTATGTTGTGGTTGCCAGAGGAGATACGTTCAAGATCGGGCTCGTTGCAAGGATCGAAGAAAACAGCATGATATACTTCTCCATGGAACTGCTTGTTCGGTTGTTAGAGGGGAATAGACCGGTTGATCCCTCTCGAATTAAGCATGTCATGGACATTGCAGGTATTCTTACTGACAGGGGATATTACTTGACAAGCGAGGAAGGTGGATGGATCTTTGCGGAATGCAAGGTCACATCTGGCAAGATAAAGGATGAATTGGAATTCCTGATCTCATTGATGGAAGAGAATATCCCAAGATAATTTACAAATAAGAATATCATCATTCATTTCTCTACCATGGACGAGACCGACATTCGATTATGCCAGATGCTCTTCACCAACTCAAGGACCCCTATTCGTGAGCTTTCAGACAGATTGAATATTTCCATTCAGGCCACACATCGCCGTATACAGATACTAAAAGATGAAGGACTAATCAATTGTTTTAAAACCTCACTGTCGATAGGATATCTTCATGCTATTAGAGTGCTTGTGGAAGGCATCTCCCAGGGCAAACCGGACGATGTAGTAAAAGGACTAAGGAAAAACGATCTGGTGCATTCAGTATTTATCGGCGAAGGACAACCTCATTTCTTCCTGGAATGCATCATCCGGGATATCAAGGACCTGGACTCCCTGGTCGAATATCTGAGAAAGAAAATCGAGATCCCGAATCCGAATGTACTTTTGGATTCTCAAGTAAAATTCGGTGAGAAGGTCCTGAATACTCGATACAAAGGTCCATCAGAGCTGACCCGACTCGATTTTCAGATCATTCATGCACTCTATGAGGATGCGCGATTGCCTATCGGAGATATTGCTGAGAAATGTGATGCATCAGCACGAACAGTGAAGCGGCATCTTGATCGGTTGATAGAGAATGGAGCGATTGATTTCAGTATCGATTGGCGCCCCGGGAATGCATCCGGTCTTACCGCTATGCTCGCCGTAATCTTAGAAGAAGGTGTTGATCAGAAGAAGATCCGTGATGAATTATATGAAAAATTCAGCGGATCACTTTTCGTCATCACTACTCTAAGCAATGTCCCCGGACTTATCTCAAGTTATGCTTGGTCCCCTTCCATTAAGAAATATAATGAGCTTATGGAAGCAATCAAGGATTGTGATGGTATCAAGAATGTTCAATCCTCAGTACTCAAAGATGGATGGATGCAGGACACTTGGAGAGAGAAATTGCTCAAGGATAAGATATCATCCTGACTCGGCCAGGCCTACTATAAATTTATCGAACTTTTCATCTTGATACCTTTCACTATAAGCAAACCTCCGAGTGCCAGTTCCGCGATGAGGCTAACTGTAAGACAGAGTCCAATTATCACTTCGTTACTCGGGAAAAGGAAGAAAAGGAAGAACCATCCCACTATAGCAATGAAGTCGACCATCAGCAATATACCGAGCCATTTTGGGAGAAAGGTGGATTTGTAGACCAGATATCCTAGAGGGAGGAGCCAGGAACCAAAGAACAACTGGGCGATCATGAATCCATTTTCATACATGTTGATATGGAACAATGCTTGGGCATGGAGTTGTTCAGCCTGAATCACATTCAGGTATTCGGCCCCATTCAGAAGTTGTACTGCACCAAATAGTTCATGCACTGCCACACATTGGATGACGACACCAACCAAATTTAGTATGAGAAACGACAAAGCGAGATTCTTATTGACCGGTTTCAATAACGCATATAGAGCCCAGGCTGCCAGAAGGAAGAAAAGAGCCGAGAGTAAGTTACTGATCAGTCCGAAGGTGAATTGCCAATCATTTTCAATTATTCTATCGATCACGGTATCAGCATCTTTCATTACAAAGACCGCAAAATTGTCTACAACGAATGAAAATAATATGAATGTGAGATAAAGACAACCCGCAATTATCATGTTCTTTCTCAAGTTGGGAATCTCTTTATCATTCGTTCCATCATTACCGGTTGAACACTCACCATCGATATTCCTTATCTTGTCCATTTTTTTCACCTGTTTTTGGGATTATCCTATTGGTCTCTGAAGGTCTATGGCGGGTGAAATATTAGGAAATTGAGCCATTCATGTATGGCATTATTAATATCCAGTAGCCGATCTGCTTTTGATAACATGAGAAAGATGACCCTGGAATACGAACCATATGAGAAGTTCAAGGAAATTCAGAGGCCCATATTTGAAAAGATAGTGTCCTATGAGATACTGGATGATTTGAGGAATGACTGGGAAGAATTCATTTCGGTGGACCTGATCGAGATTATCACGAGAGCTGGCATATCGATAGATGATATAAGATCCATCGGGACAATCGAGATCTTGAATGTTCTAGGATCCCATGGAAACAAACACATCTGTATTGCTAAGGAACTTGATCCTGAAAACACTCTAGAATTCTTCAAGGACTTGGACCTGATCACTACTAAACCAAATATTATCACTGAGGATAAGATCACCTTGAGTTGCATCGGGGATAATGAGAATTTGAACAAATTCATCGACTTGATCAACGAACATCTGGGTAAGGTCGTGAATGTATCATTCCAGAAGGCAACCTACCGGAAACAGGATATTCTATCGATATTGACGGAGAAACAAAGAGATATACTTCTCACAGCAGACAGATATGGATACTATGAGTATCCAAGGAAGATCAACAGCACTCAGTTATCAGAAAAGGTCAGTATCAGTAAACCAACGCTCGTTGAGCATTTGAGAAAAGCCGAGATCAGGATCATGAAAGAGATACTAACCGGATATTGTTGATCAGATTCCATCAATGAAAAAATAGATTCATTACTTGATCCGGACTCGGCCTGGCCCACCAAACATTTTGGTCTAATTCGGACTTCATCATAAAATTATATTCCTGTAATTATCATACCAACATATCTCTCTATATCAATCCAGTATTCACAATCCGATCGTGTTCTAACACTATAATGTCGTATAACTATGGTAATGGTGTAGTAAAACTACCCCCAAATTTTGTAGATCGGGGTTTGAAAACATACTCAAAACTATCAAAAAGGACACTGATAATGAAAAAATTTCTCTGAAATGCCTTCAAGAGGGATGATCAAGAGTGATAGAAAAAAATAATTATGGAAACTCAATTTCAATGTAGATATCTAAACCAATATTGGCATTAGTCCAAATGGTTCTAATGATTGATGAGGAAATATATTTGAATAAAGCTCTTTTCGGATTTGTATAGAAGTATTGGAAGGAATAGAATATCTTCCACCTCATGCGGAAACCGGCAAAATTCATAAGGCAAAAAGAGGATGTAAGGATGGAGGAAAGATCGAGGAGAACGGAAATGAAAACGTTGCCGGCTATCGCCG
>CBDDUX010000071.1:0-62843 GCA_965234725.1 Thermoplasmatota archaeon | reverse complement strand
GACCAACCGATTTTCATCCTTATGTGTGGCCCGTAGGGTCATGAGTGCTTCTTTTACCTTATTCCTGAAGTTGAATAGATGTACATAATTAGACATATACGTATATTCTTATTACCTAACGGGTACATCTCTGTATTGATATTATTTACATTATTTAGTATTATTATGGTCAAGTTTATATAAGCCCGTTTCTCGTGAAATTATCTAGGTGTGTTTATGGTAAAAGACCGCAATGCAATGAAAAGACTTGCAAACCAGCTCCACGAGATAAGGGATGAGATAGAAGAGGACCTCGATATACTCGTTGACAATGACCTTGTTGAAGAAATGAGGCGGATGGGCCTTCTTGAAGTCACCGCTTGAGCCTTTTTGAATATATTCGGGGATATCTATACTTCTGAAGCAGTCCATTCTCCAGATATAAAGTGGTTGATATATTCGACCTATTCTGAATTTTGGAGGTATGGGCCTGAGACTTCAAGTGGCTGAACCGGTTTTGGAAGATGAAGGTGTTGGGGCCAGAGCAAGAAGGTTTATCCACGGCCAAATGGGTCATCTGGATCCATTCGTTCTTTTTGATGAGTATCATGTTTCAAAGGATGCCTTCTTCCCTCAGCATCCCCATAGTGGATTCGAGGGATTCCAGATCCTGATGGAGGGGAGGACAATATACGAGGATAATCAGGGGAACAAAGGTGCTATCGATCCAGGTGATGTTAGGAGGTTCGTTGCCGGTGAAGGGTTCGAGCATTCAGAAAGACCGGAAGGAGGGGAAACCGTCAGAGGATATCTCCTGTGGATAAAGATACCGGAAGGACATAGGAACACATCCGTGATCTTCAAGGAGGAGAAATCATCGGCCATGCCGGTCCAGAATGAGGACGGTTTGAAGGTAAGGACCTTGATCGGGGATGGTTCACCCGTCAGGACCATGATTTCCATGGAATGGAAGCTGATCGAAACCGGGGATGTAGAAGGAACCCTGCGGGTCTCAAAAACGGAAGAGGAGAACGGTTTCATCTATGTGTCATCCGGACGGGTCCATCTAGATGATCAGGTCATAGGACCTGGGAATGGAGCGATCATGGTGGGGAATGGATCGATCGATCTGAAGATCGGAAAGGGTGTGGAAATGGTATACATCAGGGGAAAGAAGTTGAACGAACCGATTGTTCAGAAAGGACACTTTGTCCAATGGTAGAGTCCCTCTCTGAGCTTATGGGCAATATATTATCAATTTGCGAAATTGGATGTACATTGGAGTTTTTTTTTGATAACATTTAACAATCATTCCTAAAGCGGAAAAAATTTGGATAATGGCGTTGGGACATCCCGGGGACTCCCAATCAAAATGACGAAATTTATTTAGAAAATAGTTATTATCACCAAATAATAGAGTGTTGCGTAACATTTATATTATAATTGACTCGTGTACTTGTGAATGGTACTTATACGAGGGATGGACGGGGTCCTCATGGAACTGGTCATTTATATCCTTCTATTCGTATCGTTGATCCTTTTCGTTCAGATCATAGCCTATTCCGCGATCAGTATCAGTAACCTCCGGAAAGGCAGGAAGAGGGACAAGTGGTATCCTCAGTGGAAGAAGAGATTGGAAGACCATCTTTCAGGGAAGGATAATATCAAGACTATCGAGGTCGAGGAGAATGAGAGGAAGGCATTCCGGGACCTTTTGATATTCTTCTACGCCGGGGGGAATGAGGAGAACATCCCCGTTGAGGTAAGAGCACCATCATCCCTTGAGGAGAGAAAGAAGAGAAGGCTCAGGATGCTCTACCGGGAGATGGGGTTCGTATCGGATGATCTTGAGCAGCTTAGGAACGGACCCTGGTGGAAGAGGACCGTGGCTTTTGGCAGGTTGTCCAGACTGGAGCTCAATGATGCGGAGGATATCGCCCTTGAGCTGATCACATCAAACGAGGAGGAGCTGGCCATCTCGGCTGTATCATATCTATCGACCCTACGATCACGATACCTGCCCCAACACCTCGGGTCATTATACCAGTGGAACCACCCCTCCATCCATAAGGAATTGACCCTGGAGCTCTTGAGGATGGACATTGATCCGGTTCACATCAAGGAACTGGCAAGAGATCCGCTTCCAGCGGTCAGAAAGGCAGCTGCGATGCTTTCGGGGAAGAAGAAGTTGATCGAGGCTGTTCCAATATTGAAAAAGTTATCAGATGACAGGGACCCGGATGTCAGGGTCGAAGCTGCAAGATCTTTGGGGAGGGTTGGTGGAGGCAAGGCACTAAAGGTCCTGGAATCGATGGTGGAAGACCCGGATAAGGAAGTGAGGTCCGCCGTAGCCGAGTCCCTTGGTAGCAATCCCGATGCATACGGGATAGGCGCACTAGAGAAGCTCGCCAGGGACAAGGACCACGATGTCAAGGTCAAGGCATTTGCCAATCTTTCACGGAAAGGATGGGAAGGGAACGCAGCCATCATGGACCTTTCGTCCAGGGAACCTGAGATCGGGAAGGAGTTCGTTTGAGATGGGTTGGTTCCTCTCATTTCTCGAAGGGTTCGTTCTCTTCTTCAACATAGCGATCCTTCTCTACTTTGCAGCCCTGAACCTCTTTTACCTTATTCTCTCCTTAATGGCAGCACATCAGCTGTTCAAATTCAAGGTAAGGTCCGGGTCCAGGTTCAGGAACATGATGGAGGTTCCCATCCTTCCTTCAGTGAGCGTCCTTTCTCCCGCCTACAATGAAGAGGTCACCATTGCAGAGAGCCTCAAATCCCAATTGAACCTCGATTATCCGGAGCTTGAGGTAATAGTGATCAATGACGGCTCCAGAGACGGTACCATGGATGTCCTTAAAAAGGAGTTCAAACTGATAAAGAGGAGAAGGTCCAGTGGAAAAGCACTCAAGACACAGAAGGTAAAGGGTGTTTATCGTTCTAAACTTCACAAGAACCTCTGGGTGATCGACAAGGAGAACGGCGGGAAGGCCGATGCACTGAATGCGGGCATCAACTTCTCAAGGTCACGGCTCTTTTGTGCCATCGATGCGGACTCTCTCTTGGAAAAGGGAGCTCTGACAAGACTCATTGAGGAATATCTAACGGAAAGCGGTAATATAATCGCACTGGGGGGAATAATCCGTATTGCAAACGACTGCAGGATCAAGGATGGTGAGGTCCTTGAGGCGAGACTGCCAAAGAAATTCCTGCCAGCTATCCAGGCAGTGGAATATATCAGGGCTTTTCTGTGCGGAAGGTCCGGTTTCAATGAGATCAATGCACTGCTGATAATATCAGGGGCCTTCGGGCTCTTTCACAGACAGACCGTGTTGGAGGTGGGTGGTTACAGGACAGATACTGTCGGGGAGGATATGGAGCTGGTCGTCAGAATGCATCGGAAGATGAGGGAATGGGACCGTGATTACAAGGTCCTGTTCATACCGGACCCTGTCTGCTGGACCCAGGCCCCAGACGATTGGAAGATCCTCAGGAACCAGCGAAATAGATGGCAGAGGGGCTTGATCGAAAGCATTACTCTGAACAAACAGATGATGTTCAACCCCCGGTATGGAGCCGTGGGAATGATCTCCATGCCCTTCTTCACCCTGTTCGAAGCAGCAGGTCCCATATTCGAGACAGTGGGTTATATCTTTGTCACCATTTCTGTCCTGATGGGTTGGATCAACGTCCCATTTTTCTTCATCTTTTTATTCCTGGCCATTGTCCTTGGTATCATTCTTTCCCTCACATCTCTGATCCTGGAAGAGACCACCGTGAAGAAATACAAAAACCCGAAGGACCTCTTCATGCTAGTGCTTCTCTCAATATTTGAGAACATGGGTTACAGGCAGCTTGTGACCTGGTGGAGGTTGAAGGGTACCTTCGATCTGATCAGGAGAAAGAAGAATTGGGGCCAGATGATCAGGAAGAAGTTCACCTGAACATGTGATGGGGCATTTGATTATTCTCCAACGGCCATCGGATGCAGGGACCATCATGCCGAACCATCTTGTAGATGCAAAGAGCCCCTATCTTAAACAGCATGCGGAAAATCCGGTTGATTGGCATCCATGGGGTGAGGATGCTTTTAAAAAAGCAAAAAAGGCGGATAAGCCGATATTCTTATCCATCGGTTATTCCACATGCCACTGGTGCCATGTGATGGCCCATGAATCCTTCGAGGATGAGGAAGTTGCGAGCAGGATGAACGAAGTATTCATCTCGATAAAGGTGGACAGGGAGGAGAGACCGGATATCGATTCCGTCTACATGAAGGCAGCCATGCTTGCAACAGGCAGGGGAGGATGGCCCCTTTCAATATTCATGACACCGGAGGGAGAACCGTTCTTTGCGGCGACCTACATACCCAGGGATGCTAGATACGGCATGATGGGTCTTATCGATCTGATAGTCAGGATCGATCATCTATGGAAGAATGATAGAGAAGGTCTCCTTTCAAGCTCGAGGGAGATCGTCAATGCAATGAGAACAGAGAAGAGAACGAAGGGAGGTGCATTGACCACTGAGGTCCTTGATCGTTCCTTTGATAATTTCTCGAAACAGTATGACAGTGAATTCGGAGGGTTCGGGAGCCAACCCAAGTTCCCATCCCCCCATCAGCTTCTTTTTCTCATGAGGTATCATAAAAGGACGAAGAACCCAAAAGCCCTTGAGATGGCTGAAAGGACCCTTCAAGCCATAGGATCTGGTGGGATAAACGATAATGTTGGCGGGGGTTTCCACAGGTATTCCACGGACAGAAAATGGATGGTACCCCATTTCGAGAAGATGCTCTACGACCAGGCCATGTTGATATCGGCTTTCACCGAGGCGTATCTGATCACCAGGAATGAATATTATAAAAAGACCGTGGAGAGGACCATAGACTATATTCAAAGGGACATGACATCAAAAGATGGTCTGTTCTATTCAGCTGAGGATGCGGATTCGGAAGGAGAAGAGGGCAAGTTCTATGTTTGGGACCTTGATGGGATCATCAGTGTACTTGGAAAAGATGAAGGAAAAAAGTTCGCATCCCATTTCAATGTGAAAAAGGAGGGTAACTTCCATGACGAATCGAGTGGAAGAAGAACTGGAAAGAACATCTTGCATCTTGGGATCGGGTCCGAAACCGCAGGATTTGAGAATGACCTGGAATTCCTGAGGATCGAAAGGGAAAAACGGATCAGACCATCCCGGGATGAGAAGATACTGACGGACTGGAACGCCCTTATGATCTCATCCCTTTCAAAGGCAGGACAGGCTTTTCAGGATGAAAGGTTGATCAAGATGGCAGTAGAAGCTATGAACGCTCTTGAAAACCATTCCAGTCATGAGGGGAAATGGTTCCACAGGTTCATGGATGGAGAAAGAGCCGTCCCAATGATGCTTGATGATATTGCATTCCTCTCTTTGGCTTATCTCGACCTCTATGAGGCCACATTTGAAATTGGATACCTGAAAAAAGGTATTGATCTGGCAGAAAGGATGGTTCGGGACTTCTTCGATAAGGAGGAAGGCGGATTCTATCAGACCTCCATGGATTCAGAGGTCCTTATTTCAAGGGAGAAGGAAGCGTATGACGGAGCCATTCCATCCGGGAACTCAATAGCAGCTTTGGTCCTGATCAGGGTCTCGAGGATGACGGGGAGGACCAAATACGAGGATATGACCGAGAGGACCTTCTCACATTTCTCAGAGGATATGAAGAGGGCACCCACAGGATTTGCCATGATGCTTTCAACATATATGCATGCGGTCGGACCATCTAGAGAGATCGTTATTGCCGAGGGTGAGAACAGGGATATAACACTGGATATGATAGATTCCATAAGGAAGATCTACCTACCTCAGAAGGTCCTTCTACTCAAGAAAATGGATGAAAGCGGCCGGGAAATGGAAGGATTTGCACCTTTCACCATTGAGAACATACCTCTCGACGGGAGGACGACCGCATATGTGTGTGAGGGTTGGAACTGTAATGTTCCCACCACTGATCCCGCTCTTCTGAAAGAGACCCTTGACAAGGAGACCTACTGATCTAAGTCATTGTTAACGATCCAGGTTCAGCATCGGTCTCTACCATATATATTCGGAACATCCTTTATCTATTGGAAAACGATAGTAATGGTGAGAGGAGGTTTCCTGACACCTCTTGATCCAACTATTTGGATAGTATAATTGATAATTATAGGGGATGAGAAATATGTCGGTCCTTGGAAATTATGGAAAGGCGATCACGAAAGCACCATGGGTCTTCATATCACTGATACTGGTCGTAACTCTTATCATGGGATATTTCTCCCAGGATTTCGAACAGGCCAGCGAGGAGGATGCTTTCACTCCTGACGATGATGTGTCAAAAGCAAACCAGAAGGTCAGAGATGAGTTCGGTTCCCAGAGAGGCCAGCTCACGGTCCTGATAAAGGCTGAGGATAATGTTCTTTCGAGGGGATCCCTCCTGGCCCAACTTGAATTGGAGAACAGGACCCTGGGATCGGGAGTATCCGATCTGATCATCTCCGGTCCTGACGATCCCAATGGTATATCTTCCCCTGCTGAGATCGTGGTCCAGTCCATATTCTACACGAGGTCATTCATCGCATCCCAGGAGTTCATATCAAACAGCAGTATCAACCAGACCTGTCTTGAAGCAGAGAAATTGATAAACGCCTTCATATCCAAGGGTTTTTTCCTGTCGATCGATGAGAAGAGAATCGTCCTTTCCGGAGGCAGCATCTCTGTGGATATTGATTGCTTGATGGATCCCCTCTTCCTTGAATTCCAACCCTATGAACCTCAGGACCTTCCATTGTATACGGCTCAGGCTCCCATGGCAGTGGCTCTTGAATTCCTCCTTTCAAAAGAATACACTACAGGAGGGATCTTTGCCAAGCAGGCATTGTTCGTAATTTCAACCGATCCTGAACTTGAGCCAGATATCGCACTGAAAGCAGAAAAGGAACTGGATGCCATAGCAAATCAGGTCGAGGACGAGAATAATGGTCTGAAAATGGTGGCGATCGGAAATGAGCTGGTCAACGAGAAGATCAATGAGGCATCCGGCAGTTCAATGGGAATTCTGTTCCTGCTTGCCTTGATCATGGTGATACTGGTACTGATATTCGTCTTCAGGGACTGGTTCGAGATAGTGATCAATGTTTCCGGACTGTTCATGGCGATCATCTGGGTATACGGCGTAGGTGGGATCCTGGGATTCGATAACAATCCATCTCTAACAACGGTCCCTGTCCTCGTCATAGGATTGGGTATAGATTACGGTATACACCTGACCCTGAGATACAGGGAAGAGGTCAGGAAGGGAAAGAAGGTCAGGGAGGCGATCACCACTGCCGAAGCCTCTGTTGGATTCGCGATCTTACTGGCTACGGTTACAACGTTGATCGGATTCCTTTCCAATCTCACCGCCAGCTCGCCTGGCATCAGGGTCTTTGGTATCCTGAATGCAACCGGGATCCTGTCCGCATTCATCATCATGATGACCTTCGTACCTGCCGCAAGGGTCCTTAGGGAGCGGAGGAAAGAGAAGAAAGGCAAACCTCTGTTCAGAGAAAAGAAGCAAAAACGGAACAATATCTGGGGTTGGGCTGATAAGAGGGCAAAGGACCTTGGTATTCCCTCTTCAGGGATCGTGAGGCCTGAGGGCCACTCCCTTCTCAACAGGATAATGTCCGGTGGGTCGTCATTGGCGCAGTATCCATGGATAGTTGTTCCAGTGGTCCTGTTGATGACAGGTGTTGGAATGTGGGGAGGACTTCAGCTAGAACCCACCTTTGATTTCAGGGATTTCCTCCCTGATGGTCTGGAGGTCACCGATGCCACGAAATCGGTTGTGGATGATTTCGACTTCTCATCTGAGGAAGCCTATGTGCTGGCAGAAGGGGATGTTGCCGATCCTTCGGTTCTGTTAACGATTCCAGCTGTCAAGGCAAATGCATTGGAAGGCGAGGATGTCGTTGCTTCAGGTCAATTCGGATCCCCATTGGACCTTGGTTACACCTTATCAAATTCCTCGGGGCCTACCTATGATCCTGTATTCTCAGAAGTTTGGCATGAGAACCTTGATAATGATTTCGATGGGATCCTGGATACAGGTATCACCTCTGAAAATGTGACAGCTGTATATGACGCTCTTTTCGAAGCTGATGAGGACCAGGCATCAAGGGTCCTTAGAATGGAAGATGGCGAATATACCGGAATGGTCATCCGGATCCCTGTAAACAGCAGGGGAGGATCCAGGGCCGAAGAGGTCAGGGACCAGGTCAGGTACGCCGCAAAACCTATGGAGGAACTTGAAGGGGAGGTCCTCGATAAGGTCACTCCCACGGGAGGGCCTCTGGTCCAGCAAGCGGTCCTTGAAGCGATCTCAGGCGGCCAGATCCAATCGATAGTGGTCACGTTCTTCGTCTCTCTTGTGATCCTTTCAATAATATTCATCTTTATCAGAAGGGCAGCCCTCTTGGGGCTTGTTACCATGCTTCCATTGATCCTTGTCCTTGCATGGACCACCGGAGGCATGTTCTATTTCGGAATTCCCCTGAACGTTGTGACCGTTACAATCTCTGCGATCACCGTAGGAATAGGTATAGATTACGGCATTCACATCTCCCAGAGGTTTCTGGAGGATCTGGATAGGATCGAAGACGGGATATGCGCCCTTTCAGTAGCGGTCAGTCATACTGGGAGTGCCCTTTTCGGATCGATGATGACGACGGTCATCGGATTTGCTATTCTATCTCTTGCCGTCATTCCACCGCTAGCACAGTTCGGCCAGGTCACTGCTCTATCTGTCCTTTTCGCGTTCCTTGCATCTGTTTATGTACTTCCAACACTCTTACTCCTCTGGCTCAAGGGAAACTACTGGTACAGGCGGAGGTTCAAGGGTGAGGAGATAAAGGAACTGGGAAAAGTATGCACCGATCCCAGGTACTCCTGATCACCATTTCCTTGTGTAGCATTTAACGGAGTGATCCCGAATGAGACCGGAGATGACGATATACAATACGGTCAGCCTTGACGGAAGACTGACAGGATTCGAAGCGGACCTGGACCTCTATTACGGGATCTCATCAGCGTGGGGGAATGATGGGGTCCTGATAGGATCAGAGACCATTCTCCGTTCGATGGAGGAGGTCCCCGAGGAGACTCAAGATGATAGAGAACCTCCATCATCAATCGATGACGAGAGCCTTCCATACGTGATCTTTGTTGACAGCAAGGGTAGGTTGAGGTCCCATCATGTCTTCAGACACCTTCCCTATATCAGAGAGGTCCTTGTCCTGATATCCAAGAGGACCCCCGATGAATACAGAAAATACCTAAAGGAGAGAAAATACCAATATATCGAGACCGGGGAGGATCGGGTGGACTTGGTGGAAGCCCTGAATGTTCTCTATGAGAGATTCGGACTGAGGAAGATGAGGACGGACACCGGTGGGGTCCTCAATAAGGTTTTGATGGATCAGGGCCTGGTTGACAGATTGGTAGTTTTAATGAATCCGGTCCTTGTAGGCGGTGGGAACACTCCTTTCTTCGAGGAGCTGGAAGGTCCGGTCCCCTTACTAATGGAGAGCATGGAAGAACTTGAAAACGGCCACCTAATAATGAGTTTTAAGCTCCGTTGAATTAGAGGAAAAAATCTCTTCATCTTACTGATCATTTTCTCATAGGTCAGAGATAGATCTTCGATGAAGATACCGGATCGGAATCAAATATCAGAGGATCGTCTCCCAGGTCGGTGGAGGAGTTGGGATCGGCTTCCGGATTAATACTCCCCTCACCCAGATATTCATTATGTACCGAGAAATAGAAGGCCTCCTCAATGTCTATGATCCCATTATTGTTCGAGGGTGAGTAATCCAACATGGAAACGTACATGGTCGCTCTATCTGTCTCTCCCCAGAGGAAATTTGAATCGGGGAAGTCCTGGCCTTCCCATCCATTCTCGTATCCAGGGACATAACCTGTTTCCGTATAGTGATTTCTCTGCCAGTGGGGAGGATCATCCACTTTGGTCGGATGGTCCTCGGATACTCCATCCTGCTCTATGAATCTCATATTATTGATCGTGACATCTATATCGGGGTCCCAATCACACCTTCCGAATGCCTTGCGGTCTCCCCACTGGTCCCTGTCGGTCTTCCTCATGGCTTTGTCGAACATGCTCTGAGCCAGGAAAGAGGATTCCCTGTTCTTCACATATGCAACGTCATTCTCATGGCAGGCGGTGATCACTGTATACATCTCCCAGGGTTTGTTCGTCTCTCCATTATAACCCTGTTTAACATCTTCCAGGAAGCCTCCCGAATTGCATGAGACTATGATCTGGACCATCTGCTTTGCCCTGATCTCCAATACGAGTTTTGAATAATCATCATCTGAAAGCTGATCCGGATCTCCATCTAGACGATCGCTCAGTGCCAGCTGTTCATCCTGTTTGCTCATATTCTTTCCTGCGGATGAGAAATCAAAATGGTCCTCATCTCCATCATCATCAGGAAGCTGGTCTCCATGACCAGAATAGAAGATCATCACAAGATCGGAAGGACCGCTTCTATCACCCAAGCATTCCAATCCACTTACAACATCGGCCCTTGAGGGGGTGCCATCAATGTATGAGAGGTTTCCGTAAGAGGAACCAAGGATATTCTCCCTGTTTAAAAGGACAGATATATCGCAGTCAAGCCATCCAAGGGACTTGAGAAGGTACCTCAGGTCCCTGACATCGTTGGCAGATGCAAATCCCACATTCTTGTCGGAACGGTTGTCGTTATTACCTACAAGTAGAGCATATCGCCCGTTACAATCGAGAGGATCAAAAACGGTGGAATCAGCAGATCTCATCAATTCATAGGAATCTGACATGCTGTCACCGTCAGTATCGATCGAATCATCCGGATCCTTATCAGATATCATGATCTCATCAATGAAACCGTTGAATTGACCTGATATCGGAATGCTTTTCCTTGCCCCGATCATGAGGACCTGACCAGGGAAACCATGTGATATCACCATGTCATTAAGGTCCTTTCTTGTCAGATTGTCGAGGACTCCGTTCAAAGAGATTGAAGCCTGTCCCATACCGTATGTGACTCTGATATGGGACCAGTTATCGATATTGATCCTTTTACGGGAGTTCATTAAAAGAGTATGGTCCATGACACCATTGTCAAGGGCAATATGAAGTGTCATGGAACCGTCCAGGTTCAGTGACAGTTCAATTGAATCGTTACCCTCTCCATCCGAGATGGAGAAAAGAACATCCCCCTGATTGATGGATAAAGGAAGGACCCAGAGTTCGACAGAAAAGGGATCCGATAAGAATTGATCGGGATCGGTATGGTAGAGGAAGGAGGATGCTCCATCGAAATATGCACTACCCTCTCCATACTTCTTAGGATGGGAAACAAATTGGATGTTGTTAGGAGTTAGGTCCCTGTCCGTGAACATGCTCTTATCGGAAGTGTCGGAGTCCAGATGGTAGATGGATGTGTTCTTTCCCGAATAGGGATTGGAAATGGATGATCTGATGATCAAATCATCCAGTTTGCCGTTGAAAAATGAAGGTGTGGAGGCTATGGAGCCTCCGATAGTGAAATTACAATAACTTTGGTTATCAGAAGCCAGTGGTCCCGGAAGTGACACAGGACCAATGAAAACCTTAAATCCGTCTACTAATACATTGAAGGTCCATTTACCGATCTCCTTTTCCATCGATAAGAATAAATGTGACCATTCTCCGCTGGAGATAGCTGATTTAGACCTTCCGGAAAGGATCTCTTCACCATCTGGACCTTCTACAGCCACATGGTATAAAATGTGAAGGTCCTCATCCAATCCCATCTCGAAACCATCCGGATCATCGATAGAGGGAGAGGAGTAGGAGAGGAATGTATTGGAGATATTATTACTGCTCAATCCATTATGGATCAGGCCAGGATACACCCAAAGTGAAATCGACCAATCGGATCCATCCGAAAAAGGACCTCCTCCCAGATCTCCGCAATCGATATACGAACCATGTTGATCGAAATCAATACAATTTCCATAAACTCCATCAACATGGTTTGGACTGTCAACCATACCTCCGGGATCATAATATGTCCCGTGGTTGTCATGTCCGGACCTGTCAACCACCAATGTTGATCCTGATGAAGTCGACTCCTGAAAGTTCCAGGATCCAATGATCCCACCTATGTTTCCTTCACCCTTGGAGATCAGAATATCGTCCATGATTCCCGAGAATGGGAATCTATACCCTCCTCCATCGATTAATACTCCAAAAGAAAGCTCTTTGAGATCGGAAATTGAGGGAGTGAAGAACCTCCACTCCTGCCTGTCGATCTTGATACCATTCACATGGACCTCCTCGAATGGAGGGTCCCAGAACACATCTATATCATACCATGAACCTGGTTCGATCGCCAATGTATCATGTGAAACCGATCCACCGTTCCATCTTGTCACGAGGTTCCCATCGTTGATGAAGAGACCATTCATTTCATTATCAGAATCCTCGTAAGCAAAAATAGCCCTCTCCCCATCAACACTGTAGGGGAAAACGGATACCCTTAATGTGAACTGTCCATCATCCATCCCCGGATCATACGGGAACGTCACTCGGTCTCCTTCGAAGAACTGGAGGGCGAATCCATTTCTGGTATTGGATGTCCAATCAGGATCGTACTCATCAGGGTAAGGGGAGGAACCCAAAAAGCCATTTTTCACACTTGATCCGGTTGCAAAAGGTTCCTCATCGTTCAGGTCATGAAGGATCTGACCGTTTCCCTCATCCAATCGGAATTCGAACCCACCTGAAGTGGCTATCTCCTCTCCGCTCATCTCAGCGGACCCAGATTTCGGGGATCCCGCTGACATGAAGTTCAGGGGGGAGAGGATGGTGATGATGAGAATGATGGGGACCATCCTGTTCAAGGAATATTCCATTCCTTTCATTCCTCTCCCCCCCTTTCGTAGCCTCTTCTTGATAAAAGGTAGACAGCAAGGATAAATATGGCGAGTAAGACAACAACTCCGAGGATGATGATAAGGGGTGAAACGGAGGATTCATCGGACACGTTCTTTTCCTTTTCGACCTGTATGGACTTTTCAGGAGTCTCGATAATATTTCCGGAGGAATCCATCGCTCTGAAGTGGTAATAGAGATTTCCTCCTTCATCCGGAGCCCTAATTCCGGCAGTATAATGACCAGAATCTGTAAGCTCGATCTCTTCTTCGGTTCCGTTCTCGATCCTGAATACCACATGAACCGATTCCACCATTATATTGTCCGAAACCTCCGCCTTGAATACCAGTTCATCTCCTGTTTTTACGGAAGAGGGCGTGAGGTCGGAAACGATGTTCGGGGGATCATCATCCTTTACGTGAACTCCGAATATCTCACTGGTTTCCCTGTTTCCGAAAACATCCTCTACCACGAAGGAGATGTGCAACTCCCCGATGAATGATGATGGAACTGGTATGGAAAATGAATAGGGACCCGCCCCCTCAAATGTCAGGTTATCAGTTACCAACTCTCCGAAACCGAATTCCACGGCCAGAAGTTCCACTCCGATATTATCCTCAGCCGTCACATTTATGACAAGATCATTTCCGGTTCCGCATTCGGAAGGTAAGATCATCGATGTTAAAGACGGAGAGTCGTTGTCCGTTACGTACAGCTCTATCGGACCCAGAGTATTGGAGAAACCGTCAGGGTTGGTTCCGTTGATCTTCACGAACAGGCTGTCGGTCGAATTCTCCGGAATATCGATAATCAATGAGAAGATCTCACCTGAATGGTTCATCCACTCGAAGCTTCCCGGCCCGTCCCCGAACCAGTATTCAACAAAAACCGATTCAGGAATAGCATGGATCATCTTCGCCTCTAATCGGTAAGGATCACCCGTTGTGGGGCCGGCCTGAGGAAGAAGGGAGATACCCGGTCCCGAGTCGTTAAGGATCCTGACCTCGGTCCATTCTCCGGTGATATTGTTCCCACTGCCGTCTGTGACGGTGATCCTGTACATTAATGATGAAATCCCGTATTCAAAGGGAAGAGGATACCATGAATACTGACCATTCCCAGGAATGGTGAAATCTCCTTGATTATTTCCCAAGATGAATTCAATACTCACCAATACACCTCCCATATTGTCCCATATATCAATATCGAATGTGTATGGCTGATCCATCAGCATGGTTTTCGGACTGTTATCCGAGAATTCCGGGGGATCGTTGTCTCGAACATCGGCAGTAAGGAGCGGGGTGGAAGCGTTATTGCCCGAACTGTCTATTGCTTCTATCCAGTACTCGAATGGTTCCATGCTGTGGGCGAATGCAACTACTGTCCTGAATGTATCGTCAAACGATCTCTCTAAAAAGGATTTGTATGCGGAATTCTCACCATGCTCCCAGTGAAGTACTGCCCATGCAACCTCGACGTTGTCCCTTGCTTTGACCTCTATTTCTACAGGATCTCCCGTGGTGCAGTTTCCTATGCGCCATTCCAGTATCTGCGGGTCCTCGTCATCTATAACCGTTACCATCTGGCTGGAGAAGGGACCCGGGAAGTAGGACCTCTGCCCCTCGAGATCTTCGGCCATGAAGCGATAGAAGAGATGATCTAGACTGTTATTCGGAATTTCCAGAATGCATTTGAATTCCTGGCCGATTCGATCCATACCGGCAGTAACATGGTCCCCTGTCCCGAACCAGTATTCCGCGGATACACGGATATTTTCCAGGTAATTGTCGTCTGTCACACTTACTGAAAGATTGAAGGGATCGCCGGTTTTTGCAGACAGGTCAGAATCATCCGATATGAGATCCGGAGGACCCGTGTCCCTTCCAATGCCAATCAGTCTACCATCCATTGTACCCACGTATATTGTTCCGCTATCGTCTATTCCCGGCGATGAGGAAGACACGGAAGATTGCACATCCCTTTCCCATATCATCGATCCGTTCTCACTAAGACAGACGATCCTGCCGCTCCTGTCCGCAGATAATATCCTTCCATCCCTGCCAACCAGTGGCGAGGAGAAAACATCATCTCCCATTTCAAAGAACCACAGCTCGCTGCCGTTTGGTGCAATGGCCAGTATAGTATCGTTATCGGTACCGGTTACAATTCTACCATCCGGTCCAAGCGAAGGTGAGGAATAGACGTCATTTCCGGTGAATAAACGCCAGTTGAGGGATCCATTCTCATGTAGCTTGTATACATATCCGTCATCGGACCCGAACACGACCGAACCATCCGCATCTATCGAGGGAGAGGAATAGACCCAGCTTTCTGTTTCATAGGTCCATATCCCCTTTCCTTCGCTGTCCACGCAGTGGAGACATCCGTCGTCGGATCCGACAAGGATCCTACCATCGGAAGCAAGGGCAGGGGAGGAGTCCACATCTCCACCGGTCATGTACTGGAAATAAAAGTCCCCATCTCCATCGACACAGTAGAGGTTGTCATCCCTGGACCCGAAGAATATCCTTCCGTTCGGACCGATCACCGGGGAGGATCTGATCCCCCCGCCTGTACCGTACTTCCAGTTCAGATCACCATCCCCATCGATCGAGTAGAGGTTCCCGTCCATGGAACCTATTATGACAGATCCGTCCTCGGAGATACTGGCGGAGGAATATACCGCCCCTCCTGTTTCAAACTTCCATTTCAATGTCCCGTTCGGATGTATCGAATAGACGGATCTGTCGAGTGATCCTACTATGATCGAACCATCCACAGAGATCACAGGGGATGAATAGATCGGACCTTCCGCCTTGAATATCATCACCATCTTCCCGTTGTTTCCGGAAAGTGAAATGTTGCTTCTCCCGGAATGTGCTGGATCACCCCTGAAAGTATCCCAATCCCCTTTATCAATCATAGGACCTTGATCCAATCCCTGGACCACTATGAATAGGAACATAAGTGTCGTGATTGCTGTAAATAAGTACAAATTTATGTTTGCAGGAGGCCCACTTCCCCTTTTCAATTCCTCACCCGGGACGAAATTTCATCCCCGATGGAGGATTAAATGTTTATCGGTTCACTATTTGTTTAGAACAGTCTTGCATAAGAAGATGATCTGGATGGGTTCCGATCGTCCAATATAGGTACGGAGATAATGGGAATTGTCATTTACTTAGCCTGGAGAATTGAAGTCCGCGCTTACTTCAAACCATTAAATAAGACATAGTATTATCCCTCGCAATCAAACCCTTCCGGTCCCGGTGGTGTCAATATGAGGATCAGACAACCCATAGTATCCGTTCTTGGACATGTAGATCACGGAAAGACCACCTTCCTTGACCGGATAAGGGGAACCGGAGTGGTCAACCGAGAGGCAGGAAGGATAACCCAGCACATCGGTGCCACCGAGGTGCCCATGGAGGGACTCAGGAAAGCCTGCGGACCTATGATGGTGGGAAAGACCTTCAAGATACCGGGACTGCTGTTCATTGACACTCCCGGACATGAGTCCTTCACTTCACTCCGGGCAAGGGGCGGATCACTTGCCGACCTGGCCATTCTCATTGTAGATGTCATGGAAGGGATCAAACCCCAGACACTTGAGTCGATAAATATCCTGAAACAGTACAAGACTCCTTTCCTTATAGGCCTGAACAAGATAGACAGGATAAACGGCTGGGTGATCATTGAGGATCAACCCTTTATACTGAACCTCCAAGAGCAGGAAGAGATCCTCACACAGGAACTGGACAACCGGATCTTTTCCTTGATGGGGGCCCTTTCCTCACATGGATTCAACGCCGACCGCTACGACAGGGTCCCTGATTTTACCAAAGCGATAGCCATGGTCCCCATGTCAGCAGTGAATGGTGTGGGTATACCGGATGCCTTGATGATGCTCGTAGGACTTGCCCAGAGATTCCTCGCCGATGACCTTGAGACCGAGGACGGACCTGCCGAAGGAACGATCCTTGAGGTAAAGGATGAGAAAGGCCTTGGCACCACAATGGATACCATTATCTATTCCGGACTGATCAAAAAAGATGACACCATTGTCGTGGGAACCAAGGGAAAACCTTCGGTCCTCAGGGTAAAATCCCTTCTCAAACCAAGACCGATGGATGAGATCCGTGACCCCAGGGAGAAGTTCGACAATATTAGTGAGGTCCATGCCGCGGCAGGGGTCAAGATATTGGCAAAGAATGCAGAGGAGGTTATGGCGGGAGCGCCCCTTAGGGTTGTCAGGGATGATGTGACCCTAGAGGATGCAATAGAGGAGGTTTTGAAGTTGACGGAACCTTCCATAGAAATGGACCCTGAGGGTATACTCATCAAGGCTGATGCCATAGGATCCCTCGAAGCCATGAACCATCTTCTGAATAAGAATGATGTCAAGATACTCAAAGCTGAAACAGGGGACATTTCCGAAAGGGATATCAAGGAGATCTCATCCATTGAGGACCCCCTCCAAAGGGTCATATTAGGGTTCAATATCAAATCCCTCCCGGGAGTTGCAGACCTTGCTGAGGAAATGGATGTCAAACTTATCCTCAACAATGTTATTTACAAGATAATCGAGGACCATATGGAATGGCAAAAGATCAAGAAAAGGGAACTTGAGGAGGAGCGCAGGTCCGAATATGCTCACCCGGCCAAGTTCCTGGTTATGAGGGACCATATATTCAGGATCTCCAAGCCTGCTGTTGTTGGTGTAAGGATACTTGCAGGAAGGGTCAGGTCCGATCAATCAGTCATGAGGGAGGACGGAAAGGTGATCGGAAGGATCCAATCCATGCAGCTGGATAAAAGGACCATCAAGGAAGGCAAGATGGGAGAAGAAGTTGCCATGGCCATCAGTGGCCCCATGGTGGGCAGGCATTTCAACGAGGAAGATATATTGTACATAGATATACCCGAGGGAAAGGTCCCCGACCTAATAAATTTGGAGCTATCGGTGGAGGAGAGAGAGGTACTGGACCATATTGTTGCAATAAAGAGACGGGAGAAGCCGACCTGGGGAATGGGTTAGCAATAGATTATAAATCCTCTTTGATGATTATGTGAACAGGGGGTACAAGGGAACATGGCGGAATGTGAAAGATGTGGAAAGAGAGCGAAACTGACCCTTGTATTTATCGAGGGGGCCGAGATGTATCTCTGCCCCGATTGCTCGAAATACGGGAAAGTTGTTGAAAGGAGACCCGAGCCGAAGATCGTCCAGAGACCGAAAACCTCTGCTCCAGTACAAAGGTCGAAAAAACCGGATGCGCTCACCAATCGGGACAAAGAGCTTGTTGATGACTATCCGAGACGGATCCAGAGGGCCAGAGAGGGGATGGGCCTTTCTCGGGAGGATCTGGGAAGGAAGATCAATGAACGAGTATCCATCATCTCGAAGTTGGAACATGGGGAGATGCACCCACCTGACACTCTGATAAAGAAACTGGAAAAAGCTCTCGACATCTCCTTACTGGAAGTCGTTGAGGATTACTCAATAACACAGAAAGCGGAATCCTCGGGAATGACATTGGCAGATTTCATTGTATCCAAGAAGAAGTGATCCAATTGGCTGATAAGAAGGAGAGCATAGAGAACCAAGAGGAAGGGCCTCTGATCTCCGTAGTTGTCACTATCAAGAATGAGGCGCACAATATCGGACATCTGCTGGATTCGCTTGTCCTCCAGGAACCGCCCATAGAGATCATTATTATCGATGCAGCATCCACAGATGGTACCCAAAATATTGTCAAGAAGTATCAGAAGGATTATGGATTTATTATACTGCACCAGTATGCAGCACAAAGAGGAGAATCCCGGAATAGAGGGATAAAGCTGGCAAAGGGTGAGATAATCGCATTCACGGATGGGGACTGCATTTGCAACCCCTTCTGGGCCAGGGAGATCAGGCAGTCCATTGGAGATCTTGATATCGTTGGTGGGCAGACCATTCCAATGGGGTACGAACCATTCCAGAATCTGGGAAGGGTAGAGGTATATTACAAGGAACAGGATATCACATGGCCCTCATGCAATCTTGCATACCGGAAGCACATACTTCAGGAGATCGGGGGCTTCGACAAGAGGTTTGTCACAGCCGAGGATGTTGAAATGAACTACAGGGCTGTGGACAAGGGTTACAAGATCGGAAACAATGAGAGGATGGTCGTGTACCACAAGGAGAGGTCCACGGTTGTAGGATTTTTCAAGCAGGCTTTCTGGAACGGATTCGGAAGGAAACAGCTAACTGTCAAACACGGCTCGCTTTGGGGATCCTACAATCCATCAGAGATGTTGGAGAAACAGATTGGTTTCTGGTGGATGACAAGGACCATCGTAGCATTGACCGGATATTTTTCTTATTTAATGGCTCACAAAAGGTACAAGGTCAGGGGTTCATCTTGAGATATTTCAGAGCAGTTTCAAGGTCCTGTTTGAACTGAGGGATCAGCTTCCTGTTATACAAGAGACCAGCTGGATGATAGGTGGGGATAAGGAAACGGGCACCGGTGGAGTGGAGTCTGAACACTTTTCCCCTTACCTCGCCAACCTTCTTCTTTGGCAGGTAGAATGTTGACGAGAAGAGGTCATATGCAGAATTGCCAAGGGTTATTGTAACGATCGGGGAAAGCGAGTCAAGTTGTGCAAGGGTGAAAGGGGCGCACGTCCTTACTTCCTCAGGTTTCGGGTCCCTGTTATCAGGGGGTCTGCACTTCAGGATCGATGTGATGAACACATCCTCCCTTTTCATTCCCACTCCCTTCATGAGGTCCGACAAGAGCTGACCGGATTGTCCCACAAAAGGACGCCCCGACTCATCCTCCGCTGCCCCTGGTGCTTCACCCACCAGCATTATGGCGGCATGTTGGGGACCTTCTCCTGGTACAGCGGTGACCCTGCTTTCCGAAAGAGGACATTTGGTGCATGTTACCACCTTCTCCGCAATTTCCTCCAGAAGCGGATCGAACCTGTCGTCGAACCTCAAATACAAGGCCCCTTGATCCGGTATAAAGCCATATCTCATTAAATGGTTATCTAATATTTCCCTCAACATCAACCATCAGGGTTGACTCCCATCGATATCAATGCTTCCCGCGCTGTGGTCCGATCTGCTTCCAGTGTCGAGTAGTCCATCAATCTCTTCAATGTCTCCTGTGCCGCCCTGTCCCTTGTCCGGCCAAGGAGCCTGATAATATGAGGTCGTTTGATAGGGTCCGCTGAAAAGACGAGGGATGTCAGTTCCCTAGTGGATCCTGGACCAATAAGGCCTTGAAGGGCTTCCTCAAGCTTCATGGCTTCTCCTTCGGAGCAGTTGGCAAGTCTCTTGAGCAACCTTGGGACTATCGAATCTGACACCTCCTCTCCCAGTGTGCTTTCAAGGATCCACCTTCCGAACCTTTCTCTGAATCCCCCGGGTGATTCCATTTCTCCACCCGGGCCTGATGATAGGTCCCTCAATAGTGATGCAAGAAGTTGACTACCCAGGCCCTCCACGGCAAATATGGCCAATGAATCCTTCTCTATGAAACCGGAAAGATCTTTTTCATCGCAGGAGAAGATATGTTCGATCAATCCAGGTAGGTCCCCTATGATCATTCCGGAAGGTGTGTGGATCGCGTTCTTCCTATCCGAGGTCTTTTTAAAGATCCTTAGAATGTCCTCTCCCTGATTCCTCCCAACCGCATGTACCTCGTCTCTCTTCAGGATCCTGGTAGGGTCGAGGTCCATTGGGGTTCTCTGATGTCTTCTCATAACCTTGATCGTACCCATGGACCTATCGAGTGGAGGGAATGACCTGTTCAAAGCAAATGGATAGAGTATATCAGACCCAAGGAAGAATGATTGAAGGTCCCCTATCTTGAATCCTTCCGGTTCAAAGGAACTTGCCATAGTGGATAGGTCCTTTAGACCAGAAGCTACAATATGGTCCTTCTTTCTCCTCAACACTCCCTCCCTTATTGTTTTCTTGGACATCTCAAGAATTACGGAGGCAACCTCCGGATCCTGGGAATATCCATTAGACCTGTTGAAAGCGGTGAGATCCACACCTTCATCCCTCCAGATCCCTTTCCTGATCCTAGATCCTGGGTCCTGACCGTTCAAAGGTTCCTTCCCATTCTTGTATAACAGGAATGACTGGACCTCCCTAAGGGCCAGGTCATTGTAGGGATCCATGGCATTTTCCTTCACGGTTCTTCCTCCAGGTGTATATCTCCGGGGTGGAGATACAACAATGCCTTATCCTCACTTGATGTTACTGATGGGGCCCTTACTCTTAAAGTGATTTCATTCCTTGATCCTTCTCCAACGATGAATGGCTCCAAGATCAGATTATCCCCCTCACGGGTGGACATTGGGCCCTCAAGGGACCATCCACCTCTTGGGAGGGAAAGGTATGGTGTGAGCTTCGATCTTGGTGACCTTTCCTTGGATGATATGGAGACAACACATTCCCAGACATCACCGGACATCCCCGAGAATCCACCATTTTCCACATTGATATCCAATCCATCGAAGGATGCAAACCTGCACCTTGCCACTGTGTTTTTCCTGTAGGCTTCCCATCTTTGTTTTGAAGCATTCCAGATATCACTGATCATCGATACGGTGTCCCCTATCGATTTGATGCTTCCCTTAATTGCTCTCTGTCTCTCGATCCTGATCTGATCCCAGGCTGTGACAACTGGATCCGACCACCGTGAAAAGACCTCGGCCCTGACCAGTGAAAGTGCTATTAGGTAGAAGCAGACCCTTTTTAAGGCACCGGATGCAGACTCAAGATCGATCACCGAACCTTTTTGCAATGATTGGATGTCCTTCAAGGCATCCCTTCCTCTTTTGGAGATCTCCATCAGGTTCTTTCCTACAAGACCTCTATCGAAATTCGAGTCACGCCCCTTCATACCTTTCATTATATGCTCAACTAGGTCCCTAAGGGAACTTGTAGGATCGGACCTTGGGCCAATTCCATCATCGGCAAGCAGTTCTTTCAATACAACTGATAGGTTGGATACCGGGTCCTTTCCGTCAGTGGAATGGACCTTGTATGCAGGTTCATCCGTTCCATTTTGTATATGTTTCGAAAAATACCCAAGGAATCCCGTATCTTTTGTATCTCTTACTCCGTCCGATGATCTGAGGAGGAGAGCAGTGACCTTCCTCAAATGTTCAAGGGATGATGACATCTTCTTATGGACATCCGGTCTGGTAAGTGTTTCCAGGAAAGTATCCACAAGGATAATGCGAGATGCAAGTTCCGCTCCTTCACCTTTCTCAGGAATGATCCTCTCTCTCGATTTTATCAGGACCCTTCCTGAGTTGAGGTATTTGATCGATGCTACTGAATATTCCCTGGAGCTTGTGATAGTCTCTCCAGGGAGAAGAATTTGTTCTGACCTTTCCATGTCAAGATGACCTGGAAGTTTCACTTCCAATCCAAGGTTTGATCTGGACCTGATCGTGAAGAACCTTGCATGGGCCTCCCCTCCAACCTCCTCTTCTCCCTTCAAGAATCTCAACTTCCCCCCAATATCTCCGATATCGAGATCTTCCGGAAGGTCGATGATATGGTCCAATTTTCCATTCTGCGGAAGTTCTCCAAGGTCAAGGTCTGGAAGGTTCTTTCTGTTGAATTCGAGGAGGACCTTCAAAGGACCGATATCCGAGGTCATTTTCACATCGAGTTTGATCCCGACCTTCTCACCCGGTGAAACGGATGTCGGTTCAAAACCCAATGATATTCTATGAAAGATCTCCATCTGATCAACGAAGACGGGTGATCTGGAAACCTCCTCATCTCCCAATTTGAGAACCAGGGGTACCATTCCCTTGTTCATTTCTGGTACCCTGAAAAGGGCCTCTCTGTTATTGCCCTCTCCCTTGATCTCCTCCGGGACAAAAGGACCCAGGTCGCCAAGTGTCAGTTCGAGTCCATCCAATGGCTGTCCCTCAGGAATTTCCAGGATCACCGAGAATTCTTCTCCGGAAATGATCCGGCCCGGCAGACCAGCTTTTATCTTCTTATCCTTCAGAGGAAGGATCGCTCCAAGGATCAGCTTATCCTGATGCTCTCCATCCATCAGGAGTTCCACTCTGACGGATAGAGTATCGAAATCGATCAACCTTCCTGGGTCGATGATGGTCTTCACTATTGAATTATGCTTCACAATGGTTTCGGCTGCATCCCCCTTCATGAGGATGGTCCCGTTTCCATCAAGGATTTGTATGGATGATTGAACATTTACCTTCCCCTCACCCCGGTGGGTGAGTTCGATACCTATTTCCATGGGGGAAGTCCCATCCCATCTGAGGGGCCATCCCGGAATATTGACATCAAGTTTGCTGGAGCCAATCTCCAATGGAACCTCTGTGAAAGCAAGGGTCGCCCTGAATTCCTCGCTCTTCACAATGATCTTGAGCATCGAGGGTCCTTTCTTCCCTCTTAGCAAGAGGGATATTCCGAAATGGATCGATCCGTCATCCCTTCTTTCACCATCCCATTTTCCATCCGGACCTTCTAACCCAGAGCCTTTTTCGAACCTCAGGACCTCGGGACTTGTGCTGTTCCCCTCTGGTCTTAGTATCAACCCGAAAACTGTCGTCTCATCAAGGTGGACCTTTCCCTTTGGTGGTTCAAGGTTGAATATGTAGGAATCACCCAGCGATGATCCCTCAGCTATCAGTTCCAGGGTCCTACTTTCCATGTTCGCACCTCAATTACCGATATGGATGCCTGTCAACAGCTTTCTAAGCGATGCTATTGCAGATAATGGGGCCATGTAACTGGTCCTCGGATTGGTGGTTGAAGGTTGATTGTACATCCAGATCTTCATCTCACCGAACCTGCCTCTGACCTCAACCTGATGTTGATTCCTTGTTACCGTTGGATCGGCAATAACCTTAACCTTGGTTCTATCGAAACCGATGCCTGCCAGGGATATTGTCGCGGCAACATTGACGTTCTTGGGGAATAGTGTGACAGCTTCTCTGGCGGTCCCTTCGAAGATCGTTATAGGGCCCTTTGCTTCTTTTACGCTTTCCGAGAGATGGGAGAGCTCGTGTGGGAGCGACAGACCTGATGGAGGCTTTCTGACAGTAAGTGTAACACATTCAATATCCGCTATGGAGGCAGATGTCAGACCATCCATCCCTGCTATCGCACCGGATGGGACCATTATCTTGCAATTATTCTTCCCTGCCTTCTCCTTGAAAGAATCCCAGAGACTATCATCCACAAGGGCACCAACGGAGAGTATCATCACATCCTTTCCTCTGTCCAGTATCTCAGGTAGAATGTCCCTTACAGCTTCCTGGGAAGCTGCTTCCACAACAAGGTCCGAAGCCTCTATGAATCCGTTCAGGTCCTCTGGGGGAAATACCGAGGCTATCCTAATTTTCCCGGCCAGAATGGCGGCCATATCGTAGTCCCTGTCAAAAAGAGGGATAAGGTCAACACCTTCCATATCCTGCAGGGATCCGGCTATAGTTGTTCCTATGAAACCGCATCCGAGTATTCCTACTCTCACCTTGACACCCTCTGACCCTGGAATGGATCCCCAGGGTTCGGTTCATCCCAATCGTTGCCAATATATTATAAATATGCCCGGGATAGGTCCTGTGATACGGTCGAGGCGTTTCCATGGAATATTTCAGAAAAAAGAAGGCAGGCAAGCTCCTGGAGGAGGGTATTGAACTCCACAGGAAGGGTGATCTGAAAGTTGCGGAGGCAAAATACCTGGAAGCCTTGAGTTTCGATCCTAATTCCACAGAGGTACACCTCAATTATGGGGACCTCCTCAAGAAAACCGGGAGACCCAGGGCGGCGGAGGTTGAATACCGAAAAGCCATGATCATGGACCCTGAGAGGGGTGAACCCCATGGGTCTCTGGCCGCATTGTTCCATTCCCAGAGAAGGTACGAGGAAGCAGAGGCCGAGTACGAGCTTGCACTTTCCAAATCGCCCATGGACCTGAACATCAAGCTGAACCTGGCACAACTCTACATGGACACTGTCAGGTATACAGATATGAAGAAGTTGTATTCCTCGGTGCTCCCGTATGTTCAGGACCCAAAGCTGAAGGCCTTCATCGAATCAAGGATCAGGTGAACCTGGCCACCTTGCAAAGACCAGGAACCCCGTATGTGAGAGGATCTCGGTGACCGGTCTTGTCGCACCCTCCTTGACGGAGTATCCTCGTTCGATGATCTCCAGTGCCTTGACCTGTTCGAAACCTCCATCTCTAAGTGAGATCACGATCCGTTCCATCTGATTGGTGGTGGGAACATATGAGCAGAACCGTCCTCCCGGACGCAGTGATCGAGAAGCTGTAAAGACAGCCTTCTCAGGTTCAGGAACATCGATCACAAAAGCATCCAGGTCCCTCTCCTGGACATCTTCTCCTATGTCTCCAAGTTTCCCTGTCCAATTTGAAGAAAGCCCAGCCCTCTCAATGTTGCCACCAGCCTTCTCAAGATGGTCATTTCTGACATCATATGTATGAACCCATCCATTGGGAGCAACGGAGTTGAGGAGGGCGATCGAGAGTGCTCCTGATCCCGCACCACCCTCGACAACCTTTGAACCATCGGAGAGCCCCATCTCCATGACTATCCTGGACGAATCTTTGGGTATGATCATCTGAGGCCCCCTCTCGAGGTTGATGATCGAATCTAGTACATCCGGCCTGTAAAGTCTGAAATGGACCGACCCGACCTTGAGTATGTCGCCAGGCTTCATTCCTACCAATCTATCTGTGTTCAGCGCACCCATAGGTGAGGAAAGCTTGAACATATTCCCATCAATGCAAACGAGCTGCTCCCCTTTGGGGCCTCTCATCAAAACCATGTCCCCGATCACGAAACCCTCAATCATGCCTCCTCTAATCCCTTCCTGTATCTGTAACTTTTTGGGGTGTCCCTTGGACGCCCCCGTTCCCTTTTTTATATCTGCAGGTAGGATGGAAGCTTACAGGAGCGAGGTTCCCACCCGCTTCTGAAGGTGTTTGAGATGAAAAAACCCGATGTGGCAGATATCATTGAAGAGATCTCCCTTCTTGAAAGAAGGTTGACTCCGATTGATGAGGGGGACCCTTCCTTCAGGAAGAGGTATCCATATTCGGGTTTCGAATTTTGATATAGGACCAAGGATCTGGGATATAGAGGACGCCAATGAACCACCATCCGCGGGCTCTTCGGGGGGAACGGGCCCGCACTTCTTTCATTCTTCTGCGATAACATTTTCATAGTAAAGCGGTCATCTCAGGGCGTGGCCCCATGAATCAAAAGATCTTTTTCCGCATTTCTGCTTTGATACTACTTCTTTCAATTTTGGTTTCCGGAATATCCTTATTACCAGATACCGACAAGATCCCGGGTTTCGATTGGGCCACATTCGACAGGACAAGTTCTGTCGGTCCCCTTGATTACACGTTGAAGGCCGATTTCGATGCTGTGGGTTTTGAATATTCCCTTGGGACCTCCTCATCCTCATCCGGTGGGGGAATGATCGGAGGAATTGGAGGGGGGATCGGTTCAAATGTGTCCAGGGAAGAGAAGTGGAAGGCATATCCCCAGGTACGGGGGGAGGTTCTAGAGAACCTTGGAATTATTTACGATTCTTACAAGGAAAAGTCCTACATTTACGAACTCCTGTTTCGAACCCCTCCCGATCCCAATATCACATACGGCGGATCCGGCAGCCCATCCGCCTATCTCAATGTATCATTGAAGGCGGACCTTGTCCCATACTGGATGGAAGGGGGTTCACGTCCTATTGATGTGAGGGTTACATTCCTTGGCACCGATCTAGAGGACCAGGTGGGTGCCGAAGAGAAGGAACGATTCTCAATAACCCTTTCCCGAATAGTGATCAAGGCCAGAAGCGGGTATGACCTTGATACAGGTGAGTATGAAGGGCCGGATCTCACGGTAGAAGAAAAGAAGCTTTCAGTATCTTTCAAGGACAAAGGGGATGATTATCATACCTCAATTGATGTCAAGTTTCCAGAAGGTGAGCCAGCAGCAGGTTTCATAATTGAGATCGATGCGACCATGAACGATTACTGGGACCGGGGAGAGAGGTCTCCCCTTTCGGGAAGTGCAAATCCGATCAACATCAGACCTGTTGCAAGGATGAAAATCTTCCAGGCTCTGGGCATCCCTTTGGCCATGCCCTTGATATTAATATCCATCCTTGTGGGAATGGTCGCTGTCACCCTTATACTGATCAAAGGAAGGT
Organism: Thermoplasmatota archaeon; assembly: GCA_965234725.1. Lineage (GTDB taxonomy): Archaea > Thermoplasmatota > Penumbrarchaeia > Penumbrarchaeales > Penumbrarchaeaceae > Penumbrarchaeum > Penumbrarchaeum helgolandense. The sequence goes on along the minus strand of CBDDUX010000071.1, from coordinate 35,628 downwards.
CATTTTGGGGGATCATTCTCCCTTCTGCAATCCTATCAACAGCTGGTCCTGTTTGGTACATGTTGGGGATGAACGCTACAGTGGACCTGTTGAATGAGAGATTGTCCGGTGCACAGGAAGGTCTCTCATTTGAACTGGGTTTCTATTTATCCGTAGCCGGATCAATTTTGGCCATAACGGCTTTCATTCTCTCCATTGTCATATTGATTATATCGAAAAGGGGTAAGAGGGAGGAAACGGATCCCCAGACTTCCCAGGGGAAGGTCACAGGACCATCGGTTCCAACCTTCAAGAAATTGGAGGAAGATGGGCCAATAACTTCCAATCCATCTTTCAAAAGGGTGGAAGATACCCCCTTTGGCTCAGAGAATCCAACTTCCAGATCGGGTAATGGAACCGGTGGCCAGATCATGTCAAATGATACAAACAAAGGACCTGGTCAGGTAAGAATTGTTCCTCCAAGGCCGCCTGTTAGTCCCTTATCCTGATCTCATTTCAGTTGTAACTACCCGATCTCTACATACATTGTAATTTCTCATAATTCTGGAACATTTTTTATTCGATCCTGGGGATAGGGTATCAAGGAAATTGATTCTGCCTTAACGGAGAGGTGGGATATGAAAAAAGAACTGGGACTGAGGGAGGTATTCTGCATCTCTTCCGGTGCAATGATCAGTTCAGGTCTTTTCATTTTACCTGGCATAGCCTTTGGAGAATTAGGACCGGGAGTGATAATTGCCTATATCATTGCCAGCCTTCTGGCTATCCCAACTGTCCTGGCAAAGGCTGAACTTTCAACGGCCATCCCAAAGGATGGCGGGATATTCGTATTCACCGACAGGGCCATGGGCCCCATGATGGGCACCCTGGGAGGTTTTTCCGCCTGGTTCTCGCTTGCATTGAAATCCGCCTTCGCTCTCTATGGTCTTGGAATATTCGGGATACTGCTCTATCCCTCTTTGGGAATCCTTGAGATCAAGATGATAGCTGTAGGGTTCTGCCTTTTCTTCATGGTCCTGAACATACTGGGAACACATTTCAGCGCAAAAGCCCAGGTCTGGATGGTATTCACCCTCATCGGTCTTATGGTTCTGTATGTCCTTGCGGGATTGGTACACCTTGCCTCCAGCGGAATGGGCAACTTCACTCCATTTCTTCCAAAAGGGATCTCTCCAATTCTCAGCACCTCCGGTCTGGTATTCGTCTCATTTGCAGGTTCGACAAAGGTCGCAGCAGTTGCCGGGGAGGTTCGCAAACCAGGAAGGAACATCCCATACGGAATGATGCTCTCTTGGGCAGTGGTTTCGATCCTCTATATTTTGACCATCATTGTAACAGTAGGTATCGTTCCACCTGATATCCTGAACGGTAATGAGACCTCAATCTCCGAAGGCGGAGGGATCCTGCTTGGAACAGCAGGTATAGTTATAATGTCATTTGCAGGGATTCTGGCATTCGTATCCACCGGAAACGCAGGTATAATGGCCGCTTCCAGGGATCCAATGGCCATGGGGAAAGATCAGCTCCTTCCGGCCATCTTCGGAAAGATGACGAAATGGGGAACTCCATGGTTCTCTATCGTCCTCACGACGATGATCATGATATTCGTGATCCTCTTCACCGATGTCAAACATCTTGCAGGTTATGCTTCAACATTGAAACTATTGCTGTTCATCCTGGCAAACCTGGCCCTGATCTTCTTGAGGGAGTCGAATATCAAGCATTATAGACCTAAGTTCAGGGCTCCGTTCTATCCGACTCTCCAGATCATTGGTATATTTGGGTACCTGGTCCTCATTATCCTTCTTGGTTGGGAGAAGATCGCTGTAGCTCTGGGATTTATTGCGATCGGAGTATTATGGTACTATCTTTATGCACATGGAAAGATCAGAAGGGAATATGCTTTTCTCAGAGTGGCAGAAAGGGTAATGGGAGAGAGTACAAACGAATGCTTGCTCGATGAGGAACTCAGGGGGGTTCTGATCAAGAGGGACGGGATACTCTCGGGGAGGTTCGAGGACAAGATATCTGAAGCAGAGGTTTTTGATATGAACTATCTGATCCCTCCGGCCGACCTGACAAGGAAACTTACCTATACTCTATCTCGAAGATTGGGTCTTAACGAAGACAATCTGCTCAAGGAGCTTTCCAATGAGGATAGATCGGCCCACATGATGTCCATGCCGGGATTCGTAATCCTATCCTACCAGGTCAAGGGACAGGATATCTTCGATATCACACTTGTAAGGACCAGGAGGGGGGCTATGTTTTCCGAAGAAACAGCCCCGGTTCATGCGGCCTTCATAATCATATTCTCAAAAGATGAGAAGAATTTTTACCTGAACTCTTTGATGTGGCTGATGAAATTATCTTCGATACCGGGATTCGAGGAGGCCTGGAAGAGATCAAAGAACAATAAGGCCCTGAAACATCTGGTCATAGAGAGAATAAGATCTCCCGTGATCGAGGGGAAGACTCATTGATCGTCCTCGACCTCATGTAACATGTACCTTTCCAGTCGTCTCTTGAATACCCTCTTGAACAATAGGGGAAATAGAATACAACTCATTACGCCGTAGAGTATCAAAATAGCTGATATGTTCTCATCTAGGATCCCCGTATCCTCCCCTATTTTCACACCTGCCACAACAACAGAGAGGTTGGTACCCAGAAGAAGGGACCCTCCCACATCCGACCAGGTATGCTTGAAGAATCTGGCCACGAAAAGAGGTACTGCCTTGGATATGATCTGGACCGTAAGGAGCAGCAGGAGAAGGCCGATAGCCCTCCAATCCAGCAGATCGAACAATGATACGGAGAATCCTTGATAGATGAAGAATATCGGGATGAGGAATCCATATCCCAGGGGCAGGAACTTATCCAGTATGGCACCCTTTTCCTTGAATATAGCGCTGAAGAGCATTCCACAAAGGAAAGCCCCAAGGATCGCTTCCAGGCCAATGAACTGTGCCATAACGTAGAATATCAGGATGGCAGCAAGGGTGGCCCTTACTCCAAGTTCTGATTGGTCGGAGGGATTGGTGATCCTGGACATTAACTGGGGTCTGTACCAGATCACCATATCCACCATCCAGAAAATGAGCAGGAATATCACAGGAAGTAACAGGAGTATCAGTACAGCATTGAGTCCTCCAAGAGAAGCTGCAGAAAAGGAAAGGAGGAAAATTGCTGCAATATCGGCTATCTGCGCCAGAAGAAGGATCTTGAATCCAAATGTGGTCCTGTTGATGCCCATCTCTCTCAGGACAGGCATGACAACTGCAATGGATACTCCTCCAACTATCAGGCCCACAAGAAGGGGAAGACCGATCACGAGGAAGGGTACAACAGCGATCAGGAAATTGGCAATGATCACAAGGAGGATAGTGAGCTTCTCCCTTCTGGAGATGGACCTAAGGTCCTCGAAATCGTTCTCCATCCCTATCATGAACATCAAAGTGATGAAACCTAAGGTCGAAAGTAGCTCCAATATGTCAGAGGATAGGTCAAGATGCACCAGATCGGCCTTGGACATTCCATGAAGAACAGTACCTACGAGGACCCCGAATAGGATCTCTCCCACTACAATGGGAAGCTTAAGTTTCCTGGCAAAGAATGGTGCCAAGAATCCAAGTATCGCTACAAGTCCCAGGACCAGGAACGGATCGATGGTCCTCAACGCAGGTTCCCTCAGGAGGGTGGAACCGAAAGGTCCCAATGGGTTTTGTAACGCCTGATAGGCACTGAATATCAATGAATGAAACAAACACATCACCTAAGGGACGACGAGCACTGATCCAGTCCATATATGGACCAGCCTCCTCAATTGGGAGACCTGTAGTTCTCTTAACTTGTTCTTCAGTATTATCAGATCGTAGTTGTTCTCCTTCACTCTTTTGATCAATTCCACAGTGGGATTACCTATGAACTTCTCGATCTCCACCTCGACCTTGTAGACCTGGGCATACCTCTGGAGGTACTGGGCCCTTTTTCTGTTCCTTGCCAAAGTTAAAGCTGTCACCTTGGCGCCAGTTGCCCTTGCCAGTTGGATGGCAATATTGATCTCAGGTGCTGATTGCTTGTGAAGATAGAGAGCTATGTTCCTGTATGGTCTGGGATTCCTTGGGATCAGGATCGGCATTGGAGACCTCTCGATCAATCTGTCAAAATTCCTTGAAATGAAGGGAACATAGAACAGGAACTCCTTCGGAGGGGATACCACAAGGATATCCATATGGAACGAAGGATCACTCATATGCTCGGATACTATCGAATTAATCTGAAGGCTTTTTTTATCCATCCTTCTCCATCTTACATGTCTGGTCTCATCTTCCAGAATGCAATCATGCTCACTTACGGTGGATATAACCTCGAACTGGATCCTCTTTGAAATGAATCCCTGGGCCGAGATAAGGAGGTTTTCCTTTCCCGGAGGGATTATGAATATTATTCCCATCCCCAATCTTTTGGCAAGGATCTCCACTTCCTTCAATGCGATAAGGTCCTGGTCCTTTGAAAGCGGGAATAGAAGGTGACCGGTGGAATCCTCACTTCCTGACCTTGAAAAGACCTTCCAGACCTTCTTTGCCCTCTTACCAACTGTATCAACGGCGATCAGGTCCCCATATTGGATCTCCATAGATGGTTCCGGAGCGATCATCTGCTCGCCCCTCAGGATGGAACCAATAACGGTACCTTCCGGGAGTTTTAGCTGCTTGATGGTCTTCCCGATGGCTGGTGATCCCTCTCTGACGAAGATCTGTATCGCATGGTTAGTGTCAGGGTAGAGCATGGTCCTGATAAGACCTTCCTCATATCCTATCGGGTGAACAAAGACCTCTGCGCCAAGATCTATGAACTTTGTCATGTTGTTGGTTCTGTTCACTCTGGCAATTACCCGGTTCACACCCATCTCCTTCAATGCAGAGACAGCTTCGAGGTTTTCGAAGTCCTTGTTCATCAGGACCACAGCTGCATCAAAACCGGACCCTGCCTCCTGAATTGTGGACAAGGAGCTGCCATCACCGTGGACTATTCGGTGTTCAGTGGTGGAATCCTTTAACAACCTCTTGAGCTCCCAAACTCTCGATGGATCTGACTCTATAAGAACAAAAGGATCTCCCAGGTCCCTGGCGAGCTTACCTCCGACCGAGCCTCCTCCTAGTATCAATATTCGCATCGGGTATCGTTCTTTTCAATGAAGAGCTAGTATTAAACTTTATTTTATCCACAATATAACAAGAAGGCATTATTTGTCGCCCGCAGAGGAGATATCATCATATTCTCCCTTCAATCTGCTTCTTTCAATCAGATCGAATATCTCCTCTATCCTCTCTTTTACGTCACCAATGTCCATTTTTCCATAATGAGACCACCATAGAATATCTCCATTGTGGTCTTTGAAGAGGAAGGTGGTCATGGGAACGCCAGTTTCTGTACCTTTGGGCCGGTAGGTGCTGTAAAGTGCGGTCTCTTCGGCAGCATTATTTGAGATCATCCTGAATCTCTCATACTTTTCACCTTCGATTCCACCATTTTCAGGCCCTGAAGCGATCCCTTCTTTGGACATCTCCTCCCATTGCTCAGCGCATGGAACGCAGCCCTGGGTCCAGAAGAACAGGATCAACAGGTCAACATCGTCACGGTCCAGAATTCCGGTCACTGTTTGTGGATGTGGAACAGGTTCACCGGCCCTCAGATTATCATCCGGAAATTCGATCCAGTATTCTGAAAAACCAGGAACAACAGGGTCCAGTCCCAAACATCCAAGACATTTTACACTGGCAAGCTTCTCGATCTCTCGAAAACCGCCACTGTCGGATGCAAATAACCAGGCCGAACCACCGAAAAGGAGCATGATCGGTATAAGCAAAACAAGTAGGGAACCTGGAAGGGGCCTTCCTCCAAATCGTTCTACCGGATCTTTGACCTTCCCTTTCATCTAGTGAATACCCCCCTGATACTGGAATTCACAGGTTTCCATACCTGGGCCCCTACGGGACAGACCTCCTCACATCTTCCACATCTTATACATTCTGGATCGGTCTTGCTCTCCTTCGGATTGATTCCCATGGGGCATGATCGTATGCATTTCTGGCAATGAATGCATCTATCCTCTTTGAATTCAAGATCTGTCAAAGAGATCTTGTTCATCGGACCGTACATGGCTCCGATGGGGCAAAGGTATCTGCACCATCCCCTATCAACGAAGGAGACGAATACGATAACCCCAACAACGAAGACAGCTTTGAACCAGAAGAATTGATTGCCAGCCCAATCCGCGGGATTGAGAAGGAGCTCAGGTACCGTGGCCGTGATACCTCCTATCGGATCGAAATCCGTGAAGAACAGTGTGTCGAAGAACCAAGATGTGGGAGCGATCAGGATCAGGATCCCCACTTTCCCCAGACGACCATACCTGTCAAGTGATGAGTTCCTCTTACGAACGAAACCAGCATCTCCCATTGAAGATCGGACTATTCCGATAAGACCGATTATCTGGAACATCAGTCCCATCAATCCCATCAGCTCCATGGATGCCATTGGTGTCCCTTCGAGACCTAACGAACCGGAGAGGTAGACCATGATCCAGAGAAGGGAACCGACCGCAATGAGAGATACAGAAGGTAGGATCCCTTTTGACATCTTTATGAATAGAACACCACAAAGTGATAGGATGAAGGCTCCGAGTGCCCCAAGATATCCAAGGGACATGTAATACTGGAGTTCCACCCCGGAATCTGCAAGTGCGGTTGGTACGACCGCTCCGATAACAAGGGCAATAAAAGAGGTACCTGCCAGGATCCCAAGTTTCTTTCGGTCCTTCACCTTTCTTGAGAAGAAGGAGAAAAGGTCCTGCAGTGTTCCGACAGGGCAGGCCCATCCGCAAAAGGACCTTCCAAGTACCGCACCTATGGCAACGAACATACCTATTAGGTAGAGGATCATCAGGTAACCTTCGGTGAATCCCGAGGCGATCTCTATAGTACCATGTTCTATGACCCAAAGCGGACAACCGGCACATGCCCCGGGGGATGCAGGGCAGAAGAAGAATGGATAGATGAACCCGGTCATCCCCACTCCAAAGACCCCGAGGACCGCAATGGCTGCGAAGAGGATCTGGCTGGCTATTCTGAAGTGATATGTCCTGATCTTTGCAGTTTGGGGGGCCATATTAACTGACATGAAACTATCCTTCAGTTATAAATCATTCTTGCGGGAGTGCACTTACTCCCCCAAAATATAAATCGTTTTTACAAATAGGGAGGGTAGAAGGCCTATGAAAATCAGCGTAGTGATACCCACCCTGAACGAAGAGGAATCCATCGGTGAGACCATTGACCAGATCCCGGATATGGAGGACCTTGAAGTGATGATCGTCGATGGGCTTTCAAAGGACAGGACCAGGGAGATCGCTGCATCCAAGGGTGCAAGGATCATAGAAGAGCCAAGGAAAGGTTACGGACGGGCTTATAAAACCGGATTCAGAGAGGCGGAAGGCGATATAATCGTAACAATGGATGGCGATACCACATACCCTGCCGAACTGGTCCCTGAACTCGTGAATATCTTAAAGAACGAAGGTCTGGATTTCATCTCCTGCGATAGGATTAAAAAAGCTGATAAGGGAGCATTCAACACCACACATGCATTTGGCAACTGGGTCCTTAAGGTGACCATGAACATACTTTTCGGAACCAAACTCAATGATTCTCAAACAGGCATGTGGGTCTTCAAGAAACAGGTCCTGGAGCACCTTACCATCACATCCGATGGTATGCCCATGTCAGAGGAGATAAAGATCGAGGCTTTCAGGAACAGCAAGGTCAAAGCAAAGGAGATATCCGTTCCTTACAGGGTCCGGATGGGAGAGAAATCCCTGAATACTTGGAAAGATGGTATGAAGAACGAGAGATTCCTTTTTTGCAAGAGGTTCCGTCCCAGGTCCCTTGGACCTGGTGAGAGATTCAATTAATATGTTATATTTTGGTGCCTGGAACAGTAACGGTATCCTCGACACCGGGTAGCGTCCTTATCTTATTCAGGACTATCCTTGACAGGATTTTGAAGCTCCTGGCCTCTATCTTGGCGATCAGATCATAATCACCGAAAAGCGGGGTGAGTTCCTTGATCTCCTTCACCTTCATAAGTTCCCTGTAGGTCCTGACCTCCATCTTAGGCCGTGTCTTGATGAAGATAAAACCCACTATCAAGGAGATCCCTCTGATATTCAAAGGACCATGGAGTAGTTAATTCTATCGAACAATGAGATTAATTAGTTGAACGGAGCACTTGGCTAGAATGTTATTTATCCTCCCTTAATAATTATTCCATGATATTCGGGGGATCCTTATGATGAACGGAACACATGGGAAGAATACCTTTTTAATTATGATATTGACAACGTCTCTATTGTTTTCAATAGGAAATGGAGCCTATGTCGGAGGAGAAGCTCCAGCGAGATCGATCTATATTGACCATTCTCCGATTTCCATTGAGGGTGATACGGAATTGCTCAATACTGCGGTTGCGGAATCATGGCCTGGTTCCGGGTCTCAATTGGATCCCTATATCATATCCTCATACAGCATCAACGGAACAGGATCGGACCACTGCATCGAGATCGAGGATACCACTTTACACCTTGTTATAAGGAACAATTTGCTTCTTAATTCAGAATTTGGGGACGGTCTATCGCTGGATTCCTGTTCAAATATAACGATCTCGAACAACACGGTCCGTGACTCTTATGGCCCGTGGAATGTCAATGTCAACCTTTGCAGTTCAATTCGAATAACTGACAATACCATAGAAGGAGACCTTTGTCAATACGGACTTCGTGTGAAGGACTCCAAGAATATCGTAGTATCATCCAATCAGATATCCGATTCAATGAGTAACGGTATATACGTCTCTGGAAGCAATTTTATCCGCATCGTCGATAACAAGGTAAAAGGTATTGGTGGATCGGGAATGGCTTTCAGCACCTCGGCTGATATTCTGATCCAGGGAAATCTTGTTTCAAACTGCACTGCTCCCGGAATCAACTGCTATTTCACATCATCGAGTATCACTCTTTACGATAACGAACTCGTCGGAAACGGATTCGCACTGGGAACACTTGATACAGTGGTGATCACATCCAATAATACTGTAGATAATGTTCCGGTCAGGCAGTACTTTGACCAGGATCTGACAGGTGTGACAATTCCGGTACATACATCACAGTTCTTCCTGAATAATGTTACCAACTTCCATTTGACCGGGATGGATCATTCCATGGGATACGCACTTCTCCGTGCCTATGATTCCCAGGGGGTCCATATCGATAACTGCACATTCGCAGATGACCCCGATCTGTTCTACATAAGCAAATGCGATGATGTTTCCATCATGGATTCAAGTTTTCACAATCAGACGGGGACAACCATAACAATGTTTTACGGGACGGGAGCCACAATAAGAGGGAATGTATTTGTTTATGTTCCCAAAGCTTCTTTTATTTCACAGACTGCGGATGTTACCGTGGATGATAATCAGGCCAGTATCACTGAGGTCGGCTTTACTATGGTCCAGACCAAGGGAACGACCTTCACCAATAACACAGTTACTTCGATCGGTGATGCTATCCATGGAATATCATTGACCATCCCGGAAAGACTTGTTCTATCTGGAAATTTTGTGAGCGGATTCCGAATGAACGGCGTATTCCTGAGTTCTCCAAGAATGGGGATCGTCAATGACAACAAGATCTTAGGAAATGGAAGTACGACGAGCTCCAAAGGATTGAACGTTTCCTCCCCATCGAATCTGACCGTAATGAACAACATCATCCGGGGACATGGGATGGGTTTGGACCTCTCATATACTTCAGTTGATTCATCATTCACATCAAATATCATTGAGGACAATATTGGATCCGGTATCCGTCTTCGAGTGGCAGAGGATCACATAGTGGATGGGAACCTGATCTTCAACAATTCAGGATATGGGATCGAAAGCGTTAATTCCAGTGGTAACAAGATCATTGATAATACGTTCATCAATAATTACGGGTCCGATGATTCGTTCAGCAGCCTGAACATCCAGGCTACGGATAATGGTAATAAAAATATCTGGAATGACATGAACGGAGGCAATTACTGGAGGGATTGGGACTCTCCTGATGGGACCGGTGATGGGATAGTGGACCTGCCCTACCTCATATTCGGGACGACATCATATGATCAGAAACCACTCGCAGAACCTTCCTACACCTATCTTTCAGAACCTATTAACTTCTCGGCCCATGCAATTAAAGATAGAATTTTTTTGGAATGGGAACTGCCAGGAATCGATCTGGACGGATCCTTTGAAGGATTCAAACTGTTCAGAACCGGTGGTGAAGGTCCAGACCTTAGAATTGACCTTGGTCCTATCATATTTCATTACAATGATGAGAATGTAACTGATGGAACGACCTATGTTTATCATCTGAAAGGAATCAACAGATACGGAGAAGGTAGGAGTACAGCCCTTTTAGGGGCCATACCAGATTCCACCTCTCCCGAGATAGGATTCCTATCACCTGCAAACGGTAGTGTCATCTCTTCAAGAGAGGTCCAGGTCACCTGGAATGTAACCGACAATGTTGAGGTCCTAAATGTGGAGATCTCCACCGATGGTGTCGATTGGCAGGATATGGGGTCGAATTCATCCTATCTTGCCAGTAACTTGACAGATGGTCAGCAAACGATCATTCTGAGAGCTGTCGATGCACAGGGAAACAACGCAACATCATCTCTGATATTCACGGTGGATACATCCTCTCCCAATCTCGAGGTCCTTTCTCCTGATAATGGAACCATTACCACTCAACCCACCATTGATGTCCAATGGGAAGGCGAGGACGAAATAACAGATGTCAAAGGTTATCGGACGAAGGTGGATGAAGGTGATTGGCAAGATCAAGGCCTGAACACAAGTGCGAACATCTCCCTTTCATCTGAAGGCATCCATACAATAGTTGTTCAAGCCGAGGACATGGCAGGGAACACTGAGATCGTTTCAATAGAAGTCCTTCTTGATAGAACTGGACCCGAGGTGTTCTTCACATTCCCCGCAGATGGCTACAATACCACCGATACCACTTTCGATGTCAAATGGGCTGGGTATGATACGCTTAGCGGGATCTCAAGATTCGAGCTAAGTGTGGATGGTGGGACACCTCTCGGACTATCTTCAATGGTGACAGGTTTCACACTCACCTCTCTTTCACTAGGGGAGCATTCAGTTGTTCTGATCGCCATGGATGGAGCTGGGAATGAGAAGGAAATTGAAGTATCATTCAGGATCATAGATGATGATCAGGAACCTTCAACCACACTGATAAGAGGGAGGGTTTTAGATGCAGATGGAGAACCGGTCCATAAGGCAATGGTAAAAGCTGATACAGGCGACTATACCTATACTGATTCCAGAGGATACTTCGTTGTTGAGGTTGCCAGGGGGCAGAGGAACCTGAATATCGAGAAAAGCGGGTATGTCTCCATTGATATCAATGTAAATGCAAGCTCGAGTGAGGATATCACCGTTGATGATATAATACTGGAGAAAAGGACAGATGACGATGATGGGAATATTGGAACTAGCCTGAGGGAGAGCCGTTTCTGCCAGGTTTGCTGTCTTCTTATCATTGGCATCCCCCTTCTCCTTATGCTTTTAGGGTTACTGACAAGGGCGATACGGCGGAGCAGGAGGAAGAGGTCTGAAAGAAAGAATAAGAAAATAAGAGAAGAGAACCTCAAAGATGAAGAGTAATGAGGGGAACAGTCCATTCATCAGATATCCATATATATAATAAGCGTCTTGGGCCAAAATCACAGGGGGCTAATATGATCAGAACCCCTTGGAGACAGGGAAATGTACCGTAGTTCTCTGCGGCGAATCCCAAGGAAGTGATCCGCATGTCAAAATCCGTTTACCGATATATTCATGACACCTGGAACAGACCTTATGATGGAGAGTTGAAGGAGATAAACCGTCAGAGGCTTGTGGAATGGAGACATGGCCCTACCTTTGAGAGGGTGGAAAGGCCATTGAGGCTTGACAGGGCAAGGGCCCTGGGATATAAAGCGAAACAGGGTTATGTTATTGTTAGGGCCAGGGTCAGGATGGGTTCCCTCAGGAAGAGGGCCATCAGAAAAGGTAGAAGGGCCAAGAGAAGAGGTATGATCCGGCTCAAGGTGAAGAAGAACCTTCAGAGGATTGCCGAAGAGAGGACCGCCAAGAGATATCCGAACATGGAGATCCTCAATTCATATTTCGTCGGAGAGGACGGTAAGCACAAGTTTTACGAAGTGATCCTCGTCGACCCTCATCATCCGGTCATATTGAGCGATCCCAAAATAAAATGGATCAATGAGGTCCAGCACACAGGCAGGGTCTATAGAGGTCTCACATCTTCCGGCAAGAGAAGCAGAGGATTGATGAACAAGGGAATAGGCTCTGAGAAGGTAAGACCCTCTGTCGGGAGCCACATGCACAAGAAAAGGCCTGGTAAAGTAAACAGGTTCAGTTGAAAAATAGGATCAAACAAGCCTTTCCGGGCAATCGATCCTTCTTGAGCAGTACCTGCATTTGCCATCCCTGTTATGATTACGGTGAGCTTCACCCTTTCTTTCACCCTCCCTTATCTCTGATACTTTAGAGAGGACCAGGGCTTTGGTCATCATATCCCATTCGATCAAATGCCTTTTCCTGGGGCCATTCTTCGGCATGTATTCGATATATCCGTATGGTGTTTCCTGATGGAAGTTCATGTCTACTAAGATCAAATAGACCGAAAGCTGCATTATATGGCTGAAGTGCGGTTTCGGAGGTGCCTTACCGGTCTTGATCTCGACTGGGATCCTTCTCCCGTTCTCCTCTATGAGGATATCAGGGGATCCTATCAGGTAATGTCGTTTGGATACCAGGGGTTTCCCTCTGTTGCCTGAGCCAATATCATCGATCTGCAGTATCCTTGATCTCTCCGGGAGGCTCATTTTTACTAGACCGGTCTTTGCTTCCTTTCTCTCCGATGATCCCTTAATAAAGAAGATCACAGCTCCTCCAAGCCAAAGGGCGGCGATCACAAACGAGAGAGTGTTGTAATTTTCAAGATTGTCCCCACGGGAAAGGAATGCCATTGCTGTGAAGACAGATGCGATCAGAGCAATTGTGGCAAGTGGAAGGTCCTCACTATTCTGTGCATTTTTCTGTTTCCTTTGCCATTTTCTGCCTTTGATCAGATCGTACACCAAGGCCCCTATGAACCAAAGTAGGGACAATATCAGGAAGACCCAACCGAAGTAACCATCCGGATCGATATCATCAGAGAGCATTATGAAAAGAACTGAAATAGACACAAGGAGAACAATAACCATTGGCATTCCCAATTTCAGGTCTTTTTCCCCACCTCCCTCTCTGGTACTTTTAAGGAAATAGATCATTGAAACGAACAGGATCCCATACATGAAAAGAAGGGATATGGTGAAAGCTGTGACTATTGCGGTATCAGGGATCCCAAGCGGTCGAAGGAGGATGATGCCGTTGATCAACAGGACGACACCGAACAGATAGGAGAGAACAGAGAAATAACCACCAACTGAATTGCTCCTCTCCATCCTCCTGAAAAGAGTGAAGAAACTAACCCTAGGTCCTTTACTTGGCGCGAAGGACCTTGTCAGGTATATCGCGGTGGACACTACGAGTAGAAATATCGAGGAGATCACAACGGCCATTCTCCATATGGGACCCTTCAGGAAACCCAGATTGGAAAGCAAGAGCAGCATAAGTGACATCGAAAGGATGATGGCCCCAAATGAGACATAGGCGATAGTGATCCTCCTTGACCTTCGAGATTCCAGATCACGATCCCTTATTCCTTCAAGTTCCGTCCCTAACTTGCCATGGGCTTTGGACCCTTCTTCAAGAAGCTGGGGATCCTCCTCGGAATCCAACCTCTCCAGATACCATGAGAGTGGGCAGTAGCACCACCTCTCAACCTCCGAAGCTGATATCAACCGATCGGCATCCCATTCGGACATCCATGGAAATACGGATAGCTGCATATATTTTGCTTCCTGTAAGTTTCATGGATGGGGGGAAAGTCCGATCGTTAGAGTGATTCCTCCGCAATGAATATATGGCAATGATCCTGATAACGCCCCGGGTGATACCTATGGAGGTCTCAGGATCGAGGAGAACCAGACTGGTCCAGATCCTTACGGCTATGCTCATGGTCATGAGCTCAACCTTGATATTCTCAGCTTCAGGAGATGGCGATCTGACAAGACCGAACACATCGATCATCGATCCATATCTCATGGATATATTGGATGATGGGATGGACACGTACAGGATAATGGTACGTTTCGAGGATTGGCCAATAACTGATGAGATCAAAGATGCTGAAAATATGGGTATGGTATACATATCCACAATGAAGGTCCTCCCCATTGCGGTTCTGGAAGGGACCAGGGAACAGGTGCTTTCCCTTTCTGGTCATCCTTCTGCTGTTTGGATAGAATACGACGGTGAATTGGACCTTTTGATGGAGCAGTCCCTTTCCACTATCAATGCGACCGTCGCATGGAACTCATGGATCGAGAGCAACAACAGGGAGTTCGATAGGATCGACGGATCTGGAATAACCGTTGTTGTCCTTGATACTGGTATAGATGCAGGTCATCCTGATCTGGATTACAAGGAGAAGACGATCGTGAACCTCAAGGCCGACATACCTGGAGCACCTTGGTATGAACTGGAGAATTCCGACACCTCCTACGGCCACGGAACACATTGCGCTGGAACCATTGCGGGAAACGGGGACGCATCCGCAGGAGCCAGATCAGGAGTGGCTCCGGGGGCGAACCTCATAGGATTATGTGTGGGTGATGTCGGGATAACCCTTACAAATACATATTACGGACTGGAATGGGTATATCAGAACTCCAAGGCTCCCAATCCAATGAACATCAAGGTGGTATCGAACTCCTGGGGAGGGGGAGCGTCCGAATATGATCCTCAGGATGCAACCTCCATTATCTGCCAGAAGATCACGTTTGAGAACAACGTTCTGGTTGTTTTCGCAATGGGAAATGCAGGAAGCGGCCACCATGACGGTGCCGAGCTCTCGGCCTCTCCAACAGGCCTAATTCCATCCAATATTGGAGTAGCTGCTGTTGAGAGGGATGGTTCGGGTGTCGCCTATTTTTCATCCAGAGGTGTAAAGGGTTTGAACCATACATACCCTGATATCGCAGCTCCGGGTGTGAAGATCTGGTCCGCCCATGCTCGGCTTACACAGATATCTGCAGGCTCCAAGCTGGCAGGAAACCCTAACCCGTACTATCTTGCCATCTCGGGAACCTCCATGGCCACACCTCATGTATCGGGATTGGCGGCATTGATGTTCCAGGCTGCACCATCTTTGACGATCTCTGAACGGTTCGAGGACTATTCAGGTGATGACCCGGATAACTGGCTTTCCAATGATCAGAATAGGATCCATGAGATCGAATGGATCATGGAGCAGTCAGCGATCTATATCCCACCGGACGGTGTTCCTCTTTCCGAAGAGTCAACCGATAATGGGGTTCCAGAACCATCGGACAGGGAATTATCCGAATTGGGTTGGAACGATCACCCACAGGACTGGGCCCAGGGTTATGGTCTTATAGATGCCGAGAAATGCGTTGGGATCTCCCTAACCCTTCAGAACCTTAGAGACCGATGGCCCACGGACAAATGGACCGTTGACGACGCTATAAAGATCTATCTTGAGGGAGGAGTATTCCACGGGACGGAGAAGGTCCTTCAAACGGATTCACTGGAAGCCATCTGGAAGGGTGAGTTCGCTAGATATGCCCAGGACCAGGATGGCCCATTGCTTGTGCAGAACCAGTCCAGATTGGTGTGGGTGCCGGAAGGTGCCAGTGAGGTTTCCATTATTATGAACTATGATTCCATCTCCATCGAGGACAGGACCATTGGCGATCTCACATTTATTGTGGATTTCGGGTTTGATGGGATAGTGGATTATGAGCAACCCTTCCTTGGATCGAGACTGACAGGTACCAAGGAGACGGTGTTGAATGTCGAGCCATCCAATACTGGAATGTATTGGGCTATCGGGGTATACGGTCAGGGTTTCAAGGTCATTCGGCCTCTTAAGGACCGGGAGTTCATGGAACTGAGGATAGAGTATTCCATCGGGGTAAGGTTGAGATTGGAGGTACCCGCCGAAGGGGAGTTAAGGGTATCCCCACCTCTTCCTAATTCCATGGTATCCATCTGGGAGCCTTCAGAACCGTCCGCGGGATATTCTGATGGTGCCCTGATCCTTGATGGCAACCTCTATGATGTTTCCCTGATGAACCCTCTTCCACAAGAACAAGCAGAGGGGGAAGGTCCAGGTTTTCCATGGGCATTCATGGCGATGGTCATAATGATAGCTCTGGTAGCAACAGGGGGTTACCTTTTCTTCAAGAAGAGGAAATGAAAGATCAGCTAAGGGTCCATATATCATTGACATATCGGGTGCACTTTTAGGGATTTCTTTTATACGTCCATGCACCAAAGGCTACTTAGTGATAATATGGGGTATAAAAGGATCAACACAATGGAAGACCTGATGCAGAATGCAAACAGGGCAAGGATATATTCAACGATCCTCAAGTATCCTGGCATGAGCTTTACGGACCTACGTGTCATGCTCGGGATCAAGAACGGAACCCTTTCCCACCATCTGCTCAAACTTGAGAAGGAAAGTCTGGTCAGATCAAAGAAGATCGGGATCTTCAGAAGGTTCTATCCTTCCGGAGGTGACGTTCCCAAAGATCTTGAAGAGAAGATCGTCGACGTAATCATCGATTGTCCAGGAATCTCACAGTCAAGTGTTGCAAAGAAGCTTGATATCACCAGACAGGTTGCTAATTACCATATTAACTCCCTTAGAAGAAGGGGACACTTGATAATCAGGAAATCTGGAAGGAGTTCTGAAATATTCCTCAGATGATCCAGAAAATGATCTGATAATCCTTCATTTAGCGATAAGACTGAATAAAAGGAAAAGAAGGTTCGAAGACCTCCCCGCTCCCTCCGGGAACCGTGGATGTGATGATCATCTTTTGTTGAGTGTGTACGCACAGTTGCTGCACTTCCACAGTTCAAAAATATCCTGGCCTCTTGAAAAGGGGATCAGATTCCCCTTTTCGCACTTTGGACAAGGTGGAAAGAATTCCGCCATTTTACCGCCTCCAGAAACCGAATTCCCCGGGGCGTATTTAATCCTTACTGAACTAATGTTCCAGGTAGGATAAAAGGGGCGGTGATCAGATAATTCGGGATACTAAGATTATTGCCACTGAAACGATCACAACTGTGATCAGCAGGAGTGTGAGATGGACATGGGGGCCTTGTTCTGTATCCTCTAGTGCTCCCACTATCCCCTTTTTACTGATCGTGGAGAATACCTTCCCAAGTGAGTACCTGGGTGGAGTGATCGAAATGTCATCCTTTTTTTCGTCCATGCTATCATCCGAACAATGATCGTGGATTACTTAATCATTTCCTTGCTTGTCGATATTGGGTGTCTTCCCCGATACAGTTATTATCACCCTCCCTTTACAGAACTCCTACAAGGAGTAGTGGTACGGATGACAGTTTTCATCGATGGAAAGGGACTCACTTTCAAGGATATTGTTAGCGTAGCAAGAGAAGGTGAGGTATTGGACCTGACCGAGGGATCGAGTGCAAGGATCGAGAGATGCCAGAAAATGATCGAGACACTTGTTAAAAAAGGTGAAAAGATCTATGGTGTCACAACAGGGATCGGAGAATTGGCATCTGTAATGCTAACTCCCGAACAGGGTCTTGAACTTCAGAAGAAGATAATCTACTCTCATAGTGCTTCATATGGAGATGAACTACCCAAGGAAGAGGTCAGGGCAGCTATGGCGGCAAGGGTCAATGCCTGGGCAAAGGGGCATTCCGGTCTCCGCCTTTCTACTGCAAGGACCTATATGGACATGGTCAACAGGGGAGTCACCCCGGTGGTATACGAGAAAGGATCAGTGGGTTGTTCCGGTGACCTGAGTCCCCTTTCCCAGATAGCTGAGGTTTTGATCGGCGAGGGAACGGCACTTTACAAAGGTGAGAGACTCGGTGGAAGGGAAGCAATGTCAAAGGCCGGTCTTGAACCGGTCGATCCCACTTTTAAAGAGGGTCTCGCCCTTATCAATGGCACCCAGGTCATGGTCGGCCAGATGTGCCTTATACTTGAGGATTCCAGGAACCTTATCGGTAATGCCTTAATAGCTTCCGCAATGACACTGGATGCCCTTAATTCTGTCCAGAAACCTTTCAATAAAAGAGTGCACGATCTAAGACCTCACAGAGGTCAGGGGATCGTGGCAGGTCACTTGAGACGACTTTTCGAAGGCTCTGAGATCATGGCTACACCCTCCGGGAAGGTCCAGGACGGATATTCCATGAGGTGCACACCTCAGATATTGGGGCCTACGATCGATCTATGGCATTACGCCAGGGAAACCATAGAAACTGAACTTAACTCTGTGATAGACAACCCGATCTTCTTCCCCGATGAGATGGACCATATAGGAGCCGGAAACTTTCACGGACAACCGGTAGGTATCGCCGCGGATGTTATGAAGATCGGAATGTCCGAGGTCTGCAGCCTATCGGAAAGGCACATCAACAGGTTGCTCAACCCGACCCTTTCCGGACTACCCGCCTTCCTTATAGAGGGAGCCGGGATGAACTCAGGTCAGATGGTGGCTCAGTATACCGCTGCTGTCATGGTATCTGAGAACAAGGTCCTTTCCCACCCGGCATCCGTGGATTCCATCTCGGTTTCAGCCGACCAGGAGGATCATGTTTCCATGGGCCCGGTTGCAATAAGGCATTTGAAAGAGATCAACAGGAACACCGTTGGTGTCCTGGCGATCGAGATGCTTGCAGCTGCCCAGGCAATGGATTTCAGGAAACCCAGTAGGCCTGGAGCAGGGACTGGGATAGCCTATGATATCATCAGAGAGGTGGTCCCATTCATGGAGGAGGACCGATCCCTCCACCCCGATATCAAAGCAGTTGCAGACCTCATCAGGAGCAACAAGATCCTTAAGGCCGTCCAGGAAAGTCTTGGAGAACTGAGTATCTGAACTGCCTTCAAAATGGTGATTGCACCTGTCCAGCATGCTCTCGAAATATGGAAAATTAAATATGTTAAGAGGATAATACTTCAGTAGCTCAACCCAACTACTGCCGACCATAGTGTCAAGTGGTCAGGTTCCTAATAGAGATGAGTGTCAGGTGGGGCATATGATGATTCGAAAAGAGTTCTTGGTAGCTATGTCAGTCCTAGTTCTGCTGGGTAGTGCATTCTTTACACTGGTTCCAATTTCAGGAATCACTGCGGGGCAGAATGTAGGAGCGGGCGATCCCGTTGAGATCACAAGCGATATTATCGTCGGTAACGGCGAGGTTAAGGAGATCAACGATGTTGAATACGAGATTTCGGCAGATATAAGAGTGGAAAGCGGAGGCATCCTCTACATGAACAATTCAAAATTGTTGTGGGGAGGAGATGAGGATGGTGATTTCGGTCTTTATGTGGAACTCGGAGGAGAGCTCTACATCGATGACAACTGCAACTTCACCGCCCAGGATACTACAACTTATCAATATAGGGAGAAGGTGATATCGCCCAATTCATATATCATGGAATCCTGGGGTATCCACTGGAAGTTTTACGTGAGGGGAACAGCCCGTATAAATAACTCATACTTCGGGTACATGTGGGGTGAGACCGGTGGCTATATCACCGACCATGAGGGCGGGATCATGTGCGCCAACAATGACATAATCATCTACAATTGTGTCATCCAATACACGGAGTGCAATGCGATTGCAATCTTCGATCCGGACCAATCCGATGGAACAAGCCAGGGGTTAGGCTTCTCTCCGATGATCGACAAAGTGACCATTGACAACACGTCCCGCTACGGCATTTTCGTCGGAGGGGACATGTCATCACCCTCGATCACCAATTGCACCATTAGCGGAGCTCCCGTCCAGGGTATCACCTATTTTGTGGGTGCGGACGGTATCCTTGCGGATACTACTATTTCAGGGTGCGAGGACGGCCTCGAAGTGGACCCGGTTTCGAGTAGTGGATATTCGGCAGATGTCATTGTCGATCGATGTCATTTCGATAATAACAACCGTACAGGTTTCCTTGCAGGAAGAGGTGGAATGGTCAAGTTCCGGAACAGTACCTTCAATGGGAACCTGGGTCCGGGAGTGATACTGCAGACATCCACAGCTAGCGGTATACAGGGTATTGAGATGGTAGACTGCGATGTATCTAACAACGGTAAGGACGGTATCACGGCCCAAGTAGACACCGTATCAGCGACTCTAAGGAATGTTGAAATATCCGGGAACGGAGGCAACGGGATCTGGATCCCTTCTGGTTCAGCATCTAACCCTTCAATTTCCAAGGTAAACATCCACGATAACAGACTTTACGGTCTCTATTCAAACGGCAGCTTTGGCCAGATCTCGGACTCTATTATCTCAGGTAATTCCCTTGGGAACGTTTATATTGTCAATGGTTCCATGATGACCGTCTATGATTGTGAGATCACCGATTCCGAATTCGGTATGATCGTAATGGATTCAAGCCCTGTACTCCAGCTGAACTCGGTTTCCAATACGGATACCGGGTTGACAGTCATGGGCGATAGCACACCCCTGATAAATGGAGGGGAATTCAGGGGGAATCAGCATGCCATGAACATCCTTTCAAGCGATGTTGAGATCAAAGAGGTCGATCTGATCGACAACCCCCAGACCGGAATAGTCATGGAAGACACCACTGGTAATTCACTAGAGAACTGCGTTCTGGCAGGGAATAAGGTGGGTATCAATATCATGGGTGAGGGTGTTACCATGTTCGATAACGTATCGATCACAGGTTCCACCGAGACCGCTCTCGAACTTGAGGAGAAAGCTAATGTTACCCTTGAAGGCTCTGACCTATCATCTAATACGATAGATATCAAATTGAGCGGGAATTCAATAGCCCATCTTTATTCGACCATTGTAGATTCCTCTCTTATCTCTATCATGGACGCCAAGTCTGAGGTCAGGGTATTCTGGGAGATATCCACCTGGGTCAGGGACAATATGACCTTGGAGAACATATCAGAAGCGAACCTGATGGTTTCCACACTTGATGGTAACATCCTCGCTCAGGATACCACATTCATAAATGGAAGGACAAGCATATTAGCACCACAGTTCTTCATTGTTGGAACAAAGGTCACAAATCTGACCGCTGTAAATCTCTCAGTTTCGTTGCTTGGTTATGTTCCATATTGGAACTCAGAATTTCAGAACACCGGAGATTACTATCTTGAGGTGTTGCTTGCGGAGAACAGAGCTCCGGAGCTTCCGATCCCATTAGGTCATGGTCCTATCTATACCCACAACAACAGACCAATGATAACATGGGACCTGGCTGTAGATTGGAACAACGATGATATTGATTATACCATCAATGTCTGGCAGGATAGTATCATCGATGGCCAGCACATTGTGATCGATGCATTTTCCTCTGAGAACAGCTTTTCCTTTACCAGGAATTTGAGGTACAACAAGGAATTCTGGGTGGAGATCGTTGCATTCGATCCCTGGGGTCTGGAGGATACTGACACCTTCTCTTTCAGAACTACCAACACCCCTCCGACCCAACCAATTGTCTCTTTCATTGAGGCACCTGTTCCTGCCCTTATTGATCTGGAGATCATGATCCTCAACGGATCAACGGACGAGGATACCGATCCCATTGACACCATTACCTACCTTGTAGAGTGGTATGCATACAGAGAGGAAGCCTGGATAATGATAACCTCCGGGTCCAATCTCATGACCTTGGATCATAATCTAACAAGGGAGGGCGACAAGATAAGAGCAGTATTGAAGTCCTTCGACGGTATCGAATACGGCATCCCTGTAACGATCGAGACCGTGGTCATCAACTTCGCACCCATCAATTTAATTCCCTTTGTTGAAGTGGAGTTAATTGAGGATACTCCACAGGGAGGTCTGGTGGACCTGAATTCTCTTTTCGAGGACAGGGACGGAGATGATCTCTCATTCAGGGTAACGGTACAAAGACATATCAGCGCCGATATCGACCAGGTGACGGGAGAGATCATCCTTATACCTGACGAAGATTGGTCCGGTGAGGATTTCCTGATTATCGAAGCTTTCGACGGTAATTCTCACATGGAGGAGAACCCAACCGTTAGGGTCAATATCACTGTTATCAATATGAACGATGCACCTTCCATCGACAAGGTGATCTTCAAGGGTGTGGAGATAGAGGTCGAAGAGGGAAGGGTGACATTGATACAGGACCTTCAGGGAACCAGAACCGTGATCGATGTGGATGGATCAGATCCTGATTCGGAATATTCCGATGATGAATTCGAATTCTCCACGAACTTCGAAGAGGTCATAGGACCTGGCATTCTTGATGAAGACGATATCATGTTCGAGAAGACCACTGGAAGGCTAACGGTGTTCCTAATAAATTCCCTTGTTGGAGAGCACTTCTTCAACTTCACAATAACCGATAGCCAGGGTGTCTCCGCTTCCACACCGATCAGGTTGCTAGTGGATAATGTGAACGATGCCCCAACAAGACCCGAGATCACATCACATACTGATGGGGAATCGATCTCCCTTGAAGTGGATCAAAGATCGATTACCTTCGAGGCATCTGCATCCTACGATCCTGATATGGACATACCGAACTCCCAGGAGATACTCGAATATGACTGGAATTTCGGTGAAGGCTGGATCGAGAATCAGGGCCTTTCCTACACCAGGGATTTCTCTGTCTCAGGGGAATACGAGATCAAATTGAGGGTAAGGGATTCCCTTGGTCTTTACGAGGAAACTTCCCTTAAGCTGAACATAGATGTAGAACAGGATATCGACCGTTTTGACACCCCTGGTGGTGATAAACCCTTCCTGGAGGAATGGGGATTCATCCTGATCATGATCATCATTGCGATCGTTGTCCTTGCTGTGATATTCATATTGATCTTCAGGAAGGACAGGCTGTCAGACACCGCAGAAGTGATCGAGAAGGAGCATGAGGCATTAGTTGCCCAGCAGCAGGAGGACGCCCTTGCCGCCCAGGATAAATTGCAGGCATTGATGTCTGGAATGCCCTTCCCTGAAGCAGCAGGACCGGCACTACCATCCGGAGAAGGAGCTGGTGAATATGAGGCCCTTCCGTCAGCTCCAATTGAAGGACAGGACATGACACCTCCTCCTCCCATGGAGGGCCCGGAAGGTGGATATCAGCAACCACCTGCATATGAACAGCCACCGGTGGAAGAAATTGCGCAGGCTCCTGAGCCGACTCCAGGTATGGTCCCGCCCGAGGAACCACAACCTGCACAGGACCAATCCTATCTACCACCAGAACAACAGTAAAAATAAAATAAATACAAATATGGGGGGGTGTAAAACCCCCCCTTTTTTTTTATCAAACCATGGAGAGGTTCATACAGTCACCGGAGGTGATCCTTTTCATACCAGCAGCGGTCTGCAGTATCAAAGCACCGCTCTGATCGATCCCAAGGGCTTTTCCTGTGATCGCTTTTGATCCTTTGTTAACGATCACTTCTGAGCCTATGGTATCGGACCTTGCTGTCCATTGGTCCAGCAGATGTTCCTTTTGACCTTCCAGGAATTGGGAATAGTTCAGGTCAAGGAAGTACATCAGGTCCCTGGAGAATTCATTGGGGTCTGTTACCTTTCCAGTTATCTCCCTAAGTGAACCTGCAACGGTCCTTGCATCTTCTGATAGTTCTGTTGAATCTGTGTTAAGGTTGATCCCGATACCGACCACCACATATTCCAGGTCCATGCCCTTGATCGATGTTGCCATCAATACTCCCGCTACCTTCTTGCCCTCGACAAGAACATCATTTGGCCATTTCAAGCGGGCTTCACGATATGCGGAGCATTGTATGGCCTTTGAAACCGAGAGCCCCATCACGAGGGGAAGGCTGGATATGTCATCAATTGGGATATCTGGTTTGAGGATCACAGAGAGGTACAATCCGCCTCTGGGAGAAGAGAACGATCTTCCATTCCTCCCTTTCCCTCCTGTTTGGGTCCTGGCCATCACAACCGTTCCTTCCTTTGCCCCTCCCTTGGCCAGATCAATGGCGATATCATTGGTGGAGGTTACTTCGTCATGGAAATTTATGACAGTGCCGATCACTCTAGTTGTAAGCCCCCTGATGCAGGAATCCTTTTCCAGCTCGGGGAGATCGAAAATCATGTCCCTTCACTCCATGATCGCCTTCATAAGATCCATATCGTATATCATGGAATGGAGATGGTCCTCCTTGTCTACAACAGGGATCTGATCGAAATCCTTTTTCCGCATGGTCCTAGCAGCATCCCAAGCAGGTGCTCTCCGATATATCATGGAGAGGTCCTTTACCATGAAGTTCTCCACAGGGTCCATTGGAAGATCGATCCTGGCCTCCTGGTAGTAGAGGTTCATGACATTCCTCAACCCCTCCCAGGTCCAGGCATCCTCATCCTCTGATATGCCGAGTGTAGTGAGTGTGATGTTCTCGCCTAGATATTTGAAATCGAAAAGATCTCGATCGGTGATCAATCCACAGATCATTGAATTATCATCAAGGACAGGCATCGCATAGACCTTGGAAAGATTGATCATGGATGCAGCCACCTTGGCGGGGGTCTTTCTATAGATGCAGACTGTGTGAGATCTAACGAATTCTTCCACGGGTGTCTCTATCTTCCTCTGCTCGACGACCCTCAATAGATCGCTGGGGGTTAGAAGACCGATTATCTGCCCTTTCTTGGTTACCGGAAGCCTCCGGACGTTCTCTTCGAACATTATTGAAGCGGCCTTCTCCACTGGGGTGGTTCCAGTGATGGTGGGAACATCCCATTCCATAATAACTGCCACCTGCTCTTCCTCAGGGTTCTTGAAGATGTCCTTTCTTGTGATCATGCCAAGAACCTTACCTTCCGAATCGACAACGGGGAGGCCAGTTCTCTTGTTCTTAACAAGAAGGGAAAGAACATCCTCTCTGGTGGTGGGAAGTTCTGCTACAATGGGATCCTTGATCATGATTTCTGAAACGTTCATCTATATCACCTGGGATTAGAACTGGTTTGGATGGATAAGGGAATTGATATTAAAGGGTTTTGAAAATTTGGAATAAACTGGATGAGGTCAAGGATCGTTCGATACTTTGAAATTATATATAAAAAAACCTCATTATTCGAAATAACCTTCAAGTTCGGAAACAAGTTCGTTCAGTTGTTTTCCATCACTGAACCTATCTTCCAATATCTTCCTTATACCCTTCCTTTTTTCTAACCTTTCTTCTTCAGATAGTGAATAGAATTCATCGATATGCCTGACATAATCCTCTGCGTCAGTGTAGAGGTTCTCTTCCGGAAGGAATTCTTCCGCTCCGTCCCATATATGGCAGAGTGGGTACGCTCCTGAAGCCGCTCCTTCGAAGAGGGTGAGGTTTGTCGATTCATGAGTGGAGTTAGATACTATGATGTCCAGACCTTGATACCAGGCATTGAGGTCCTCCACATATCCATCCAGTTTGACATTCTCCTCGATCCCCAATTTCTCGATGAGCATACGGATGGCATCCAGATATTCCTTGTCCTTGGGAACCCCGGCGATCCTTAGAACGAGGTCCGGATGCTTCTTCAGGGCCATATTATGGGCAAGTACAAGGCTGTAGAACCTTTTCCTGTGCTGGGCGTATGCAAGTATGCCTATCTGTTTTGTTGAGGAATGATCGCTGAATGAGAAACCGGACAGGTCAAGGTAATTCCAGATCACACAGGTCTTTCCTTTGAATTCCTCTTTGACCTTTGGATGGTCAAGGAATTTGCGTCTGATCGCGTCGCAGACGAAGATCACTCCATCCACCTTGGACCAGTCGATCTTCTCAATATAGTAATAGACCTCGTATCTGTGAAGGCGTGTAACGATCTTGCATTTCTTTTTCTTCCTCGTTCCTTTGACAAGAAGACGAGAAGCCCACTCGTAGAAGACCACATCCGCCCAGTTATGGATCTTTTCGATGTTGACCAGATCGTTCATGTGACCTGTGACCAGTTTCCTGATATCCTCGGGACCTGCCACATCTCCTGTGAGCTGAGGGGGATTGTAGGTCCTTACTTGGAACTTCTCTTCGATCTTCGGGATGAAGCTCTTGAAAAAATGGTCCGTATCGATAACAAGACCCAGTTTTCTGATCTCATCCATGACCTCCACTATATTCCCCCGTTATTTAATGATTCTCAGCTCAGGGTCCCGTGAATAAAACGTTGTTCTGACCTCTGAACCGGACAAGGTCAGATATGGGATCGGAGCCCATTTTCCTGTTCTCATCCAGGACCATAAGATGGGACGGATCCCCCTTTCTGGGCCATCCCTGTTCCCACCATCTTATAGACTCTCCCATTTTCGTTATAAGGTCCGTATCCTTCATTTTTTCACCTATTGCCATGGAGAAGACCTCTCTGGCTGCTTCCGATCCTTCCATACCAAACTCCCTCAACATGAGCCAGGCCATCTCCATCTCCCTGAACATATCCTGTCTTACAGAAAGGGAATTGTCAGTTCCGAGACCTATCGCCAGTCCTGAATCGTTCATTACAGCAAGGGATAACGGAAGTGAGTAAGCGAAGTTTGATCTGGGGCAGACAACCACTGGGATCCGGGCGTTTACAAGTTCATTCCAATCATCCCTGGTCCCAGATATCATGTGCACGAGGAGGTCCGGATGCAGATCGAGTATTCGGTCAATATCCTCCCGATACATCTCTGAAGCATGGAATGAGAATATCTTGCCTGCTTTTTGGGTTATTTCTCTCAGTTCTGCATTACAGGAATCCAATGAGGGAAGACCCAGACCTGATGATCTCTCTAATAGGGATGGAACGTCATCTCTCTTTTCTGGTCTGGCTAAAACCAGGATATCTGATAAGGTCCCCTTAGCGGCCTCTTCAAGGATGGAGATGCCTTCGATCCCACCTTCCCTGAAATCCAATAGACTTGTGACACCTTTACAGATCTCTTCTATGGACCTCCTGATCGATTTCACCTTCAAGGATCGTGATGAATTTCTCAGGAACCTATCCTTGACACCTCCAGGCAGGACGACCTGTCTTAGATCGGAGGGAAGGGCCCCTCTTGCCAGGTTATCCCCGAGGTGGGTATGCATATCGACCAATCCGGGATATATCATTCCTTGGAATCGGTCGGTGACATCATCCAGATCATTATCAAATCCATCGAAGATATCGATGATCTTTCCTTCGTTTATGATGATGGTCTTATCCTCGACCCCATCAGGGAGGACCAATCTACCAGAGAGCCCGATCATCTGAACCGAAGATGGAATGTTCCCATGGTTATTAAACATGAACGAAGCAAACTCTGTAAATTCATGGAAATAATGCCTGTTTTTACATTGATAATTTGATAAATGCAGGTTGTTAAGAACCACACCTGGAAAAAGAATATTAACCTTGTACCATTAGTCGTTTTGTTTGAAAATAGTTCATGTTGTCTCCTATTTCCAGCCGGAATTCGGTTACGAGGAATATTTCAGTGCAAGGGAGCAGTCCGCACTGGGAAATGAGGTACATGTGATAACTTCTGATAGGATCTTCCCCTTCAGGAACGTAGAGAAGATGCTATCGGACATGGGTTCCGAGTTTAAGACAAGGAACCGGCCACTTGGAGATACAAGGATGGATGGATTCACCATCCATCGTAAAGGGACGGTCCTTGAGACCCTTTATGATTTCATTATTTACAAGGATATTATAACGGAACTGGAAAGGATCAAACCCGACATTGTCCATTGTCATATACCCTACCAGTGGGGCTCCTACCAAGCTGCCAAGGCAAAGGAGAGACTGGGATTCAAGCTTGTGGTAGATGAACATGGTTACGACACCACATATGATCAGAAGAAGACCTTCAGAAATTGGCTGCTTGACAAGGAGTACAGGATGATCAGGGCCCCCCTTGCAAGATATTCATTGAAAAGAGCTGATGCTGTGGTTGCCAAATACAGGCAGACACAGGAATTCCTGAAAAGATTCTATCATATCAAAGAGCCGATCTTCATACCTCTTGGAATTGATCACAGGAAGTTCATCGAGGATGGATGTGTAAGGAAAGAATACAGAAAGAAAATGGGATGGGAAGGGAAGAAGGTCCTTGTTACAGCCGGAAGGTTGGACAAGGCCAAGAAGCTTGAGAAATTCATAGAGTCATTGAAATATATCGATGATAAGGATGTTCTGATGGTGGTGATCGGTCAGGGGGATGACAACTACCTGAAGATGCTGAAGGACATCTCGGATGAGAGGGTCCAGTTCATAGGATTCAAGAATTCCAGCGAGCTTGCAATGGTATACAACGGAGCTGACATAGGATTCTGGGGTAAAGCCTCGATAACGATAAGGGAAGCCATGGCCTGCAAGCTTCCGGTGGTCCTATTTGACCTTCCGAATCTGGCGGATCTCATCCAATGGAATAATGGTCTGTATGTTGACCAGGACCCGAGGAAGATCGCAGAAGCTTTCAAGGTCCTTCTTGATGATGATAATAAGAGAAAGGAGATGGGTGAGAGAGGAAGAGAGGGCGTCACCTCTGATTTTTCCGTAGAAGTCGAGGCAAAGAGGCTCCTCGAGGTCTATGAGAGGATCCTTGCTTAGTGTTCCATTCTGAAATGAATATATAATTTTATATTCTTGTAAATTTCACTTCTCTGTGAAAAAATAATAATTGTACATCGATTATCATTTATTGTTATTGTCAGATAAAGGTCAAAATAAAGGCGGGGAGAATAGATGAGAATGAACAGGATCGCAACCTGGAAATTCGTTGGTTCGTTCACATCAATACTATATGTGATCCTGATGGTCCTTGCTTTTCTCTACAACCGCAAATATGTCAGCGATCCTTACGAATGGGACTTTGGAGGTATCATCCCTCTGGTCATGGTCAATATCCCAGGATTGGCCTTATACCATTTCGTTACAAAGATCATAGGGGTCGGGATAACAAGTCCAACTGCCTGGATCGTTGTAATTATCATCCTCAATATTTTCCTATATTTCACCATAGGGGCCTTTGTAGGTTTATTAGTGGAGAAGGTCCTTTCTAAAATCAATATAAGAAAAGAAAATGGGGAAGGGGGATGAACTTTTCATTCCGAAAGGAACATTTCATGGTGGAGAGGCTATAGCGGGAACCAGGTCCATCCATGCATTTGGAGGCAGGAGAGCTAAAAGGGAAATTGATCAGAACTTGTCTGGGATCTGATCTTTTAAAGGTCCTCAACGCCCTTTCTGACCTCCCTCCAATTCTCCCACGGAATGCAATCGATCCCATCCCTCTTACAGATCTCAAGGAGTTTATCTTTTGCAAATACGATCTCCGCTTTCTTCGCAACACATTCATCGGTGGTCCCGTCACCGATGAAGAGGACCTTGTCATATCTCTCCTTCAATCTCTCGTAATGGGAACACTTGCAGTTGGCATTGATGGGGCATCCTTCTCTTCTGTAAGGAAATGTGATCTCCCATCCCTCTTTCTTGGGGATCGTAGAGTTGGAGGACCATGGGATCCAATCGAGGCCCCAGTAGGATAGCAGGTTCTCTATGGTCCATCCGAAACCGTCGGAGCAGATCTCCAGATGGATATCATTATCCATGCACCAATTGGCAAACTCCATGAAACCCTCTCGAGGTTTCACATTCTCCCTGATATAGACGGAAGCTTCCTCGGGAGATGCTTTTACCATCCTCGCCTGAAGTTCCAATGCTTCAAGGATCGTTATCCTGTATTCCAGTGCCTCTTTCTCGATCCTCATCCATTCCTTATCACCAAACTTCTCCAGGACCGCATATGATGAATCTGTCTCTGCAACAGTTCCATCGAAATCGGTAAGGACCGCCAGCGACATCAACAACGGAACGTTGGCTTAGAATATAATTGGTGTGATATCCAGATGACCCGAAAAAGGATTTATACAAGTCCCTCGATTGAAATGTGGTAGCTACGATGAGAAGAAACGTTCTCCTTTCATTCTTCATCCTGTCACTATTACTGTTGAGTACTCCTATCATGGGCAGATCTTCAGGTGATCCTTCCTCCGAGATCTTGGTCACCCCCGTTGATGATCCGCAACTCCCACCTTCCGGATTTTTCAAAGGCATGCTCCCGAATCCCAATCCATCTCAGACATTCGAAGAGGTCTATGAGAATGTCTCTCTCCATTCACAGTTCGCTCCGGTTTGGGGAAAACCATCTCCATTCTACAATCTATCAACGGACCTTGCAGGTCCCTGGGGAGATATCTTCGTGGAGGACCTGATCAGAGGGAACGGGATGTTCCCACTGATCCATATGAGCTTCTTCGGGAAGAACATGTCCCTGATGGCACCACCTGAAATGATCTCTCCAACGTTATCTGATAGCACCTGGAGGGAACTATACATCAGGTCTGCTAAGGACATCGTGAACGCATCTAAACCAAAATATCTCTCAATTGGGAATGAGGTTAACAGATGGTTCGAGGAATATGGTGCGGATCCCGGAGATGACAACGGATTCCAGCATTATGTCTCCCTTTACAATGAGACCTATGATGCAGTGAAATCACTCTCACCTGAAACAGACGTCTTTTGCACATTCTCCAGAGAAATGGTGTCAAAGCACCAAGAGGCAAACATGTCAGTTCTAGATATGTTCGATCCGGACAGGTTGGACCTTCTGGTTCTGACCACCTACCCGCACTCCGTGCAGGGGATCAACAGGGTTTTCGACATTCCAGATGAATATTACTCGTCTGTCCTTCTCCATACAGGTCCAAAAAAAGTGGGATTCTCCGAGGCGGCATGGCCGTCAATTCCAGATTTCGGGGGTGAACGCGAGCAATCCGCATTCATCAAGAACATCACAGGTAGATTGACATTCGATCAGGGATTGGACCTTGAACTTCTTGGTTGGCCCTGGCTCCATGATATCGGCCCCACTGATTCCACCGGACTAAGGTATAACGACGGTACTCCGAAATCCGCTCTAACCATATGGAAGAACAACACAGAACCAACATATGACAGGAACAACAGGACCATCTCCCTGGAAGAGGATTTCATCGAATACATATATGATCTTGGCAACACCTTCAGCGATCCGGATCCCGGAGATACGCTGACCTATACTCTATGGAATGGAACAGAATACACCAATTATACAAACAAGGGTAAGTTGAACGCCTCGATCGTTGACAATACCCTCGTTCTTACTTCATATGATAATGTATCGGGAAACGTCCAATTGAGGATCAGGGCATCCGATCGAATGAGAGATACCAACTGGACCTTCTTCATGGTCACCATAGACGAAGTGAACGATCCTCCTGCCCTCTTATCAATGGGGAAGGTCGACATCTATGAAGATGTTGATTCAATTGTCCCCCTGTCAACGATCCTTATAGATGCGGAAGATCCGATTTCCATTCTTAATATCACAATTACCTCCTCTTCGATCTTGGGTTCTTCCATTGGATTCACCACAGCTCCAGTGTTGTTCCTGGACCCACCGCCGGAATGGTATGGCACAACCACGGTTTCGATCAGGGTGAAGGATAGTGACGGTGCTGATGTCAATTTCGATCTGAAGGTTACGGTGATCCCCGTTGAAGACCCACCGAAATTGGATGTTCCCACATCACTTGAGATGGATGAGGATTCCACTCTGAAGTTGGACGTTACAGGATGGTGGCAGGATACCGATCCGGGAGATTTACTGAACGTAACCCTGAATTCCTCCATTCCAGATGATCTGGAGATATCATTGTCAGGGACCCAGTTGGAGATTCGGTCCCTCAATGATTGGCACGGCACAGCGATCCTGTATCTCAATGTGTCAGACGGAAAAATGGACTCCTTTGCTTCCATCTATCTCGAAATAAGGTCAATTAACGACCCTCCGGAATATTTGTCCCCAGATATTATCAATATGACGGAGGACACGGACCTCTACTTCGATATGGATAATATCGCCCCATTTGATAGAGAGAATGAGGTGATCATCTACACCTTCGAGAGGTCCTCCGATGTGATCAGGACCGTAGTGTTCCTGGAAAATGGTACAATGAGGATATCACCCTGGTTGAACGCTTACGGTATTGGGAACTTCACCATCTCCATGAGGGATCCAAGTGGAGGGATCACTTATGTGGAATTCCCTGTATCGATCTCTCCTGTGAACGATCCTCCTTATCTGTTCTGTCCCTCCAACTGGACGCTTCATATGAAACGGGGTGAGACCAAGGTCATCGATCTGGGAGCATATCCATGCATATCCGAGGATGTCGATGACCTATTGGATGAAGTCAACCTGATCACCGATTGCCAGTGGTGTACTGGAAACTCCACCACTCTTATCATTACGATCCCGGAGGAGACAGATATCACCTGGATGGAGGTGACCTTCTATTTGGAAGATGGCAAGGGTGGGATCTCAGAGACCAGGAATTTCTCGGTCCATGTCCTGGATCCTGTCATCGAGGAACCAGAAAAAGCAGTTGTCTTCGGAATGAACATTTCAATAGAAGAGGGTGAGATAATAGTAACCCTTGAGGGAAATTCCGATCAGGAGCTTTGGCTGGTCCTCACAGGCCCATTGGGGGATAGGACCTCCAAGATCCTTGTGGAAGATCTGAACTCGCCAGGGCATTACTATCTCAAGATAGAAGGACCCGATCTAGAGAAAGGTGATCTTTTCAAGGTCCATGTTTCTCTTACCAATAACGGAGGCAACGATTCTGACCTTCCAGTATTGGAACGGATCTACACCTGGGAGGTTCAGGAACCCGGACAGGATGATGAAGAAGAGAATTTCCCAATATTATTCCTGATATTGGGTGGATCAGTTTTCGTTATCATCCTTGCATTGATCTATCTCATGATCAGAAAAGGAAATCCGCTGGAAGAGGAATGATGATCACTTGGAGCTCTACCAGGATCGATAGGCTCTTCTGATATGGGGAATGTTGATCGAACCTCTAACCACCAGAGCGATATCCATCGCCTCTGTCAATTCCTGATCGGTGACACCCATTTCCATACAAGTGTTCAAGTGATAGTTGATACAGTCATCGCATATCAGTACAGTTGAAGCCACAAGTCCAAGAAGTTCCTTGGTCTTCCTGTCCAATGCTCCGTTATTGTAGATCTCTGTGTCAAGGTGAGGAACCTCTTCATTGACCTGTCTGCTTTTGAGAGCATCAGCTGTTTCAAATTCACTCTTTCTTTCAAGAATTCGTCCATATCCCCTCATGGGGATCACTTGATGTATGAGAGGGTGAAGCTTCCTTTGATGTCGAAGCCGTGATCGTTGAATCCGTATTCTACCCATTGACCGCTTTTCACATCCTCAAGGCCTTTGACCATGAGGTAGTGTTTGCCGTTTTCCTCTTTCATTATGAGAGAACCGTCAACCGAATGTTCGATGGCGCTCACATCCTCGGCCTTGTGTATGCCGCCTGCAAGATCTATCAAGGCAATGCCGTTCAATGCCTTCATCTTGGCCGATAGGGAATTGATGAAATCGATTGTTCGGTTCACTCCATGGGTCCTCAATATTGAGGATAGTGAATCGAATATGACCCTGTGATAGAAGTAATTCTCCTTGAAGCCTGTCTCGAACCTCTCAATTGAGCTCGACACCGCATCAAGGTCGTTGACACCATTCAGATAAATTGCAAATGGATTCTTCCCCATAAGCCCCACGGTCTTGGCATGGCAGTCAATATATGATACAAGCCCGGACCGCTCCCGTTCCTCCAGCTTACTATCCATTTCCACGATCCTTTTCCTGAACTTTGAAGTGGTATAATGGGTTAGGACGATCAGAGAGGGAATGCCGAACTTGATCCCTTCTGCGATGAATTGGGTAAGAAGTGCATCCTTACCAATGAATGCAGGGCCCTGGACCATGGATATGGATCGGAAGGGAAAACCTCCCCCAAGCAGTTCATCCAGCCTTCTACCTCCGCTACTGGCCTTCCTAGCCTTGCCAGCACCTTTCTTGACAACCCTCTTCTGGGGAAATCCCTGGCCGCCATTTTGGATGAACTTTGGATTCCTTGCTGGACCTAGATCCATTTCTATACCCCTCACTGTGACTCATTGTACATAGGTCTGAGTATGCACTTTATTGAAGGTGGGTAAAGTATATAACCATAACGAATCCTTTTTATTAGTAGTATAATAAAGAATTACCTCTATTGGATGCCAAGGCCCTCATTCGTTTTCTTAATGGATGCCAGATTATCCTCTGTAAGTTTGAACATTGCCCTGATGCAGTCTATGTTTTCCGGGACCACATCCGATTCTTGATGGATGGCCTGATAGTAATAGAGATGGTCGTTGATCACATGGACCCCGTCCTCCCAGACAGCTATCTCGTTGAGATCGGACCTTTCTCTGATCAGGTCCCTGGCCAATTCCATTATCTGTGCGGTTGAGACTATTCCCTCCTTTCCGCTGACCAACTTGACTCTGGGAGTATCCTTCCAGATCGAGAGTACCTCTTCTCTGGATGACTCCCTCTTGAGCTTTACTACAATGGTGTGGAGATGCATCAATGTCGTTGGTACAGCAACTGCCATGGTATCAATGTCCAGCCCCTCGATCACTGTCTTGACATCAGGACCGTGATGGGATGGGACCTTGAGAACGGGTATTATTGCATTTACCGGCCCCTTCTTGGAATCATTAGGATCAGGTCCCCTTCTGATCATGGTGGCATATACCTTCTTTACACCTATTTTCTGGGTCAATGGGAACAATGTCCTTGTTAAACCTGTGGTATTGCAGCTTACAACCCTTGTAAAGTCCGCCCCCAGATTATCCTTGTAGTTAGATAATGCATTGAAGGATAGTCCGATACGTTCATGCTTCTCCCCTCCCTGGAAGATAGCCTTTACACCGGCTTTCTTATAGGTTTCCATATTGTTGACCCCAAGCTTGCCAGGTGTGCAATCAACCACAACATCAGCCTTCCCAAGCATATCCTCCAGTCCACCCTTGATCGGAATTCCGGCCTCCTTGAACAGTGGCAGATTCTCATCTACCGCACAGTAGAGGTCGAATCCCCTGTCAAGAGCCATCCTTGCCTCGTATGTGGGTCTCGTCTTCGAGACACCGATTATCTCCATGTCGTCCTGCTTTGAAACAGCATCAGCCACTCTCTTTCCTATTGTTCCGTAACCGTTTATAGCGACCTTCACCTTCATTCCATCACCTGCTTTCCCAAACGTACAGGGTTAAATAAACATATTCATGGTTCAAGGACATGGAGATATTCATCAATAGGATTCAAAACATTTTTTTTAGTACCCCTTTAGGAAGATTGAAAGGGTTAAGAGAGCAAGTTTTAAATAACGTGAT
>CBDDUX010000070.1:0-4666 GCA_965234725.1 Thermoplasmatota archaeon | reverse complement strand
ACCATCCAGAAGATGACAGTGACTATTTGAACCAACCTATTTTCATAGCAAAATAACACAGATGGTTTAGAAGTTGACACGATCGGGACGACTGATATCGATACTGAAAGTAAGGAAGATCCTGAAACTGGTTCAACAGATACATTGAGCGTTGACACATCAGGAACAACTGAAACCGATACTGAGAGTAAGGATTCACCTGAAACTGGATCAACTGATACTCTGAGCGTTGACACATCAGGAACATCGATTACTGATGTGGAAAGTCCTGAAACCCGCGATACAGAAGCAACTACCTCTGATAATGCATCCCTTACATCCAACAGCAATGATGATGTCAAGATCAACATCGACCGTGTTAAGGACCTTGAACAGTACATTCCCGACGATCTAAAAGAAGGGATCACTCCCAACAGTCCTTCCTACAAGAAGATCTTCGTTGAGAGAGTGGACCTGGACAGTGATTCATATGAGATACGATTCTCTGTGATGGACTCAAGGAACAGGTTCGGGATCGCATGCACTGTTGTAAATGATTTCAGCTGGATCGATAATGGTTATCTTTCACCCGGATCTTTGAAGGTGGACCTTCTGATCAACGATTACCCGTTCAGAAAGAACGGTACCTCACTTGCACTTCTAATGGATACCGGAATGATCACCGATTCATCCAAGAAGGTCACCTTCGACAGAGATGAGAAATCCTATGATGAGTCGATAAAGCTCGCAAGTGATGAGGCAATGATCAAGATATCAACAGAGGGGTTCTCTGGTTTCTTCTCATGGGCAACCTCTGCAATGGCCGATGGGAGACCAATCGAGGTCGGGTATTCCGACCATCCATCATTCCTCGGCTCGGAATGGGAGGTGTGGGAGGGGCATGTTGAGCATTTTAAGGGTGTTGTTTTCTCCTATCCAAGAGCCGATAAGATCGAACATGATCCCAAGCTTGGTTTCATTGAGATCGGGGAGGATAACATCTATAACATAACATCCGAGGATATCTCACATCTCCTCCAGGGATCCATACCCATTTTCGTGATCACCTCCGTTCTTGTGGCTGTTGCTGTGTCTGTCACCTGGAGACGGAGGGGCCGTTAAAATATTCCAACAGGGGGTAGAGAAAATGAACGAGGTGGCACGTAAATGATACTTGAGAATATCTTCTTCTCGATATTCACTGTACTGTCCGGGGCGCTTCTGCTGATATCTATCCTTGCCTTCATGAGGAGTTCCTCCAAACGGATGCTGGTCCTTGGAGGTGTCTTCACTCTTTTCCTCCTGAAGGGGATCATTTTGACGATATCCCTTTTCCTGGACCTGTTATCCCTCTACTGGCTCCTGGTGATAGGGGCCGGTGTGGATTCGTTGGCTTTGATACTGCTGTATCTGACCACCATGAAGGTGTGACGGTATGCGGGAAGGGTGCCTCGAGGTGGAGACAAGGAGGCTTGTCCTGGATCTTGTCCGGGAGAAACCGGGCCTCCATATGAGGGAGATAGCTAGAAGGCTGAAGCTTTCCACCTCCCTTGTGGAATACCACCTCAGGGCACTGATCTCCGATGAGATGATAATCTCCATGAAGGAGGAAGGTTACAGGAGGTTCTATCCCGGGGACGATCTGAAGGAGCGTATCCAATTAACGAGGGACCAGAAGAGGAAGCTCAATCTCCTGAGGCAGAACATTCCGCTGATGATAATATCAATGCTCCTGGAAAGATCACCTCTCCAACATAGGGAGATAGGAGAGACAGTCGAGGTAAGTCCATCCACATTGTCCTATCATCTGAAAAGGATGGTGAGGGTAGGTCTCTTGAGAAAGGTCAGGGCCGGAGAGGAGAAGGGATACCATCTCTTTGACAGAAGGGAAACAGTCTGGATATTGATGACAGGAGATGTATCTCCACCTACTGTGGTTGATGGTCTAATAGAAACCTGGGATGAGTTCTATTGAGTGTGAGACTGCTCAACAGTATCAACTTCCGCTGCTTCACTTTGAGTTTTGGGATCATCCTGGATGGTATTACCATCAATCTCTTCTCCTGATGAAATGTTATCCTCGGTATCGTCTGGTTCGAAAGATGTCTTCACCAGGGAGGTCTTAAGAGAAGTCTTTGCAGTATCTGGGAGCATCTCTTGAGAAAACGCATGTTCATTCCCTGTTGAAATTATCTGCACCTCTGTTTCCAGAGACGTTGGAGGTTGTTTGGGAAGGAAGAAATCATCTTCCTGCTTCTTCTCCTTGGTCCGAGTCCTCCTCTTCTTTGAAACAAAAAAGAAGATACCCGATCCTGCTATAGCCATGAGCAACAGGGTTACTGCAATGATGACAAGTACACCTGCCGAGGGATCCTCCTCTTCAATGGTTATCTCAATTACTTTGGTGGTTTCCAAGCCGTCTTTATCCGCTGCCTTCACTGTTATCATATGCTTCCCGGGAGAAAGGTCAAGTTCCACATCCGATCCGGTGGCTATCCTTACCTGGTCCTCATCATACCAGCTGTAGAAAAGAACGTCTCCATAGACTAGGTCCGGATCGGATCCGGTTGCAGAACATGCTTGTTTTTCATTGAAGCCATATCTCTCCTTGTATGTTACCTCGAGGTCTCTCGGTGCATCGTTTTTGGGAGTGATCTTGAGGATCAATATCATTACAGCTGACAGCTCCCCATCGGTTGTGGACAAGTTGAATCTAACGATCCCATTCCAATCCTGTTCCGGATTAACGATCATGGTTCCGTTCTCAAGGA
Source organism: Thermoplasmatota archaeon (assembly GCA_965234725.1). Classification (GTDB taxonomy): domain Archaea; phylum Thermoplasmatota; class Penumbrarchaeia; order Penumbrarchaeales; family Penumbrarchaeaceae; genus Penumbrarchaeum; species Penumbrarchaeum helgolandense. The sequence continues at coordinate 1,916 of CBDDUX010000070.1, read as the reverse complement.
TCTCAGCCTCGATGTGATCATCATCCATATCCATCAGATATGATAAGATGTCACCATCCACATCCGTGAAGAGATCTCCTAAAATTATTTTGAAATCAACGGTATCTTCCTCTATCGGGATCTGCAACTCCATGTGCAGTGGTACGGGGGCATCGTTCACGTTGACCACCGTCAGACTGAACTGCCTGGTGGTGGAAACACCCTCCTCATCCGTGATAGAGATATTGAATGTCAGTACACCAACATCCTTCTGTTCTGGAGTTCCCGAAAGCTCCCCGGTCAATGGATCGATAGAAAGGAAGGACCCAACCAAGTCAATGCTGAATTCGATCAGATCCGGAGGATGGTCCGGATCGTAGGCTGTTATCATCACGTTATAAGGTTCATCTTCAGTTGCATCTGGAAGTTCTTGAATAGTGAAGACAGGTTCATCGTTAGCATCTTCCACCCAAATGGAGAACTTCAGGGTATCGTTCCCTCCCAGAGGATCTGTTACTATGACCTTGACCTCCCAACCACCGACATCCTCGTTTCCCGGCCTTCCTTTTAAGACCCCTGTACCAGGGTCCATAGAGAGGAAAGTGGCATTGGTCTCAACGGTCCATGTCAGGACATCGTTGGTAGGATCGCTGTCCGTTGCCTGGAATTCGAACCGGTACTCCTCTTCCTGCTTGACCGTGTCATGGGGTTGATCAGTAACAATAACCGGTGCGTCATTAACATTCAGGACTTTGAGAATGAATTCGTGATAATCCCACTCGCCATGAATATCCCTTACGGAGATGTTCATGGTGTACGTACCGATATCATCCTCGGTGGGTGTTCCGTGAACCGATCCGGTGAGTTTGTTGCATTTCAAGAATTCTGCATCCGTTCTCATGTACCATTCCTGCTGGTTACCATCTGGATCCGGGTCGAGGCACTCGTATTCTACCCAGTACAATTCGTCCTCGTAGGCTGAAGTAACATCTTCCGTCAGTATCCTGGGGGCGTCATTGAGGTTGAATACCTCAAATGTGTAGTTAACAGAATCTGTTGCCCCTCTGCCATCATCCACCATGATCCTGATCCAATGCTTACCAATATCCGGGTCATCAGGAATACCCCTGAGTATTCCATCGGATTCCCCTATCTCGATGAAGGAAGCTGTCGTATCAATTGTCCAGTGAAGATCGTCATCGTCCTTGTTCACATACGGAACGATGTGGATCAGCTCATCTCCCTCATCAAGGTCCGGAAGGGGGTTATTTTTAAGGCGAACAGGATTGTTTGCAACTACAAGGGTATACTCGAGATATGCAACACCTCCCTTTCCGTCCCTTGCCGAGAGGTTGATCAGATAACTGCCAATATGTTCGGTCAGCGGTGTGCCGACCAGGGCAAACCTCATATCGTCCCAGGAAAGGAAATCAGGACCGTTAATTATCTCGACCACTATCCTGTCTATGGGATTCCTGTCAAAGACGATGAATTCCTGGAAGTAAAGGACATGGGACATCGCCTCGGGGGAAGGATCCGTGAGGAAAATGGGATCGTGATTGACCATTACCTGTGGATACATGTCCAAAACATCCGGTCCCGGAAGGATCTTCGGGAGATCAACGATTCCATCACTATCGATATCCGGCGACTGATGGTCTGACCAGAAGTTACCAAGTCTACCGTTGTCTCATTCGTTTGCGTTATTCGGATCGTAAACCTGTCCCAGAAGACCATTGTTGGTTATCAGGTAATTATCAATGATGTGATTTCCGCTGGTGCTCCTTGAAAGTTTTATCCCGTATTCCAAGTTGAGCATTATTGAATTATTGTGGACATTATTCTGATTACCAATTATCTCTAGTCCATTCTTACCATTCATCAGTACTTCACCAATTTCCTCCTTTAGATAGATGATTTTCGTATGCAAGCACCAT
>CBDDUX010000069.1:0-37614 GCA_965234725.1 Thermoplasmatota archaeon | reverse complement strand
ATTTTCGTACCAAATGGCTGAAGGGATATAGAATTTCGGTTCCCTTCAGCTTTTGGTGGATATTTTCGACTAGTAAGTATATCCATCAGGAAGTTCGGATTCAGCAGTTCCTTTGGGGACCCATTGGATATCCAGGATCGTGAAGGTTGGGTCCTTCGTCCTGAAAATTGGGCTCACCTTCATACCTATCTTCGGTTCACCGATCGCGAGAGGTCCCATGAGAATGGTCGGAACACCTTCGAACTCAACGTTGACGAACTTGATAGGTTTTGGAAGGGTATTGAAAGCCCCGGTCCTTTCGGTGATCATGAAGGTATGGACCGTTGCATTCTCCTTTGCTTTACTTGTTATGTCAAAGGGGCTGTTCTTAAAAAGACAGTCCGGGCAGTGGATCCTGAAAGGGATAAAAAGTGATCCGTGGGATTCACAATCCGGGTTGTCACATCTGGAGGCAATTAATTTGCCTTTGCCAAGTGATTCGAAGAAGACAGATTCCCCGCCGTAGGTGTGCACATATGTCATGTTCCTTGGGTTTGTGACCCCTTGTAATTTTCCCTCAGCATTATAAATAGGCTGGTTCTTCTCAATATGATGAAATTTCCCTTCGAACTTATACCTGGAGTTCTCGATCCTCACCTTGCCTATCTCTCCTTCATTGCTCATTTCAAACCCTCCTTTCAAGAACATGATCGGGATGCTGAAGGATCGTGGCTGTAACATGTGATCCGACACCAGCGTGGCTGATGGCCAATCCACGTTTTGCTCCCTTTACCTGGAGATCCTTCCAGTCCTTTGGTTTAACACGGCCGAACCTTTCCCATTTCGACTCGTCACCATGCATCTCATTCCAGCGCCCCCAGATATGGTGCCCTACCTCGATCACCTGCATGATACCTGTTGCACCAACGGCATGCATATTGCCGATCAGACCGCCTGAGAGATTTGCCGGTAATCTGCCTGGCTCTCCGGTATTGGGATTGGTGTGATAGCAATCTCCTGATTCAACATATGTTCTACCCTCGCCATAGGGTCTGATACCAATATCCTCATAGGTCTGGATATCGCTTATTGTGAATGCATCATGGAGTTCGACAAGGTCAAGGTCCTTTGTTGGGTCTTCGATCCCGGTCATGTTGTAAGCATAGTAGGCTGCCATTCTTGCGGCCAGGAAACCAGTGAAGCCAGGATACCGGTCCCCGCCCGGGAAGCGGGTCCCAAGGTCGGTGTACTGTTCTTTTGTTTCATTTGGTAGCAGGGGTATCTTCATGTGCCTCCTGTCTGCAACCCTTAATGTGTGGCTTCCTGCAGTAACATCTATTTTGATAGGATTGTCCGTCATCTCATAGGCGGTCTTTTCATCTGCCAGAATGGCACAAGCCGCACCAACGCTCATCAGACAACAATCAAGAGCTCTCAATGGGTAAGCAACGATCGGGGAGTTCAGAACATCTTCCACACTGATATCCATGGGCCCCTGAGCATGGGGATTCATCCGAGCATATCCCCTGTTCTTGACAGCTATCTCGGCAAGTGTCTTCCTGAAAGAATCCTCTTCTTTTCCAAATACCTGCCAGTATTTCTGCGCCATTACAGCATAATAACCAGTATAAATGTGACCTAGCGGCGTTTCCCAATCCTTATCAGCAGCACATGAGATCAGGTGGTTCCCCTCATCTGTGGGCACTTCGTCCATCCTTTCCCATCCCATGGCAAGAGCACAGTCCGAATATCCGGAAGCCACCGTCTTATATGCTTCCCAGAGTGTTGAACCTCCCGTAGCTCCTCCGGTTTTTACACCGATATTCCCAAGAGGGTCCAGGCCAAGCCTGTCATGGATCACTGCCTCACCAAGCAGCTGGTCGCCGAAATGATCTGCAAAATGGCCATAGTACGCTGTATGTATGAATTTCTTCAGTGCTGCCGGTGTCATATCGATGAACTGGGCAGCCTCGGTTAAGGCATCGATGCATATTTCTTCGGTCCTCTTATCAGGCATCGCCCTGGCGAATTTGGACATTCCACCAGTGACCATATAGACTGGCTTTGACATTTCCGGGATCTTCAACTGTTCCTCACTAAAAGTTATCATGTTCTACCTCCACTGTTCCTTCTAATTAAATAAGGACTATTGGAGAATCCGGTCCCATAAATGGGTTAGTACGGGATGCTGGTACCCGGAATATCTCCATGGATCCATCGGTAAAGAGGACAAATGCAATAAATGATTTTCGCAAGGTGTTCAACCTTTTTTCCGTGGTCATCGTTTGATGATGATTCCTGCCGGATCGATCTCTTTCAGAATTCTAAGCTCCTCCTCGGTGGGTTCGGGCGAGGTTGTCACATTATCAGGGATGATCATTTCGAACCCAGTGTTTTCGATCACCTGTTCAACCGTGACCCCTGGATGAACGCTAATAAGTTTCATCTTGCAGGTTTCCTCATCGAATCCCATGAGGGCAAGGTTCGTGATCACTCTGTAAGGTCCGGTTCCCACGGGAAGACCTGCTCTTTCCCTGGCTCCAGGTCCGTCGATGAATCCTGGGGTTGTAATGAAACTGACCCTTTCCGGGAGCTTTGCCTTGTCATGTCTTGCTATGATCATGGTCTTCCAGGCCAGAGACCCAAAATCATTTGCTCCTCCGCTGCCAGGTAATCTTATCTTTGGTGAGTCATGGTCCCCGATGACGGTGGAATTGATGTTGCCATACATGTCCACCTCCGCCCCTCCTAAGAAAGCATAATCGATCATCCCTCTCTGGCCAGTCTCCATAATACCTGAAAGGCCCGTGGCAGCCACCGGACGATGGCCGCATCTGGAATCTCCAACGGAGATGGGGAGAGTAGGGACTTGAGGTGCGATGCTACCTGCTTCAAAGAAGATTATAAGTTTTGGGGCATGTGTCTTCTGCGCCAACAGACCGGCGATCATTGGCAATCCAGTCCCCAGGCCAACGATCTTCCCATCCTCAAGCTGGTGTGAGGCCACAACTGCCATCATCTCAATAGAGGAGTATCCGGTCATCTCAATTCCTCCAGTCTTCTGAGTTCGGTTAGCTTTTTAGTCCCGACCAGGTCGAGATACCCATCGAAGTCATCAACGGAGAAGACCCATTTATCAAGGTATTCCTTCATTGTCTCCTCGGTGGCTCCTGCTTTCAGATAGTTCCTGATATGCTCCTCGTCGAAGTAGTATTCATAGGGCATATTCCCAGGATGACTTCCATGGGCTGCTTCGATCACACCATCAGCGCAGAAATAGGGGATGGTGGTCCTTTCAGGAGCATCTCTGAAGAATGAATCAGGCACGATCCTCTCTGCCGTAACGATGACTCTCTTTGAAGCCTTGGCAAGGTCATCATCCTTGACCGTTGTTCCCTTGATCAAACAGTTTCCAAACCTGTCAGCATAGTGCACATGAAGGACCGATACATCCGGCATCAGGGCTGGAAGAGCAACAAGTTTTTGCCCGGTGAAAGGGCACTCAATGGTCTTTGCAGCACTATATTTGAACGTATCCGAACCGAGCATCGTCCTTGCCGGAAGGAAAGGAAGTCCCATGGCAGCCGCCTTGAGCCTCCAGGAAAGAGCTGCATTCGTCCATTCGGTACATCTTATCCTTCCCGATTCAACCGCTCTCCTTCCATTCTTTGAAAGGCCTCTGGTCTCATAGGCGAAGGAATATGCCACATCGACGGCGTCCACGCAATCTCCGGCTATTAGGACATCCAGGTCGTGGACAGCCGTATGGCCAGATACCATCAGATGCTTCTTCCTCTGCCTGACTATCTCATAAATGAGAGGCATGGAGATCCGAATGTGTCCGAATCCGCCTATACCTATGTACATTCCATCTTGTACATATTTTTCCACCGCGGCCCTGGCGGTGGTCATCTTGTCCACCAGACCCCTCAGTTTGTGATCCCTGTTCCATTCCCTTATCTCTTCGGCCGTTGAGGAGTGGAAAAGCTCCCCGATCCCCTGTTCGAGCATTTGAGAAACCTTCCCCGTATCGGAAACCCCGTTATATAACATTTCGAAGCCATGGTCCTGTCCAAGGGTCTGGAAGGGAATTGTGACCGTTACGGATCGGCAAACGGAAAGTTATTCAAATCATTTAGGTGATGCGGACCTGTGACATATCGCCCAATGATCGGGTCGAAGTACAAGAGGTGTTGGCATGGATTTCGGTTTCACGGATGAGCAGAAAATGATAAAGAACATGGTCAGGGAGTTCGCTGAGAAAGAGATAAAGCCCATAGCGGCTGATACCGACAAGGAGGAGAAGTTCCCCTGGGAGACCATCAGGAAGCTTGGGGCCCTTGGTCTGATGGGGATGACGGTACCGCCGGAATACGGAGGTTCGAGAATAGATGCCGTCTGTTACATGCTGGCACTTGAGGAAATTGGACGGGTCTGCGGTTCAACGGGTCTCACGGTCGAGGCTCATAATTCCCTTGGTGTTGGTCATATCTATGAAATGGGGAACGAGGAGCAGAGGAAAAAATACCTCCCTGGTCTTTTAAACGGGAAAGGCATTGCCGCATGGGCACTTACCGAACCGAATGCAGGATCCGATGCTGCCGGTCTTCAGACAACTGCGGTCCTTGAAGGTGATGAGTGGGTGATCAATGGTTCAAAACAGTTCATAACCAGCGGAAGCGTGGCTGAGGTCATCACGGTAATGGCCAAGACCGATAAGACCAAGGGAGCAAGGGGGATCAGTGCTTTTATCGTCGAAAAGGGGACACCCGGCCTCATATACGGTAGTGAAGAGGACAAGATGGGCCTCAGAGGATCATTGACATCCCAGCTTCATTTAGAGGACTGCAGGGTTCCCAAAGAGAACCTGATCGGAGAGGAAGGAAATGGCTTCATAGGGGCGATGGGAATATTGGATCGTGGGAGGACCGCCATTGGTGCTCTGGCGGTTGGTCTTGCCCAGGGAGCCCTCGATGAGTGCCTGGAATACTCCAAGCAGAGGGAGCAGTTCGGTAAGCCCATATCCAAATTCCAGGCGATCCAGTGGAAGATGGTGGACATGGCCACGGAGATAGAGGCCGCTCGTCTTCTGGTCCACAGGGCTGCCTTCCTTGAAGACAAGGGGATACCTTTCGGAAAAGAGGCAGCCATGGCTAAGCTCTTCGCATCCGAGGTCGCGGTAAAGGCTGCCGTTGAAGCTGTCCAGATCCACGGAGGTTACGGTTACACCAAGGAATACCCCGTGGAGAGGTTCTTCAGGGATGTAAAACTGTACACCATTGGTGAGGGAACGTCCGAGGTCCAGCGCATGGTTATCGCCAAGAAGCTGGGACTGTGATAGACCTACCAGTAGTGATTTAATCCAAATCCACGTTCAAGTTGCATGATCATAGCAAGTGTCAAGGTCCACAGGGTCCCATTATTCCTGGCATTTCTGGACCTAATGCTTGTTGTATCACTGTTCCTTGCTCCCCTTTCACAGCCTAGGGAAACTGTAACAGATCTGGATGCCAATGCCAACTGGATCGACCATTCGGACCGATGGAGCTCAATGGACACGTTCCCCAGATTGGTCTATACCTTCGGGGACCTGAACTGCCATCAGATCATGGATAGGACCTTGATAATAAAGGGAAACCAGATGCCCGTTTGCACAAGGGATGTTTCTATCTTCATTGGGGTGATGTTCGGAGCGATACTTCTTACCCGGGCCCAGGCCCATGATCATCCCACAATGGTATTCAATTCGATACTTCCAAGAAAGTTCAGGAAAGGATTCCTTGGAAGACATTCAGGTATCCTGTTCGCCTCTGTCATAATCCTTCTTTTAACCCCAACCGCGATGGATGGAGGGATCCAGGCGCTTTCAACAATGTCGCTCCTCCCCTTCGGATGGAGTTACGAGTCCACGAATCCAACCAGGATCCTTACTGGGTTCCCAATGGGTATGGGAGTGGGACTCCTTGTGACCTCCATGGTAATGTCCCTGTTTTCCAGAAGGGATGACGGCTCTGACAATCTTATAATGTATGCCATCAGGGGTTGATCCTCCAATGATTGTCGGGAAAAGATTAATACCGATCGAACATCAGGTTTGATCGGACCGCAGTGCCGTAGACTTCAGGTTGGTGAAGAATATCAGGATCAATGTCCATCTGGAAAGGGAGAATGAAAGGATCGTTATTGATATCGATAGAGATTCGACCCTAATGGACCTGATCAGGGAGATGGGTCAGCCTGTCGATGGGGTCCTTATCTTCAACGGACCTGAACCATTGCCCCTTGATACTCTTATGACCGATATCAAGGGAAATGATATCCGGCTTATCGCGGTCGCTTCCGGAGGTTGAAGGATGCAGGAAACAGTTGGATTGTTCCTCACTGGAACAGCAGGATGCGGAAAGTCCACATTGGCAGCTGCCATGGGGAACTGGATGGAAGAAACAGGGTATCCCTACCAGATCGTGAACCTGGATCCAGGCGCAGACCTATCACCTTACGAAGCGGATGTCGATGTCAGGGATTGGATGACACTTGCCGACATCATGGAGGAGTACGGCCTTGGTCCAAATGGTGCCCAGATAGTGGCCGCGGATATGCTGGCCCTCTACAGCACCAGGATAAGGGAATCACTTGATCTTACAGAGGGAAGGTATATCATCTTTGATACACCCGGTCAGATGGAGCTTTTCTCATTCAGGGAGGCCACCAGGGAACTCGTAAAGGGATTGGTTCCCAATTCCTACCTGGTCTACCTGGTCGATCCGTTCAATGCAAGGACACCTACCGGATTCGTTACCCAGTTGATGCTGTCAGCCCTTTCAAGGATGAGGTTCAACATCCCCTCGATCGAGATCCTTTCAAAAGCCGATCTGGTGGAAGAGGGTATGCTTGAGAACCTCACCAGATGGCAGAACTATCCAGACCAGCTGATGGATGAGGTCATTCAAGAGGCAGGTCATGAACCCTCTATGTCAAGAGAGCTGAGTGTTGGGATTAACAAGGTTCTCTATGAATTGGGTATTGCTTCCCGATTATTCCCGGTATCCTCTTCTGATGGCAGTGGGATCGAAAGGATCTACGAGTTGATCCAGCTCACTTACGGAGGCGGGGATGACCTTGCTCCGAAAGATGAAGATATATGAAAAGGTCACCCAGATTGTTCCCGGTAGGATCAGTAATGACTGCTCTGTTGTTTTTGATTAAATAGGAGCCAGTATCATTTTCCTTGAGTGAATTCTCGGTTTCGATGGTACGGGTGTCCTGACCGGTCACCCACCCCCCGGCTCCTTCCCATATGCCATCCTTCCCATCAGTGCCGAAGCAGATGACAATCTCCTCTCTTTCGAGGTTTCCGAACATGGATGCCACCATCTCCGAGTTCCTCCCCCCTTTTCCTACTCCTTTGACCTTGACCGTTGTCTCCCCGGCTGAAATGAAAGAATCGTAATTACCCGCCTTTACGACTTCCCTGGCTTCTTTAATAAGGATCGAAGCAGTATGCCTGGCATCTCCGGTATGTAGGAGATCCCTCTGGAATGGTGAGAAACCCTTCAACTTCAGAACATTAACAGCAGACATGGCAGCTGTCCTGTGATTGGCTATGGTGAATGTCCTGCTATCGACCTTTGAGGGATCACATCTTGTCCTATTGTTCTTTCCAAGGTTTTGGATCATTTCTCTTGTGATCCAACTGTTACCTATACCTTTCTCGATGATCGAACCCACGACAGCAGGGTCGGGTTCCCAAGGATAGGTGAGTCCTGAACCGATGAACCTCGGATCATCCCCGACCACATCCGAAAGGATCAAGGTCCTCCATTTCAGATAGGGTCCGAAACAGAGGAGGCCCCCTCCTTTCGTGTAACTGAGAAAGGTCCTTACAGTGTTCAGAGAGCCGATATCTGAACCATTTCCCATCAATTCCCTGATAATCGAGACCTTGAGATCAGGATCGATACCCTTTCTGGGGTGGAAGGAGAGGGAAGAGGCCCCTCCCGAGAGCAGGACAAGGACCTGGACCTTATCATCCAGACCTGAAATGATCTCTAAGAGCTGGTCCATGTTCTCCTGATCTTTCGGTCCTGGTATGGGGTGTTCCCCTTTCAATAGCCGATAATCCTTCAGAGTACCTTTCCTACCAGGTCCTGGAATTATAATTACAGGTCTTTTTAGGATGTCAATACCCTGTCGTGAAAGCAGGGAATATGCAGTCGGAACAAGATCTTCTGATGCCTTCCCGATGCCGATCAGAAAGACCTTCATGTGTGGATCAAGGAACAATTCAGGATCAGCCTGTTCCTCAATTGTTGTTACCATGGGCCCATGGGGTCCTTCTGACAATGAGGATCCCAGGATCGATCCGGGTGAGATGGGATCCATGATCGCCCTGATGAGATCTTCGACATTTAACCCTGGATTAGAACGGAACGATGGTCCCTCCATGATCAGGATAAGGCAAAACAGATATGTACCATTTTTGCCCATTTAAGGAAGAGATGTTGAAGATGGATGGGGATTGGCGGATCATCTGTAATCCGATCAGACCGGATATAAAGGGGCTGGTCCCGGCTTTGAACAAGGAATTGTCACCCTGTTCGGAACACACCAGGTTTTCCGCTGAAGGACGATTTCCTGGACCCGGCTCCAGTCTAAACGCCGTCCTCGATGTCGATATCCTTGGTCTGTTGTTCGTAAACGGACCATTCAAGGATCCAAGATGGTCAGCCAAGCTTGGTTATGGGATGGGGGTTTTAGGAAACGATACAAGGGTCCATCTATATTCCAACGGAAAGTATGTGGTGAGAAGGGCACTTGACCGTGAGCATGCAGACCGATGCCTCTCTCTACTGGCTTCTATCTGCCAGCCTGCTGCTTATTCCTCTCGGTTGAAGAAGTTCACATGGGAGATCGTCAGGGACCTTGCATTGGGGCATATCGACCCGGATCCTGATGTAAGAAACGTTTTCAACTGGCAGATCGAAGATGGGTCGGATATCATCGAGGATTCTATCGGATCCTTCAAGAAGATGGATAATATCTTCGGAACTGGAATCGGAAAGATCATTGGTAAGGGAGAACCTGCCACCCTCGAAGACATCGATTCGGTTGATGGAAGACTCCTTGACCATCTTAATGAAGGTTATTCAAATGTATTATCGGAAGGTGGTAATGACCTAAGAGGGGCTATCCTTGGAATATCTTCCTTTACAGCGTTGGCCCAAACGGCCCTATGGTCATTCAACCCAGGACCCTGAATGAATGGTACTTTTCGTGGATAACCCTAAATGTTCTTATCCCATGAATATGATTCACGGTCGGAGTGGTATTCCGAACCACAGGTGATGCTGTTTGTCCATTTCTAAGATAGAAAGGCTCAAGAGGGAACTGCAGTCCGCAGTATCTCAGGGTGACCTCGAGCTCGCCCTTGCAGTGACCGATGACCTGGTGGAAACAGATCCGGAAGATTCCAGGAACCATACGTCCAGAGGAGTCATCCTCGCCAAACTTTCAAGAATTGAAGAGGCTCTGGAAGAAATGGATGAGGCCATAGAGATCGACAATGAGGACGAAAAGGCCTGGTATTCCAAGGGATGCATACTAATGGACAGCGGCAGGGCTAGGCCGGCATTGGCCTGCTTCTACAAATCATTGGACCTGGACCCTGGACAGGATAAGGCCAGGGATAGGTTCCTGAAATGTCTGACAAGGATGCAAGACCTCTTGAAGGATGATGAGGAAGAGGAGGTTCTGGGAATGGTCCACGACGGGCCTACTCTGATAAGAGAAGATGAAGATGGAAACCCGGTACAAGAGGATGATGCCTCCTCATGGAGGACCATGATCGAAGGGAACCAGAAAACAGTTGAAAAGGCACATGTTCCCGTTTTCGAGAGACCTCCCCTTCCGAAAGAAGAACCGGATATTTTCAATGAGGACCCTAGAAGAAGGTCCATTCTGGATGATGACATGTTCGAAGGACCTCAGTTAGAGGATGAATTCGAGGATTGGGAGGATGAGGATGAAACTGAGGAGGAGGAGGATGAGGTGGATTGGTCCGAGGATGATGAAGATGATCGGGCTGGAGAAGATGAACCGGTAGGAACTGTCAAGTGTCGCTGCGGTGCGGATATTCCCATCTATTCAAACGATCGTCCATATCGGTTCGAATGTCCGGGATGCGGTAGGACAGGGACCTTGAAGTGATCAATCTATTTCTGGATGGCTGTACCAATGGAGCAGAAGTTCCATGGGGGTGGTTGACAGGATCAGGAACACTTCCATGTCTTCCTCCATGCCCTCAATGATGCTGACACCCCAGATGATGTTGGAGTTGGGTCTGATCCTCTTCTTGAGAACCTCGGACGCAACCAGGGAATCTTCCAGCGTCAGGTCACCGCTACCCACAACGTTCACCAGAGCTTTCCTCACTGAACGGAGGTCAACATCGCAAAGGGATTTGGTGAGCGCATCCCTGACAGATGTTGCAGCTCTATCACCTCCGGGCATGGCGGCCCCCCATGTCATCACCAGGATAGCCCCGCCCTTGGTGGTAAGCATAAGATCGGCATGGTCCAGGTTTACGATCCCAGGGGTGAAGGCCATATCCGTCAGGTGCCGGATGAGATGAGCGAGGTCGATGTTCCTTCCTTCCGAGGTCACTTTTGGAGGTATTCCTACCATGCCGTTGAAGGACCTGGAGAGCTTCAGAAGGTCCCTGTTGAGATCCTCGATCTGACCCATGTCCCTGAAATTACCTGTCCTCATTACGAAACCCATTGTGAAAGCACCCTGGAGGATGGCCCTTTCGGATAGGTATGAAGCGCTTATCTGACCCTGCTTCCTCTCCATGTCCATGAGGATGAGTACCATATCTCCCCTATCGATGCCCTCAAGGAGCTTGTCGAGTATCTGGATGGAATCATCACTGAGCTCATGAGCGGAGGTAATTGGTCCCGAGATCGATCTTGATCTGCCAAGAGAAGCATACAGTGGTTCTCCCTCCCTGAGTCCCTCCATTTCCTTGAGGTCATGGTCCATGGTATCATGGTCCTCGTTCGTAATTATGGTCCATTCCTCACTTTTGGAAAGTCTTGATCTCAGTGGATATTTGCATCCCGAAAGGAGAGGGACTATCCTGGATAGAAGGCGGTCGGCCCTATCGTCAGTTGAAATCAAGTAGAGGTCCCTCAGAACTTCACCTCACATCCATCTGTCCAGCGTGACGGGTCCGGGTTCACTTGACCCTTCAGTTGATACATCTCCATCATCTGCTGCCTTTTTCTTTTTCTCCTTTTTCCCGGATGATCTATCCTTCCCATGTGGGTTTTCTTCCACAGTGGAGAAATCGTCGAACAAGGATGCTTGTGAGACCCCTGATAGCAACTCACTTTCGGTAACTCCGAATACCTCGGTCACCCTTGAAAGGGTGGAGGCTAGCCTTTCTGCGTAATATGACAGGTCAGGTACAGGATGTGGCCCCTCCTCGTTCATGTAAGGTTCCACCATCTGAGGTTTTGCCTTTGCATCAACAACGATCCAGGACACCTTCATACCTGGAACGAGCTCGATACCCAGCTTTCTGGTCTTCCTTAAAGCTTGAATGTTTGCCATGGAGTCGGGGTTCTTGTACTTCTCCCTGATCCTGTCCTCCTCCACTTCCTGAACGGACCTGGATATCACCAGTTTATCAGTAGGGACCTCACCGGACCTGACGCTCTGGACCATTGTTTTTGAATATTCCAGTGCTTCATCCTTCTTTCCATCAAGGACCAGATCGAAGACCCGGGATAGGGTCTCGCTTTGTAGGTCGAAGGAATCTGTCCTTCTCATCTCATATCCCCTGACAATTAGGTCCTCGGTCGGCCAGGCGACCTTCCCGACATATCTTTTCTTCTTTCCGTGTGTGAAGAAGCTTGAAAAGACCTTTTCGAACTCCAGCACCCTCGCCCCGTCAGAGAACCTCTTGGAGAGCTCCATCCCTGATCTGACAGTATCATCAAGGTTGTTTGCAGGTGACCTGACGAAAACAGAGTCGGTATCAGAATAGATCACTTCCATACCTTCGTTTTGTAGAGTAGAGATGATGCCCTTGATGTTCTCTCTGGCATAAGCGGTTATGGAAGAACCTATGGACCTATCCGTGAACCTGTAGAAATAGGAGGCAAATACACCATAGAATGAATTCATCAGGACCTTTATGGCCTCCTGAAGTCCATTATAGAATTCCCTTTCCTGTGGATCATCGGTCCCCTTCATGGACCTTTTCGCCTTGATCCTGTCCTCCATCAGGTCCTTCAGAATGGCAGGGACAAGCCCCTTTCTCTTTTCCGGTCCTAAGAAGAATATCCCTGGAATAGGGGATGGTATGTTACCGTCACTCTCACCTGTAAATGTTGTGAAACAGATATTGTTCTCTATCATCAAGGAAGGATACATGGACCTGAAATCCAGTACGATCACCCAATGATAGAGTCCCGGTTCGATGGAATGAACGTAGGCACCTTCGATCTTTGATGTCTTTGCTTCTCTTCGGGTCATGGGTATGCCGATATCATTCCTGTCGGCCGCCCTGATTAGGATGGAATCAATCATATTAGATGTGGTTCCGGATATGATATCGAATAGAGGCAGTTTGGCAACATAGGATAAGGCCATGGCCTTCTTGACAGCCTGGGTACGGTCAAGGACCCTCAAGGCAAGTTCGGCATCCTTCTCGCAGTAGGAGATGACCTCATCTCTTCTATTCGCCCATTCCTCTTCAATGATCGAGGTGTCGATATCATCCTTTCCCTCTCCGAAGAGCATGGTGGAGACAGCTTCCAGGGTCTCCTTCTTCGGTCTGAATGCCCTTTTTGCCTCCCACCATGCATCGACGACAATCCTTCCCTTCGCTCTCCATGAACGGAACCCTTTATTTTCAACATAGGATCCATCCCTTCCCATCCTGATACCTTCGATCGAGAGGGTCTGAGCCCTTCTCATGAGATGGGGAATATCGTATCCGTCGATGTTGTAGCCGGTTATTATGTCGGGATCATTGGACCTTATGATATCCTCCAGTCCCTGGATGACCATGTCCTCCCTTTCCATCTGTTCCTCCATATCCAATGAGGGAACGACATGACCGCTGTCCAGATCCTTCTCATCCACCGGATCCATCCATGAAGTGGAATGACCCACCATGTATAGCTCACCTGACCTGATGGAGTTCTCTATATCGAAGGAAAGGACCTTCAGCTTGACCTTGAACGGCTCCACTTTCTTGAAGGATGTCGCTTTTATGACAGAATCAGTTGTGAAGTTCTCGTCATCGATGATCTCTCCCTCTACTTCCAGATAGCTTCCAAGGTCAAGATCGTAGAAGAACCTGTAGATGAACGGGATGTCAGCTGCAAGGATCGAGTAACCTTTGTCCTGGAATTTCTTCCGATATTTTGGTATATCGAAGGGAAAACGTATGGTCACTTTCAGGCAGTTTCGAATACGGCCCCCCGTCCACAGGTCCCTGTTGGTGATCTCCAGCACCTCGGGATCGGATCCAAGTGCCTCGCGGATATCTTCCCCGGGTTCAACGATATAGAAATAGGGTCTGAATCCCTTGTATAGAACCGTATACGATCTGCCATCCTCCCCCCTACCGAAGAGTTCTATCGCGACATCGTCCAGGTCCCTTCTGTAATGACCGCTGATCACAAGGAGCCTAACATCCAATCAAGGTCCCTCCTAGGCGTTGGAGTGGATCTTGATCACATCTCCGTTCTTGAGTTCATGGTCGGCACCTATGGTCCGTCTGTTCCTACAATCGATCGCCTTTATGAACTTGTCACCCAGGTCCGAATGGACCTTGTAGGCCAGGTCCCTGGCGGTGGAGCCCTTTCTCATCAGATGGGCATCAGGGAGGACCCTTCCGTCATGGTCGGTATACTTGTGTTCATCTTCCACAGGGAAGACCACTATAAGGTCCAGGAGTTCGTATGCTGCTTTTTCCAGCGCTTGTTGAACATTAGTGGAGCCGAACCGATCAAGGATATCTTTGATCTTGTCTAAAGCCTTCATCTGAGCGGTATTGAGCCTGGAAGGGTCCGGTATCTTGAATTCAGGGCTACCTGGAACATATTCTATCAATCCTGCCTTGTCCGCTTTCCTCAGGGCCATCTCAGCTTCCGAGCAGGTTGGTATGATGAGGTGGCCAGATGCTGATCTTGTCAGAGCCTCGATCATCTCGTCAGTGGCCTTATCCGCTTTGTTAGCGGCAATTATCATGGGTTTCGAGTTCTTCCGAAGCTCCATGGAAAGATCTATCAACTCCTCGTCAGACCAGTGAGCTGGTCTGTCGTTCAGACCAAGATGGTGGATCCCTTCCGTTATGTGAGGGATGTTGATCCCCAGGCCAGTCAGCCTCTCGGAAAGGAGTCTTTCGATCGGGGTGTGTGTGGATTCAGCCATTCTCGATACTTTGGTCCAGTCTTTTTTGATTATTGAGAGGAACCACTGGTCTATCTCATATTCCAGAAAACCAATGTCGGAGGATGGGTCATGGGATCCTATGTCGACCGGATTTCCCTCAGCATCAGTGGAACCCGATACATCCACCACATGGATAAAGGCCTTTGCCTGTCTGAGATCATCCAGGAACTGGTTGCCCAGTCCTTTACCTGAATGAGCATCAGGGACAAGGCCGGCGACATCAAGGAGTTCAACAGGGACCAGCCTGACATCCCCGAGGACTATTGAGTTCTTTGGTTGGGGGGTGACACCGAGGTCTCCCCCCGGGTCCGGTGTCCTCAAATATCCCATGCCGACGTTGGCCTTGATGGTGGTGAACGGATAGTCAGCGATTTCTACCCCGGCCAGGGTCGAGGCTTCGAAAAAGGTCGATTTTCCAACGTTGGGTTTTCCGACGAGACCTATCTCCATTTGCACATCCCCCTGCTTGTGTGGCGGATTGCCCGGGAGCGCTAAATAGTTTCTCCCGCAGCGAAAAGTCTGAAGGACTTGCTGTCCAGATGAACAAGACCGAACCTGGAAAAAGGAGAGGTCCAGACGGCCGTTTCAGGTCTCACCCTGACCTTGATCCTTTTGCCCTGGTCCGATCCGATCTCATCGATTACCTTTTCCACTGTGACCGGAACGAATTGAAGGGATGACCATAAGTGCATATGGGATCCTTCCTCTATGCCCTCCTTCCAGTAGTTTGAGATCCTGAGGTCAAGTTCAAGGACCTCTTTTCTCTCTATCCCTCCTCCCTCGACCGATAGGAGACTTCCTCTTGGCAGGTCCTCTGGATCGATGTTCTTCAAAGCAAGGCCGACCCTGGCCCCTGCTGGTGCCAATGAGTGGTCCTTGTCATGGATCTGGATCGATCTGACCTGTGTGCGTTTCCCACCGGGAAAGGCAAAAAGCTCCTGATGCTTACTGATATTTCCAGAAATGACGAATCCCAGGACAACCGTGCCAACTCCTTTGACAGGGAAAGCCTGGTCAACGACCACGGCATCCGGTCCCTCCGGCCATTCATTTCCATATTCCAGAAGCTGTTCCCTGATGATATTGGGGTCCGGGTCCATTTCTTCCCATTTTTCTATGATGGTTCCCTTGATAAGGGCTTCGAATCTGGACCGGTCCATATTCTCGGAGAGATGAAAGGATCCTTTTTCTGGGCCTGCGAGATCGAGGGCGATGATGGTCTCACCCAATTCCCTGTCAATTTTCTCCACATTAAGGAGGACTCTGTCTGTCAAAGAGATGCTGAAAAGCAGGGACCATATCTTTTCGGGATATTTTGAGGGGTAAAGAACAGAGACGATCCTCTCATCCTTCTTCAAAGCCCGGATGCTGAATGATGTGTTGGAGGTCTCCTTTCCTATTGAGCCCGCCCATTCCTCAGGCCCAATCAGGGTAACCGTTGAATGGTCCATACCCCCCGAATCAGGGATCATGACATATATCTTTCCACGCAAAGGCCTGAATACAGCCTGAACGATCAGGTTACGTGATATCCAAGAAAAGACCTTTGATGATATTGGGAGTTCTCCTGATCTTGCTTGGACTTTCAGGGATTATTGCTTCAATTGTTCTGGGCCAGGTCAGGATATATTTGGTCCTTATCATCCCGGTATTTGTGATGCAGGGACCTCTTCCATTGATATCGGTCCTTTTACTGATCATTGGTTTTTTTATCTTTTTCTTTTCCAGGATCGGACCTTCAAGTGATCAAAGAGGAAGTCCAGGTCCTACCTCTACTATTTCGGATAAGAACTTCGATGGAGGAGGTGTGATATTCATCGGTCCGATACCGATTATCTTCGGAACAAAAGGGTTCAAAGAGGGACTGCCAAGGACCTATTATCTTTGGATATTGGGTATCGCAATCCTTATTATCATCCTGATGACCATCGTCCTATGGTCCATCATTATTTAGAATGATCATACCAGCTGGATTTTTATTTTTAATATTTACCTGCTTCTCTTATATACAATGAAAAGCCGTTAGGAAAAATTATTTAAATAGTGATTAGGTTTTAGAAAACGGTTTCAGACTTCGTTTCAGCTATTAAAAATAGAGGTTCGTTGGAGGAATAACATGAAGAAATTCCTGATATTGGGTACGATTTTTCTGATGGTGAGCATGGCATTGATCCAGGGAGTACTCTCCCTCCAGAACAAGACCATAGATTCCGAGGAGTTCGGCATTGGGACCGAGGAGAGTTTCATCAATGTCACCGATCCTTCCCTTGAGATATATAGCAGGGATGGAAAAAGGTACAACAATGAGGCGAATATACTCGTTTACAACAATGCAACATATGACGGGCTAACGTTCGATATCTCCGTAGACCCACTTAACGGGTACTACCCCTCCAACGTTGCTGTGGACCTTGGCAACAACGGAAGAGACGAGTACAGGTTCTCCGGACCCGGTGTCGGTCAATGGGGAAACCAATCCATTCTGTTCGACAACAGGATGAAGCAAGGTAAGTCCCAGGAATTCTTTCCACCACCAGACGGGGTGAATGCGTTCATAAAGCTCCCCAGCAGGGCCACTGTTAGCAATGTCGAGTTCGATGCCGAACATTCTCTTTTTCCAACCTTTCAGGAATCTATGTTCAACTCTGACAATACAATAGAGGTTGCAAGGGCTTATGCTTACAATTACGATTACGACTACTACACCAGCTCCGACAGCTGGTATGGATATGGGTACTATTATCCAAAGGAGTACATGGATTATACGAGTTCATATTTTATGAACAACGTATACACCGGTTACCCATACAAATCAACTTCATACGAAAGATATATCTCATATCTGAACAGGGGATACCTCGCATGGGATCTCGATCATCCCGATTTTGCAGTTCCACCGGGGGCCCAGATCCTTGAATATGAGCTTAACTATCCCATTAGGAGGTATCATTACAGCAGTTCCTACGGGTTCGATTGGATAGCCAAACCGCCATCCAGATATTTCTCGGCGGCAAAGGACTATGGAGCGTTTGCGGTCACAAGCGAACATCCTGATGAATTCTCCAATGTATATGACCAATATTCTTACGACTACCTTTATATGAATCCATGGCCGGACTATTTCCCGGACTGGTATAATGATTATCTTCCCAGTAACAGGACAACACCCGTGGATACCTATGAAATGGAGGATCATTTCTATACCACCTCCTATCAGGACCTTTACGATGTGTCATATGATCTGAGCGATCTATATCAGGAGTGGGTCACCGGAGCTCTGGACAATAACGGTATCATGCTGACGATGTATAAGACCGATTACTCGGATGAACCCCATTTCGAACATGAGTACACTTATTACAACGATAATATGGTCTCTTCACAACCATGGTCGAAGAACTGTTTCTACTTCACCTACTGTGGTTATACCTACAACCCATTGTACACTGCCTCTTCCTCATACCAGCAGTACTATCCGAAACTGAGGGTTGGATACGACCTGGAATCCACAGGACTTGCAATCGATATCGGAGCCGACGATAATATCGAATATTCTCATACCGGAGCTTTTGTGGGGAGGCAAAGTATAGGCGGAACCCCGGCATATGCGAATGCAATGAACACCTATCTTGCGAGCCATCTTCCCGACGAGGTCGATCTATACGGCAACGAGTTCACCTATGTTCCGATCAAATTGTCGGCCGACAGTGCCGGAAAGATCGTAATTGACAACCTCAGGATCAACTACGACTACACTGCAAGGGTGAACTTCAACCCAACCACCGGTTCCATCCTCGATGAGCTTAACTCCGTTGTCTCTACCAATGAGGACGGAATGTCCCTCATTCCGATCAACATAACATCCAATACTGACGGCATCATCCAGTTGGATAACCTCGACCTCCTTGGAACCAAACCCAACTACCCACCCTCTGTCAGCGAGATCAGCCTTCCCCCCGTTAAGGAGGGGACTTCAACACCTACCTGGATCGAGATATCACAATTCTTTGATGATGTTGATCAGGATCCCGCAACTCTCGATTACTGGGTCAAGACCAACTCACAGAAGAACCATGTTGACCTCTTTATCACCGAGTCGGCCACTCCCGGAGGACCGGTCTACCTTGGTATAGACACAAGCAAGGATGAGAACTGGAATGGTGATGTGAAGGTGGTTCTAGGCGCCAGAGATGATGGAGGAAAGGATGTACTTACTGACCCCTTCACCATCACGATCGAGCCAGTGAACGATCTTCCATATGCTACTATGGAACTTCCTGAGATCTCGGGTGAAGAGGGGATCGATCCCATACTCATTGAGTATTCTGCTCCTACAGGAAGAGCTATTGCAACCGGAAAGATATCCATGTTGATCTCGGGAGACGGTGAACCATACTTCTCCGATGTGGAAGGTCAGGACATCCATCTCAGTTTCAAGCTGCTTGACAAGGATATGAACGAGACCTATCTCGACATTTCCAATGATGAGGGATTCAAAATATATCGTACAGGAGGGGAGATCACCATGACGGTCCTTCCCCCAGAGTATACGGACGATCCCGATAATTTCATCCTTGTGATCGGATCAACTCCTGATTATAACTATGAAAAGAGTATGTATTATCTCCAGATATTCACATCGGACGATCCCTACGATCTTTACGGACAGACCTCCCATACGATACCCATCATGATATCACCTGTGAACGATCCTCCGGGGATCTCCATGATACCAGATATCATCCTTGATGAGGACTCTAAGTACACTGGCAATGTGGATTTCATCTCCGAGTACATTTCAGATGCAGACGGCGGAACAGAGGACCTATCTGTGTCATTCACGCCATCTTCATCCAGGGTGAATGTCTATCTTGACAACGGTAACTATCTCCATGTGGACCCTGATATGGACTATAATGGAATTGTATCGGTTTCAATTGAGGCCAGTGATGGGATGGACACATCTTACTCCACATTCACAGTTGGTATCCGTTCCATCAATGATGCTCCCAAAGTTGTTGTGAACAATCTGTTCGACGGGCGTATCATCGATGATATGTTCTATATACGAGGTTCTGCCAATGATATTGAGAAATCCCTCAGATGGGTTGAGGTCGGTATCGTTGAGAAGGATGGTTTCCTCTACGAGGATGACTGGGAAGTCGCGGAAGGTGCCTATGTCTGGCAGTATCTGCTTGATATCCGAGATATGAGCAGGGGTGATTATGATGTGTTCGTCCGTGCCTATGACGGGAGGGACTATTCCGAGGTCCTTGAGTTCACTATAACCATCGAGAGTGTTATCGGATCCGGTTCACTGACACCTCCGCCCCTTGTTCAGATCACCAGTCTCATGACAGGTGAACTGAAGGACCGTGTGGAGGTCGAAGGTACGGTATCCGATGATTCTGGATTTGTGGATTTCGTTGAATACCGTATTGATGGTGGTCTCTGGAGGAAAGCAGCAGTGACTGGAGAAACCTGGAAGGCTGTTATCAATACCAGGACACTGACCAATGAAAATCACAATCTGTCGATCCGTGCCTATGATGGGAAATCCTATTCCAAGGTGGTTTTCAAGCCTTTTGAGGTGATGAACGAGGATTCTGACCTTGATGGTATAACCAATGAAATGGAATTGATCCTCCAGCTTGATCCTTTCAATCCACTTGATGGGACCATGGACTTCGATGAGGACGGTTTCTCCAATGCAGAGGAGGTTGAGGCAAATACCGATATCTTCGATGGGGACAGCCATCCTGAGATGACCGACAATACTGCTTTGATGGATTCCTGGGCCCTGATCTTCATAGCTGTGGCCCTTGTATCTGCCATTGTGATAATCGCATTGTTCATCCTCAATATTCGTATCGAGAAGAACATGCATCAGTGGCGTGAGGACCTTCATGGTAAGAGGATGGGCCGCAAACCCAAGACATTGCTCCAGAAGATAGTGGACCTTGCTCCGACTTTTGCGGGGAATATTGCCGCTACATCTGGACCAGCTCTTCCAGGTTCTTCCGGGCCAGAAAATGATGCAGAAGCACTCCCTCCAGCTCCTGAGGGTCATATAGATCAGTAAAAACCTCAGTGAAATGAAGGGAAAATAAGCCCCGGCCTTCTGGCCGGGGCTTCTCTATCTATCCGAACGCTCGCTTGTGAAGATCCTCGGCATATGGGTCCCATCATATTGTTAAGACCAGAAGGTACATGAGATATGAAGTTTATTTCCATTCTTTTTAGGAACCTTTTTATAGCATGGAAACAGACATATAAATCTTTTTAAATCCTTTTTGAATGTTAACAGTTGGATTTAAAGAAATTGACCTGCTCTCAACATGATCAAGGTGACAAAAATGAAGAGGTTCCTGATAATTGGTCTGGTCATTCTACTGGCCGGAACGGCTCTTTTCAATGGTGTGATTTCCCTCCAGAACAAGATCATCGATTCTGAGGAGTTCACAATTGGGGATATGGAGAGTTACTTTAACATTACCGATCCATCCCTGGAAATCACCAGCCATGGTACAAAAAAATACAACAACGAGGCCAACATATTCGTGTACAACAATGCGACGTATGACGGTCTTAAATTCGATGTGACCGTAGAACCTTTGAACGGTGTCTACCCTTCGAACGTTGCCATAGACCTTGGTAACAACGGAAGGGACGAGTACAGGTTCTCCGGACCCGGTGTCGGTCAATGGGGAAATCAGTCCATCATGTTCGACAACAGGATGAAACAAGGGACCACCCTTGAGGTATTTCCTCCACCAGATGGAGTAGACACCTTTATCAAGCTCCCTAGCAGAGCTATCGTTAACAACGTCGAGTTTGATATCGCACATCCTCTTCTTCCAACATACCAGGAATCCATGTTCACCGCTGATAACACCATAGAAGTTGCAAGGGCCTATAGCCTCATGTATAACTACGATTATTATACTGGGACTGATGACTGGTATGGGTACGGTTATTATTATCCGAAATCATATATGGAGTATACTAGTTCAAATTTCATGAATAATGTTTATGTCGGTTATCCTTACAAATCAACATCATATGATAGATATATTGCATATACAGTAAACAGAGGTTACCTTGCATGGAAACTCGATCATCCGGATTTTGAAGTTCCACCTGGAGCAACCATCTTACAATATGAACTCAATTATCCTGTGAGAAGGTATCATTATTCCAGTTCATACGGATTCGAATGGGAAAGCAATCCTCCATCCAACTATTTTTCCATAGATCAAGATTGGGGTGCTTTTGCAGTATTGGATGATCATCCAACCGAATATAGTTATCAGTCAACTAACTATGATTATGATAACACCCTATTAGATCAGTACATGGATCATTTCTACGATTGGCATGATGATTACCTTCCAGGAAATAGAACTGAGCCAGAGGACACATACCACATGGATGAACAGTTTTATTCAACTTCATATGAGGATCTTTATGATGTTTCATATGATCTAAAAGATCTTTATGAGGAATGGGTGACAGGTTCTCTGGATAATAATGGTATAATGCTATCAAGATACAAGACAGAGTTTTCAGACGAACCACATTTCGAGGAAGCTTATACTTATTACAACGATGATATGATCTCTTCACAAGCATGGTCAAAGAATTGTTTTTATTTTTCGTATTCAGGTTATAATTATAATCCTCTCTATTCTTCGACCTCTTATGCACAATACTGGCCGAAACTTGTGATTGGTTATGACCTTGAATCCACAGGCCTCTCCATTGATGTAGGAGCTGACGATAACGCTGAATATTCCCAGAGCGGTGCTCTTGTTGGAAAGAAGAGTATTGGTGGAACACCCGCTTATACAAATGCAATAAACACCTATCTTAGGAACCATCTTCCGGACGAGGTCGACCTCTTTGGTAACGAGTTCACATACGTCCCTATAGAGTTCATGGCTGCAAGTGCTGGAAAGATAGTTGTCAGCAATATCAAGGTCAACTATGACTACACTGCCAGAGTCAACTTCAACCCCACCACTGGTTCTATCCTGAATGAACTTAATTCAGTTGTCTCAACCAATGAGGACGGATGGTCCCTAATACGCATAAATGTAACATCCAATACGGATGGGATCATTAAGTTAGACAACCTCAGGCTCCTCGGCGATAGGCCAAACTACGGACCGTCGGTGACGGAAATAATAGTTCCATCGGTACCGGAGGGTATTGTGAACAGGAACTGGGTCGAGATATCCCAATACTTCGATGATGTTGATCAGGAACCGGCAACCCTCGATTACTGGGTGAAGACCAATTCCCAATCAAAACATCTGGACCTGTTCATCACCGAAGCTGAGGTACCTGGCGGGCCGGTATATCTAGGTATAGACACAAGCAAGGACCAGAACTGGAACGGTGATGTCAAGGTTGTTATCGGAGCAAGGGACAATGGAGGAAAAGATGTATTTTCTGACCCCTTCTTTATCACTGTCCTACCCGTAAACGATCTTCCATTTGCCACTATGGACCTTCCTGTGATCTCGGGTGATGAAGGTATAGATCCGATCCTGATAGAGTATTCCGCTCCTACTGGAAGGGCCATTGCAACCGGAAAGATCTCAATGCTTATCTCCGGTGACGGTGAACCCTACTTCTCGGATATCGAGGATCAGGACATTCACCTCAGTTTCCAGCTACTTGATAAGGATATGAAAGAGGCTTATCTGGACATTTCCAATGATGAGGGATTCAAGATCTATCGTGCAGCAGGAGACATCACATTGACGGTCCTTCCTCCGGAATATACGGACGATCCCGATAATTTCATCATTGTTGTCGGGTCAAACTCCGATTATAACTACAATGAAGGAATGTACTACCTACGAGTATTCACCTCTGACGATCCCTATGATCTCTATGGTCAGACCTACCATACGATACCCATCATGATATCACCAGTGAACGATGCTCCGGGTATATCCCTGATACCGGATATCGTCCTTGATGAGGATTCGACATACACTGGAAATGTCGATTTCATAGAAGAATATCTCCTGGACACCGATAGCGGGTCCGAGGACCTATCCGTTTCATTCATGCCCTCCTCATCAAAAGTGAAGGTGTATCTTGATAATGGAAACTACCTCCATGTGAACCCTGATATGGACTTCAATGGTGTAGTTACAGTAACGATTGCTGCAACCGATGGGATGGACACATCTTACTCCACATTCACAGTTGGTATCCGTTCCATCAATGATGCTCCCAAAGTTGTTGTGAACAATCTGTTCGACGGGCGTATCATCGATGATATGTTCTATATACGAGGTTCTGCCAATGATATTGAGAAATCCCTCAGATGGGTTGAGGTCGGTATCGTTGAGAAGGATGGTTTCCTCTACGAGGATGACTGGGAAGTCGCGGAAGGTGCCTATGTCTGGCAGTATCTGCTTGATATCCGAGATATGAGCAGGGGTGATTATGATGTGTTCGTCCGTGCCTATGACGGGAGGGACTATTCCGAGGTCCTTGAGTTCACTATAACCATCGAGAGTGTTATCGGATCCGGTTCACTGACACCTCCGCCCCTTGTTCAGATCACCAGTCTCATGACAGGTGAACTGAAGGACCGTGTGGAGGTCGAAGGTACGGTATCCGATGATTCTGGATTTGTGGATTTCGTTGAATACCGTATTGATGGTGGTCTCTGGAGGAAAGCAGCAGTGACTGGAGAAACCTGGAAGGCTGTTATCAATACCAGGACACTGACCAATGAAAATCACAATCTGTCGATCCGTGCCTATGATGGGAAATCCTATTCCAAGGTGGTTTTCAAGCCTTTTGAGGTGATGAACGAGGATTCTGACCTTGATGGTATAACCAATGAAATGGAATTGATCCTCCAGCTTGATCCTTTCAATCCACTTGATGGGACCATGGACTTCGATGAGGACGGTTTCTCCAATGCAGAGGAGGTTGAGGCAAATACCGATATCTTCGATGGGGACAGCCATCCTGAGATGACCGACAATACTGCTTTGATGGATTCCTGGGCCCTGATCTTCATAGCTGTGGCCCTTGTATCTGCCATTGTGATAATCGCATTGTTCATCCTCAATATTCGTATCGAGAAGAACATGCATCAGTGGCGTGAGGACCTTCATGGTAAGAGGATGGGCCGCAAACCCAAGACATTGCTCCAGAAGATAGTGGACCTTGCTCCGACTTTTGCGGGGAATATTGCCGCTACATCTGGACCAGCTCTTCCAGGTTCTTCCGGGCCAGAAAATGATGCAGAAGCACTCCCTCCAGCTCCTGAGGGTCATATAGATCAGTAAAACCTTGGTGAGCTGAAGGAGACATGTGCCCCGGCCTTCGGGTCGGGGCTATTTGTATGAAAATTCATGAAAGCGGGTTGTAATCCTTTTTCATACACCCGCAAAGCAGTGTCTTCAATTGACGATCTGTTTTGCTCGGGTCTTGACATCATCGATGGCAAGGTCAGCAGAAAACCGAAGCCGAAGGCTGTTTTCTGCAATGATTTCGAAGTCACGTCGCTTATGTGATTGACGAGAGTGACTTACGAAAAAACCCGCTTAGCATTTTCATCCTTTTTTGTGACCTTTATAGGTATGAGGGTTTTTTTTAAAATTATTAATAATCATTTACAGTTGTCAGGTCGGTGCTTCCGTGACCGATCTTCTGGAATATAACGGGAAAGGGTTTGACCCTTCAAGTTTCATGGGGGCAGATATTCTTTTTAAAAATTCCGAAGAGGCAGATCCGGATCCGGAAAAGATCATAAGATCACAGATCGAGAGGTTCATGGATCAGGGGGGCAGTTCCTCCTTTGATGGGGAACGGATCGGTATCGTGATCAATGACAGCGATAGACCCACACCATCCCACCTTGTCATTACTGAACTCCTCGATTCCATCCCAGGTATTGAAAAGCGATTATCCAGGGTATACATCGCAACAGGCACTCATCGCCATTCCAGTGATCAAGAACTTAAGCATCTTCTGGGGGGCAGATATGAGGTCCTGAAGGGCCGGGTCCTTGTCCATAACTGCTCGGATGAGGATGCACATAGATCTTATGGGACTACTTCCAGGGGTACTCAGGTATTGATCCAGGGATCCCTGGATGAACACGATAATCTGATACTGATAAACTCGGTTGAACCCCATTACTTTGCTGGTTTCACAGGGGGCAGGAAATCAATTTTCCCGGGTCTTTCCGCCCACGGGAGCGTGGAGCACAACCATTCCTTTGCATTGGACGGCGGTTCAAAGGCCCTTTCCCTTGAAGGCAATCCTGTCCATGAGGACATGGAAGAAGCTGCTGACTTGTTCATGAAAGGAAGGAAGCATGTCTCCATCCAAATGGTGCAGGGTCCGGGTAAGGTCCTGACAGACGTGTTCATCGGTGATCTGAAACGAACCTTTTCTGATGCAGTCAAGCTTTCAAGTGAACTCTATACGATAGAGATCCCACATCTTTATGACATTGTTCTCTCAATTGCAAGATCTCCCATGGACAGGACCCTCTATCAAGCACAAAAGGCGATAGAGAACGGAAAACTGGCCCTTAAGGAAGGAGGAATAATGATATTGGCAGCCTTCTGCGAGGAAGGTATTGGAAGCTCCGCCTTCTGGGACCTTTTATCCAGATTTGGTGAGATGGAACAGGTCCTTGCAGAGATCCATTCCGGATACCGGCTCGGATATCACAAGGCGGCGAAAATGGTCCAGCTTGCAAAGGTCTCGAAGATATTTCTCGTTTCAGGACTTTCCCCTGAGATGGTAACCAAAGGATTCATGGAAGGATTCGATGACCCAATAAAGGCCCTATCAGAGGCAAAGAGAAGGATCGGGGGACATCCTTCCGTTCTGATAATTCCCGATGGAACGGTTACAGTCCCAAAACCAAGGAGGAATACCCAATGACAGATGATGAAAGGATAGAAAAGGCCAGGCTTCCTGGTAAGATAGCTCCGGTGATGCATCAATTCTACAGGGGTAAGATAGAGGTATCCCTCAAGGCACCTGTAAGGGATTTCAAAGATTTTGCCATCTGGTATACTCCGGGGGTTGCCCAACCTTGCAGGGAGATCCATGACGATACTAGCAAGGTATGGGACTATACGAACAGGGGCAATACGATAGCTGTGATATCTGATGGGACAAGGGTCCTTGGGCTTGGAGATATCGGCCCAGAAGCGGCCATGCCCGTGATGGAGGGGAAAGCACTTCTCTTCAAATACCTGGGAGGCGTGGATGCTTTTCCCCTCTGTCTTTCAACTACAGATGTGGAGGAGATGATCCGCACTGTGAAGGCCCTTGAACCTTCTCTAGGTGGCGTGAACCTGGAGGATATAAGGACACCTGAATGTTTCGTGATCCTTGACAGACTCAGAAAGGAGATGAACATTCCTGTTTGGCATGATGATCAACAGGGAACTGCCACCGTGGAGGTCGCAGGTTTCATCAATGCTGCCAAACTCGTTGGAAAGAGCCCGGATGATATGCAGGTCACCATGATAGGTGCAGGGGCTGCTAATCTCAGGATAGCTGACATCCTCACTCAGATAGGGGTCAGGCCAAAAAACATCATCATGTGCGATTCCAAAGGTGTCCTGAGCGAGGAAAGAGAGGACCTTGAGGGATTGAAGAACAAGAATCCGGAAAAATACAGAGCTTGTATCGGGTATTCCGGAGCTTCGCGGGAATGTACCTTGGAATCATGTACCAAAGGATCAGATGCGATCCTTGGAGCCTCCAGACCTATTCCCGGGACCATAACAAAGGAAATGATCAGGGACATGGCCGATAAAGCCATAGTGTTCGCTGCTGCTAACCCCGAACCTGAGATCTGGCCCTGGGATGCCAAGGAAGCAGGTGCGTACATAGTTGCAACCGGAAGGTCGGATTTCCCCAATCAGATCAACAACTCTCTCGGATTCCCCGGAATATTCCGGGGTGCTCTGGATGTTCGGGCAAGGACTATCACCGATTCCATGTGCATTGCTGCAGCCAGGGAACTTGCAAAGGTGGCAGAGGACAAGGGCCTCACACCGGATTACATAATTCCCAACATGGAAGAATGGGAGGTTTTCCCGAGAGAAGCAGCAGCAGTTGGATCTCAGGCTGTGAAGGAAGGTATCGCTAGGGTCTCAAGGTCCGAGAGTGAACTGCTGGAATCGGCATATTCGATAATTCGCAGGGCAAGGGATGAAACTCGCTTGAAGATGGGATCAGGCACTATAATGGAAGCTCCGGAAGGTACCAGGCTATAATAGATAAGGAATGAAGAGTGGTTGAGGGGCGTTGAACTCGCGGACGAGAAACCCCTTCAACCAGGACGGAGTGGGATTAGGAAGAGAGGATTGAATAATTCTATTCAAAAAATTTGGTGTCACTCCGTCGAAACACCCCTATGAAATCATTGTATTTAATCCTTTCAAGAGGAGGTTATCATATCAAACCTTAAATGGAGATAAAATGTAAGGGTTTGTATATATTTCTAATCTTTTACAATATATCTAAAACCGATAATGGGAAGATATGCCAATTATTCATCCATTTCACGATTTTATTGATAGGCCAGGCTTATTCATTCTTCCCACATTTTTCTTTCCCTTCTCCTTTTTCTAGACCTTGTAAAGGCGAAGATACCAAGAAGGATCAAGATGATAAGAACGGCAGCTGCAGCAGCTATCATCATCATTGGTTCCACAGAGAATCCTTCCTCCACTTCATCCTCCGGATATAATGCCTCCATAGGATCACTGGGTTCTCCTTTACCATATGATGTCTCTGCGGTTATGGTATAGCTATATTCCTTTCCTTTTAATACCTCGATGTCAAGGTATTGAAGTACATGGCCTCCAATACTGAAAGTAGAGGTCTTCCCGGAATCATCTGTCCTTTTGATGTGGTAATACCAGACACCGGATCCGCCATTGTCCATAGGGGCTTCCCAGTTGATCATGAGCCCCTCGTTTGTGACAGTGATATTGGTTATTCGAGGGGATCCAGGAGTGGTCATGGGAACCGCCTCGTAAGGACCGGCCATCTCAGATTCACCCATTGGGTTGACAGCCGTTATACCAATGTAATACAACCTTCCGTTGACCAGTCCTTCAAGAGTATATTCCCTTGTTGTCAGATCCGCTGCGATCAAGATCATTTCATCCTGATCGTCTCCTAAATAGAGGTTGTAAACCACCCATTCGGATCCTCCATGGTCGAAGGGTGAATCCCAGGAGATCTCCAGTTTCCTGTCATCGTCCTTATAGATAAAGTTCCTTGGTTCAGATGGGATCTTCATCGGAGTGGAGTTTATGATATTCGAGAAAGGACCCTCCCCCTTCGAATTGCCTGCCCTAACGGACACGAAATAGTTCCTGCCGTTCTCGAGGCCTGTGAGATTGAATTGAGGTATGTTCGATCTCCCTGCAGACAGGAGTTCAGTTATCGAGTCTCCCATATGGATGGAATAACGGACAGAGGTGTCTCCACCAAGGTATTCAGGCTCCTTCCAAGTAAGGTTGATGAAGGAGTCCCCTCTTTCAAATTCCAAGTCCAATGGTTTAGTAGGTAGTTCCAGGGGTCTTAATGAAATGATATTGGATCCGGAGCTGGTGAATATCCCATTGAATGCTTTGACCGAGAAGTAATAGGTCCTTCCCGGGACCAGATCCAGTACTGTCTGATTCGTGGAAGTGATACCATTGACGATCGGTTCGATTTCATAAGGGTCATCTCCCATGAGGACAGAATATGTTATATTCTCCTTCCCACCAGTGGAATTGGGTCTGGTCCAGGAAAGGCTTACCCATGTTCCGTATTCCTCTCCCTTCAAATGGAAAGGTTCAGAAATAGGTCCAAGCGGGATCACTGTCCTGAGGTCGGTTCTCTCACTTTCTCCCAGTGGGTTCTTGGCCGTAATATAATATGTGTAACTCTTGCCGTTCAGTAGTCCTGTGATCCTGAAGGACGTGTCATTCCATCCGGATTGGATCGACCATGAAAAGGTCTCATCAGAAAATCTGTAGATGTTGTAAGTAACATTTGGAGAGCCTCCGAGGTCTAGTGGTTCCTCCCATTCAAGGAGGACGCTTTTATCCATTGCTGTTGTTATGAAGTTCAACGGCGTACTTGGTAATCCCAGAGGTGTTGCGTTTATAACATCCGATCCTTCACTGATACCTATTATATTCCTGGCGAAGATCTGAAAATAGTAGGTATTTCCATTGATAAGTCCTGAAACATAGTGATAGGTTTTTAGGATATCA
Source organism: Thermoplasmatota archaeon (assembly GCA_965234725.1). Lineage (GTDB taxonomy): Archaea > Thermoplasmatota > Penumbrarchaeia > Penumbrarchaeales > Penumbrarchaeaceae > Penumbrarchaeum > Penumbrarchaeum helgolandense. Next base: position 7,882 of record CBDDUX010000069.1, on the reverse strand, counting down.
ATAACATGGTTTTCAAGGTCGTTCGGATCCTCTCCATATAGCATTTCGTATGTGACCTCAGGTGTTCCACCCATGTCCCATGGAGGGGACCAGGAGATGTTCACATGGGAATCCCCGGGTGAAACCTTGTTGATCCTTGGGGAGATCGGAGCCGAAAGTGGTGTTGCTGACGTCTTCGCTCCGATACCTTTCCCTACTGAATTGTTTGCCTTCACCTCGTAATAATAGGTCTTGCCTTTTGTGAGACCATCATGATCAAACATCAGATCGCTTGTCTTGGTCAGGAAATTTGGTGTAACCGGAGACAGACCCCAGTAGATGTGATAGTCGATAATCTCTTCATTTCCATCGAATAGAGGCGGTTCCCAATTGAGATGGACACTGGTGCTGTTCGCAACAGATGTCAGATTCTCAGGGGGACCTGGTAAGAATGAATCCATCTTGAACCTCATGCAGAACCAGTCATATTGAGAAGCATGTACCTCCTGGAATGCCCCTACCGTTGTAGGAAAATCATGGTTCGTCTGATCCGAATAGGTGTGCCCGGAGACATACATGTAGCCATCATTGTCCACTGCAACCCCGAAACCTTTATCCTCATCATATCCTCCGATAAAGGTTGAGAAAAGTAGTGTTGTAAGGTCAGGGTCAATATACAGAAGGTAAGCATCAAGGTTATTCCGGGTCTTATCAAAAGCATCCAGGGTCAAAGGAAAGTTGATGGAATCCGTCATGCCGGTGACCAGAACGTTTCCCTCATCATCAAGTGTGATATCAGTACAGGACTCGATATAGTCTGTCTGAACATCCGGTGGTTGACCATATAGTTCATTTGCTCCAATATATGTGGATTTCAAGACATTCTCACCTAAGCTGTCCATCTTGGTGATGAAGCCGTCCACATCACCGGAGAGGTCCTTGTCAAAGGCATCGCTGGATACGGGGAATTCACCACTGATGGTCTCTGTTCTTCCGGTCAGGAAAATATTCCCCTGATCATCTATGGCAGTTCCATTTATTCTGGTTCCATATGCAAGGAATGTGGACATATCAAGGTCCGATCCATCTATGGATAATCTTGAGACGAATCCCATATAGTTGCCACTTCCGGTCTTGAATACTCCGGAAGTGGTTGGAAAATCACTGGACCTGGAATATCCGACAACAAGTGCTTTTCCACCGGAATCGATCTGGATATCCCCGATATCGTCCCCGAATCCACTCCCCCCGAGGTAAGTCAGATAATGGAGTCCTTTACCATTGGAATGGACCTTGGCAACGAATCCATTTCTGATCCCTGTCATCTCAGACTGATAGCAACCTGATGTGGAGGGAAGGTCCGTGGATTGGGATGACCCGCATACAAATGGGATACCCGTACTATCTACTTCTATGCCGCTTGCCCAATCCTTGCCAGATCCTCCGAAATATGTGGAGAAGTTGAGCGATCCCAGGTCGGGGGAGACCTTTACGATGAAACCATCGGAACCCCCGCCCTGAAATGAATTAATGAGAGCTCCGGTCGTCCTTGGGAAGTCAGTTGAAGAAGTCTGGCCAACCAGATAGACATATCCGTCATCGTCGATCGTGAGGTCATGGACCACGTCACTTTTCGTTCCCCCGATGTAGGTTCCGTATCTCATCATTGAAAGATCGGCCGATAGTCTGCAAACGAACAGATCATCCTCTCCGTTCTGAGACCTGTCATATGCTGTGCTATGGGTTTTCATATTTGTGGATTCGACGGAACCTGCAACTATTATGTCACCGGTAGGATGTGCTTTGACCTTGGCCCTGATATCCCACTGATTGCCTCCTATCAGGGTCGATGAGGACATTAGAGGGTCGATTATCATGGGCATTTTAGGATCATAATCGGGAACATTGAACCTCAGATGACCATCTTTCATGGACAACTCGCAGTCTATGGGGGATCCGTTCTGAAATATGATTACTGGCCCGTCCCTAAGTGAGGTGGTTCCCTTTTCGATCATGATGGTCCGGTCCTTCACCCATGAACTTTGGAAATCCCCCGAATATACAAGAGTGAGATCATCTATCAAAGCCCCTTTTTCAAGTTCTATCTCCCATTTCGGACCTTCTTCGGATACAAGGACCCTGAGGTCCATTCCAGGGCGGAGCTGTTCTACTGTTATCTCATTGAATGACCTTGCCCCGAGGACCCATTCTGATGGGTCGCTTCCCATGATAAAATTGAAAGTTGTACCTTCATCTCCTGTCAGTATCCTTCCACCTGAATTCCCCCCCTCCAGTTCCATTGAATACCCTATCATTCCATTTTCAGTAACCGAACTGACGTGAATACCATCTGAACGAATGAGGACCTGGGGATCTCCCGGATAATAGAACTTGACATCATCGTCATCGATCTGCCCCATGTTCTCAATGAGCGATCTGGTTCCCATGAGTCCTGCGGTAAGAGTTCTCCTTTCATAGATCGGGTCTATCCCGATCATATCTCCCGATAGGTCCTCCATGTCCTCTGCCGGAACATGGAAAGGATCGATCTGAAGAATAATCAAACACAGCATGAGAGCTGCAAAGGTCCTGATCAAAGCATATCACCCAATAGGGTACAATAGAGACCCGTAATGATAAAAGGTTTCTTATTTTATGATAATCTGTTTGAGTGGATCGATCTTAATGAGAATTTACCTTCCTGAATTTCCAACAATTATCCAAATCATCAATCAATGGTTTAAGTGATAATCATTTTCAGTAAATTAATTTGGGAAAAGTCGTCAATATTTCTCATATGTCCTTTTAATACAAGTATATCAAAAAAGAAATACCAAATTGAAAAGAGATTAAATATTAATAAACCAATACCTATTCGAATTTTAATTGAAGGAGGCATTGGATGAATGATAACGAAGAACTAAACAATATGATTGTGGAGAAAATGAGAGAAAACAACAATAATTTTCTAAAATTCTCTGATGTGTTAATTAAAGGTCAAAAAAGTCCATTAAGAAATGATATAACGAAATTGTTAAGACCATCACCAAGATCTACTTCTGTTAGGTGTAATAACATTGAAATAAAAACTGATGAACATCAAATAGATTATAATTATCTAATTGAAATTGGAGCTATGAAAAAATAGTAAATATGAATATTAATTCAAATTTCAATTTTTTCCTTTATAAATAGGTTCCATTAATCTTTATTACCACAGTTTGAGTGCCTTGAAGTGCTAATCTAACCTCGTAAATGGCAGAAAGGAAATCATTATTATTTGGATTTTCAAGTGCATCCCCATAAAGCATGTTTTCTTGAACATTTTCACCATGGGATCTTGAGGAGTAAACATGGTCATCGGGGGGTAAAGGCGAAAGTTGTGCAAAATTTTCTGTTGCGAAATTTGATTCCCATCCACCAACAACAATAGTGATCTTTCCACAAAGGCCGCCTTTCTGGTTAGTAAAATTAAACAATCTTTCATCAAGAGATCCTGCTCCATCGTATGGATAATTACCATCTGGGAATGTTAATTGGTTCTTTCCTTGGTACAATTGTCCAGTGTCACAAATATATATGAAAACATGCTGAACCTCAGGAAGGATCTCTAACGCCCAATCTAATTTCTCTAGAAAAATAGCTTTTGTTGCACCATCCCCATCTAACATCTCAAGTTCCCAACCATGTTTCTCCAATCCATCAGGAGGTTCGGAAAGAACACTTCCAATTTTCGCAAGCTGTCCTTGTTGGATACCTTCATTGCCGCAATTATTAGTCCTAATTATTATCGCTCTCTTCACTACCATATGTACATCTCCTATGAGAACTAGATTGAACAATATCAATCTAGTAGAGTATTAGTAATACAATTATATCATATTTTCTATTGCGTCAAATCCATTTTTCAATCCACATTCAATGATAAACCTCTTTCTTTCCTCCTTTTCTAATGGTGACGGAAGTGGATAAGCGATCTCAAGGGATCTTTTGTATAGGTCCAAAGCTTTTTTCAGTTCCTTCATCATCAAATACACTAATGAGAAATTGAAATAATGGGTGCTGAGCATTTCCAGATCACTTATCTTTTCGGATATCTTCTCCCCTCTCTTGAGATATTTCAAAGCGAGATCGAATTTCCCCTGTCTTGCATATATATCCGCCAGGTTACCTATGATCGCCCCTTCACAGTATTCGGATTTTGCCTCTGTGGCACATCTTCTTCCTTTTTTCCAATCTTCACCCGCATTTTCAAAATCATCCATCCTATAGTACAATGTACCTCTATTGTTGTAACATATTGCAAGCATCAGGGGAAGTCCGAATGTCTTGAATGACCTGATGGCGAAATTGAAGAGCCTCATGGCTTCATCATATTCGCCTTGCAACATCAGGATTAGAGCTCTTACCTGTTTTGAGAAAGCCAGGAAAGTCTTGTTGTCCGTATTCGTCTCCGTTTCATCAAGTATCCCCAATGCTTTTTCAAAATCTCCCATCTTCCTGTAAGTATGGACCAATCCCATCCTTGCTATGAACCACTGGTTCTGTGTGATCTTGATCTTTCCAGAAAGTATGTAATTATAGAGTGTGAGTGCATCGTTCAACTTACCTTGCTTCTGTTCTGATTCCGCTATAATAAGAAGAGCACTCACATCCCTTTCCGACCATCCATCCCTTTTCAGGATCTCTTTTTCGAAATCACCATGGAACGAGGTCTTGGAAAATGTGATAATGAATGGTATCCTGGATGCTTCCCCCTCATCCAGTTCCATATCTGAAAATATGTTCACGATATTGGAATCCGCCCGTGATATCTTCAGAGTGTCAAGGAACATGATAAGATCGAAATCCTTCTTCGATGCATACAGGGAAAGGAAGAACAACATCTCCAACGGGTCCTGGAACCTTTCGAGAATGGTTCTAACCAGGATACATGAGGGGATATTGTGATGCTCGGGTGTGAGGACCATCCTATCTATGGATTCCCGTATCATTTCCACTCTTTTTTTCCCTTCTTCAGTTATCTTGAATATTACATCCAATTCCTTGATGAATTTTCTCTGATGTCTTTCTATCAGGTCAGCATTAGAGATTTTGGTCAAATATTCATTCAGTGTCTTTTCAGAAATGTCAAGTGAATTTGCCAGGTCCTCCCTGGTATAGGGGTCTCTATTTCCTCTGTGATTGATCAGTTTATCCAATCCAAATAGGACCAACTCTTCTCTAGAGATCCGCATTTCCCTCTTATATTTATTAACAATTAAATATTTAAAATTATCATAAAATAATTCGAAATATTGCCGTCCTAATATTATGATTAGGAATATTTTCACTTATGATGTAGATTTCAGAAACATGAGGAATGGATGAGTTCCAACGATCTCTCATTCAATGGACAATTGAATTCCTTTGAGTATTTAATGAGCGTACGTTTCCACTCCTCCTTTTCAGGTGGAGAGGGGAGTGGATATGCAGTTTGCATGGATCTTTGGTAATATGCAAGGGCAGAACTTTCGTCCTTCTTCATTGCGTATATTAATGAAAGGTTGAATTCCACTCCGGCCATATTCTCAAAATCTCCAGTTGTTCTGTTAATGTTGTAGGCTCTGCGGAGATATTTTACTGCAATGTCAAAATTCCCATCCCTCGCTCTCAGTTCGGCCAGATTAGTAATTGTTGCCGCTTCACAGTATTCTGACTTTGCCTCTTTCGCATATTTTCTGGCCTTCTTCCAGTCTTCCTCCGCATTAAGATAGTCGCCTTTCCTGTAATGAAGGGTTCCTCTGTTATTGTAGGCAATCGAAAGCATGAGGGGAAGGCCGGAGGAATGGAAGGACCTTATGGATGAATTATAGAGTTTCATGGAATCATCGAAGTTGCCCATGATGGAATACATCAATGCCATCAACTGTCTTGAATAGGCAAGGAAGGTCTTGTTGGCTGTCATCTCCATTGTTTCTTCCAATAGTTTAAAAGCCGTCTGAAAGTCCCCCGTCTTCCTTTTGGTCTGGACCAACCCCATCCTTGCGATGAACCATTGGTTCTGGGTTATCTTGTTGCCGGATGACAGGATGTGATCGTATAGAGAGACAGCTTCTGACAACCTTCCCTGTTTCTGATGTGATTCTGCAATGATCAGAAGAACATTCACATCCCTTCCCATGGATGGGTCTTCGAGTTTTGTTCTGTCGAATTCTCCATGGAATGAACTCTTTGAAAAAGTGATAATAAAGGGTACCTTTGCTGCCTCACCTTCATCGATTTCCATTTCAGAGAATATATTTACAATATTGTGATCGGTCTTGGATATCTTCAATGCATCCAGGAACATGATAAGGTCGAAATCGTTCATGGAAGAATAAAGAGAGAGAAAGAAAAGCATTTCCAGAGGGTCTCTGAACCTTTCCAGGATTACATTAATCTTGATACAGGTTGGAATATTGTGATGTTCAGGGGTCAGTACCATTCTATCTATTGTCTCCCATATCAATTTCACTCTTTCTTTACCTAATGGTGTGATCTTAATTATCGTGTCAAGATCCTTGATGAACTTCTTCTGTTTCCTCTCTATCAAACCTGCTTTTTTCAATTTTGTTAAATATTCATTCAAGGTCTTTTCGGATATGTCCAGAGCGTTCGAGATGTCATCCTTAGTATAGGGTTTCATTCTATCTCTTCTAAGGATCAACCTGTCCAAGCCTAGAAGTACCAATTCATCTCTTGATATCCGCATTACCTTCAATATACAATGAATTGAAGATTATTTAAAGGTACATAGATGAATTAGAGGAACAACCCTAACAGATGAAATGGAACATGATAACTCAGGGGAAAGAATATTGAAGAAGTGAAATCATAGAAAGTTATATATATAACATGTTGGGAACCCGGTTTTTTTTCACAACCATTAATATAGTAAACACCCATAGAAATAATAGAGATGAAGAAGGGGAGGTCCATATCCCCGCCGAACTGACAAAAGAAGGGAGGGACACGGACCTTTGATCCCAATATTGAAAGGGAATACGAAGTATATTTAGATAACGGCTCCCTGCCAAGCTGGGATCGCTTCATCTTCTGAAAAAAGAACGGAGGTGAAAAGAAAATGACCCCAAGTTTGGATACAATTGACATGTTCTCATCCCTATATGATTGGGAAGAGAAAGCTCGAAGGTCTGTGCCTGCACTGTTCTGGTTCAGGCTGAACAACATGTATCCCTGCAGGTGGCCCAGATGCTAAGTGGAACAACGTTTCACTTTGCATCGAATATCGAGGCCATGGCAGGGAGAATTGGCCATTTTGGTCTTTGGGAGAGGTCCGGTCGGAATTCCTGATAATAGGACCCGGCCGGTTCCTATTATTGATCTGAGAATTGATCAATAGGCTTCGTATGTGTATCTGATGCCTGCCTTTGCAAGGAAATCAGCGAGTTTTTTACTCTTTTCCGGGGTGTTGTCCCCTGGATATATCGATATCCTTTCTATGTTCACGTTTTCGCTCATGAGGGTACATGAATTAGGACGGATATCAATCTTTGTTACAATAGAATGTTAATATATCTCTATTATTAAAAATATAATAACAGAATGTAACATAAGATAATTCTTATGAATTAACACTTTGATAAATTTATGATCATATTAAATTTATTTTGAATAAATGATTATAACACATAAAAAAGATTTTAATCAAAGAAAGTGGCGGGCCTGAAGGGGTCGATGCAGCAGCAATTTCTTCCCTCCATAGTCGTTCAGAAATGGTGCGCACCTTGAAACATGGTTTTCGGTGTGATGTTTCAAGGACCAAGGTTCGAACCCCAAGATCCAAAGGCCCGAAATTCTTTTCTAAAAATTCAGTACTTCACTAACTTTTTGAATCGATGTAAGGTACACTGGCCCACCG
>CBDDUX010000068.1:0-15182 GCA_965234725.1 Thermoplasmatota archaeon | reverse complement strand
TTGTATACGAAAATCCATCATATCTGGGAGGAACTTAGTGAAGTACTGAAAATTAAGAAAGATAAGTGTGGAAAAGAACATGGCGGGCCTGAAGGTGTTCGTTATATTATTAAGGTTAATAACAAGGCTCACCTTAATATGCCAGTAATGACATACTATTTTGGTGATAATTAAAATGGAAGAAAATGATCAAGAATATTTTGATTATATGGTCACAAAGAAAAGAAGATCCGAAACCACTACAAGGGTCAATATCAGGAGAATCAGAAAATTTGAGAATGTCACAGGGATATCAAGAGAGGATCTATGTGATATGGATCCTAAGAAGATCACTCATCTATTAGAGGATCTTGTGGGTAAGATGACAGAAGATGAAAACACACCATCTTATATCCATTCGGTGTTGAAGTCTGTCTATACCTATCTAAAATGGAAAGATGTATCATTTAAACCAATTGAAACCCCAAAAGGTGCATCTTCGACCCCAACCCTAGAAAATGAGACAATACCAACATCGGAACAACTCAAAAAGATCATTATGAGTGCCCCTAATGATAGAGATAGGGTTGCCACATATCTTATGGCATTCACAGGGATACGACCTCAGACTATGGGAAATAGTAAAGGAGATGATGGTTTAAGGGTAGAGGACCTTGAGGATCTTGATTTCAAGAACATGGAATGGAAAAAAACACCAGTGAAGATTAGAATTAGACAATCTTTAAGCAAAAATGGAAGATCTTATTTTGTATTCCTGGCAGATGAACCAGCAGAACAACTTCTCAATTATCTAAAAGACAGAAATGGAATAACAAAGAAATCTCCCATAATCACCCAGAAAAAACACCATTTAGAGGAATTTCTTGTCACAAAATCAATAAGACAGGGAATAAGAAAGGCAATTAGAAAAGCAGGATATCAATGGAGACCCTACATTCTCAGGAGATATTTCACTGCCCGTATGATGGAGGCAGAATTCCAGAACTTGATGCCTTATCAGTTTTCCCAATTCCTTGCTGGTCATAGTGGGGACATGTTGCAGAGATATACAACAAACAAGGGTCTGGCTGATTCACAGATCGAACAGATGAGAGAGGCCTACAAGAGATCTTCAAAATATCTAACCACAAACATATCAAAAATAGAATTGGAAGAGGCAAAAAATCGAATTGAAGAGGTTTCTCAGAATGGGGATACTGTTAGAGATTCATTACTGGCCAGATTCTCAGAAATGGAGAAAGAAAACAAGGATCTTAAGAAAAGCATGAACAGTCTACTCCAATTATTGGGCAATGTGGGCTTGTCAATTGATCCTACCCAGATTGATGATAGTGACCCTAAGAAATATGAATATGTGGAGAATAACGAAACAACCATTATCAGAAAATCAGATTAATATCCAGGCTTGATCCGGACCCTCAATTTTCCAAATCCCATTTCTAATTTTGCATAAATTTTATCGATCTCAAATCCACCTTTTAGAGTAAATATGGAATTAAAAGTCAGCCTCAATTAGTTATTATTTTCAATTCTCAGATTATTATAATCTAACATCATTTGTGAAATGGTCGGATTATACAGTAATCGCTTATGAAAATCTAAGTGTATATAACGAGAATGTGATTGGTGAATTCTCTTTATCAGAAAATGAATCAATTTCCCCTGAAGTTTCTGAATATTTAAACTCTTATTTGGATTTCCATTCGGGGATTACAGATCCAGAAGGATGGATAAATGTTACGTTTAATGGTGGTTACGGAATTGTAAACCTTTCAGTAAAATTCTGTTCGTGGGATTTGATCCCCAAAAATGAATATTATTATTTTGAATGGAACCTTTCAAAAGGATCCATATCTCAATCATTATTCCTAAATAGAAGCATTCTGAAGAATAATTTAGAAAATGGTTCAAACATCATTGAGATTAAGATAAGATTATTAGATTTCGATCCATGTGATGATGTTGAGGCCTACTTGTATTTTGATTTGTTCTTAACGATTCTTTACTTAACTTAAAGACCCAATCCTCACTGAAGAAGGAAAATTTCATTAACCAATATCGCACTATATTGTCAGTAGGAGGTCTCAGGAAGAGATTCCCAGACTGGACGAATACGGAAAGGGAGATCTGTGATGAGAACGTTTATAGAGTCAGCAGGAGGTGCTGACCCAAATGAATGAATCTTTCCCCCCTGCTGCTCTCCGAACCGGACGTGACAGTTTCCCGTCATCCAGCTCTCCCCCGGTTCCTTTGCCATTGGAAAGGGGAATAATACTCCCTTCCAACAGAGGAATGCTGTTTGTTATTCGAGTATCCTGCCAAATTAGCAGAGCCCGATGATTTCCAACGGATTCCTCCTTCACAATGCCTCCTTTCGGAACCGGCTGGCGTCCTTCGCCATGTGAACGGCTTTCCCGCTCTCGGACTACTATGACGCCTCTGACTTCTATCCCATCCCAGGCAAATTGTTGTTTGGATGAGACAGCTCTCCCGGGTCCCTGGCGATTCCTTATCTGGACTTAGGCTGTATCTATTCCCCGGATGGAGTCCAGAACAATTCGCAGTAGGCTCTGGACGTCGGTCAAAGACCGACACTTTTTGACCATCAGGAAAGCCTTTCGCTCCATCGGTCCCACACATAAACCAGACGTGTGTGTGATTCGGCGTTACGGGGATTCCATCAATACTTTCTGTTCGTAGCCATATCCAGTTCGATAACCGGACAGGAGCGGGTTCTGGTTCCCTCTCCTTCCGACCTTGTCGAGGGGCTTCAGCCCTTGCGTGTATTTGCCACATCTTCAAGCACTGCCCTCCTTCTTCTCTGCCTGTCTGCACACAGGCGGGGCGGAGCCGACTTTCGTCATCTCCGCAGAATCTCGCCAAGTTAGCCCGGCGCACCCTGGTTTGGACGTAAATGGAACGGGAGAGGAGTTGGTAAAAGCAATAATGTGCCTGTATTATCTTAAGTTGGATAGTGGAGATAACAAATGAGAATCGTATATGAAGATGAGATATTACAACCACCAGAAAAGGTATTTCCATGGATAGCAGATCCTGAAAAAGCAATGAAGTGGCAAAAAAATGTGAAAGATGGTGTAATTATTAAAAACAATCCAAAAATAATAGGAACGACCTTTAAAGAAATTATTGAAGAAAATGGAAAAACCCTCGAAATGTACGGTACAATTACTAAATACAGAAAAAATAGAATTATTGGATTTCATATAGTAAGTAAAATACATGAATTCGATGTCAGTTATGTATTAGAAAGAAAAGAAGATACAACAATAATCACCATTGAAGCAACAATCCATTGGAAATTTCCGATGAATATCTTCAGTATATTTTTTAAGAAAAAGATAGTAGAAAAAATGATGAACCAATTGGATTTAGAAGTAAAAGAATTAAAAAACTTATGCACAGGTTAATAAATATCAAGTCAAGTCTCCAATTCAAATAAAATATAATAATGCTCAACTACTTCCGATAACACGCGCATATACGGTTCCGCTCGTTGCACTCGCTCCAACCCAAATAAACATTCTGATGAGGAACCACAAAGGAACGTTTTCATTTCGCATACCGCGTCTGTTATGACTTTTCCCACCAAGAGAGAAAAATTTTTTTCGCTCTAATCTATATCATTAATCCTCATCTATATAATCCTTGAGCTTCTCAACGATAGACATCATTGTCTCCTTTTCAACCTCCCCATCCAGATACTTGTTCGTCATTATCAAGAACATCTCATCGGCCAATCGCTCTTTGGTAATAATATCATATCCTATCCGGTCCCCTTTCTTAATCCTCCAGATAAGTTTCTTCTTTTTTAACTGTTTCAAATTGTATTTGAAGGATGAAGGTTCAAGACCCGATCTTCTTTTAAGTTCTTTGTAAGGGATCATCGGTTCCATTGAGACGATCTGAAGGATCCTCTTCTGTTCCTTGTTGAGTTTCAGATTCGGATCGGAGAAGGGGAAGCGTTCCTTGTGATATGAATAATAACATTTTTCCCTTCCGTTTTTCTCCTGTACGATTTTGTTTCTCTTCAGTAGATATCCCAGGTGATATCGGAGTGTCCCGTCCGGGATTTTTAAGACCGATTTCAACATGATGAAAGTGGAACCGGGATTTTTTCTGATGTAATCATACAACAGTGACCTGGTTCCATGGTCCTTGTAATCATTCATCTCCATGCCCCTTTCACTCTACTCCTCGATAATTCTCTCGATCTGTTTTCTTATAATCCGGTACTCTTCCTTCGTCAAATCTCCATCCTTTTGCTTGTTTTTCAATCTTACCAATATATCGGAAGTATCTAAGGTTCCGGGAAGATGATCAGGGCCCAGAGTTTGGGAAATCAAGACTTCTAGTTCAACGTGGTCTACTTCAACCGGAATCTCCCCTTCATAGGACTGAGGGGGTTCTCCGATACTCCCTGTTTTTATCAGATACGGTTCAGGTGTTAAAGAGGTATCGAACGATCTTCCGAAGGGTACCGCTCTTCCGCTATTTGGAGAAATCTGAACTTCTGAAACACGTTCCCCCTTCTCATTTGGTCTCCGTCTTCTCAAGACAACCAATAAAGGTATTATTACTATGATAATGATAAGAGTTGCAAGTAATATTATCATGGCCCTGTTGATCCCTTTAGGATCCAGATCGGATCCAAGGGACCTATTTTCCCTCACTCTGATGGAGATCGACGTCTCGGAATAAATGCCTTTGGAATCGGTGATCCTCAAAGTGAGTGTGTAATTACCATCTGGCAGCGAGAGGTTGAACGTAATTTCATTGCATACAAGTTCCCCGTCCACATACCATGACACGGATGCGTTATCACCAATGTCTGGATCGAAGAAACTCGCAGATACTATCTGGTTTCCACCCTCCATGAGATCTGTAGATACTATCAATATCTCGAGGTCCTGGGGTGGATCATTGACATCATTCACGGTCAATCGAAACGATGTGTGGACCGTATGGACTCCGTCCTTAACGGAGATATTGACGAAAAAGGACCCAACGTCATTCCAACCCGGAGAGCCTGAAAGAACCCCGGTTTCATTGTTTAAAGACAGGAATCCCGCATACGTTTCCAACTGCCACGACAGACCTTCCTGATCGCCTCCCACGTCATAATCGACACAGTATTGACAACCCTGGTCAACGGTAACAACATTTGAGGTCGTGATCAAAAGAGGTCTAACACCCACTGTCACTGTGAAATTTAGATGATATTCCAGTATGCCATCCGTGGCCGATAGATGAACCCAATATTCTCCAATATCCCAAGCTTTAGGTGTTCCTTTTATCAAGTGATGATCGCTGAATTCAATTATTCTTAACCAGCTTGCATTGGTGTCCGCAGACCGGTCCAATCTAGAGTATTCCTCAGAATATATAATCCGGGCTGAGACGTTGTACTCATGATCAACGTATGCCGTCTTATTCTGGATGGTAGTAAGTGCAAGTGTATAAGAGATATTTACCGGCGGATACACCAGCGGATAATCATCGCCAAAATTCGTAACACCTCCAGATCTCGTCTTTCTCGTAATATTATTAAGTGATGAGGGGACGGAGCCATCGTCAACGACATAGGTCATGTTCCAAGTGACATAATCATTTGACGCGGAAGGAACATACTTATCATCATAATCGGACCAGTAATTACCTTGTGATATACCATCGTCCCAGTTGGCTAATTGGCTCCCGTCCGATCCCTGAACGTATCCGTTATTGTTTTCGTAGAATGAATTATGATGAATCGAGATCCCATTCGAAGAATATTCCCTTACGGAAATCCCATATCTCTCGTTTTCCGTGATATTATTCTTCCTTATCAGGACCTTTCCCTGTGCTGATACATCTATACCAAAATCATTTCCCATGATGACATTTCCCTCAATCACACTATCGTAGCAGGAACCTCCCGAGATCCCCACATCGTTAGAAACGATCTTGTTCCCGATTATCTCGCCTCTTGACTTCTGTAATGAGATGCCAGCGTAACGGCATGAATAAAAGAGGTTATTCGAGATCCTGTAATTACTGTCGACCAACCCGATTCCCGTACCACAATCCATGAATGAATTGTTGTCCATGATGATCGGCGATCCATCCGATCCATAAAAAGATTCGATACCTTTGCCCTCTATGTTATCGAACCTGTTGTTCTTGATCAGAGAGCGCTCCGTATGTTCCATAGAGATCCCCCAGAAATATCCGTGTTCGATCGAATTGTTTGATATAGTTACATCTTTCGAATATTGGATCTTGATCCCGGAGGAAAAACTACTGAAACTGCTTTTTTCTACTGTGATGTTATCGGAATTTATCACTATGATGCTGGAAGGTATATTAACCACCTCCATACCTTTAATTGTCTTGTTTCCACAATTATGTAGGATAATAGGACCTATGTCGCCTGAGTATGTTTTACTTGTCTTATCTGATTTGACGTAGATTATGCCCTTTCCGTTCACCTTATTTGAACCATCAATGAAATTGAAGGAACTACCTGGATTGTCATAATAAAGATTGATTCCGCACCTCGTCAGGATATTATCTTTGAAGACATTTCCCCAGGAATTTTGAATGTTTAATCCGTACCTGTTAAATCCTTCTCCGTGTGCCCGATTATTAGACAGATAATTATTATTCACCTTGTTGCTCTTGGAATCGTAAAGGGAAATCCCATATCCCGTATTCTTATCGCAGGTGTTGAATTTGATAGTATTATTGTCCGATCTTGTGAGATAGATACCTGATCCACCCATGTCTTTTTTCGGATTATAGCCCAAGTAAGCCTCACTGCAGGTATTATTCTCAATTATATTGCCACTACACTGGTCCCATAAGGCAATGCCTGATAGCAAATTCTTAAAACAAGTATTATTCGCAATATAGCAATCGGATATATCCTGCTCCAAGACCATACCTACGGCATTAAGATTACATTCATTGTCGGTAATGGTAAGATTCCTGCAGTTAAGACTAAGAAAGACACCATTTAAATTCTCGGTGATGGTGTTATTATGAATGTGGATATTGTAGGCGTCGTTCCCATATATTCCATTATGGTTATGATCTAACTTACAGTTGGTGATCGATCCGTTTTTAACATTAATTAAGGATAAACCCGTAAATTCACTGCGTTTGTCATTACCTGCTGATATCCAGCAGTTCCTTATTATAAAATGGGAATCCGTATTTCTGATATCGATCCCGTTATCTCCCGATGTATTAAATCTGAAATTCTCTATTATATACGGGTCGGAGAAACTACCAGAACCTGATGCAACTCCGTTCTGGGAATTGAAATCCGAATTACCGTTTATATCAATTGCACTTCTCTCGCTAAGAATTGATCCGTCGGTGAGAATACTTTCGGCCTCGTAATCACCAACGAAAATGGACACCGCCGAGATCATCATGATCGATGCGATCAATACCGTTAAAATGGTTTTCATTTGTTCGTCCTCCGAAAAGACTCAGGGCAAGCCTTACATTTTCTTCCTTTGAAGATTGGTTGAGGTTATAATAATGGGTTCTGGCAGTTGGGATGTCCATGGTCTGGCCACGTGATTTTAATTAGTTGTTGTGGCAGTTTACCAAACGGATCAATGCTTTAATCTGAACAATCGAAGCAAGATTGATCAATTCCTTCTTTCGCCGAGAGAGGCAAAATCTAAATGTTGAGAAGGTGTTCCTGGAATGGACGTAAATGGCAAATATTTTAAGGCTATTTTTCCTTTCAAATTCATTACAACAATCAATTCACCCAGCGATGGTGTCTGAAATTTAAATATTAATAAGAAGAAGAAAAGTCTTGATATGGACATCTATGATGTTGTCAGACCTCTACTCTGTAATAATAAGATACCTACCCGGTAAAAAAATAGCTCTGTGATAAACGGAATGGTTATATTGAAAGTTGATTGTATATATATGCGGGACTATTTATGTTCAGAGAAAGGCGATTGATAATTGGTGTAATATTGGTCATTGCATTTCTGGGAGTGCTAAACACAGCATCTCCAGTTGAGGCAACCCAATTTTCGGGTTGGGGAATTGCAGAACTAATCCAAACAGACAATTTGGAATGGGGTCTTTTTCCGCAAATTGATGTCGACGCATCCGGGAACGCTGTGGCTGTTTGGCAACAAACCGGTACTACTAATACCAACATCTACTCAAATCGATTCACAAAGGGAATAGGCTGGGGATCACCAGAGCTGATAGAAACTGACACTTCTGGTTATGCTCAAAATTCGCAGGTGGCAGTTGATCCATCTGGGAACGCGGTGGCTGTTTGGCATCAACTCGATGGCTCCCTCTACAACGTTTGGTCGAACAGGTACACTGCTGGTACAGGTTGGGGAACGGCTAGGCTGATCGAAACCGACAACTCCGGACCTGCTCAAAATCCGCAGGTGGCAGTTGATCCATCCGGGAACGCGGTGGTCGTATGGTATCAATTCAATGGTTTAAAGTTTAATGCATATTCAAATCGATTCACAAAGGGAATAGGCTGGGGATCATCAGAGCTGATAGACACTGACGACTCTGGGAGTGCTTTTTTTCCACAGGTGGCAGTTGATCCATCCGGGAACGCGGTGGCTGTTTGGTATCAAATCGATGCCACTAATTACAACATCTACTCAAATCGATTCACAAAGGGGATAGGCTGGGGAACAGCAGAGCTGATAGAAACTGGCACTTCTAGTTATGCTATCACTCCGAAGGTAGCAGTTGATCCATCCGGGAACGCGGTGGCTGTTTGGCATCAACTCGATGGAGCCAGCTTCAATATCTGGTCGAACAGGTACACTAATGGCGCAGGTTGGGGAACAGCAGAGCTGATCGAAACAGACAATTCCGGAAATGCTGAAAATCCTCAGGTGGCCGTTGACACTACCGGGAACGCGACGGCTGTTTGGTATCAATCTGATGGAACCCGGAACAATATCTGGTCGAACAGGTTCACTAATGGCACAGGTTGGGGAACGGCCAGGCTGATCGAAACGGTTAATTCTGGGACCGCTATCAATCCACAAGTGACAATCGATCCATCTGGGAATGCATTGGCCATCTGGTCTCAATCGGGTGGAACCTACGACCACATCTGGTCGAACCGATATGTTATTCCGGACACAACATCCCCTTCACTTCTCCTAGAAAGTCCATCCGACGGTTTGATCACAGAGGAACCTTTTGTGAATGTATATGGTACAACGGAACCTGGAGCGGTTCTGAGCGTAAATGGGATATTAGTAAAGGTGAGATCCGATGGATCATTCTCGTGCAAGATATCCCTATCTAATGGAATCAATACTATCGTTGCAACCGCTACAGACACTTGGGATAATTCCCTCACGGTTTCCAGGAATGTGACCTATATTGATCCAATACCTTTTCTGTTGGAGGATATGGCTTTGGTTTTTGAGAAGTTGAGTTCTCTGGAACATACGCTGAACCTAATTATTGACGAAATAGGTTCTGTTTGGGAGAACCTGAACTCACTGAACTCCGACCTGGATTTGACCAATGGTAATCTGGAGACCTTATGGGAGAACCTGAGCTCACTGAACTCCGACCTGGATTTGACCAATGGTGATCTGGAGACCTTATGGAAGAACCTGAGCTCTCTGAAATCCGATCTGAAAATAACAGGTGGCGATATCGATTACATTCTGGGTACAATATATTCTCTCAGGATCAAACTTGACCAAATTGGGGAATCACTGGATTCTCTTCTTTATGATCTCAATATGACCAGAAATGATATCGATACCGTTCAGGACTCTCAGGATTCCTTGAATTCAGACCTTGATATGATTGAGAACGATCTTGATTCAGTTGAGGATACTGTTCAGGACTCCCAGGATTCCACGGACTCGCACCTTGACGATTTAAGAGAAGAGTTGGATGATCTTAAATTGTTGAACATCGTCTTGATCGTGGTCTTTTCCGTCATCGTGTTAGTCATCTTACTGATTTTATTTTTCAGTCTTCGAAGGAAGGTCAATATCGAGAAAGTGTATTACTTCGAATAGTAATCAACTTCATTTGGATCCTTTCCCCAAACAAAAAAGAAATCTGACAATAATGTTGATGAGGTACGATCTCATAAATGAATATAATATTTGGAGAAAGATATCATTTACAAGCATCAAGAAGTTCTTAATTCCACCAGGGAGAGGAAAGAATAAATCAGTATAAGTCCATTCCTCATCTGGACGAAGACGGCAATCCAAAGACTGGATATTTGAATTAAAGACCTACTTCTCAATCTCAGATGGATATGAGATAGAAATATTGTTCTTTTGATTTTTTTTCCTAATTGTGATAATAATCCATATGCAACTTACAAGTCCTAGAATAACAATAATCGTCCACCAATAATTGTACAATGACCTCCCATTTTCTTTTTCACTATCATCTTGTTTTATCATTGTTACATTAATGACCGTTGTGTCTGATCCAGTGTTGTCTTCTCTATCCTTTACTATGAGTGACACTGTGTAATTTCCTGGGATGGTGAAATTGAACTCAACAGTTTTTCCGTAAAGGATCACAGCTTCATTTGTTATATTGAAAGACCAGGTCCAGTTTACAATCCCGACATTATCTTTCGAAACTGATCCATTTAAAATCCCTATCGATCCCATCAACAACGTCTGGTCCCGTCCGGCATTAGCTATCGGTGGAGTGATATCTCGCACATTCACTGTCATATTGTCCATTCCAAAATTTCCATCCCCATCATTCACGGTCAAAGTGATCTCGAAAACACCAGGATTCATGAATGTATAATTTGGAGAAGGACCTTGTAGGACGATAACAACCTCATCGATAAATATCCATGACCAATCCACTATTCCAACATTATCCCAACTTTCAGAACTGTCGAAGATTAAATTAAATCCTTCAGGAATAAAACAATCTTCTCCGGCATCGGCAATAGGTGGTGTAATGTCGATTATTGATATTTCCATCACTTTTATATCCCAATTCCCGGCAAGGTCTAACACCTTCAACCCAATCGTGTAGTTCCCCGGATCAGAAAATATATGGTTCGCAATTTTACCATGGAATATTTTCTGTTGTGAGTCGCCCGCAATTTTCCATATCCAATCTGAAATCTCGATGTTGTCATAGGATCCTGATCCATCCAATAGGACTTCCTTGTCCTCTTCAATTCTTGAATCGATGACAAACTCCGCATGGGGGGGAAGTGTATCAAACACGACAACTGATCCTTGGATAGACCTCCAATTATTCTCTGGATCGGATGCATGGAAAATGTACCAAATCGTATCGGTTGAATTCGATGGAATCGTAATACTATAAGTGAAAATATCTGATTTGGACATGCTCTCATTCACCTTATCTCCAGACCCGATCCAGTACTCCACAGTAACTGAAGAAACCTCGATATTGTCGGATACCTCCACCATGAATTCCAATATTTCTCCAGTACCAATCTGATCTGGAGTAAGGTCATTGATAAATGTTGGAGGAACTCCATCCAGTATTAAAATGGTTTTCTGGCTTGTAGAATTCCAATTATCTGAATTGTCAACAGAGGAAAAATGATAATAAATCTCACCTGAAAAATTCTGTGGTATTTCTATAGAATGGTTGAAGATATTTGGACCAGACATGCTTGCGTTAATATTCATATCCAATCCCAAGCGGTAATCAACAAAGACTGACGAACCATCGATATTATCAAATACTGATATACTGAATGATAGTGATTCTCCAGTTGTTCCCATTGTTGGTGTGAAATCAGAACCGAATTCGGGTCTGTCATTGTCCACCACGGTTATTGTTTTTTCAGAGGTTTCAGCTGTATTTCCACTATTATCCACTGCTTGAAATAAGTAATGGAGTGAATCTATCGAACGATAAGGTATTGTGATACTATATTTAAACGATCCAAAGCCGCTCATTATTGAATTTGTAAAGGATCCATCTCCGAACCTAAACTTCACATACACTACCGATAATTCAATATTGTCCGAGACCACAACTTCGAATTTGAATTGCTCGCCAGTGGTTGCATTTCTATCGCAATTATCTGAACTAAAAACGGGTGGCGTAATATCAATATCGAAGTTCATTTTTGTAACGAACACCTCAGTAGTTCCATTATGTATCGGGTTAAACGCTCCAGATGTGGTCGGGTAGTCGGTTGTTACATCAGAACGTCCGATTATGTATGTGTTCCTGCTAGTATCGATAGCAATACTATTTACATACTCGAAAGTCGATCCACCGATGAACGTCGAATACTCCAACGACGATCCGGCAGGATTCAACATGGACACGAACACATCAAGACCTCCGTTGAATGTTGTGTCATACGCTCCGAATGTGGTCGGGTAGTCGTTACCATCAGAAACTCCAGTTATGTATGCGTTTCCGCTGGTATCGATCACGATACCCAACCCACCATCCATAGCCAAACTACCAATAAACGTCGAATACACCAACGACGATCCCGCAGGATTCAGCTTGGTCACGAATACATCAGTATCTCCATTATACGTAGTGTCAAACGCTCCGGATGTGGTCGGGTAGTTTGCTCCAGAACCTCCAGTTATGTATGCGTTTCCACTGGAATCGACCGCAATATCCCTAGCAGTATCCACCCCCGATCCACCTAAGAACGTTGAATACACCAATGAAGAACCAGAAGGATTCAGCTTGGTCACGAATACATCATATCCTCCATTATGTGTCCTGTCAAACGCTCCTGATGTGGTCGGGTAGTCGTTACCATCAGAAACTCCAGTTATGTATGCATTCCCACTGGTATCGATCGCGATATCTTCTCCACTATCAGTTTCCGATCCACCTAAAAACGTCGAATACACCAACGAAGAACCAGAAGGATTCAGCTTGGTCACGAATACATCATATCCTCCATTATGTGTCCTGTCAAACGCTCCTGATGTGGTCGGGTAGTCGTTACCATCAGAAACTCCAGTTATGTATGCATTCCCACTGGTATCGATCGCGATATCTTCTCCACTATCAGTTTCCGATCCACCTAAAAACGTCGAATACACCAACGAAGAACCAGAAGGATTCAGCTTGGTCACGAACACATCAGATTCTCCATTATGTGTCGTGTCAAACGCTCCAGATGTGGTCGGGTAATCGGTTGTTCCATCTTTAGTATATCCAGTTATGTATGCGTTCCCGCTGGTATCGATCACGATACCCCATCCATCATCCTTATACGATCCACCGATGAACGTCGAATACACCAATGACGAGCCATCAGGATTCAGTTTGGTCACGAACACATCAGTAAACCCATTATGCATCGTGTCAAATGCTCCGGTTGTGGTCGGGTAATCGGTTGTTCCATCATCAGTATATCCAGTTATGTATGCGTTCCCGCTAATATCGATCGCGATATCATTTCCAACATCCGCACCCGATCCGCCGATGAACGTCGAGTAATTAATAAGCGGATCGATCACTACATTTCTACTCCTATCAAATGCTCCCAGACTGATTTTAAATTCACAATCATTCATCAGTTCGAACCTGCACGGGATTGATCCACCCGATCCGTCCCCATAATACGAAATCAATCCACTATCAATGATATCCCAATATTCCGTTCCAATGACAAGATCTCTTTGGAGATTTATTGAAAGACCATTCGCGCCATCTATCCGGATCCGAATATCTGAGGGATCTGCACCCGGATGAATTATTAGATCGTATTTGATCGATCCTTCCTTAAGCCGATAGACAAGATCGATCCCATCCCATAACTCTGGATAAACAATTTCCTTATAGTTTGGCACCTCAGTATACCATTTCTCCGGATCGCTCCCCTTGAAATAATTCGTGTTCCAGGTGCATTGATCCCTGCCTTCAGGGATAACATTGTTCGACCCGATGAAGGAATACTTCAGGACCACTCCCCATTCGTGATATTCGCTCGGGGATTGTTTAATGTGTCCGCCAATAGGATCGAGATCTGATTTATCTATATCGATAGGCTCCATCTCACTGAACCGATAGAGAACGCCATCTGGAGTGAAGAAAATGTTCCCTCCCCTTGAATAGAACAGAATCTCACCAGAATCCATCTGACCCATATTCTGGATGAAGTATGAATCGAAAATCTCCATTTCTCGGTCATATAAATCATCGTAAGATACCGAAACCTTTGCCTGGTTAGCACACATTGGTGGAATGAGAAAAATAATTGATATTAATGATGCAATAATAAATATCAAAAGGGTGAGCTTTATTTCTCTCATCTCTTTTCCTCCTCGTCTACCTGGTTAGATAATCCAGTTTCGAATTAATCCATCAACCCAATATTTTCATATTGTGACAATGGTAAATTATTCTATCTTATAACTATATCATATTTTGATGGAAAGCATCTGTAATTGACCAGCTGTTCTTTCACAAGCCTGTCAAGTGGGAATGGTTTGTTACTTTTCAAGTGTTAATTAATTTACAGATCCTTTCCCAGTTTCGCCGTAACCGGAAAATAAGAGGTGTTAGATGACTATACCAAAAACACTTAAGTTGACTACCTTCTTTTTAACTTTGATAATAATTTTGATCCCAACATCGACTTGTCAAAATAACGTTAATAAAAAGAATTTATCCATTATAAATGTAGAGATCATCGATATTTCTAATAATATTTTTTCAGATGAAGAACAATTCAAGATAAGAGTCACATTCAAGAATAACGGTTCAGAAATAATTAATGGAACATGGATATTAGGAATATATATTGATGAAGATCTAATTCATGAAAAGGAGTTTGACGAAGATATCTTGCCGAATATAACCTATGAATATAATTATTCTTTTACACATAAACCTGAATTTGATTTGAAAGTTCGTTTAGATGAGAATAATAATGTTGACGAATATTTAGAAAATGATAATGAAATTATTAGACCAATTAATGGAAGAGGTCCAGAATCTTCTATTAATGTTATCATCATTATTATTGCATTGTTGATTATATTTTTAATTATATTTATTATTATAATATTCTTTAAAAATAAAATGGAGAAAAAATGAAGTGAAAAAAAATATTATAAGGAATCTCCGATACCGGAAATCGCCGTAAAAGGCAATTCCTTAACCAGCATTGTACAAAATTGAGATTATTAACA
>CBDDUX010000067.1:0-39070 GCA_965234725.1 Thermoplasmatota archaeon | reverse complement strand
CGTTATTTAAAACTTGCTCTCTTAACCCTTTCAATCTTCCTAAAGGGGTACAAAATAATATTGAACTGTTCAATAAGGGGAAAAAGGACCCCAAAGGAGGATGCGGAACACCTGATATCTTCATCCAGGCATTCCCCATGGAACCCTCTTCATCTATCCCCCACACCCAAAAAGGTGAACCGCTCCTCCTTCTCCTTTTCCCTTAAGGGCAATGTTCAATACCCAGTTGGTATTCCATCGTTTATGGCCCAGGAGGTCCTTCAAGGAATTTTCAGGATAGAACTTCCGCTTCCAAGGAATCCTCTCCGATCGGTGAATTCATATGTTATTATGGGAGAGGATAGGAATCTGATCGTGGATACTGGGATGAACAGATCGGAATGTATCGAGGTCCTGGACCATGAATTGTCTATGCTGGAGATCGATCTCTCCGTCACAGATGTTTTCGTGACCCACCTTCATGCCGACCATTTGGGCCTGGCACCATATATCTCGAAGGGTAAGAACAAGGTCTACCTTGGCAAGGAAGATATTGAAGCAATTGAGGAATCGGAATACTGGACCAAAATGCATTCCTTTGCGGTGGAAAATGGATTTCCCGACCTGAACCCCGAAGATTCCATTAAAAAGCATCCCGGGTATAAATACGGCCCTCTCGGACCAATGGATCTTCACAGAGTGATGGATGGAGAAGATTTCCACATAGGGTCCTATGACCTGAAAGCCGTCCATACTCCGGGCCATACTGACGGACATATGTGTCTTTACGATGAGAAGAACAAGGTGCTGTTTTCCGGTGACCATATACTAGGGGGCATCACTCCAAATATCTCTCTCTGGGATGGGGAAGGAGATCCCCTTTCGGATTATATCAAATCATTAGAAATGGTGAAGGACCTTGATGTAGAGACCACTCTGCCTGGCCATCGGTCATTAATAGAAGACCATGAAAGGAGGATAGATGAGTTGATCCATCACCACATTCAAAGGGCAGATGAGGTTATAAGTATCGTTGGAGGAGGATCCATGACCGGATTTGAGATCGCTTCTCAAATGACCTGGGACCTGACGATAAAGAAATTCGAGGACTTCCCCATAATGCAGAAATGGTTCGCCCTGGGAGAAGCTTTGGCACATATCAGGTTCCTGGAAAATAGAGGGAAGATATCCAAGGATGTTTCGAAGGGGATCTACAAATACTCAATAATAAGACAAGGGTAAAGGGAAGGAGCTCCGAAGGTCCAGAGAAAGATCGTCTCGGAGAACCTCGAGAGGATCCATGAGAGATTGTAAAGTTGCCTCAGAAATTTCAATCAAGGTAATAGCGGCCCTCCCCTACCGGGATGGGGAGGGCCTTGGCAGCTCTTCCATGTTCATTCACGCATTCAAATCTCTCTTCTTAACCCCACGTCCAGAGTGCCATCGGTCAAGGACCGATATGTGATCATTCCTCCAAGTTACCTCCCTCAGAATCCTGTGGAGTTCCCTCCAAAGTGGTTAATGGATCAGGAGGTGGAGTGAAAACCTCATCCAGATCCCCTTCATTGATTTCATCTGGGACTGCTTCCTTAGATCCTTCCTGATTACTTGGATCAAGATCGTCCGGATGCACTATCTCACTGGTTTCCCTTTTCCTTGCATTAAGGAAAAGTATCCATACGATCACCATTACAAGTACTGTGAATCCAGCTGCGATACCTATGAGAAGTCCGTAATTCACGGTGACCTCCCGATCCTCGTTCCCAATATCAAGTTTCACTGGTTTCACATAGAACTCCTCGGAGATCCATTCACTCTCAAGCTCCTCAATATAATCCTCCTTCCCAACGATCTTCACCTGATAAAATCCTTCATCTAACTTGGAAACGTTCCAAGTATAGGTTGTTTCTTTTATGTCCTGAGCTCCTGGTATTGGTATCCAATTCGAGCTGTCCTTTAGCCTATAAAATAGTGTATATGATATGTCGTCCCCATCAGGATCCGATCCAGTCCATGTGAAGGTAATATCATTCGAATATTCCACATCTGAGCTGGGACCTTCAATAACTTCCACCTCCGGCGGATCATTTTGGTTATTTAGAACCATTTTCTGATCAAGGACAACCTCTACAGACCTCTCATTTTCACCGGGCTGATCGTCGGATACCTTCATCTTGACAAAATATTCATCATCCTGAAGACCGGAAACATCCATGGATAGCTGGTTTTCATTCAATATGCCATCCACCATGGTTGTCCATTCTTCACCATCGATGGATACATAGTACCAAACCAGAAGCTGATCTTCCTCTCCGGGATCAGGATCAGTTGCATACCATTCAAAATCGGCAATCCCATCTCTTATGGGGAAGTAAGGACCAAACGGATATTTTATCTCGGGGTAATCGGGATTATAGACCTCTATCTCCAGATATGAGGGTTCTGATACCTCAAGATAGGTATCCTGCACCCTTATCATAAGGGTATATTTCCCATCACCTGTTACAAGGCTTAATGTGTCCAGATCGAGAAATCCGTTATTTGGCTGTAAGTGTTCAAGTTGGTACCACATCTCATCTCCATGGAATTGATAATACAATGAATAGAGAAGAGCTCCCGGACCATCCTCATCATCTGTAGCATTCCAGGTTAATTTGATAGTCTTGGAATAAACCTCACCTGTTGGAGGTCCTGTGAAAACTACTTTCGGAGGATCTGTATTCAGAATGGTGAATACATCTGACACTGCTGTATGGTTCTTCCCAGATGGATCACTGACCTCCATTTTCAGCATACATTCCTTGCTATCTGGATATTCAGTTGTATCTATCTCGTATTCACCAGTATTTAGACGGTCCTTCATTACCAGATCATAACTCTGACCCATATCCCATGATAACCATATAGATACGAGAAGATCCGGATCGAAATCCCCTGGATCCGAGGCGATCCATCTGATCTTGTAGATTTCTGAAATAACATCGCCTTCCATTGGTAGAAGGATCTCTATCTTGGGATCATTGAGGAACTGGATGTTCATCGTCTCGATACTGGTTTCAAGACCGGAAGTATCCCTGACCGTCAATTTGAACCGATAATAATAGCCATCCGGATAATCGGATGTATCATATGTGAAAGAATCCGAATATTTAAGGTCCGAAGCAAGGAGAGTATAATTCTCACCGCTATCTTCTGAGAAGAAAAGGTCAACTTTCAGGTCTATTCCCTGGTCCTCATCATCCTCCGCCCTCCATTCAACCGTTGACTGGCCAGTGATGATCTCTCCAAGACCTGGAGATAATATCCTTATCGATGGAGGATCCGGATTATCGATCCTGAAACTGAAATCCAATTCCGAAGAACTGATCTGTTCATTTTCATCTTCAGCCTTGACCATGATATAATATTTGGATCCATCTTTCACTCTAGGTTTATTTGTATTCCAGATATAGGACCCAGTGTTTTCCAGATTGTTTGCGATCAATTTCCAACCAGTTTCTCCGCGTCTATAGAAAATTGAGATGGATAGATCATCCGCACTCTCCTCATCCCAGGCCTCCCATTTGATCTCGAGCTCTCCCTTTATGGATCTATTGCCGTCAAGTTGACTTGAAATGTAGGTCTTGTTGAGAGTGATCTGTGGTCTTGCTCCAAGAAATTTTCGACCGTATATAAGATATCCCTTCCCTTCATATAAACCTCCATTATTATTGAATATTGAAGTTGTAAAGAAGTCATCGAATCCATCATTATTCACATCTCCCAAAATATAACAAGACATTCCGGCCAAATTATAATATCTCAAGCCCACAAAAGAAGCATCCGCCTCGCTCAGTGAATAATTCCTTGGATAACCACTAGGTTGTCCGAAGATAACATAAGTGTTGCCATACAGATACCCAGCATTACTATTGTAGGGAGCTCCAATGATAATATCGTCATATCCGTCATCATTAAGATCTCCATCTCCTGTTGCTACAACGATATAATCACCATCGTTCTCCCCAATAAATGTGACATCTGCTTCAGAAACATTGATCTTCATTTTCCAGCCGGAGCTCCTTCCAAAATAGAGATAAGCTTTTCCCGTCGCTTTTCCATTACTAGTGGCTGTCCCAGCAGTTATTAAAATATCATCAAGTCCATCACCATTTATATCTCCAGCTGGACCTTCCATTCCACCAAAGCGATCTGCCTGAAATTCTTCAATAAATGAAGCATCCGACAATAACAATGACTTGTTTTTCATAAATCCGAAACTCTTTCCAAAAATCAAATATACTTCACCAATCCGTGAATCAAGACCAGGACGATTTGGTATGAGGATGTCATCAAATCCATCTCCATTTATATCTCCTTGAATGCATGGAGTCATCCCTGATGATGCTCCCGAATTAACTCCAAGATAAGATGCATCAGCCTGGGAAAGGCTAATATTGTTAACCCATCCTCCATCCTTTCCGAATAATAGATATGTTTTTCCTGCATCGTTGATACTTTCGTCATTATATGGAGCACCTATGAGAATATCATCGAATCCGTCTCCGTTTACATCTCCTTGAATACTGGTCCCTATTCCTGCCTCATCTTCAGCGTTCTCTCCTAAAAAGGAAGCATCAGCTTCTGAAAGAGGCGTGTCCATTTCCCAACCGTTCTTCTTACCTAATATAAGGTATACTTTCCCTGCATTTGTCCCACTTTGATCATTCCATGGTGAACTTATCAAGAAATCATCGAATCCGTCATTATTAACATCTCCAGAACCACACATTGGACCGATATTATCTCCATGATTCTCTCCCAGGAAAGAAGCATCTGCATTGGATATGTTAAAATCATGTCCCCAATTATTTTCTCTCCCTAGAAATAGGTATACCTGGCCCGCATCCTCATATGATTCGTCATTAAGGTATGCACATACTACCCAATCATTGAATCCGTCACCATTTACATCCCCAACTACAGCACATTCATATCCAAAGAAATCTCTTGGATTTTCTCCTACGAAAGAGGAATCAGCGAGAGAGAGAGGTGTATTCATCCTCCAGGAGAAACCTTTTCCCAGGACCAAATATGTTTGACCCGAATCCAGTCCACCCTTATCATTTAAAGGTGCTCCGATAAGGATATCTTCATTACCATCACCATTTACATCTCCGCTTGTTGATAGAGAATATCCGAAGGAATCTGAAACATTCTCACCGATAAAGACTGCATTAGAATTTACGAGGTCCATGTCCATGCTCCAATTGGATTCCCTGCCATAGACCATATAGACAATTCCAATCTTTTCCGTCCCGATAATGTAATCAGGACCGCTAATGACAAGGTCATCCAATGTATCACTGTTGATATCTCCTGATATTGATAATGCCCATCCTGAAAGACTTCCTGGAGATCCTATGAAGGATGCATCAGAATCTGAAAGTAACATATCCTTCTTCCATCCATAGAGCCTTCCGAAGATCAGGTATGATTGACCCGAATCCTTACCACCCTCATCATTATAACCCGCCCCAATGAGGATATCATCTATACCATCACCATTCGCATCACCCCATCCGGAAATTGCCATCCCGGATCGATCCCCTTTAACTTCACCAATAAATGAAGCATTAGCTACAGATAAGGGATTGTTTTTTGACCAACCGGTTTCCATTCCAAGGACCAGATAGGTCTTTCCCTGGTTTTCATTTCTACCAGGGGCGCTGATCAAAATATCATCGTAATCATCCCGGTTGACATTCCCCACACCGCAAATCCTGTAACCTGACATGTCTCCCTCTGATTCCCCTACGTAAGATGCGTTTGCTGTTGTGACACCCATCTCATTGGACCATCCAGAATCTTTTCCAAAAAATAGATAACTTATTCCTTTCCCGGATCCATGCCTCGATGCGCCTATCATGAAATCAGAGAAACCATCATCGTTGACATCACCCACACCAGAAACCTCACCCGCCATGTCCCCCTGGGATTGTCCAATAAATGATGCATCGGAACTGCTTATGTTCACACCCATATTCCACTGGTCCTTTGGCTTTCCGAAAAATAGGTAAGTTTTTCCTTTATTATTCCCACCGGGATAAGCATGGGTCCCAATGAGTAAGTCCTCGAATCCATCCCTGTTTACATCACCCGCTCCGGATACAGATGTACCGATCCTGTCACCAGTTCGTTCACCGTGAAATGACGCATCCGCATCAAGAAGGGACATATTATACTGCCATCCCGTTTTTCTTCCAAAATATATATACACCTGACCTGAGTGTCCTGAACTGATATTGCTTTCGATTGCAGATATGGCAATATCGTCATATCCATCACCGTCCAGATCACCGACGATTGATGTTGAGTATCCTGATTTTGTCTCATTATTCTGGCCCAAGAAAGAAGCGGTCACAGCCTCGGAGATAGAATGACTTGAATCCCATTCGTTTAGTCCTCGACAGGGTTCGGTTTGTAAAACATTACTGCTATCTGCATTCTGATCCAATACCCCAAAGGGTAATGTTATCATTGAAATGGCCGCAATTAAATACAAGATCTTATTCATTCTTCAACCCCCTTAAAAAAGTTTTATTATTATCAACGAAAAAATGATCATAAGTTGTATGATCCGATCGATCCTCCATCCCTTCCATGAAGGATCGATCGAGATCACTTTTTTGGGATCCATCCTCGAATAACATTGGATAGTGAATATTTAACCTGATTACCTTGGAAATACTGGATAATTTTTTCTGAGATTTCTCATGCAGACCGTTGACACGTTTTCTTCCATTTACTTCCCTCCTGCTGGTTACCGATACTACCTCATGAAGAGAGGGTAATATCTGTTCACGTTCCTCAACCATTTTTCCGAACCCGAGATTTCCATCTTTTTCACCACCTTCTTTTCCGATCACCTGAAGTAGATCGGATAGCTCTTGTTGACGTTCCTGATCCAGGGTTCCGCGCCGTTTCCACATGATCTCATTCCCATATTGCTCATTTTCTTCCCTCCTTACTACCTCGGTTTCTTTCACCTGTAATAAACAGGGAAGGATTTGTTCACATTTCTCAGCCAGACATCATTTACATTTTCTTTTCCATTCATTTTGCATCCCTCCTATAACGATGATCTCCCGTTCATTCACCTGCTATAGACAGGGAAGCATTTGTTCACATTTCTCAGCCATACACATGCGTCATTTCCGTTTGTTTTCATTCCGATGTTGCTCATTTGATACACCTCGAGAAGGATATTGTCCTAATCGGGATATATACCCGGAATGAATGATAGTGAACACCATTGTATCACAATTAAAGAGGTGTGGAATTGAATTCCACACCCCCTTATAATATACAGGAATGTAATGTACTACTGTGTCAGATAAGAAGGACAACTCCTTTCAAGCATTTGATACCACAAAGGTAACTACGCTAGGAGACGACCTTTTTAAGATATCGAGCAAGATACCATTTTTCCTTTTCTCCATACTTATGGAGGGACTATCGGTTGTTTTTTTCACAGCGGTATTTATTCTGTGGGCGATCGATCCTGATACCTGGATCCTGGATGAATTGTGCATCTTCGGTGCTTTTTCAGTATTCTTCTTTGGTCTGATCCTTTTAACATCAGTCCTGAAGTTCTTCAAACCGTTCATGAAGATCACTGACAAGATCAAACCCATCAGGTTCAAGGTCAAGATGGAGATGTTCCCTGTTAACAAGGATAAGATATTGGAGGACCTGATCAACAGGCTTGACGATGTTTTCTATCTTGGGATCAATGATTTCAAAGGATTCCTCAAGAAAACTGTAAAAAGAAATGGGAAATCACATACGTTTGATATCTATTACAAGAACAATCAGAATTCGCTAATTTACATTGTCACCATAGCATTGATCCTGTTCTTGCTCGCTACCATCTTTGTTGAAGCAATAATATATTCTCAATTTGACTCGATCATCAATTTCATTCTACTAGGAGTCCTTGAGTTCATTGTACTTACCATATTCGTTCTGATGATCTTGAGGTTCTTCTTCAGGACCGAAGTAATTCTTATGAAATATTATAAGAAAGAGGTCACGGTCAAAGATATTGGTGAGTTCAAAGCCGATTGTGAAGAAGTCTTGAACTGGTCAAAATATCCACTCGAGATCGGAATATTATCCTCAAAAGGATTCACCAAGGATGCAATTGAATTTGCAAAGCATTCCCGGGCAAAGGTGAGAGGAGAATACACGATCAGTCTGATCCAACTGGAGGGCAATATGTTCAAAGTCATATGGACAGGATAACATGGGAAAAAAGGGAAAAAGGAAGGGAGTAAAATGAGATTGAATATAGGATTAATAGTGGCAACTCTATCAGTAATATCCTCAATTTCTATTGCTCTTAATGAGACAAATATGGAAGAGGTTCATGATATATTCGAAAAAATATTCACAACACAGATCAATCCAATGTCAAACGCCTGGTGCAGTATTGAAGGTGATATCGGAAGTATGACCTATGGAAGGTTCAGTCTTGGATCTGGAGATGTCAATGGGGATGGTTTTGATGACGTGATAGCTGATGCAATGGGACCTGGAATAAATCCTTCTTTGGTTTTTCTGACCTTTGGGAGGGGTGTGGGATTGAAAAGGGATGATTCTGTATCAAATGCAGATGTGAAATTCGTGATGGAAACCCCAGGGGGGGCAAAACTTGGTTTTGGTTCAATTGCAGGAGATATCAATGGTGATGGATTTGATGATATATTGATGTGTGATGGAAATTTCAACTCAGGTGGAAAGATTGATAGAGGAAAGGTGTACCTTTTCTTTGGAAAAGATGATGGTTGGCAGAAGGAGATCAATACCTCAAATGCTGATGCTTCTTTCATCGGTGAAAACCAGGGTGATGGAGCTGGATGGTTAACCACTGGCGTGGGTGATCTAAATAATGATTCATATGATGATTTCATCATCGGTGCCTACGGCCATGATGCAGAGGGAAAGATTGATGCAGGTATCGTCTACATCGTTTTTGGAAGGAGTATTGGATGGGTCAATAATGAGGTCTTGAGCTCACAGCATTACTCATATGAGGGTTCACAACAGATGGAGATGCTGGGTTGGCCGGGTACTGGGACCGGACTTGGTGACATCAATGGTGATGGATTCGATGATATGATTATTGGAAGTCGTTATTTATCCAATTATTCAAAAATTTCTTCCAAAGTGGAAAATTACCTGTTATTGGGGAGAAGTAAAGGTTGGGAAAAGGGGGGGAATATCGAAACATATTGCAATGGATCCTTTCTATGCACTAAAATAGAGGATCAAGGCAGCATGGTTGGAGGGAGAGGAGACATCAATGGTGATGGATTCAATGATATTCTAATCGGAGCAAATCGCTCTGATGATTTTAATGGAAAGGTATATCTTTTCCTTGGAAAGAAAACGGAATTTGATGAGAATACCAATGTAGATACAGCTGATAGGATATATTTGGGATCTGATACTGAAAATGCAGGAACATCTGTGACCATAGTCGGTGATCTGAACCTCGATGGGTATGATGACATCGCGATAGGAGCACCTTATCATAGTTACAATAATATCCAAGATGGGAATGTATATGTAATAAATGGTAACTCGACAAACTGGAAAGGGAACATGAGTTTAACAGACTCGGATTTCATATTCTTTGGGACTGATACGAATGATATTCCTGCTGGGTTCAATGAACTATCCATGGCTGGAGATATCAATGGTGATGGTTATCCAGAGATCAAGGTCGGAATGCCACAATTTGACAACACATTAAGTAGATACAATCGAGGAAAAGTGTTTATCATTTCAACTAATAAAGCTTCTGAACAGCTAACTACTACATCTATCAGGCTTTATCCTAACAATTCATTCGACACTCCGATCACAAAGGCATTGAAAGGAGGTAGGATATTCGTTGAATTGATTGGTATAGATGGGAATACATCGCATATTGATCAGGCATTTGCTATCATCGAAACAGAAGGGACGGAGTCTCAATTACCTCTGATGTTAAAAGAGACTGGAAAGAATACTGGCCATTATCGGGGGAATTTCACACTTGGATCTTGTATAGATACACTGCATCCGACATGTGATTCGATACCGTGGAAGAATATTACTGTTTATTCAAGGAAGAGTCCTAACATCTTTTCTAAACTCCTGGTGCAAGATCATATTACATTATTTCCCCAGGAAGATGATCAAGAGGCCACAGAAAACCAGTTCTATGAAGTAAAATACAGTTATAGAGGGATTATTGAGCCTCAACAATGGGATATCGATCTTGGATCGGCTTCTTCCTGGTTAACCTGGAATAGCAATAAGAAAATCCTTTCGGGAACTCCAACAAATTCCCACGTTGGTGAATATCAAATAATGATCAACATATCAGATGATCTGGGACATTTTGATAGACATGAATTCATTCTTACTGTAATCAATATACCACCAGTGATTTTGACCGATGATATCGAGGAGATAAGTACGGGAGAATTCTACTATTCGGATTATAACTCAGACCAGGATGGGCTGGGTGTAATTTCATGGTCCTATTCGCCGAAAGTCCCATTCCTTGAAATGGGCCCTCATACTGGGATATTAAGTGGAACACCAACTAGCGAACATACTGGAGAATATCATATCAATGTATCTGTCAATGATGGAAATGGTGGTTGGGATTGGTCAAGATTTGTCCTAAATATATATCAAACCAATAGAGATCCCTCAATCTCCACATTGGATGATATTGAGGCCATTGAAGATGATTATTATCTCATTAGTTATTCTGCTTATGATCCTGATGGAGATAGCTTGAACTGGACTATGAAGACAAATGCCAATTGGTTGGAGTTCAATAAGGATACCCGCAGGCTTTCTGGAATACCAAGAAATGAGGATGTAGGTTCATACTTTGTGAATATTTCGATCTCGGACGGAAAGGAGGGAACCGATTTCCACAATTTCACACTGACTGTATTAAATACAAATGACAAGCCAGTATGGAAAAAAGTTTTCAACGGAACTACTCTCAGAGAAGGAGAGGAATTCAGTTTCCAGATGGAAGCATTCGATCAAGACTCTATGGATGTGTTGGAATATTCGATCAGTTCCTTCCCATATTCTTCGATCTTCATCGATCCATTCTCCGGAGAGATCTCCTGGGAAGCAGATACAAAGGGTTTGACAATGCTCCAGAACAATACATTTTTCACGACAATTACAGTCCAGGCCTCGGATGGAAATGTATTGATCCGTCATGATTTCGACCTGTTCATTGTTCCCGATCCGGCTCCTACTGCAAGACTACTATCACCGGAACATGGAAAGTCATACAAATCATCTGATATCGTATTGAAATGGGAGGGGGCCGATCCGGAAGGAGAGGAGGTCCTCTTCGATCTATATATCGGAACAAACTGGGTAGAAGTAGAAGAATTGAAGGAAGAGCATTTGATCCTGGAGTCAACGGTGATTACAGAATATAAACCTGAAATATTGCTCAAAGGAGAAGAGTACTTCTGGACAGTGGTTCCAAAGGATCAAAGGTCATCCGGTTACTGCCAAGATGGAGTCCACAGTTTCCATGTGAACACGCCCCCCACACTCACTGATCCAGGTGACTGGGAGATAGATGTTGGAAAGAAATTGACCATTGAATTGAGCACAATGGACCCTGATTTGATTGATCAATCTGCTCTTGTATTGGAATTAGTCCAAAGTCCAGATGGAGTGGACCTTTCCAGTTCAACATCGATTATGACCTGGGAACCTGGACCTGAAGATATCGGAAATAATACGATTGAAATAAGTGTAACAGATGGAAAAGATATTACATCGATAACATTCAATATTACAGTGAAATCATCTACTGATATACCTCTGGATGGAGAAGGAAGTGAAAGAGAGGACCAACGTCCTGTAGGTTTAATGTTGACTATCTTAAGTCTCTTCTTGATTATCTGCTTGGTATTCTTTGGTTTGATGGTCTTAAAAAATCGGAAAGAAAATAAAGGTCCCCTTCAAGGGACACAAGAAGATGATCACTCAGAAAAAATAGGTTGATGATTTGAAAAAACATTAGAAAATTGACATGAATTGCTTGGCAATTGTCTTGTACCAGCTGTAACCTTCATCTGTTATTTCCCAGACAGTTCCCATATCGAAGGTTTCAGATTTTACGAATCCTTGCTCCTCGAATCCTTCAAGCATCTCCTTGATCCTCTGCTGTCTTTGGGTGCTCTCTATGAATTCCGATGGTTTTCTACTTATCTCTCTAGTGGTTGCCCTGGACCTCCCCTCCTCTTTTATCTTGACTAGGTAGGAAAGAACTGCGACGCCAACGTCGTATTTTGACAGCCTTTCCTTTGACCCTACTCCTGCCAACTCTTACCCCCAACCAATAGATAAAATGAACATTTCTATATATCCGTTTTTTCATTGGTATGAACAGGTATTTTTAAAATATTCTCTTCTGTTCCTTTTTCTGAATTTGATGTGAAAAATCAATTAGTATCATTTCCACAATTAGCATGATTTCCATCATATCATATTGGATTAGAACATGAACAATAGCGGCCCTCCCCCACCGGGGCGGAGGGAGGGCCTTGACAGCTCTTCCATGTTCATTCACGCATTCATTTCTCTCTTCTTAACCCCACGTCCAGAGCCCCATCGGTCTGAGGCCGGCCATTCGACCTCCGATCAATGTCTCACCTTTTTCTTTCGGGCAATATTAAAAATGAGCTTATTGTTATATAACAACAACATAAAAAACCCGAATCTACATAAGGGTATATTTATGGATTTCGGTCCGTCATTTCTTAATATGGACCTTTTTTTCCTTTATTGATTATGATTGTCGAATCCCGATATTGATGATATTAGGTATTGATATCAAGAGGGTGGGGGATCCATTTCATTTCAACTGGATTGAAAAATTTACTTCCTTCATCTACTCTATGATCATCAGGACCTTGTCACAACCCCTCAGGCAAGCCTACTGTATTCTGTTGACCAATAT
Source organism: Thermoplasmatota archaeon (assembly GCA_965234725.1). Lineage (GTDB taxonomy): Archaea > Thermoplasmatota > Penumbrarchaeia > Penumbrarchaeales > Penumbrarchaeaceae > Penumbrarchaeum > Penumbrarchaeum helgolandense. Next base: position 26,046 of record CBDDUX010000067.1, on the reverse strand, counting down.
CCAAATTGACCAATGAACCCCACCACGCAATAGGTCCCATCTGAATGATCCTCCCAAAAGATTTGGAGTTTATACAAGGGTGAATTATAATTCATATGAAATTTATACAGCCTCGAGGAATGGATGTGGATCCTTATAATGAACTTGTCTTCAGGTATTCGGATATAGTCCGCTTGGGACAGATAGGAAGCATTCTCATGTGGGATCAGAACACGTATATGCCGCCTGGTTCCGTTGACATGAGAGGTGAACAGCAATCGCTCATCTCTGGGATCGCACACGAAAGGCTCATATCAAAGGAGATGAAGGGACTACTTCATGATCTATCCAAGATTGAATTGACAGGAGAAAAAGCAGCAATAGTCAGAGAGATAACTAGAAGTCACACAAGGGCGGCGGCCATACCAAGTTCACTCATAAGGGAACTCTCCGGATTGGAACCGGTAGCAACCGGTGTATGGGTCAAGGCAAGGAAGAGGTCTGATTTCTCAATTTTCAAAGAGGTTCTTGAAAGGGTAATTTCACTGAAGAAGCAGGTAGCTGAACATGTTGGTTACGAGGATTCGCCCTACGACGCACTTATTGATGAGTTCGAACCATACATGAAAAGTCAAAGATTGACCGGAATATTCCATGATCTCGGTGAAAAATTAAAGCCACTTGTATCCAGACTCACAGACATTTGCAGTAATGATGATCAGGATGTTCTCAAGAGAAATTATCCCATAGGTGTACAGAAAGAATTCTACACGGCCATCATGCAGAAAATGGGGTATGATCTTGAACGGGGCAGAGTGGATACGTCGGCTCATCCCTTCACTGCGGGATCTCTTGATGATGTCAGGGTAACCTTGAGATATGATGAGAATGACCTTAGACCCGGCCTCTTCTCTACCATACATGAAGCGGGACATGCCCTTTATGAACAGGGTTTCAAGAAAGAAAATTACCTTACACCACTAGCTGAACCGATTTCCCTTGGGATCCATGAATCACAATCAAGACTCTGGGAAAACATTGTAGGAAGGTCCGAGAACTTCTGGAAGGCCTATTTCCCGGACCTTCAGGTTGCTTTTCCATCAATGAGGGATGTGAACCTCGATGATTTCCATAGGGCTATCAACCATATCAGTTTGTCACCAATAAGAGTGGAGGCGGACGAGGTCACCTATTCAATGCATATCCTGGTTCGGTTCGAGATCGAAAAGGACCTGATGGAGGATAAGTTGAAGGTGTCCGAGATCCCACAAGCATGGAACGAACTCTATGAAAAGTACCTCGGTCTGGAGATCGAAAATGATGCTCAGGGGTGCCTGCAGGATATTCACTGGGCCATGGGGGTCGTGGGTTATTTCCCAACATATTCACTTGGAAATCTCTATTCGGCTCAATTCTATGATACGGCAGTAAGAGATATCATGGATCTTGGGTCCCATATTGAAAAGGGAGATCTCCAGCCTCTTCTCAAGTGGTTGAGGGAGAATATTCACCAATATGGAAAACTCTATTCAGCTGACGACCTTGTTAAGAAGGTAACAGGGGAACCTCTCAACGAGGACCATTTCATCGACTACCTCAAGAAAAAATACTCCAACATATACGATATCGATCTCTGATTTACATTAAATGGATAAACCATCTTGATCCCTTTGTTTCCCTGCTGCGACCAAATGATTTATTATCGCACAAAGGGATTATGATGATATAATTGCCAGGGTGATATCATGGACAAAAGATTGGTTTTACTCGCTTCGATCTCGGTGTTGACCTTGCTTGCCGGTTGTATGGGCTCAGGAGAAAGCTCAGGAGGAAGCAAGGAACCTAAAGTTAACAGTGGTCAGCTAAATCTAACAGGAACGCAATCAGATCTTGCTCAGATCGAACCCGTTGAAACCGAGGTGACCGTGGAAATTCCCCTGGATTTCGGTGATGTGATAGAGATCATGGTCAATATAACCGTAAATGATGGGGAAGAAGGAACGGATCCGGATCAGGTTGGCCAGATGACCCTTTCGGAAATTGATGGGAATGCAACTGGAACTGCAAATGGAGGAACTGCAAGTCCCGAATCACCATTCACAACTTCCATCACGGTGACATGGGATGGCACCGAATATATGGCACAAAGATGGAATCTCAACATTCCCGTTACTATCGTTGCAGGTCCTGACCAGTGGATCGGTCCAATATTTTGGAGAGGGGTCGCTGATAGAGGCTTCTCCTATAATCTGGAGATCACATACAAATACCACGAAGATGACGTTTGACTTTATTGATCAATACTCGAAGGTCAGAAGAAATGTGGATCTGAAAATACCTGAATAATTTCCTTAAGAATATGAAGTTAAAAAATATCATCCATTCTTCTGAATCATCTCACAAGAACAGCATTTTCCTTGATACATGCCCTGGTTTCCTGGTGAATTGTCAAATCTCCATGCATAACATCCCTCTTTGCAGATCGGACAGATATCCCTCCCGTACATTATTTCAAAATCTCCCTCCATACAACCATGCTGGATACCTTGAAAAGATCCTAAAGGTGATCCACAGTTGGGGCAATTCTTCATTGGTTCCATAACAAGGACAAGTTCATATAGGAACTCATATAAACCTGCATTGTAAGGGTCAAAGGTAATGTTTTAATTACTTTTCATTGATTCTGTTGCTTAGGGGTGAATAAATTGGGGCCAAAATTTGATATTGTGGATACACTTGAAGGACAGATACCGATCCTTAAGATCACTTATGTTCAGCTTATAACGGCAATAGTGGTATTAATACTGGGAATATTTGTTGCCAGATTGATCGTTGTTATGTTCAAATCATCCATGAAGAAGACCAAGATGCCAAAACTCATGGTCGATTTCCTGGGGAAAATGATCTCGGTTATCCTTTACATAGCCGTTTTCATATTCGCAATTGGAACCCTGGGTATAGAAGTTAGCGGTGTTTTCATCGGCCTTTCTGCTGCTCTGGGTTTGATAATCGCCTTCGGTATGCAGGACTCTCTCAATAATATGTTTGCTGGAGTATGGCTGGCTACATTGAGACCTATAAGAATGGATGAGGTTGTCGAAGTGTCAGGGCATATGGGAAAGGTTACCGGACTGAACGTAATGTCAACAGAACTCCTGACCCCTGATAATAAATACATCACCATACCCAACAGACAGGTATGGGGTTCTCCTATAGTGAACTACACAAGGATGCCCATCAGAAGGGTCGACATCAATGTAGGGGTAGCCTACGGAACAGACCTGGATGTTGCGATCATGGTGGCAAAACAGATCATGTTGAAGACCGGACTGGTCATTACAGATCCACCAATGGATGTTATTGTAACGGACCTTGGAGATTCCGCGATCAATCTTCGGCTCAGGCCATGGACCAAGACGGAAAACTATTGGGACCTTTGGGGCATGTTAAAAAAGGATATCCCAATGACCTTCTCGAAGATGGGGATTGAAATACCATTCCCACAGATGACTGTCTCCATGGCAGAGAATAAATGAGGGTTGAAAATGGGCATATATTCATTTGAGGGCAGGACACCTGTCATAGGGAAGGGGAGCTTCGTCTTCGAGACAGCTACTGTAGTGGGGGATGTGATCCTTGGAGAGGATATCTATATCGGTCCGGGAGCTGTAGTCAGGGGTGACTATGGCAAGATAATCGTTGGAGACAGGACCTCCATCGAAGAAAATGTTGTCATCCATGCTAGACCGGGAGATATCACGACCATTGGAAATGATGTCACCCTGGGCCACGGATGTGTCATACACAATTGCACCATCGATGATCTTGCAGTGATCGGAATGGGAGCTGTTGTCTCTGATTTCTCACATGTGGGAAAGTGGGCTTTCGTGGCTGAAGGGTCGGTGGTCAAGACCAGGTCTGAAATTGAGGAAGAAATGATCGTTGCGGGGATACCCGCTGCCCCAAAAAGGAAGATAAGCGATGAACTCAAGGAGACCTGGATAGGATTCAAGGCAATCTACCCGGACCTAGCTAGGAGATACCCCAAAGGACTAAAGAGACTGGACTGACCGCTTTATATCCATCCTCAATGGATAGGTCCGGTGATACCGGGCCTATCTTTTTAAATGGGTATATCTATTGAAGTGGGGGATATGGATGGGAAGGCTATCGTTGTGGAGGTCAATGGAACCAGGTCTTCCACCTGGAACCCTCGTTCACGTGGGTGAAAAGAGGTTGAAGAAGGTCACAGTAGATCTCATATCATATGACGAGTCGGATCTCAAAGAGGAAAGGATCACAGATATTGAAAAATTGAAGGTTCTTCCTGTTGAAGGAAAGGTTTCATGGATCAATATAAATGGACTTCATGATACAGGTCTAATGGAGAGGATAAGGGACATCTTTTCAATCCATCCCCTGATCATGGAGGATATAATGAACACTGGCCAGAGACCTAAAGTGGAGTTCTTTCCAGAACACATCTTCATGGTTCTCAAGATGGTGAAAACGGGCAAAAAGAAAGGAAATGATCATGAACAGATAAGTCTGATCTTGGGAAAGGGTTTTGTTCTATCATTCCAGGAATTGAAAGGAGACGTTTTCGATCCCATTCGGGAAAGGATAAGGATGAAGAGAGGCAAGATAAGATCAATGGGATCTGATTACCTTGCATACACTCTTATTGATGCTGTTGTTGATAATTACTTTCCGATCCTGGAGGAAATTGGAGATAGTATTCAGGAAGTGGAGGATAGACTCAGCATTAACCCTGATAGTGAATGTCTTCGATCCACACATTCGATGAAAAGAAGGTTGATACAGCATAGAAGATCGATCTGGCCCATGAGGGAGGTGGTCAACGGCCTCATCAGGGAAGATTCACCCCTCATGGGAGAGGAGGTTAAACCGTACCTGAAGGATGTATACGACCATACTATTCAGGTCATGGATTCCCTGGAAAGCCTTAGAGATATGGCTACGGGATTAATGGACCTTTACATGTCTCTTGTATCTAATAAGATGAACGAGGTAATGAAGGTCCTGACAATAATTGCCACGATCTTCATCCCACTAACTTTCATTGCCGGGATATACGGTATGAACTTCCAGCCGGATTCCTCACCACTGAACATGCCCGAGCTAGGGTGGTACTACGGTTACCCGGCGGTGATATCCGTAATGGCTTTAATTTTCGTCGGAATGCTCTTTTATTTCAAGAGAAAAAACTGGCTTTAAGAATAACCTAATAAAATAATACTTATTCCCAATCTTCGTCATCCTCCCAATCTATCTCATCTTCATCCTCGATATCATCCAGATCGTCGATATCTTCATCCTCGTCCTCCCATTCCATATCCTCATCAGTGGAATATCTCCTCCTTCCGGCTATGAGGAAACCTACCGCCATTAAAAGCACGATACCAATGACGATGACACCTATTGCAATATATGTGTAGGGAATTGAGTCATCGGACCCATTATCCCGTTCTTTTATAACAATGGGTTTTCTGACAAGAAGCTGAAGAGAACTATTCCTTCCGTTATCGGAATCATCCCAAACCGTCAATTTTAGGGTATAGTTACCCGGATCCATCAATGTTACTAGAAAATGGTCCTCCTCCGATGTTGATATCGGGGCATCCGAGCCTCCATCAAGATAGATCAGTTGCCATAGATATGTGGGACCAGGGGAACCTGCAGGGGAATTATCCAAAACTGTGACGTTGAAGAGGGCTTCCTCTCTCGGATCGAACACCCTTTTTCCCACTATCTCTATCTGAGGAGGGGTTGTATCGCGAATGTTTATGGTCCTGATCACACTGGCATTGTTCCTTCCACCGTCGACCACCCTGAGAGTAATGGTGTATTCTCCCGGTTCCGGGAATAGAATGTAGGGATCGTACCGGTCAGATGTCTCGAAGAAATCAAAAGGTCCCTCGAACACCCAAAGCACCTGCGCATTCCCGGATGAAAATAGATTGGGATCGTTATCCGATGAACCCTCAATGGAGAACTGATATGTTGTATCTTCATCGCCGGTGATCGGACCGGATATCACTGGAACAGGGGGTGTTCGATCAACAACAATGAATGATACAGCTGTTTGGTCCCAGTTCATTGCATGGTCCCAAACCTTGAGAGTCAAGGAATAGGTACCTGTGAGCTCGAATGTGGAGCCTATTGTCCTCCCATAATGAAAAGTTGTGGCACCGAACGGATCAATAAGGGCCCAGGTCTGGTTTGCCAAATCATTGAAATCTGGATCCGATCCAAAGTCAAATGAATTTGAGGTAAATGAGGTGCAGTTGCATTTGATCTCGATCTCATCTTCGATCTGTCTTATGGAAGCTACCGGGTCCCGGGTATCCCTTGTGAAGATGTGATCTGAAGTTGTCGGTCCTGCACCGTGGAGATCATAGGCTGTAAGGTTGAGGTAGTTCCTTCCTTCCCTCAGATCGATACTCAGATCGAATATACCAGTCATCCCTGCGGAAAAGGTTCCCAACGGAACATCGTTCAATGTGGCTTCTACACTTGCAAGTGGCTCCGTGTTCCCTATGAGATCGAAAGTGGTCCCATTGGTAACCCGTGGGGGGAAGGTGGATAGTTCAAGATAAGGAGGTCCTGTGTTGTCAATGCCGAATCCACCCATTATTATCCAGTCGGAAATATTCGGAACCTCATCATGTCCCCTCCATCTGAGTATCATCCGATCCAATTCACCGGGTCCTCCCGCGGAGGACCTGGTGTCCCATGATGCATCCGGACCGGTCGAGTTCACAGCGGGAAGAAAGGTCCCGTTATCATTCGCAATACCATCCCCGTCGATATCTTCGTAGTATTGAAGTTCGAGATGTTCCAGATCCTGATCTGCCTGGAATTCAATAGTTGCTATCCCTGAGAAGACGAGGGGGGGACCGGTGAAAGTTATCGTTGGTGATCTGACATCATAGGGTGTTGCACTGGCCCAGAGTGAAGGGGAGGAAATATTCCCACCTGCTCCGACCGAGGCCACCCTGAAATGATAAAGGGTCCCATCTGCCAGACCTGTAACAATTGAACTATTTTCCGGTCCAGTGGTATTCGAGTAGTCCAACCAACCTGAAATATCCAGATCCGGTGGGATATCGGTCATGTTGATAAAGACAGTGTAATGATGGACTCCAACCGTTGGTGACCGGTTCCATCTCAAGCGTACTGAATTTCCCTGTGGGAGGGGGGAGGCCTCCAGATCCTTTGGTGCTCCTGGTCTGGTGGGATCTATCTTGATCTGGAATTGCTCGTAATAGAGATTGCCGAGATATGGGTCCCTGACCCTAAGAGTGATGTTCCCATCTGCGTGGTATTCATTTGATATGTAAAATAGAACATTGTATTCGCCATCACTGGCATTGGGGTCACCGTGGGAAGGGATGCCATCATCGAATAGGCCGATCCATGGAAGATCCGATCCCAGAACGGTCCATTCGATCTCTTGGGCAGGATCTCCGTAACCGAGTAATCTTACCGTTTCATATCTGGAATATATCAATTTATTCTCATCAAGTAATATGAGGCCAGCTTTCATTGGCCTCTTTGCAGTTGCATTGGTCTTATAGAAGAATCCGAACGGTGAATCGAATTCAACGGTGATCATATCATCGTGGGAAACATATAGCTTACCTGTATCCATTGTCGTCGCATTGGTGGTAATGAAGGTCCCTGTAAATGCTCCCAGCGTTGATTCCTCGAATAATGTGATGTTCTTACCAGCGGGATCCGAGGTAGATGAAATATGAACGCTCAATGATCCCTCTCCCGAGTGGTCCCTGGAGGATAGGGATATCAAAACGGTATCCTCATCGGTTGAGTAAAAGAACCTGTCGAGAACAAGCATATTGGATATCATATCTGTCATATTTCCGGTTGCAACAAGGGAGAAATGCTGAGGGCCCCGGGGAATATTGGTACCCTCGACAACTACCTTCCACCATCCTAAAGATGGTGATCTGATAGATATCCCCTCAACGGGATTGATAGAATCGGTCGAGTCATGAAAAGGGTAAGTGAAGTCGTTTCCTCTGTAAATCGTTCCATTGGGGGCATAAAGGACAAGGTCCAGATCGTTGATCAGCTGTTTCCCGGAGAAGAGAGATCCAGGGTAATCGGACCAGGCCAAGGTCATTCTTAGCTCTTCATCGGATGATATAACCCTGAACATCCTTGTAAGGTTCTTTCCGGTGGAAACGCCGCTTGTGTTGTCAATGAAAGATAGGGATCTACCGTCCGGGTCAACGGAATCCTTCATGTTGATCCGCCCCCAACCCTGATCCACATCCGGGCGGGAATGGATCTCCTGTGTGGTCGGATTGGCGGTTCCATACTGACCAGGAGTAAGATCGGTCGCACCGTTGATTATTGTGGCCTTGAGAAGCGACGCAGAGGGGGAATCCAATCCCACGGTCTGATTGTAATATTGTCTGACCAAAGCAGCCATACCGGCTGTGATCGGGGTTGACATGGAGGTCCCACCGAAGTAGATGTAAGTACTATTGTAGAAACCCCACCCGGTACTCGAACCCACGGTCGATCTAGTGGATAGTATATTGGTCCCCGGTGCAACAATATCAGGTTTTAACCTGCCATCGTCAAGAGGGCCTCTCGAGGAGAAGGCGGCGATCCCGTTTGAATTATTCGAAGGTCTGTCAGATGCAAGGGGATTTGCTGGAAAATCCGCCGGCCAGCCTGCACCCCATGAACCCTGATATCCTCCGACACCTCTAAGGTTCTCGGATGCTCCAACGGTCAAAGCTGATTTGGCAGTTGAGGGTGGAGATACGGAATTCTGGTCCACTTTACCGTTAGAGTTGGCATCATTTCCATCGTTACCAGCTGCAAACAAGATCAGAAGGTCCGGTGAAGTGAACATTGACCAGTCCACATCGTATGATTCGGCTGTGTATGCACCCCAAAGAACTGAAGCATCCGAACCCCAGGAATTCGTATGTATCCTTGCCCCGTTATTGTAGGCCTGTGTGAAGAGCTGACTGAGGTTAGAGGGAGAATTGAGAAACCCCGAATCTGTCTCAAGAGCCTGGAAATAGATGGTAGAATTGTAGGCCATTCCCTTGATATTACCATTGGACCTTGTCCCGTCACCCGCCACAGACCCGGTTACGTGGGTTCCATGGCCATTATCATCATCCGGACCGGAACCGGACCAATCTGTGATCACAATCCTATTATCAAGATCAAGATGCATATCTCCGTTAACCGCGTGGTTGTCCACTCCTGTATCGATACCTGTATCTGATATACCCACTACCTGACCTGTCCCATCAAGACCAAGATCATCCCATACAGTATCAACATCGATTATCCCTGATGCAACGTCATTCATCAGGACCATCTCGGATCTAGGCTCGATCCACTTTATTCCTTCTATCCCAAGCAACCTATCCAGTGTGGGGAGGGGCCTGTAAACAACATATCTGGTATCCTTTGTCCTTTCGAATATTACTCCTATATCGGACAGATCCCATTCGATCGATTCAGAGGTAAACGTTTCAATGGTAATTGAATGGAATTCACTGAAAGGGTCCTTTCCTTCCTGGAATGACCGCATTATATTTGGATGGACCTTCAGTCCTGAATAGAAAGGAGATGTCCCTGTGACACCTGGAAGTCGTCCGATCATGGATCGGGACATTCCATTGGTTCTAACAACATATGCATTATCCGGAAAGTAGTCCATAACTTGAAGACCGGAATTCTTCAACAATTCAATTTGTCTGTCCCCTACAGGACCTCGGAATTGAACGATGATGTGGTCAGTATTGGAATCATCACCATTGGAGAATTCATCATCAAGGAGGGATATAGGTATCGGCCCCTTATGGGTCCACAGGACCGGACCGTTTGAGGTCCCAGGATCAATTTGGACCTCATCTCCCTCGGAGCTAGGAATGTAATTAATGGAAAGTGAGAGAGTGATCAACAGGGTAGCCAACCTGATCAGAGAGAATATTTTCATCTATTACACTCCTATAGCTGATGAATATCGTTTAAGGATTTATTTAACTCTGGCCTCCTTATTTTCATCTTCGCCCTAAATATGCACCAGAAATGTCAAAAAAAAGTGGCCGGGAGACTCATAAGAACCTCCCGACGTATATAAGTCCAGTCTTTCATTGCCCGATCAATAATCTGGCATCTTCTTCTCTACAGGTTCATCAAGGGTTCCCCTGTATCTCATGTAGAGCATATTCTCATCCTCAGGGACCTGGAATATGACCCAGAAGATCTTCTCATCAAATGCATCAACCCTGATCGAGTCGATCCGCCTTAAATCGTTGTTGGCGAGGTACTTCCCCTTCACTTCAGTGGAGGAGTTGTCATCAAGTGTGAAGGTCTTGGGAACGATGGTAAGGTCCGCATCTTTGTTCTCATTCTCAACTCTCACCTTGACATAGACGAAGTGGTATCCTCCGTCAGCTTTCACAGACTCCGGATTAGGAGACGTTGTATTCGTCGTAACTTCCAGAATATGGAATTCCAGGTCCGGGTCGGCTACCTGATCTATGCATCCAGCCATTAACCCCGCCCCGAGGATCAGGACGGCCATGGCTCCAAACAATAACATTTTCATTTCTTCTACCTCCTTCTTATTTTGAACTTGATCACTCCTGATGTGACCATGTTCCAGATTGGGTGTTTATCTCGTTACTGTCATCATATACATCGGTGACTTTCTCCCAGGCTCCAAGGTAATTCTCCTTGTCTATCGTTCCATCAGAGTCTGTGTCCTTCTTCTCAAATCCCACAATACCGGTCTCCTTTAGCTCGACAAAACCGTTGGAATTCGAGTCGTAGGCTGTTACATTGGATATCAGTCCTCTCTCGATGTCGATGTTCCCATCGTCATTACTGTCAGTTTTCCATCCAAGCATTGAAAAAGTCTGGTTCCATTCTGGATTCCCGTCATCATCTTGGTCCTTGATCTCCGTCCAATGAACTGCATATGCTTCCTTATCGGAATTGCCATCCTTGTCATGGTCCTCTGTCCTCCCTACTACCCAGGATTCCTTCACATACTCGGGATTGCCGTCTGAATCATCATCGATGTAGATCTTGTTGGAAAAGGCCATTGTGGAGTTCAGTCCATCAGTGGTGACATTCATACCAGCAATAATGGTCGAGTTCTCATTTACAAGAATATCCGAAAATTCTGTCCTATCCAGGGATATCAGGAAGAAGGACTCATCGAGCCCGGTGGTCCTGGTATCGGTCCGGGCAGCAGCTAGGAATCCCTTCTCTATTTTCTGATCGCCTGAGATAGTTACCGTGTAATCGAGTGCTACGGCATCAGATCTCGTTCCTCCGAAGAGGAGGGTGGAGTTCTCCACAGCGAAAGCGGTCAACCTATGGACGGTTGAATTCTCGAAAATGGTCTCGGAACCGTTGAGGATCACATACTGGAGCTTCCCAGTCACTGTATTGTTCCTGCCGGCAATGATCAGCAGGTTCTTTGAATCATCATTCTCGGTATAGGACCAGATGTATCCCTCTTCCAGGATGGTTTTTCCCATTGTTGTATTGATCCTGTTGAAGGCAAGCTTTGAAAGTTCTGCTCTATCCTCGGTCTCCTTACCGTGAATGATCACAATGGATTCCTTGAGAGTTACTGAGGGGTTCACTGTCTCATGCTTGTAGAAGAAAACTGCGGTTCCTTCCTTATCTTCGAAGATACCGTCTTCATCTGCATCATCCATTATCAGCTCGCCTGCTACTGCGTAGCTCCTTATCGTTTTGAGGATAGTGGCATGGTATCCATATGAGAGATGCCTGATCTCCACACTATCAATTATCCCACTGTCATCGGTATCATTTTTCAGTATCTCTGAATATGACACTCCCTCTGCAAGCTTTATTCCGCTCGCTGTGTAGTTGGCTATCTTTACATGGACGGCCTTCTCATATTCAGGGATCCCATCATCATTGGAATCCATATATTCATATTCGAATCCTACAACATATTCCAGTGTGCCATTTAGGAAGGTCCTATTGATCATTCCATAAGCTACTCTCAGCTCATATTTCCATTCGGGATTTCCATCATTGTCGCTATCCCTGATGGTTGAATTTGATATATCCCAGGTATTACTATCGGAGATTTCATCATTGACACCAGCCTTGGTCGTCTCCGGTGTATTCTCACCGAGAAGGTCCTCGATATCGTTTGAGGCATCTTCAAGGTCATCTGAAATCTCTTCGATCCGATCATCATCAATATCCACGCCATCTTCTGTGACCGGGATAGAGACCTCCTCATCGATCTCGATGAAAGGTAACTTGTCAGGTACTTCTCCCTCCTTCACTGTTGTGCATGTCTCCTTAAGAAGGTCTCCCTTGCCATTGAGAAGTGAAAGGGAGTCAGCGACCTGTATGTCAGGTGCACCTGGAGATGAATCCTTCGAGATGAATCCATCTTCAGAGAGAAGGTCCTCCTCTGAGGATCTTGTTGTCTCCTCTTCTCCCTGGGGAAGAGAGGGCATATCTGGCTGCTCGAATCCCTTCGATATGGGAAGTGATTTCTCAGCAGGTACATGGGTCCTTGCCTTCTGAGCTTCATTGAAGGATTCATCGAACCTGATCTGGGCAACCTCTTGAGCATTCGATATCTCTTCGTTCATAATGCTGTTCTCGATCTCTGTCTGCCCGGATCCACTGTCCCTGTCGGCCGCCTGTAGGAGAAGGCCAAACAGCCCTACCCCTGACATAAACACAGCCCCGATCAGAACCAGGGGCAGAAGAACACCGGTCTTTCCTTTTCCTGCGGTCATTTTTTATCACCAAAGGAAGCAGGCGAAAGAAATCATATATAATAGGTCGAAACGTTCTTGAGGCAGATAGTTGTGAAAGAATGTTTCATTGGGTTTTAAATAGGATGAACCGGGAGCCATCTCTATTGGAATTTAAAATAGGTGATCTACAATGAAAAGATGGCAACTGTACAGAGGAGTCGAGGACCCTATCTCCGGAACGTTCAACCTTGCTGAGGAGATCACCGAACGATCGGAGAAGATCCTGTTCTTATCAAAATTCGCTCTTTATTTCGTATGGTTCTCGATCATACTGTATTTCATCCTGCTTCTGGCAGTCCTTTCACAGGGTAATTTCTTCATGGTAATGGTGCTGGCATCACTTTTTGTAACCGGCATCATTACAGCGAGATTACTTTCACTACTTAGAAGGTTCTTGAAGGAATCCACATTCAGGTATTCTGCCATCAAAGCGATGAGGGAAGGACCACCAGAATACTCGATCCCCAAAGGCAAGAACAAGACAGACAGGTTTCTGGAATATCTAAAAGAGAACAATAAGACCTTTACCAGATTGCTGAAGAATCGACCCGAGATACTGAGAAAGGATGCTTATGCAGTTGGTCGAAAAGGGAACAGATATCATTTTGATGCATTCATCCAGAAGAAGCCATCAATAATTTACAGAATGTTCAAGATCGGTTATCCGGGATATTCTCTCTATCTAAGAGAATATAAAAGGTCTCCAACCATGGATGATCTTAAGAACATTGTAAGGGACCTGGATGATATCACAGCCAATGGTAGAGCTTACCCTCATCGGGTTGTCATGATCATAAAAGGAGCATCAAGTTATGCGGGTATTGATAATGAGGTATATGATAAGATAATAGAAGGAAAGATCTGGCTAAAAGGCCACAATAACCAAAGGATCAATCTTCAGATAGCTGTTGAACTACCTACCGGAAAGTACGAGTTCATTCCATTTGTGCCCGAGCTTCCGAATGTACTTCCTTGAAAGGAGTGTAATTACCGTGGAGAAGAGGAGCTACAAGGACATGAACCTTTATTCATGCATTGTGCTCAATCTATTAGCTTCGGCCATGGGTATCGATCCTCAGCAGAAGGACCTTGAAAGCAAACTGGAGCTTCTTCTTCTTGAATCAACAATAGGTCTTTCAAAATCGGAGATTATGCATCACATTAGATCTAACCATAATATGACAGAAAGGATACTGGACCACCTTGGTTCCGAGGGTTATATCGAAATAGAAAGGGATGAGAGGACCTACAAGATAGTCCCAACAAAGAAAGGACTTCTCCATGTTGGAGAGTTTAACAAGTTCTATGCCTCGATCTATTCAAAACAGATAGAGGACCACTACAGGTACATCGGTCTTCCAGCCTGGTATAGGAAACACCGGGCATAGAACTATGATCCTCCATGTAGATCAGATATTCAATCAAAAGGTCAATCCACATCTTAATGGTATTTTCAAATGAATTATGGATCAGGTTTCTGGAATGATCTGATTTCGATCAGAATGGATCATTCCCCTCTCGAAGAAGCGTTTGATCGAAGAGATCCTCTCCCTAGCTTCTGCAGGGATATCAACCTCGAACTCCCTCATCAAATGCATGAACCATACAAGCATCTGGAATATCTCTGCCATCTCTCCGTCTGTCAGGGTTTCTATATCTTTTAAGGCCCTCTTTTGAAATGACATGATGACATCCTCATAATCTGTGATCATCTTGATCGCCAGAAGCTCAAGGAATGGAGCCGGATCACCGTCATCCGCTTTCTGGAGCCTCTTCAGATAATCCTCACGATCGGTCACCTCCAATATAGTAGGGGGATACCCGTTCCTCTCAAGGATGAAGTTCAGAAGCTCTCTGGCCACTCTCCCGTTCCCATCTACGAAAGGATGGATCTGGACCAATCTGTAATGAAAGATACCTGCAAGTTCGAAAGGGTGCAGATGATCGGAATTATCCTTGTACCATTCTACCAGTTCTTTGATCTCATCCTCGACGAATATGGCCGGAGGCGGTTCGAAATTGGAACCAACGACCCCCACCTCTATCCTTCTGAGATTGCCGGCCTGCTCGTCATCAATATTTTGCTGGACCATATAATGGATCTTCTTGATAAACGGGAGAGAGACGTCCCCTTTATAAGATCTGAGATACCTGAGAACCTTCTTGAAGTTCTCAACCTCGTGTATCTCCCTAAGTTGTTTTCCTTTTGGTGCAATCCCGTCTTCTATTATGAGGGCGGCTTCTCTCAGAGTCAGGGTATTTCCTTCCATCGCAGTTGTATGGTGAACATACTTTACATTCTGTACTTCCTTGTATTTTTCCAGCTCAGAAGGATACAGGTCAGAAAGGAACTGGGAATAGAAGTTCCTGATCATTGAAAGGTAGATCGAATAGAAACGAGGGAGATACTTGAATTCCTTGTCCTTGGCCTCAAGATAGATCTTGAAGAGAACCGATTTAAGTTCAAGTAGGTCAGAATAGAACTCCGTCTTATGCTCAATTTCCTTAGGATCGGAATCGACAGGACCCAGGGATTTCTCGAATCTCTTCTTCTGACCTTTGTATGACGATGTGGCGGATATGTAGAGGTATTTCTTTCCCTTGACCGTCCTTTCCTTTACCGAGACCATATGTGATGATCGTTATCCCCCTAAAAAAATATTTCACCTGAAAAAAGAATTTTTGAGGGATAATTATTATCTTTGTTACATGGTAAGTTTTATCTATCCCATATCACTGACATGTGACATATTCTAAAAAAAAAGAGACATATGGAGACTTATTAATGGCTTCTGATTTCAAAAAAGTTGTAGTAATTGGATCTGGTAGGACAAAATTCGGAGAGCTCTTCGAACGGTCCTTCATCTCTCTTGTGGCAGAAGCGGGAATTGCCGCTTTAAGAGATGCGAAGATCTCGAGAGAGGACATAGACGAGATGGTGATAGGAACATTCGTTCCCGAGATCATGAACGATCAGGGAAATTTTTCGGCATATCTCGCTGAAGAGATGGGATTTGACATCCCCATTACAAGAGTGGAAGCAGCCTGTGCAAGCGGTGGGGCTGCTGTTTATAATGCTGTTAGGGCCATCAAGAGTGGTGACTGCGACCTAGTTCTTGTTGGTGGAGCTGAAAAAGCAACAGACCGATCAGCCAGAAAAGCCTACATGGCAGCAGCGAGCGAGTGGGAACGTCTATATGAATTCGATTTCATCTCGTTGAACGCCATCCTGACACAGAGATACCTCCATGAGAACAAGAATGCAAATTATGAGGATATGACACTGATTTCTGTGAAGAACCATATGCATGCTTCGGAGAACCCTCATGCACATTTCCGGAACCAGATAACACAGGAGATGGTTCTGAACGCCCCCGTGATATCCGATCCTGTCAGACTTCTGGACTGCTCCCCGGTGAGCGATGGTGCTGCGGCATTGATCATTGCATCCGAAGAGAAAGCAAGAGAGATAACAGACAGATTCGTCTTTCTTTCAGGTTATGGAATGAGCACAGATTCCATTGGCCTCTATAGCAGACGATCACTTTCCGATCTCAGGGCGACAAGGAAAGCAAAGGATATCGCTTTTCAAAGGACCTCCCTGGCCCTTGAGGATGTGGATCTTTTTGAAATGCATGATGCCTACATTATACAGGAAGTAATGGGATACGAGGACCTCGGATTGGCTGAAAGGGGAAAAGGACCCGAGATGGTGAAAAGGGCCTTTGAATCCCATGGGGAGGAGAGTCATATCACATACGAGAGGAAAGGCCATACTTTCATAACCAACACGGGTGGGGGACTGAAAGCTGATGGACATCCAGTTGGAGCAACAGGTGTCAGACAGGTAGGGGAGATCTTCCAACAGCTTTCTGGAAAAAGTCCATATCCCATTGAAAGAAGCCTTGGGAGGAAACCAGAGGTCGGGTTGGCCCATAACGTTGGAGGATCCGGATCCAATATCACCGTCCTTTTATTGGAGACCGAGGAACATATGAAGAAGGGGGGTCGGATTTGAGCATATCACGATCATGGAGGAACATTCAGGCAGCATACAGGTTGATGGTCTCGGAATGTCAATGTGGAATGAGGTCCTTTCCCCCAAAAGAGATCTGCAGCAGGTGTGGATCAAGATCCAACCTGATCCTGGTTCCTTACGATGATCTTCAAAGGCAGGCAACATTGATCGCATTTTCCAGCAGAATGGAGGGGGGAAAAGAAATGATACCTGGATTGGTGAAGATCGACAATGTGACATTTCCCACCAGGATAACTGATACTAAAGGGAAAGATCTTCGGATCGGGATGGAACTGGAACCGACCTTCAGAAAGCTCGGGATCACCCCTGAAGGTTTGATCAACTATGGAACGGTCTTCAGACCACTCAGGGGCGGAAGACCTCAAACCCATAACCCTGAAATTGGTTCAATGATGGGCAAAGGCATAGTTGGATATGGTGTACATGTACCCTATTTCAGGCTGCCCATGAGAACCATGGACCAGGAACATGGTTTGAAGGAGGGGAGTTCCGAGGAGTCCTCTGGTTTCAAGGAAAAGACCGTTCATAACTTCGACCAGGACACGCTGACAATGGGAGTGGATGCCTCAAGGATGGCCCTGAACATGGCCGGGGCTTCCGGAAGCGATGTGGATTCCATATACTTTGGAACAGTTAACAAACCATATCGAATGAAACCATCCGCCATCTCGATCGCAGAAGCCATTGGGGCCACTCCTCACGTCAAGGCCTACGATATCGAATCCTCCTCCAGAGGTGCCACCTCATCGATCCTTGATGCTGTAACCCTGGTGGGAGATGATCTCATGGGGGTGGACAAGACACTGGTCATAGGATCCGACACCCCCTGTGTAAGGGAAGAAGACCAGATGGACATTGGAGCCGCTTCCGGAGCTGCTGCCTTTCTTTTCGGTTCCGATAATGTGGTCGCCAGATTGGTCGGGTTCGAATCCTTCACGAGCGACATACCTGATCAGTGGTGGACAATGGGATCTGATTACCCCACGACATCCGGAAGGTTCGAAGGAACGCCAGCATACTTCAGGCATGTTGTGAACGCAACAAGGTTCCTTTTGATCCGGTTGGACAGATCAATAGAGGACATTGACCATGTGATAGTACACTACCCCACATTGGGATTCGCAAGGAAGGTCTCCAGGATGCTTGGGCACCCCATGGATGATTTCGGCTTCAAGAAAGTTATCTCCATGATAGGAAATCCCCTTGCATCATCCACTCTGATCTCGCTTGCCTATACGCTGGACATTGCCGGACCTGACGAATCGATACTCCTTGTGCATTACGGCAGCGGAGGAGGGGCGGATGCGATGGTCCTCCATACCACCGGAGCCTTGAGCGATTCCAGACGATATCAGGTATCTATCATTGAACAGCTGAAGAACAAGGAATACATCAGCTATCATACTTATAGAAAAAGGAACTGATCACATCTCCAGCTCCCTATCGTGAAGCCAGGCATCGTACATGTTCCTCCTCACCGGATTCAGAAGGACCTCTTTCGCTTCGTTCAACAATGCCATCATGTCCGAAAGCTCTTCCTCACCCATCTCCCCACCTATTAGGGCCCTGTCAGGATGATACTTGCCTGCCATCATTCGGTATGCCTTCTTCAATTCCTGTTGATTGGAGGACCTGGGAACACCAATTACCTGATAGTGGTCTGTGAGGACCTCACCTCCGAGATCGATCCAGAATTCCTCGAACTGATCATCATCACCACTCCCTCCTTTATGCGGTCTCTCATCATCTATGAAGAAAACGAACCTGGAATCCCTCCTCTTCTTGATCACAATTACCAAGATTGCTAATAACATAATGATGAGAACAATAACAGATCCGATCAACAAGGTTCCCATCTGGATCCTATTATCATTCGAAGGGTTCTTCGGTTCCAATACCCCAAGATCCGACGTGGAATCCGCCATGACAAATACTTCCACATCAATCTTAGTGATAGAGGGTCCGGAGATCGTTATCTTCCTCTCACCCATTTGAACATCCATTGAGAAATGGCCATATCCATCAGTTTGTGTGATCGGTTCTCCATCGACCTCAACTTGCAATCCACTGATTGGAATACCATTCCTGTCAATTACATGTCCGATCACGGTGCCCCTATCTGTAGTGGTGAAGTACCATCTTCTGGAAATAGGACCGTTTCCTGCAAGGTCCTTCACATGGACCTCGACCTGATACATATTTCCGGGAGTCATATCGATATATGGATTGAAAATGAAACGATTCCCATCCCAGGAGGATGTTCCATTCATATCTATCGAGAACCGGAAATCCGAATAGTCAATGGTTTCATTGAACACAATGAAAACATTGGAATTCAAGTGAACGGCAGTGCCCTGTGGTCCGAAATCGCCGATGTTCGGAGATGTTCTATCTATAATGAAATTTATAGAAGTCTCAGCGGAATTCAGGCAACGATCGAATAACCTGACAACAACTTCATGAGGACCTTCCGCAAGGTATGGTAGTATCAATTCTACTGCCGCTTGGACCTTGACCTCACCTGTCGAGTCGATGTCATATTCGAGAAAAAATATTCCAGATAACTCGTCATTGAGATCGAGGGTGAGAGATATGTTTTTGAAATTCAGGTAAGAACCAGGTTCGGGACTTGTAATTTCAACCTCCGGTTCAGTAATATCCACAAATATTACAGCATTGACTTCAACAGTGTTTCCGACCATGTCGAAGCATGATATCGTCACATTATGTTGGCCTTCAACGAGGTAGGTTCTGAGGGTTTCCGACATACCGTTACTGTGCCAAATTCCATCGTCAATGCGGTAGGAATAACCATATACCCCTGTGATCGAATCATCGGAAGTCCAGGAAATATCGACCATCTGATCCGAGGAATAGATCGGACCTTCTTCTGATAGCCAGAGGTCCGGTTTGGAGACATCTATAATGAATGAAACATTCGCACTGCTTTCCAGATCCTTATCATTGATCGCAATGATGGTGACCCTATGCAATCCTTCATTCAAACCTTCAAGGAGAAGCATGGAATCGTTCTTAAGATGGAGAGAAGAACCACCATCGAGGGAGAGCAGGAATTCGTCAATGTTAGATTCAGGGTCCTCTGCGATCCACTGGACAAGGACATCCCTAACATTGAATCCTTTACCCATCGAAGGCGAGGTAATGGTTATCACAGGAGGAGTTACGTCGGATATTGCCTCAACAATATTCGAAGGTGTACCTATTCCGAATGAACAATAAGCCCTGACCAGATAGAAATAGAGAATACCTGGAGTCGGTGTCAGATCTGTGAATTCTGTTAATTGACCTGGTTGGGACCAGATCTCTTCCATTCTATCGGGTGAGGCCCCTCTGTAGATCTTGTATCCTATTGTTTTTCCATGATATTCCAATTGAGGTTTCTCCCAGATGAGATAAACATTGTTTGTATTAGCAGTAGCTGTAAGGTTCATAGGAGGAGAGATAAGGTCTACCGGAGAGAATACAAGTGGGTATTTGCTCCAATCCCCGCCACTTTCGATCTTGTAAGACATGTCAACTATCTTATTGAGATCTGCATCAGGGGATGTTAGTTCGGACCAGTGGTTTCCCGAAAAGAGTTCTCTGTTATACCAGGTATTCTTCTTCGAATTATCATGACATTGTTGTCGTTCCGGATCCGGTGTGTCCGTTATCCCATTGTTCCATATGAAGGAGTTATTCCAGACAATAAATGATCTTGAATTTATAGATTCAATCCCATGATTATAATTCCCCAGGAAAAGTGATCCACTAATGAAACCTCCATCACTGGATGAAAGAGCTATCCCCTTATCGTTTCCATAGAATATGGAATCGGCAATGGTAAGGTTCGTTGAAGTGTAAAATGATACTCCGGTTTCACAGTAATCGAAAGAGGAGTCAACAATGTTCACATATGATGTTTGAACGCAATGGATTCCTATTTGACAATCCATGAATGAGCAGTCCGAGACATTCTGGCCACTTGTTGTGTCGGAAATATCTATAGCTGAAAATTTGATATTACTGAATGAAGATCCCTCAATATCCATCTTGGAATCGTCGAATGCAAGGATCCCGTAATCGAGGGTCTCAATAGACTCTTCAATGAATGTAACTTCAGATCTGCTGATCTGAATTGCCGCATGGCCAGGACCAGTGTATACATTCCTCTTGGAGGAATGATTTGTAGAATACATGATCTGCTGCCCTAAGAAACCAATGTATCCAGAATGATCGAATTTGTTATCCTCCACATGTATATTATTAGAATAAGATGAATAGATGGATTTCCAGTTCTCTTTGAATTTGTTCCCGGTAATTGAGACATTATCCGAAAAATATTGCTCTATACCAACGTTATCTAATGATTCTGAATTTCTTATCCGGATATTCCTTGAATGGATCAAGAAAAAACCATATTTATCGTTTTCAGAGGTCGTCATATTTAGGAAGGAGATATTGCTGATATCATAGGCGGTAACTCCTGAGATCGAATTCATGAGACTGTGCCCGTTGAAAATAGCATTGGTCGAGTTGAAAAGGATTATTTGCGAGAAATTCCCTGTCAGGGTCCTTCCTCCGAGGTCCTCATTCCAGGAAATATGGAGGGGTCTGTCATTGAGTGAGATATTCCTGAAGGAATTGTTTAGATATCCCTGATATTGTGGATATAGAAGATTATAGAAAAGATCTTTGATATTCATTCCCTGTCCTGTTATTGAGATGTTAGAAAAATGTATGTTGTTAAGAATGGAATAAAATGTAAATGAGGGATAATTGAGTGATTCTATTGTAAGATCCTCGAACCTGACTGGTCCCACATTGTATTCAATAATGACACATATCTCCAAATTACTGCTCAGATGACTCCTCCCAAATGTTACATCTTCACATCCGGAAAGGGTCAGTGTTCTGTACCTGCTCATGAAAATGCTGTCTGTGATGGATATCCTTTTTGAATTAATAACCAAGATACCCTCGCCCTCCGATGAGATCGAGTTAGCATTCGAAATGGTAACATCCTCGCTCCATTGGACCATAATGCTTCTCTGAGATGTTATGGATTGAACATCAGAGATCGCAACTATGGAACAGGAGTTTATAATGAATAAATTATCTCTTCCATTTGATTTAACATTCTTGATTACTACATCTCTGGATTGAGAGAGTTCAAAACCTCTGAAATAAGGATAATTGCCATAATTCAATATGATCCCATCAATGTATGCATTATCAGCGTTGTCCAATCTAATGCAATACATATTACCGGTTAATATGCAATCTATTACTTTAACAAAAGATGAAAGGTAGATACGGATACCCAGTTCTGATTCACTATAGTTAGATGATCTGATCGTTACATTAACCGAGTTGTCAATCTGACATCCATACCTGCTTACATCTCTTGCTGATATTCCCGATATGAATACATCTTTTGAGAAAGAAATATCAATATTCTCAAAAGATGAATCATTGATATTACAATCATAGATCGTTAAATTATTCGAGTAGATTACATCTATCCCACGAGTATTATTTAGGAATGTGGAGCCATCCAGAAAAATAAAGGAAGATCGGGTGAGATAGATCCCGTAATAATTATTGTATGATCTGATCCTGGTGATCGTAACCTGGTATGAATTGATGATCTGAATTGAACCATTGTGTAGGCTGGCAAACACATATGAGGAATTCATGAATGTGCAATTCAAAACTTTCAAAGGAATAGTTATATTTATTATCCTCAAACAGTAAGTGGTCCCATTACCATCGATGAAGAGGTCCTTGATAACGTAAGGGTCCTCAACTGTCCCCGATCCACCCCACCCTTCTGTGATAACAGTAGAGTTCAGATCGTCGTTCCCATCGATCTCTATCGGTTCATGACCGTTCAGGCCCTCAGGGATGATCAGTAATGGGGAAGGGGCATCAAGGCTATCGCTATTTACTCCCGCAGAAAACGGTATGGATAGCAATAATGAAAGAAGGAAGGCCATGATCCTTCTCATCCCTGATTCCTCCAGATCATTATCCAGTCTTATCGAGGTTTAATAATTTATGGTATACTTGTGAATGGGAGATTGGAATTTTCATGCTGGGGTCAAAACTATGATATAGTGTTCTTCGGTTGAAAGTACATGGAGAAATGGAAGAGGACTCTCCTTCTCATATCGATCCCTTTCTTGTTGATCCCAATGATAGGTCAATTACCGGTTTCCGAAGGCCAGGGATCGGAATTCGAAACAGAACCCGGTTCCGGAGTTATCGATATCAACGGTGATGAGGACCTCCTGGATAAAGCCGATGAAAATGGATGGATAGGGTCCGGGAACGAATCTGATCCCATCATCATCGAGGGCCTGGATATCGACTATCCCAACGGTTCCATGGGCCTGAAGATCGAATCCACAACACTTCATATAAGGATCTCCAATTGCACATTTACCGAGGTCCCGAGGGAAATCGAGATGTATTCAATCTCAAGTGGAATCTTGATGGAGAATACGAAAAATATCATTATTCAGAACAACTCGTTTTTCGGAGACCGGGGAATACCACTTTATATTTCAGAATCAAGTGATATCGAGATTACCGGCTGTGATCTTTCAGGAGATTCGAACAATTACCTCTTTACCATAGATACTTCAGATGGGATCAATATCCGGAGAAATGAGTTCCGATCGGACGGAAGTTCCTCGGGAGCCGAGATCTACCGGAGCGAAGATATTGAGATCTACAAATGTGATTTCAAGGATCTATCCAATGGTATTAGCATGAGTTCAGATAACCACATTTCAATGAATAACAATTCAATCACGTCGATCCGAAATGCAGCCATCGTCATCGAGGATGTAAATGATTTCGTGATCACTAATAATACCATCAACGCAAGGGGCATGGATCCTTTACATGGTGATTTCTATGGTTGGGGCATATATACGGTAAGTTCCGAAATGGGTAAGGTCCTGAATAATACAATAGAATCATTCAGTGGGATCACCCTTGTATGGAACTCTGGAATCGTGATCCGGAATAATGAACTGAACACACTTGATAATAATCTTGAGATATACGCTTGCCTTGGGTTGGATATCCAATTGAATGAGTTAAATGGAACTGGAATTTTCATTCTGGAGAATTTGGACAGAATTTCATTTGAAAACAATACCCTGAATGGGGGGCCGATCTTCTACGAATATGGTAAGGATCTATCCGATGTGAATATACCGGCTGAGTCCCAACAGATTATCCTGGACTCTGTAATAAATGCTTCAATCAGAAATTTGAATATTATAGGTACAAATTATCCGATCCTTATTGTAAGGAGCTCAAACATCAAGATATCGAACTGTATCCTCTCGAATTGCGAGAGTGCGATTTATATCACTGATTCTGATATAGTAAGGATCGACAATGTAAAAGTGAATTCAGCTAAACGTGGTATCAGACTTCAGACAGTTACAGAGGCCGAGATAACCAATAATAGAGTGCAAACCAGGGTTACCTCCATCGAATTAATGTCCATTATAAATGCCCATGTCAATGAGAATGATCTCAAATCTGCTGAAACTGGGATAGTCCTGGCAGGTTTCTCGGATGTCCAAATCATCGATAACAATATAAATGCAGGTGCCCCGATCGACCTGTGGTCAAGTGATGATGTCAGTATTATCAATAATAGCTTCCAGGGAGGAAGGATCAGTTTTCAATTTGGTATGAAAGGATATAATTTAACCGCTCCAACGGGTAATTTGCAGGACGGTAAACCCATTCACTACATCTTTCACGATTGTAATGTATCTGCCATTCCCCAAGATGGATACTACACACTTTTTTACAACCTCACAGAGAAGGTCATTTCCAACCTAGTATTTTTTGGTGAGGTGGAATTCATTGAATGTTTCAATTTATCACTTCTAAACCTGACCTTCAAGCAGATCTCACATGGTCTTAAGATATCCCGATGCAGTGGATTTGAATTGAACTCACTGGAGATAGATGAGGTTATGGGCAAAACCGGTCTTTTCCTCGAGCAATCAAGTGAAGTATCCATAAGGGATTCCAATATCAAGAACTGCGATGTAGGGATATATATCAACAGTTCCTACAATGTAATGTTGTTTGGATGTAATGTTTCTCAAAATAAGGGTCATGGGATCAGGTTCCTCAACAATTCGAATTCTGGAAGAGTAGAGAATTGTATGATCGGTTTCAACAAGGGATCCGGGATCCAGATCCTTTCATCCGATAGGATAACCATAACTCAAAATGAGATCATCTACAATGTAAAGTATGGGATCAGTATAAGCTATTCCAGGGAATGCATGATCTTTGCAAACCATTTCATTAAGAATAACGGGATCCTCGGAAGTAGGGAAACTGACAGGTCCCAGGCCTATGACATGCATCAGGAAGATTACTGGTACATCAAGGACCCCGAAACCACCCAGGGGAATTACTGGTCGGATTTTACAGATCCATCATTGGATGAAGACAATGATGGAATTATTGATGTTCCATACGTCATCGAAAGCGAGGAGGGAGCACAGGACATGTATCCTTCCCTCCATAGATTTGATTATAAAGAGAAGAAGGAACACTACAAACTGCATGGGGATGACGTGGCCCTCCTGATATCAAGTCTGATTCCTTTGGTCCTTGTCCTTCTAATGATAATATTAACCTTAGTTGCTTCTTTTCGGAAAAAGTAGTCTAAACGTGTAAAGAGGATTATCAAATAGCGTATTAGGGGACCGATGTTTATCTACTCATTGATCTGATAGAATTTAGTATGCTTGGAAATGACAATACCTTCCAGATACCGATCGATCCTCAGATGGGGGTCAGATACAATACTTCCCTGGAGCAGATATTGGAGCAGGGTGCAAGGATCAATATGGGTTACAATGACGGTTCATTTGAGATCCCGTTCATATTATTTGGTGGAGAGGTAAAGGGGACATATAGTATCGAGGATGGAATTCTTCACATCAAGATCGACGAATTTCCGGAAGGATTGACAGTTGATGATATCAGGACCTTTTGTATCGAGACCCTGGGACTAACAGAGAAGGACCTATGCCTCAATGATTCGATCTCATGAGTTCCTTGGTTTTCCGAGTTTTAATCCCATTTCCGGTCTTATATTGATTAATGACAATGGGATAAAAGCGGACCCAG
>CBDDUX010000066.1:0-36372 GCA_965234725.1 Thermoplasmatota archaeon | reverse complement strand
GACTGGCCATGAAATTAGAAATCCCCAGTCATTTATATACTCTTAAACTTGAGTCAACGGCCTGTAGAAAAGGAGGAACATGAATCCCAGGACAAGATCGTAAAGGGCAGATACCAGATAAAGTCCTTTATAGTAACCTCTCTTCAATTGCATGACAATGTAATAACAATCAGGAAGATATAAAACTATTCTTTTTTTCAATCCTATGAATATTGCTGGATTGCCACGACCCTATAATCATCTTGAGTTTATCCGGCCTTTTTTTAATAATAATTGTAACTTCTCTTTGTTGAAGATCCTGAAATTGGCTACGAACATTACAATGATGATCACACCTATGATCTCCTCAGTGATCACATATGGATCCAACAGAGCATCGAACCATTGTGAGACATTGAAATCATAGGACTCGAAAGGTCCAAGCAAAGGCCAGAAAGAGGTTTTAAGATCTCGGAACATCCCATCCAGAATATGATGGAAGCTCACACCGAGGGAAAGTGACAACACAGGTTTCCAGATGAAACCGATCAGTAATATTGAAACGGCAAAAAGCAGCGTGTGGGCGAATATCCTGCCGTTATCACCCGGTAGTAGAAGATGTCCGAGGGGCTTGTCTATGATATCCGGCAGGATCGAACCTAGAAGAAGCAGCCTCACATCTATTCGGACCTTCTTCCCGATAATCGGAACAAGCAGGGGGATGCCAAGATGACCAAGGGGCATCATGAAGGATCACCTACTGGTAATGATTTTCCCTGAGTGACCTCTGGATGATCTCTTCCTCGATCCTTATGGATTCATCGGATTCGGCAAGCATCCTTTCGGGCACGTTATCCCCATGATATAACCTTACAAGTATTCCCATGTCCCGAATGGCCTTGAGAAGGGGAAGGAGGTCGGGATCGGAACATACCATGAAGACCTGGTCGATGATCCTCTCGGTGGATAGCCTTGTTATATCAATGGCCATGGAAACATTCACTCCTTTCCGCCTGAACTGACCATCAGAGCTCCTTGAAAGGTCTCCTGTCCTGACCTTGAACCTTGGAAGATGCCTCAATGACTGTAGGAACTTCTCCACGCCCTCTGACCGGGACCGGTCTTCGGGTGATGCATCCAATCCCAGGTATGGGGTGGACTTGTAGTAGTATGTCCTGAACCTGTGGCATTCTTCAGGTATGATCAATTGCGAGAAGGTAAGGAAATCGATCCTCCTGGAATCGAATTCGTTCCTCAGAACACTATCAAAATAATCACCATCAATAAAAACCCCAACTGAATCCCTCTTCATGATATCACCGACTCAGATCAAACAATCAAAGATCGTGAACAATATGCGATATAATGATCATTGTTCACACTTCACTTTCAATGGTCGTTTTTCGATAACCCTGCTACTTAAATGGGTTAATTGGAGTTATTTCTTTCGATGTAAAACCATGTTTTTAGGAAGAATGTGAGATCATGGCATCAGTTTTTGTGAGGGTGGAAGGCTCAGCATATCTGGATTCTCTTTGTACCATTCTATCGTTGACAGGAGTATGCCGTCGATATCATCATATCTGCCCTGCCAACCTTGATAGGTGATCTTCTTTCCCGATGGATTGTAGCCGAGGTCTCTGTATCCCTCTTCGGAAGTTTCCTGGACAGGGAGTACGGATCCCATCAGTTTCATGGTCCTCTCAACGACATCAGTGATGGGATATCTCATTTCTGATGTGATGTTGAATATCGATACCCCCGAGAGGATGGACCTCTTTGATGAATTTCGGGGTCCTGATGAGGGCGTGCTGGCAACAGATGTTCCGGAAATGACAGTTCCTCCAGGTTGGGAATGAACATTTTCACCTTCCTCGGGGGAAATAGGACCGGAGGATCCCGAGATGGATTCCATGAGAAGATGGAGAGCCGAGCAAAGGTCCAGGACATGGAGCCAATCCCTATATCTCTCTCCCCCTTTCTCGCGAATACCTGGCGGCCTGCCCCCCATGATCGACCTTATGGTCCTCGGGACTATCCTGTCAGGGTCCTGGTTAGGGCCGATCAACTCGCATGGCCTTGCGATCATTATGGGATTTCCACTGCTCTTACCCGCAAGTGATACCAGTCTTTCACCCGCTGCCATTGTTGCCGCGAAGGAATTGGTAGGGTCCAGAGGTGCGGTCTCCTCTCTCCTGTGAACCGTAAAGGGACATGATCCGTATACCTCGTCTGTTGAAATATGCATAAGGGGGACATGATACCTGCAGGCAGATTCCGCAAGCATCCTGGCACCTTGGATGTTGGTCCTTATGAAAAGCTCCATACCCTCGCTGAACCTTGATCTGTAGCCTACGGATGAACAGTTGATAACAAGGTCAGAGACCTTCAGGTAATGCTCGTACGTGGAGAGATCGCATATCCCTCCCTCCTTGAAGGAGTATCTTCCCTGGTATTGATTGAGTCCCATCACATCTTCCATCCTGGTATCACGTGTCACATCCAGGCTTATGATATTGATCCCCTGGTCCCTGCTCAGAAGATATGATTGGAGATTGCCCCCTATGAAGCTGTTACCACCTACTATCAGGACATCCATGAATCGGCCTCCTTTCGGATAATATGTCATTCACATGCATATTGTTAACACTTGCCACCAAGTCCTATGGGCCCATGGGGAGAATGCATGGTATGATTAGAACAATTAAATATCCTGAACAACTCTCCTTGTCCTATGATGGTCCCCCATATCAGGATGATCTCCCTGATCGTCGTTGTCTCAATCATCCCGGGGATCCTGCTTCTATTGGGATCGGATGAGGTTGAGGCCGCTGGTGACCTTCGGGTCACCATCGAGATCGACCCATATGAACCCAATGTCGATGTGGATCCACAGAGAGGGGGTATTATAACTTACACTGGTAAGGTCGTGACCGACCAATGGAGGGACATAGATTTCCAATTCGCTTTCATCGAATTGAATGCGACCTGTACCCCAGGCTGGGAAGTGACAGACATTCCTCTGTTGACGGTCAGCCGTCTAGGGCTTAAGGACCCCACCTTCTCCGTATCAGTTTTCGTCCCCCAGATGACCATAGCCACGGAACAAGATGAGATAAAGAAGATCATAATCTCAGGGAGATGGTACTACGAACCTGCCTTGATCGATGGTGTTTCAAGCGGGGATATCAATCCCGCAGAGGCATTCATACATGTCAATCAGGTCTATCAGTATTCCATCAGATCGGATCCA
The DNA here is from genome assembly GCA_965234725.1 of Thermoplasmatota archaeon. Lineage (GTDB taxonomy): Archaea > Thermoplasmatota > Penumbrarchaeia > Penumbrarchaeales > Penumbrarchaeaceae > Penumbrarchaeum > Penumbrarchaeum helgolandense. The sequence goes on along the minus strand of CBDDUX010000066.1, from coordinate 33,140 downwards.
GGTTATGTACAGACTGCTCCTGGAGGCCAGTTCGAACTTGAATTGGTGGTCCACAATACCGGGAACGGGGCTGATGAGATCGGGGTTACCATCGATCGGAGGGACCAGATGGAGGACAACGGATGGGCCTTCATCATGGACAAGACCCATTATGAACTGCCCTTCAAGGGGACCCAGAAAATCAAGGTCATTGTCACGACCCCAAGCAGATGGGACGGCTGGAGGAATGTGATATCGGTCATCAGGTTCCAGGTCTCCTCTACCCAGTCCATCCAGAGCAATGAGGTCTCCGAGGTGGTCTATTATTCTGTATACGTCCGTCAAAGAGGTGTATCGATCCCAGGATTCGAGGTGCCTCTCCTGTTAATTGGTGTATTGGCAGCTGCCCTCCTGACCATGAAGAGGAGGAGATGATCGATGAGACAACTCAGGATCCCAGGAAAGATCGTCCTTCTTACAGCTTTGATACTTCTTGCACCTTTGTTCTCCAGCACTTTTTCGGATGCCACCGTGATCTCAGGCGAGGTTGATCCCTGCGGAGCCTATGTCACGGAGAAGGAGGGTTTTAGATACATTCAGGTTAGCGGATCCCCTGCCGAGATAGGTTATCAGCACGGCGTGGTCCTCTATGATCTGATCCCAAGGTCCCTATCAGCTTACGCACATGCCACCGAGAGGTCTTACAACCTTGATTGGTCAGAAGTAAGAATGCACGGAAGGACCTACTGGCACTTGGTCCCCACTGAGCAGAGGGAAGAGATGGAAGGGATCGCAAAAGGGTCTTCCGAGAAAGGAGCCCTTAATCCCCTTGGAGATCCGGTCGACATTTGGGATATCCTTGCCCTCAATGCCATATGGGACATCTGGTGGAGGGCCGAACCCCCGGGGAATATCTGGTGGTGGCTTCCATTTGACAATGGTCTGCCCTCTCCTCCCTCAGACACTCCTCATCACTGCTCAGCGTTCGTGGCCACAGGTGATGCTACCTCTGACGGCGGATTCGTTATGGGACAATCTCTCTGGATGCCCTATTTCCTCTCACCAGCCCATGCGATCTTCATCGATATCATTCCCGATGAAGGGAACCGGATATTCATGGAGGTCACCGCGGGTATGATATGGTCCGGTACCGAGTTCTATGTGAACTCCGCCGGTCTTGTTGTTTCCGAGACCACCCTTGGAACGGGACCCTACAGGTGGGGCGGTGTTCCATCCTTCGTAAGATTGAGACGGGCGGTACAGTTTGCAGATTCTATAGACGAGTTCAAGGATATCATGCTCGAGAACACCAACGGTGCATATTGTGGAGATTATCTTCTTGCCGATGCGAAGACCAACGAGGTGGCGATCCTCGAGCTGGGATCCTATGAATGGGAGCTGAGGAGGACAACGAACGGATTCCTTCCCTCATGCAACTACCCCTGGGACCCGGAGGTCGCCGAGGAGATGGGAGCTCCGTCCGGATGGGACCATGGATGTTATCCACGGTGGGTAAGATGGGAACAGCTTTCCGAACGGGATTACGGGAATATCGATGTTTTCAAAGGAATGGAGTACCTTGGAGACCATTATGATACCGTGGAGGAGAGGATCAATCCATGCTCGCATACCCTTTGCGGGCACGTTGAGAATGACTCCGGTTATCCCCATGGGTCCATGGACGGCAAGGTGATCAACAGGACCATGGCTTCAAGGATGGAAGCCTGGGCAAGGTTCGGGCATTCCTGTGGTACCCCTTTCATAGTGAGCGATCAGGCCCGGGATAATCCCGATTACACATTCGATGACCTTGTGGATATCATTCCGCAACCGTATGCGGCTTTTTCACCTCTGACCATGCTTGATGTTTTGGTAAGGGATAGCGGTGGTGATCCTATCACTGGTGCTTCTGTTACTATAAGGTCCGAGGTGGACAATTCCACCTTCGAGCTGGTGACAGACAACAGTGGTAAAGTCTCCTTCGAGTATCTTCCTTGCTCTGATTATTCCCTGATCGCAAGATCGGGAGACCTGAGGGCTGAACATCGTTTCATTCAGAGCGAGGACGGACAGGTCGAGCTTGTGGTCACCAGTATGTCCGATGGAGGTTCAGGTCTCTTAAGCAGTATTAATCTCGCAGCTTTTGTAATAATGGTGGTTTTAGCAGCTTCGGTTGGGCTTGTTTATTATCGGAAGGCCAACAAATCAAAATAGGTTCTACACCATTATACTACGGGGAACGGGATCACCCTGGGGTGTCAAGATGCAATATTGTCCCAACTGCAGTGCTTATCAGTATGAGGAAAATGCCGAAAGATGCAGGAAATGCGGTTATGATATGGCAACCCACAGAGAAAGGGTAGGCCAGAATGTAGAAAAAGATCAGCATGAGAAAATAAAGCAAGAGGAGATCAGGTTAAAGGAATTCGATCGGGAGTGTCCATGCCCCCTTTGCGAATCACCGACCCGGGTCGTTGATGAGGAGACCGAGTTGATCCACGATGGGGGGAGGATCAATATGTACGGATTGAAATTGATGGGCGGGGAAATAACCAAGAAGACAGCGACCCAATATTGGATACAGGTAAAGGGTATAGAATGCTCCAAGGGGCACAGGTTCTACATGGATGTCGCATCCAAAACCAAAGCCTTGTGTCCCATGTGCCATGACCCTCTGATGGAATACGGCTCTTCCCTCTATTCCTGTACCAGATGTAACAGGCACTTTTCCATGGCAGACTGGGATTTTCCCCCGGATGGCGAGGTCCTGGAACGCAATGGTTGGATAAAGGCGGAGTAACTTTACAGGTAACCTTTAAACAAGAGCAGGTTGATTCATAATCATATGGATGAAGGCTACGATGATCACGTATCAGCCGTAAAGGCACTTGAAAATGCCGAGGAATTGTATTCATCCATGCAGTTCGATGATGCCTATGGGCCCATAATGGAAAGTCTGGAACTGGATCCTGATCTTGGCAGGGCCTGGGAACTTAATGGAATGATACTGCTCTATTACGGTGATTTCGATGGTGCCAGGACCTCCTTCATCGAAGCCACGTCCAAGAGCGGACACTATCCTGAGGCAAAATGGTCACTGAACCTCATGGAAAGTGATAAATGGCCAAATGGGGACGGCCCTGAGGTCGAGATGGCAAGATATTCCATGATAGGGAACAGATTGTTGAACGACAGGTTGTGGAAGGGAGCCGCCCTTTGCTACACAAAGCTTGGGCAGATCGAGGAGCCTAATTGGAGAACTTCATCGGTCATGGGGCTGATATATCGGGAGATGGGTCTTATTGAACCCTCTCTTAAGATGTACGAGCAGGCCGCTTCCTTCGAGGATGCTCCACCTGAGATATTCTTTGACATGTCCATCGTTTTAATAAAATTGGGTAGGTTTGAGGATGCCGAAGGACTTCTTGTCGAACTTATGGACCGGACTGGCCCCTCTCCACCAGTCCTCAACAATCTCGGGGCCGCGCTTGAGGCCCAGGAAAGGGAGGATGAGGCCATGGAGGTTTATGAAGAGGCCCTCGAACTCGATCCCAAATATTTCCCCGCACTTTACTCCAAAGGCCGTCTCCTGCAAAAGAAAGGAAAGATGGAAGAGGCCAATGAGGTGCTGGGAAGGGCCCTTGATAAAGAGGGCAGGGTATTCACACTGGAGGATGTGGAGGGCAGAGAGGCAAGGGAGGAGGACGGGATGGTCCATTTCAAAGAGATCATGGTAGAGGAAGACCTCAGGAAGAACGATGAGGACCAATGATCTACCAATTTTTTGGTATCTACAAAATATTTATTTTCAATTCCTCAATGTAATTGCCGATGGCCTCAGAGCTGGAGAAAGCGTTGGAAGCTTTCAGGGATGGCAGGTTCGTTCTTGTCTACGATGCTGATGGAAGGGAGGAGGAATGTGATTTCTTCCTGCCTGCCGAGTTCTGCGAACCCGAGCATGTGAGGATCATGAGAAAGGAGGGAGGGGGTCTCATCTTCCTGATGGTCAGACCGGATGTGAGGGATGAGCTGGGTCTCCCCTTCCTCCAGGAAGTATTCCCCCGTTTCTCCAGGGAATATCCCCTCTTCCGGGCATTGATATCCGATGATATACCCTACGATACAAGATCATCTTTTTCGGTAGCCATCAATCACAGGGAGACATTTACCGGGATAACCGATATCGATCGGGCCCTTACAGTAAGTGAATTTGGCAAATTGGCTCTTGACCTTCCGAAAATGGAAGGTGCAGAGGCCCTCTCCCGATTCGGTGAGCATTTCAGGACCCCCGGGCACATCCCGCTTTGCATTGGTTCGGACAAGATACTGGAGACCCGCTTCGGCCACACAGAACTTTCATGCGCCCTTTCGACAATGGCTGGACTTTCAGGTGTTTCTGTCGGGTGCGAGATCATGGGAGATGACGGAAAGGCCATGCCCAAGGAGCAGGTCATGGAATATGCGAAAAAGAACGGGATCCCGTTCCTTGTTGGTCAGCAGATAATTGACGCCTGGAAATCTTGGGACGGGAAATGGAAGAAGGAATATTCGCCTCCCAAGGAAGAAGAGACTTCTAACCGGGTCTCACCCGGATCGGTCAATGACATCAATCCTCTAATACCGAGTAAGAAAGGTAAAAGGGTGATCGCCACAGGTGTCTTCGATATAATGCATCCTGGCCATCTACACTTCCTTAGAATGGCAAGAGAGCTTGGTGACGAACTACTTGTCGTTATTGCAAGGGATTGTACCGTTGAAGGTTTGAAAAGACACCCCATAATGTCCGAGAGGTCCAGGAGGGAGATGGTCGAGGCCCTCGATATTGTTGACGGGGCCTATCTGGGTTATGATGGTGACAGATTCCGGATAGTAAGGGAGCTGCGTCCCGATGTCATTGCTCTCGGTTACGATCAGAAGGATGAGGAAGAGGACCTGAAACTGCATCTTAAGGAGAACGGTCTGGATGTGGAGGTTGTAAGGATAGACAAGAGGTCAGGGGATATATCAGGCACCTCCGAGATAATCGAAAGGCTAAGGGAAGCAGGAGGGTGTCCTTGAAAAGGATAGGTATTGTCGATACCACTTTCTCCAGGGTGAACATGGGAAGAGAGGCGATCGATGAGCTCAGGTCCATTGGGACCGGTTTCAGGACCGTCAGAAGAACGGTTCCCGGTGTAAAGGACCTGCCAGTTGCAGCAAAGAAGTTGATCGAGGAAGAAGGGTGCCAGATAGTAATGGCCCTTGGGATGCCGGGTAAGGAAACGATCGACAAGACATGTGCACACGAGGCAAGCCAGGGCCTGATCCAGGCACAGCTGATGACGAACACTCATATAATCGAGGTATTCGTCCATATGGACGAGGCGAACGGAGATAGGGAATTGGTCGATCTGGCCATAAAGAGGACCAGGGAGCATGCAAAGAACGCCTACCTCCTACTCTTCAAGCCAGACGATCTCATTGCTCAAGCTGGCACAGGCCAGAGACAGGGATTCAAAGATGCTGGTCCGGTAGAGGGCATCGGAGGCATCCATCATTAGAAAGATCGATAGTATGGAGTGATAACAATGACAGAAAGACAGATCGGTATGGGATTTGTGGTTTCGGAGTACAACTTCGATATAACCATGATGATGCTGGAGAGGGCCAAGGCGCACGCTGAGTTCCTCGGATGCAAGGTTAAGGATGTCGTCAGTGTTCCTGGAGTATATGACATCCCCTTTGCCCTGAAGAGATTGATCAGACAGGGGGATATCGACTGCGTGGTTGCCCTGGGAGCTGTTATCGAGGGAGAGACCGACCATGATGATGTTGTGATCCAGCATTCTGCGAGGAAGATCATAGATATCTCCCTTGAAGCTGACAAACCAGTTGGTCTGGGGATCACCGGTCCGGGAATGTCCCGGGGACAGGCCCAGGCCAGAATAGAAAATGCCAGAAGCGCTGTGGAAGCCTGCGTCAAGCTCTTGAAGAATACAAAGAAATTCGCCTGATGGATATTGATACGAAACCGAATAATTTGAAGGTTGGAACGGAAACCGCATCATAGGTCCTTTACAGCTTCAATTATCCTATCGGCAAGGACCTTACCGATACCCGGGATGGACATAAGGTCCTTTCTTTTGGCTTTCTTCAGGGAGGCAATATCCGGATATTTCAGGATCAGGGATCCCATGATCCCCTGGGATACTCCTTTGATATCCAGGAGTATATCAGGAAGGTCCTTTTGAGCCTTCACGAGTTCCTTTTTCTGTCCTTTCTCCTTTGATATCAACTCTTGAGAGGCTGCCGTCACCCGCTCCAGAAGCTCTTTGACCCTGTCCCCTTCCGCATCGAGGTCGATCCTTTCGAAACCGTTCTTTGTGATTATATGGAGTTCCTCTCCCTTGGGAATGTCCTGAGGCCTCTCAACAAGGGTGGCCTTGAGTATCTCGAATGTTAGTGTTATGGCCTCATCACGGCTGATGTCCACACTGTGTTTGGTTTCCAGTATCTCCATTGCGGTCTTCGATCCCTTCCCTATGGCCGTGGCCCTTCTCTCCTGGAAAACTCCGGATGGATCCGTTTCGAACAGGTGGAATCCTGTTGGGTCCACCCCGCCGATGATTATTGCAGTTCCGAATGGTCTGACGCCCTCGTATCTGGTGTAGACCTCGTATATCTTGGACACCCATTCCACCATCGTATGGATGTCGGGTTCCTCACCGTATCGTCTCTTCTCTGCCTGGGCTTTGTCCCTTAGAAGATCGATAAGGACCCTTGCATCGGCAATCAAACCCGAGGCTGCTGCACCGATGGTCGGTGTCACCTTGAAGAACTTCTCTATGTTATCCTCTTCCACAAGTGGAGAGAAGATGGACTTGTCTATGGTGAACAGTATCCCGCCCTTGAAGCGGATACCCATTGCCAGACCACCTCTCTTGATGGCCTCCCTCGCATATTCCACCTGATATACCCTTCCATCCGGTGAGAATACAGTTGCCGCCTGATCATAGTGGTCCTTTTCCATCATCTATCACCGCGATTATCCATCCTTCTTCCTTCTTCCCAGTCCCTTCCAGAAAGGCTTTCTCTCTTTCCTCTTCACGGGTCCTTCAAGCTCCCCCGGTGTATCCTCTTCCTTCTCCTCCTCTTCGAAGGAGGGAAGCTGTCTGATACTGGCTCCGGGAAGCAGATATTCCTCATCATCTTCGCTCTCCACTTTGAAGGTGACCGGATCGGACGGAGGTGAAAGTTCTTCTCCGTATCTTTTCTCATAAAGCATCTGAAGGGTCTCCGAAGGCCTCGAATCGAGGGAAAGGAGGTCTACCCTCTCCTCTATCTCATCCATTGTAATAGAGGATCTTTTCTTCCAGGGTGGATAGGAGACCGATGCCATGGGCTTGGTCTCAGGGACTTTTTGATCCTCGGATCCGCTCTCTTTTTCCGCTTCAGGGGGCAGATCTCCTTCCTTGAGCTTAACCAGATTGAGCTCGTTGAGCTCGTATTTGAACGGCCGAAGATGTTCCTTCAGCTCATCCTTTGAGATCTTTCCCGCAAGGAATGCCTTCTTCCATTTGTTATAGGCCTTCTCTGCTTCTCGGAGCTTCTTCTCATGTTGCCTGTCGGTCGAGGCCAATCACATTCCTCCAGGTAGGATATCAACCAAAATCGGACAGGACTTATAATAGTTTGCTATCAAACGGTGCAACGGACCCTTTACACATCTTGAACGGTGGCTGATCTAAGTATCAATACCCCCACAACGGTAATATATAGCTTCTTATATAGGCGGGTCCGCCCCCGGAGGTAACCTCCTCCATAGAGTGCATAAGGTGGTAGCTTGGTAGGGAATATGGGTCTTATCATCAGTCTCAACAGAATGACGGCGGCCATTGTCAACTCTTACAAGGAGCACAATATGAGCCAGGAGGATGCCCAGAACATGGCATACCATGTCCTCAATTTCTTCGGTTTCGGTGACAGGATAGTTGATAATATTCTGGAACCGGAGGATAGGGACCTGTTCTACATGCTGGAGGATTTCGGACTCCTTGTCACGGAAAGGGAGGAGACAACACTCTATGACGGCAGGGAGTGGAGGATACACTACTGGCTCCTCAAGAAGAATGCCATAGAGGTCATGTCCTGTGTGGATGGTAATGATTGTCCCATCGAGGATGATGATTTCAATGTATACCAGGACATCCCGGACGATGTCTGGACAAGGCCCTCTTGACACAACATCCTGACATTATTAGTGCCGCAACTGACCATAAACACTTTATAATCACTTTGTTCATCTGGACCATTGATAGGGCATATGCTGCCCCTCGATGCACCCGAAACAGCCATCCTGGAGGAAAATGCATGAAGAGAAACGGATTTTTTCCATTGTTGATCGCCATCATGATGATCACAACTGTCATACCATTCTTTGTGGACGCAGGAACGTCCACGGAAACTGATGCCGATATACAAGTACCCGAAGTTGAACAGACCCCGTCCGGTCTGCTTGAACCCGATCAGCCATTCATCGATCTGAACGAACTCATGGAAGCCGGAGTAGGAGACTTCAGGACGATCGACATCGATGATATTGACAATATTCCAGCTTCACTATATGATACAAGCAGGATCCCAAGGTCATCCATGAGGACCATGACCGATTCGATCATGGCTGAAGAAGAAGCCGATGATATCGACAACCCGTTCTATGCCTATGATGACGATGAGATCTCCAATAATGTTACATCGACCATCTCTGGAACCACCATCACATTCGATGACGAGGACTTCTATCAGGTAAATCTGACAAGCGACGGTATCAATTCGACAGTTGACAGACTCGAGATCACCGTAACCTCCACGGATGCCGTGGACCAGAACGCCTCTCTTACGGTTGAGATCCTCCAGGTGGATTACCTGTTCGGGCAATGGATAGACGGTGGTTTTGAATCAGTTGGAAAATTCCATGGAAGTAGTAAAACAATAGTGATCGTCCCCGAAGGCGACTTGACCCTCAACCTTGAAATACCCATCATGCTGAGGTTCAGGTCCTGGAACAGTACGAGTCTCAACTACTCTTTCAAGATAGACATCACAAGTACCACAAGGACCGAATGGAACGGTTTCTTTGGTGTGGGACCAATATATAATTCGACGAACGCCCCCCCAAAGATGCAGAGTATAAATCGGTCCCATGACCTTTTCGACTGGTTCGATCTGTCAGGAGCAATTACGGACACGAACCTGGACATAGATAGGGGTGACGAGATCAGGTTCGGTCTCAGTGTAGATGTTGCCACCGAGGAGAGGGGAACCATGTTCAATCCATACGGATTATACGGGACCCAATCTCCGACAACCACTTTGATGGTCATCTATCTGGTATGGTTGAATTACACATCTCAACAGCTGGGCATCTATACTCCCGGCGATAGCCTGCCAGCTGCAGCAGCACTTTTCAATATGGATCCCGTGACCATCAATTACCGGACACAGGCGGACCATCTTTGGATTGGGATGAGACCCGTTTCCTACTGGGGTGACACCCAAAGCGGTCGATACTATCCAGGAGCTGAGGGTAACGCTGAGATGTTCTACAACATCACTTCGATCTCCGCGGATCTGATACCCCCCAACAAGGCCCCGACATTCTCTCTTCCCATAGAGGACCAGGATTTCGAGGAAGATGAGGGTCCATGGTATGTGACGGACCTTCTTACCCACTTTTCCGATGAGGATACCATTACGCCTCTCGAGTTCAAGGTTACCAAACCGTCAGGTGTAACAAATCCGGATGAGCTGGAGGTCACCATCAAGGATGGTAGGTACCTTTGGGTAAACGTTACGGAACCAAATTGGTATGGTGAGGGAGAATACAAGGTACGTTGTTACGATTACGGTGTACTTGATGCTTCGATCTCCATAGATGACAGGGAGGCGATCTCCAATACCTTCGAGATCGTTGTGAACCCTGTGAACGATGATGCTTACATCGAGAAGGTTGACGCCCCTGTAGGTGGAGCAATTCCGAATGATCATGAACCGATACTGATATCCTTCCAGCAGGGAAGGAACATTTATCGGGACAAGAAGATCTACGGCGGGGACAACGATACTGAGGACCTTACTAGGCTGGTCTACACCCACAATGCCACCACCCCCGCGTTCACGATGAACAAAAACGGTCAGGTTTCATTCCTTCCAACAAACGACGACGTGGGAACCACCTATGTAAGGATCTGGGTCGATGATCAGAAGGGAAGGGACGAGGACGACTATGCCGACCTCATGTTCGTCATTACCAACAAGAACGACAAACCCGAACTGGTTGAGATCGAATGGTCTCTGAAGGGAGCGTCCTTCGACCTGACAACAGAAGATAATCCCACCTTCAGGAATGTCAGGGAGGATTCGGAGATCAACCTCACGGTCACCGCCTCGGATCCGGACATACTCATAGGACAGGCAGATCTTCTGACCTGGTCCGTAGGAGGCCAGGGTTGGGAGGTCCATCCCCATCCGACAGATCCACTCAAGGCCTATGTCACCTACACTCCAACGAACGATGATTCCATCGCCACAATGGTGGAGACCTCATTGTTCTGCATGGATGCGGCAAATTCCATGAGCCAGGACATCACCATCAGGCTGACGATCGAGAACAGGAACGATGCTCCTGAGATACTGACGGTCAACAACGAGATCCCTGTCAAGGATGGGTCAGTAAGAAAGATATTCTTGACACAGGAGACCGGACAGTATGCACTGGAGGATTCACTTTTTTACATCTATGTGACAGCACAGGATATCGATCCCAAGGATTCGATCACATTCGAGGCCAGGGAAGCTTCCGGTGTCGTGGATACAAGCTTCCAGTTCTTCCAGGATCCCCTTGATGATTTCGCCGGCAACTTCACCATCAGACCGAACCAGGACATGGTGGGCTTCCATACCGTTGTGATCACTGTGCTTGATGAGGACGAGGAGGCGGATTCGGTCATAGTCCAGTATGAAGTGGTGAACACGAACGATCCTCCCGGGGACTTCAGGGTCGATTGGGGAACATCCGTGGACCTTGTTGTAGGCAACAACATCACCTTCTTCGTTGAGGACCTGAACGATCCGGATGGGGACGATCTGACGGTAACCTGGGATTTCGGGGACAATACTGGAACGGTTACAGGAGAGAATGTGGTCCACAGCTACAAGAAGGACCAATCATACATAATCACCGTAACGGTTGCCGACCCCTCAGGCCTCAAAGAGCAGATCACCAGGACCATCACCATTTATCCCAAGGAAGAACCGGAACCTGATCCGGACCTGGATTCCGACGGAGATGGTATGCCTGATGTCTATGAGGATGATAACGGTCTGAACAAGAATATCAACGATGCCGGTCTGGATAATGACAAGGACGGATTCACAAATTTGGATGAATACCAGAAGGATACGAACCCACTTGACCCCAAATCCCATCCTGTAAAAAGTGGTGGAGATGACGGGAATTCCGACCTGCTTCTCATCATTGTGATCTTGATAGTGGTCATCCTGGTCATAGCAGCTCTGGGATTCTTCCTCTTCGTTGCAATGAGAAAACCGAAACCGGTGGTCCAGCAGATGGCCTATGCTCCGGAGACAGGACTTCCACCTGGAGGTCAGCAGGGTCTTCCAGGCCAGGCAATGCAGGGTCTTCCACCTGGCCCTGATCAGGAAAATGTATCCGGAGGGGGCATCCCTCAGGGTCTTCCTCCTGCACCGGAACCTGAAGATGAGTTCCCCGATTCCTTCCTTGAGGATGCGGCAGAGACCCTCAGACAGGAAAAACCGGCGGAAGATGATGCTGATAAGAATATCTGGAGGCCTCCGGTTGAGGAGGATGCTGATTCACAGGGGAGCCAGGTAGACGATCTTTTCGCAGATGCACCGGAAGAAGAACCTCCCGAACCAAAAGCAACGAACCTTCCCCCTCCTCCGCCAGATCTCTGATCATGGTAGGAAGCACGAATATTGAGGGGTTCCGTTCAAGCTGACCTTAATCTTAGAACCATCAGGAAAGCAAGGTCCTTTCAAGGTATTCGATAAGCTCCTGGACAGGAACGTCCTGGATCGTTATCAGAGTAGTGTTCCCCACAGTACCTTTCCCGGACCTCTTCGTTGAGATCAGGCCGAAAGCATCCATCTCCTTCATGTACTGCCAGAACTGGGTATGCCCCAGGGGTTTCTTGTTGACCTGTTCACACAATGCCTGATATTCTGTTTCAAGCTCTCCTGTGGAACAGTAGGCGGTCCTTTTCAGGAGCCTGGATGCGGCAAGGAGCATCACCTGTTCATGGACATTGAGCTGATGTATTGTCTCCTCGAAGATGAACGGCTTCACGTCAGCCTTGGCCCATCTGGAATGCTCCGGATTGACCGTATCGCTTCCCTTCTCCTCAGCAACCATCCCGGATTTCTCAAGGAGTTCAATTGCAAATCTGGCATCGCCGTACTCCTCTGCCATGGAGGCGATCATCTCGGAGACACCATCTTCCACGATATTCTGATGGAAGGCCATTTCTATCCTCTGGTCCACTATTGCCTTGAGGACATCCATATCGTATTTCCCGAACTCCAGATGGTTCGTCCTCTTGAAAGTGGAAAGTGATGCCTTGTCAAGAAGCTGGACTACTGCCTTCTGGCTGACCATGACAAGGGAGATCGAACCCAGGAGGTCTGAATCCTCCTCCTGGATACGTGTGAAATTATAGACAAGGTCCGATCCGGACCTTTTCAGGAGCACATCCGCCTCATCCAGGACTATGACCAGGTGGCATTCCTTCCTTTTGAGATGCTTCTTAAGGATCTCTATCATTTCCGGAATGGAGAATCCTCTGTCGGGGAACCTGGGATCGAAGTGGGTGAGGATGGAGAGCAGGACCATGGATTCTGATTTCCGGTTCCTGCAGTTGACGTGGACGCTCTCGATCCTCCTTCTGTTCTCCAATCCTGCTTTTTCCAGGACCATGCAGAATCTTTTCACCACAGCGGTCTTACCAGAGCCAACAGGTCCTGTTATGAGTGCAGTTTGGCTCATCTTATCGTAGAGTACGGGTCTGAACAATCTTGCAAGACCGTCCATCTCCTTTTCCCTGCCCGGTAGTTCCTCTGGGACGAAGTCAAAGGAAAGTTTTGATTGGTCTTTGAATATATTGCTACGCTTGAGGGCGTCAAGGGCGGTCTTCATGAACGAGTGTATATACCATGGTCTAAAAATACTTTCACTGACCCTTCCCCCCTCCTTCAAGTCCTTTAAGAGGAGAAGCTCTTCTTTCAATGCCATCCAACTCATTATCGGATGATGGTCTCCTTTCCTGCTGCCTCCTCATCCTGGCCATCTGACCTTTGGACGGACCATCATCCGAGGTACTTTCCTCAGGATCCTCTTCTTCTTCCTCTTCCACAGACCTCATCTCCCTTTCCACCTCTTCGGGAGTGGTGAAGGTCGTGGCGCAGTGATAGCAGAAATTAAGGTCCTCCTCGATGGTCTTTCCGCAATGAGGACATCTTTTCATGCCGACCTCCTCTCCCGGACGTTTGAATCCCTTGATCCCATAGAATAGCCATAATGCTCCAAATGCGATGGAAGCAGCTCCTATCGGGACCAGGACAGGACCCCCTTTAAGTTCATCACCCTCCAGATCGGTCGGCTCTCCCACGGTTGCCTGGTATGAAAAACCCCACAGTAGGAGCAAACCTCCAACCATGACCATGAACACCCCGATCCCTATGGCTACCCATTTCACATAGACCGAGGACATTCGTTCTTTTTTATTGGGTCCTTCATCCACTTTGCTTGGCCTGTCCATTATGTACCTGCCTGTTATTTCGTATGTCGACGGCTCCAATCATGTAGGTTCGATAAAAAAACTTTCATTCACATGCCCCCTACTTATATCCAGAAGGGAGAAGGGTTTTTTCTCTTATATCCCTCTCATCTTGGTCATGATGACAGAAAATCCATACGTTAATGGCCAGGGTTCGATTTTTTCATATGGTCATTGGACTTTTCCATGAACCCGATCAGAATTCCATCTAACATTAAGGAAACAAAAAAATAACTGAAACCCCACTTCACCCTGGCTGCTCCCTGGTCCCCCGAAGTCCAGATGCGGTTCCTATGTGGAGGTAGGTCCATGGGTCTATTCAACAAGAAACCCAAGATCAGGTTCGAAACGATCACGATCGACAGGGAAGGCGAGGTTTTCAGGGCCCTTGAGAACAAGGGATGGATACTTTGCGATGATCCCTTCCAGTTCGATGTCCATAAATCATCAGAGAAGCTGCGCAAGGATGCGATGAGCGTTGCAAAGGAAGTAAAGGGAGAACTGATAGTCGAGATCTATGATCCGATCTATGTCAACATGCCCTGGAAAGGCCTCAGATATGCAGTTTGGAAAAGGGCCACTCCCGAGCAGATCCGCGAAAGGTTGGCCAAGCAACAGGCCAAGCTTAGGCCCAATTACAAGGACACAATGGGATCTTATGAAGATATTGCCAGGAAACTTGACCAGAAGAAGATCCATGTTTCAGAGGGTGACCTCCATGCTCTAGATAATTTCGTTGCACCCGGTAGTTCCGATCAGAAGGGAGATCCCGGAGGGAGGATATCAGAGGAGCTCCAGATAGCGAATGAGGCCATACAGGGGGTCTCAACTTTCAATCCTTATGAACATCAGGGTGAGATGGTGGATAACACAGCCGCGAGCACAGGTCCGGTATTCCAGGAAAGCATAGAACTCGTATCGGAGGTTCCTGTATCCGAGGATATCACAGATAAGGTGGACGCTTTGGATATGATGGGGTCAGTGGCAGATGTCCCTCCGTCCAAACCTGCAGTGGAGAAGACAACCCCTGTTGGACCTCAGCCATCTCAACCTCCTGCAACCACAGTTCAAACATCTCCCCCGGCAGCAGTCCAACCGCCTGCAAACGTTCCTCCTTCGACCACACCGAAGGTCACATTACCCCAACCTGGTTTCAAAGCACCCTCTCCTCCCCCAAATTCCATGATCGGAAAAAGGGATGACGATGAAAGCTGAAGTAAGTGGCAGGGTTCCGGATATTCAGGGGCAGGGATCACCGCTCAAAGGTGTGGGTAATGAACCTGTTTCTGGTGAGGTGCTGAGATGGAAGGGTTCCATATCATTTCTTGGAGATGTAGACCCTGAGAAAGGGACACTTACAAAGGACGGCTTTGTGGGTTACATTAAAGATAGGATAATTGTCTTTGAAGAGGGAGCAGGATCGACCGTTGGATCTTACGTGGTATACAACCTGAGGCTTTTCGGGAATGCCCCCAGAGGAATGGTCATGTCCCGGGCCGATGCAATTATAACCATCGGTTGCATTCTCGCAGATATTCCCCTTCTCAGCAGGGTAGATCGGCAGAAAATGGAGAATATCGACACCGGGGACATCTTGGAAATGGACCCTCATAACGGATTCTTCTCTGTCTGGAAGGAAGGTTGGGAACGGAGGCCGTGATCCTCATGCTGGAAAAACTCATAGCACTTAGCAAGGAAGTGAACAGTAAGATAGAGAACGATCCCAAGGTCAGGGAGATGGCGGAGGAGAAGGACAGGACGATCTCCCTTCATTTCACGGATGAAAAGGATTATATCCTGGAGGTGAAGGACGGGAAATTGCTGGTTCCAAGGGAAGGAAAGCTCGAGGAACCAACCCTTCTTGTCGTTACTGATACTCAGACCATGCAGAAGATCCTTGACAAGAAATTGAACCCATTGATGGCATATGCGATGAAGAAGATCAAGGTCAAGGGCCCTATGGAGGAGGTCCTTCTTCTGAAGGATTTCTTCTGAGGTGATGACCTTTGCCAGTTCCTGCCAAAGGATTTATAAAGATATCACGTATGGAACATAAATAACACCATGAGGAATAGGAGTGGTCCTTTTGATGAAAGAAAAGAGAAGTGCGGGACACCCCTCCCCGAGGATGATCGACGGGTATGTTCCCCTTCTTGTCGTCCTTCTAATGGCGATATCGGTGGTGCCGTTCTCCGCAAGTTCCGATGTTGGAGCAGGGGAAGACAACCAACCCCCCGTTGCGGATGCCGGAGAGGAAATAACCGGTGTACTGCTAAATGAGATCGTTAATCTGGACGGTTCCAATTCCACAGATGAGGACATAGACAACTGCACCTGGTCTTGGGAATGTACATCGAATGATAATGTCGACATCTTAGACAATGATACGTCCCGTCCAAATTTTGTGGTTTTCACAGAAGAGAAGATCACCATCCAGCTAACATTGACAGATCCCCTTGGAGAGTTCGGGACCGCTGAGGTGGATGTGTCACCAAGCATCAACCAGGACCCGATCCTTGATTCACTTTCCATTCTTCCAATGGATTCAGGGTCCGAGGGACCTTTTTACGAGATATCGGCCCCAATCGAATTCAACGCGACCACGGTGTCCGATCCGGAATCCGATCTTTCCGCCCTCACTTTCTCCTGGGTATCAGATGTGGATGGCGAGGGTCCATTTCCTTCCCTACCTGTCTTCACAAGGGAGATGAAGATGATCGGTTGGCACAACATAACCCTTACAGTGACCGATCCAAACGGTGGAGAATCCATACTTGTGAAGATGATCAAGGTGAGGGAGGATATATTGGGCCCTGCTGCCGTGATGGATATCATTCCAAGAAGGTCTGTTTATATGAAGGGTGAGATCATCACTCTAGATGGGACCGATACCACCGATCCAAACAGCTTCGATACGTTGAACACCATGAACTTCACATGGTCTACCAATCTCAGTGGAGGAAGTGTTCTTGGATACGGCCCTCTGCTAAATATTACCCTGGAGGAGGGGTCACACAACATCTCCCTTAAGGTTCGGGATACCGACGGACTGGTCTCCTCGGATTTCCAGCACATCAAGGTTACAAATGATGCGCCCGTTGCGGTGATTTCAGCTCCGAACATCAAGTCCAGGGGCGGTGTCAGGACAGTTAATGTCACTGAAACTGCAGAACTATCCGGCTTTTCATCCTTTGACCTTAATGGTGATTCTCTCTCATATCGATGGGACCTGGGTGACGGGTCCGTTTCCACAGGTGTCAACATCTCCCACTCATGGTCGGTATTCGGAACCTATACGGTCACCCTGGAAGTTGATGACGGCTCAAGTTACGATAATGTCGCCAACGCCACTCTCAAGATAGCTGTGAACACCATCCCAAATGCAATTATTGAACCCCCAGGCGACATTATTGTGGGGGAAGCATTCAAGTTCTCTGCCAACGGGACAACGGACGAGGATGGGGACAAGCTCACCTACCGATGGGACCTGGATGGGGATGGTATCTTCGACCAATCAGGTTACAATATCACATTTACCTACAATGAAGAGGGTGAGTACACCGTCAAGCTCCTGGTTGATGATGGCTTCGCGGTCTCCGAAGCAGAGGTCATTGTCGGTCCAAGATTCCCGAATGAACCTCCGATACCAAAGGTCCTTGGTTGGAACGAAGAAGACGATCCGATCATAGTGCCCATGTCAGATGACAGGGGAGAGATAGAACTTGATGCCAGCAGTTCCATTGATCCGGATGACGATTCCAACAACAACGGTATCATTGACGGAAGGGAGAAGAACAATCTCACCTACAGCTGGGACCTAGATGCTGGCAGCGATGCGGACAGGGACGGCAGCAAGGATAACGATTTCACCAAAAAAGGCAAGACCGTCAGGGTCCCCGTGGACGATGACAATGTCCTGTTGGTGAGATTGAACGTAACGGACAGGATGGGCGTGTCATCATACCTCATCATACGATTACAGGGTGATCATCCGCCCGAGGTGACCAACCTCCAGTCCAGTAAGAAATTCAAGATATACGTCAACTCCACGGTTGACTTCACATCCACCGCTTCAGACGATGATAGCGGGCAGACCAGGAACCTGAAGTATCACTGGGATTTCGGGGATGGGACCATAAGGAACGAGACAACCTCGACGGTCTCTTACAAATACTCCGAGGCAGGGACCTACGAGATCTTCTCCCATGTTACCGACGGTTCCCTCTGGGGTTATGCCAGAGCAACAGTAACTGTCGTGGAATTCGATGGTCTGGTGATCAGATTCCCGAGGAACGGGGCCACACTAATGGGGAGGGTCGTCCTCAGGGGTTCTGTGGATTATATTATCGACTACAGGGTTGAGAGGGTAGAGGTCCGTATCGATGGAGGAGATTGGGATAAAGCGGACAATCCTCCGGATTGGGAATATGATCTGAATACCCTGAAGCTTTCCGATGGCAAGCACCAGCTGGAAGTAAGGGTTTTTCTCGATACCGGTGTGGAACAGACATCCTCATTATCCTTCCAGGTATCCAACACCGTTGAAACGGACAATTCCGGTCTGATAGCTGGAATTGTGATCTTCATAGTTGTGGTGATCGTGGTGGTCCTGATGTTCTATTTCCTTTTCGGAAAGAAAAGGTCAAGAGCACATGATCTTCTTGGACCCATACCTCCGCCCGGACCGGGTCCCGGTCTTCCTCGTATGACCCCGCCAGGCGGGCTCCAGGGTCCGCCTGCAAGTGCAAATCTCTCGCCTTCCCAAACACCTCCTGTTTCCAAGGAAGCTCCCAAGCAGGAACCTCCGGCAGTGGAAGAGCCTAAGATGGTGAGGGTAAAATGTCCATCCTGCAAGAGGGTTTTCAAGGTGAAGGACGACGGTGAAAGACCGTTACTTATGACCTGCTCTCACTGTGGGGCCAAGGGTTCGATCTCCCATGTCCCCGGAGATGAGGAAAAAGAAGCGGAGGAGGAGGAGGAAGAGGGTCCTGAACCGATCTCGATAATCTGTCCTTCATGCAGCGGAATGTTCGAACTCGACCATATCATGGAAGAGGCCACATGTCCCTTCTGTAATGCCAGAGGAGAGCTGGATGATGAGACAAAGGCCAGGTTGGAGGAAAGGTTCGCCGAGAAGGTGATAGAGGATGTCAAAGTAAGATGTCCCTCCTGCCAGGGTAAGTTCTCGATCAAATCCACAGATAAGGAGCTCATCTGTCCATTCTGCGGGGTTTCGGGGAACGTTTAGAATGGACATTTCATGAGGAAAAATGATTTAATGTCAGCCATCCTCTTTGCAGTGGAAAAAGGTGGTTTCGGATGGAAGATGACGTGGTCCATGTTGGGTATGATGAGCTTGAGCGTTTTATGAGAGAGGTATTCATCGGACTGGACGTTCCCGAGGATGATGCAGGGACCTGCGCTTCGGTCCTGAGCTTCGCAGATAGGAGAGGTATATCTTCCCATGGGATAAACCGGATGAAACCTTTCTACTACGACAGGATAAAGAAAGGTCTTCAGTTCCCGCATCCGGGATGGGAGATCGTCAAGGAAGGTCCCACTACCGCTGTTATTGATGGAAGGTTCGGGATGGGCCATGCTGTGGCCAGACGATCAATTCAGATGGCAATTGACAAGGCCAGGTCATATGGCCTCGGAATGGTAGCTGTCAGAAACTCCACACATTACGGGGCTGCAGGATACTATTCAATGATGGCCATTGATAATGGTATGATTGGCATCAACGGCACCAATGCTCGACCATCGGTAGCCCCTACCTTCGGCACCGAGGGGATGCTTGGAACGAATCCGTTCACGATCGGATTCCCAACAGATGAGGAATTCCCATTCCTTCTGGATTGTGCCACATCAATATGGCAGAGGGGAAAGATAGAATATCATGCACGGGAGGGTAAACCCATACCAGAGAACCTTGTGGTAGGAAGTGATGGATCATCCCTGACCGACCCTGAAGAGATTCTCAGGGAGCTTGTAACGGGCAATGCCGCACTCCTTCCCCTGGGTGGAATTGGAGATGAGACCGCCGGATACAAGGGGTACGGCTACTCCACAGTAGTGGAGGTCCTCTCATCCGCACTCCAGGCAGGTCCGTTCTTGAAGGCGATAACAGGTGTCAATGTGGGGCATTTCTTCCTTGCAATAGACATCGAGGCCTTCGATCCACTGGAGGATTTCAAGAGGTCCTCAGGTGATGTGATGAGGCAGTTGAGGGCATCCAGGAAAGCACCGAATGCAGAGAGGATATATACTCCCGGAGAGAAGGAACACCTCCACTGGCTGGCAACCAGGGAAATTGGGGTTCCGTTGAACGAGAGCCTGAAGAAAGAGGTCGTCCAGATGAGGGATGAGCTGGGGATCAAGGGTTATGATTGGGACTGGGCCGAAAACCTGAAGTGAACAAACAGGGTTGAAGCCACATGGTCCTGGTCATTGGCCACAGGGGAGCATCCGGTTACGAACCCGAGAACACCATGAGGTCATTTTTCAGGGCCATAGCCCTCGAATGCGACATGGTAGAGCTGGATGTCCATATGACCCGGGACGGCCATCTGATCGTAATGCATGATGATACTGTGGACAGGACGACGAACGGATCCGGGAAGATCTTCGAAATGGACCTTGAGGAGATCAAACAGCTTGATGCGGGAATGGGGGAGATGGTCCCCCTATTGAAAGAGGTCCTGCGGGAACTTTCAGGAAAATGCAAGCTGAACATAGAGTTGAAAGGGGGTGGAACCGCCGTTCCGGTCTCTGAGTTGCTTGAGCAGGAGTTCGGATCGAGGAGATGGAATCGGGATGAGATCTTGATATCATCCTTTTCTCCGGTGGAATTGAAGGATTTCATAGACATCGGTACTGGTATCCCGACAGCATTCCTCATTGATCGGGACCCACGGGGGTCCGAGGAGTTCGCCAACCAGGTCGGAGCACAGGCATTGCACCCCAATTACCATTATTTGAGCAAGGATTTTGTGGAACAGTGCAGAGAACTTGGATTAAAGGTCAACACCTGGACAGTAAATGATAAAGAAGCAATGGAAACCTGCATCTCCATGGGGGTGGATGGGATAATCACCGATAGACCTGATATCCTTGTGGAAAATGTAATGAACAGAGATATAGGTTAACCAACATGGTTGCTTCCAGGGCAGGAACCTTGAATTGGACCATCAGGGTCCTTCTTCTCCTTTTTTTTCTTTCATTGTTCCTCTTTCCCCGTGATCTATATGATCATTTCTACGCTCATCTGACCGGTTCCATAGAATCCTCTGTCATCAAAGGCCAGTGGCTGATAGTTGTACTCAACATAATTGCTTTCACAGGTTTTCTCATCCCTCTGGGATTTCGGAGGAAGGCCAACTGGAAGGAATACGGGCTTGTTGCGGCTTTCTTCATTTCACTTTTCATAGAGATGTACGGGATACCATTTGCAATACTGTTCGCTTCCAAAGCGATACAACCTACAGGTGGTGCGGACCTCCACAGGCCTCTTGTGATCCCATTCCTTGGGGTCGATTTTGCCTTCACGATTCCCATGATATACGGAGCGGTCATGATGATCGCGGGAACGGTCCTCATAATGTGGGGGTGGATCACCCTTTACCGGAATATCAAGAAAGAGGGCCTGGTTACAACCGGTTTGTACTCGATATCGAGACATCCCCAGTACCTTGGATTCATACTGGTCATAGGGGGATGGCTACTGGGATGGCCCACACTCCTCACCGTGATCTTCGCCCCGATCCTGATCTTCATGTATATCAGGGTCTGCAAGAAAGAGGAGAAGGAGATGGGTGAGGACCATAACTACCAGGCCTATCGTAACAAGGTCCCTTTCCTGATCTAAAGGGGATCGATCGGATTACGATGATTCTATTTCGATTCCAGGAACTAGACACCTCCGACACGATTTTCAAGTGGAACACATCTTCATATGCGTGGAACCGGTTCTCATTCTGGCAGCCGCGGCAGTTCTTCTCCTCTCAGGTTTCGTCCAGGGACTTGTTGGTTTCGGGTCCGCACTTGTTGCCGTTCCGGTCCTTTCCCTTTTCATGGGACCTAAGGTCGTTGTCCCTCTGACACTTGTCCACGGTCTCCTCATGAACATGTACCTCTCGGTCAGGAACAGGAGATACATCCAGAGGAAAAGGGTGATCCCTCTCTTCCTTGGAGGGATCCTTGGAATTCCCTTTGGGGCTGCAGTCTTGATACTACTCCCCTCGAACGCTTTGAAGGTCCTTATCGGAATACTGATAACTATCTTCTCATTGCTGCTTCTTGCCGGCTTCTCGTACCGATTCAAGAGGGAGAAGAGGGCTCTGGTCCCTCTGGGGTTTATCAGCGGTCTGCTCAACGGAAGTGTTTCCATGAGCGGACCGCCGATCATCCTGTTCCTTTCCAATCAGAGGATAGGGAAGGTCCATTTCAGGGCAAATCTGGTGACATATTTCTTCCTGCTGAACATAGTGACCTTTATCGTCTTCTTCGGGACAGGGGTCCTCACCGAGGAAGTACTTCTTCTTTCGGTCATATTGATCCCCCCTCTTCCCGTCGGACTCCTTATAGGTGAATTCCTTTCCCACAGGGTGGGAGAGGACTGGTTCAGGAAGATCGCCCTTATCCTTGTCCTTACCGCCGGGATCACGGCATTGGTCACTGGCATACTATCGTTCATATGAAGAAAGATTTATCCGTGAACCGATCATCTCATGGATAACGGAGCTAAAATGATGAGTGAAAGGGTCATTGTTGTCGGAGGGGGTCCTGCGGGATTGATGGCATCCATTGCCGCATCCTCGAGAGGGAAGGAGGTCCTTTTACTGGACAGAAACGAACCTCCGGGAAGAAAGCTTCTGTTGACGGGAGGGGGAAGATGCAATATTACCAATCTCTGTGAGGTCGATGAATTCCTGGATAATGTCTACAAAAATCGTGAATTCCTCTATTGCGCCCTTTACTCCCTTTCTCCAGAAATGCTATTGGAAAGGTTCAAGGAGTGGCACCTGGACACAAAGGTCGAGGATGGTGGAAGGGTCTTTCCCGGATCAGATAAGGCATCGGATGTTCTTGATACTCTCCTCAATCAAGCAAGGTCAAGGGGGGTCAATATCGCAAAGGGAAATGTAATTTCGATCCTCGTTGAAAAAGGTTCAGTGAAAGGTGTTGTCCTTCAAGATGGTAAGGAGATCGATGCCGTCTCGGTCATAATATCCACAGGAGGCATAACCTATCCTGAGACAGGTTCCGATGGTGAGGGTCTGAGGATAGCCGGATCTATCGGGCACAAATTAATATCTCCCCAACCAAGGCTCAGATCAATGATCATCAGTGAAAATGCCCTTCAGGGTCTTCAGGGAATGACCCTGGATGATATTTTACTGAGGACTGGTGAAGGGGTTACAGCAAGAGGTCCTCTACTGATCACCCACGATGGAATAACGGGTCCTGCTGTTTTCGAACTTGACCTTTTGAATGAGAACGGATTCCCTCTCGAAGTTACGATGGACCTTGCTCCCTCCATGAAGACATCGGAGCTGGATTCTTTCCTGATCAAGGCCCAGGCTTCCGATCCAAAGAAGAAATTGAAGAACATCATTTCCCCTTTGATAAGCAGGAGACTTGCCGAGAGGTTACTTGCTCTCTCCGGTATTCCTCCTGATCCGAATGCAAACCAGCTAAAAAAGGAGATGAGGAAGGCCCTTATATCTTCCATGAAGGACCTGACGATGATATCCACCGGAGCAAAGGACAGTACGGCTATGATAACAGCAGGAGGTATAGATATCGACCAGGTGGACCCTTCTACAATGGGTTCAAGGATCGTCAAAGGCCTCTATTTTGCCGGAGAGGTGTTGGATATCCATGCAGGAACAGGAGGTTTCAACCTCCAGATCGCATTCTCAACAGGGAACCTCGCGGGGGAGAACTGCTGAAAACCAGTATTGTATTTATACCGAGGTCCCTATCCAGATAACGTTCCCGCCCGTTTCCCTCAGGGAGGTTCCTAAATGAACAGGACCGCACCCGTGATTCTTGCCAGCATTGCACTGCTCATGATCTCCATGATACCCCTGGTTCCAGATAATGTGGAGGCAGGGGAACCGGTCTTCTCGAAACCATATAAGATACTGGGAGAGGATTTCGACAGAAATCTTCAGGCCACTCGGGATATGGTGGTGGCACCGGATGGAAGGATATATCTTCTCTATGAAGGAAATCCCGAGTTCTACTACGGGGCATATCTGACCCATTCGGATGACAATGGCCTGTCCTGGTCAGATCCTGTAAGGGTCGATGACGTCCTCAGAGACGGCAATGAGTCAGGGGATGGCAATTTCATAACCCAGAAAGTGAACCCCAGAATGGATGTCGGACCTGATGGCACTGTTTTTGTGGTCTGGACGGATCACAGGGAATGGAGGGAAGATATTGCGCTCACACATCCTAGAGTGGTTAGGATGTCAGTATCTGCCGATGGGGAGTCATTCGGAGAATCGATACAGGTCTCACCACCACCGCCGGACAGGGTCCAGCATGCGACAACATCCGATGTAGCCGTCAATCAGGATGGCCGAGTGATCGTAGTCTGGCTTGATCAAAGAGAAGTGGGGTCCAAGAACAATGTTTGGTCCTCATATTCGGACAGCAAGGGATCAAGCTGGTCAACCCCACTCATGATCAATAATGATGGCAAATATGACAGCAATATCAAGATAGTCAACCCCAGAGTAGTAATGGACGGAGACCTGGTCTACGCCACATGGCATGACAACAGGGACAAGACCTACGGCACCAAGCCATATGTCATCGTTTCCCAGGATGCGGGAGCCACATTCGAGATAGAGGAATCCTTTGTGGATGACCTGGTTGAAGGAAATATCAGGGACAGGGCTATCCCTGCTCTGGATGACAATGGGACACTATACATTGCCTGGGTGGACCAGAGATCGGATGTGGAGGAGATCTGGTTCGTCAAGAGTACGGACCACGGAGGGAATTTCACACCTGACAGAAGACTGATAGACCCACCTGCGGACACCAGAGACCTGGACCCATTCATTGGGACATATGGGGGTAACAGGCTTTTCGTTACCTGGGAGAGACAGGTGGAGTTCGTGAACTCCTATGGGAATCCTGATCTGGAGTCCGAGGCATTCTACATGGATTCCAGTGATAACGGGGAAACCTGGGAAAAGCCCCTCAGGATAGATGATGAGGACAGGTTCAAGGAGGACAGGCTTGACCAGAAATATACAGCAGGGGTATACGACCAAACTGGAAGGGTGCTTTGCACGTATTATGGTGATTACAGGGTGGGTGACGGGATCAAGAGGTCCCTTTTCATGTCCCGCCATTCGAAGTCACTTGATGGGACCACATATCTGCCAGTGATCGACTCCAAATGGTATTTCGGGGAATCCGGTTTCGATCCCACTGTTGGATCGACCATGACAAATTTCACGTTCAATCTGACCTACAGGGATACTGATAACGATGCTCCAAGGGAGGGATTCCCCAGAATGTACCTCTTCAGGGATCCCCAGGGAACGGACCCGGTCCTCACCCAGCCAGTGATCCTTGGGAAGAACAGAGGTCCCTCTGACATATATTATATGGATGGGGTCCCGTACAATGTGACGGTCCGTATCCCTGAAGAAGGAAGGTTCTACTGGAAGATGGAGATATCCGACGAAGCCGATCCTTCAATAATATCATCAGATATCTTACCGGGACCGCTAATTGACACATCTATACCATCGATAGAGATCCTTGATCCCACACCGGAAGTGTGGAACAGTTCCGCCAAGGTCAACTGCAGGGTGAGAGTTACAGATACCGGAGGTGCCGGAGTGGACCCTGATAGGATCAGGTTCAACATTTCATTCCAGGGGCCCAATGAGTTCGACAAGGGTATCAAGATGTCGGGATACAAGGTCATAGACAACGATACCATCGAAGCATGGGGATCTACCACTATGTATCCCGGGAAGAACAACTACCTCAAGTTCGAAGCTTATGATAGAGTGGGTAATGGACCATTCATCACGGACCCGATCAATATATGGCTGGACCCCACACCACCCTATTTCATGGATGTGAGTCCGCTGGAGAACGATACCCGGATATATTCGGATGTGAACTGTTCAATCACCATAAGGGACAATCTGGAAGGAAGCACCAATCTGGAATTCACCGGTGTGGACCCATCTACCATCATGTATGCTTACAAGAAAACATCCGAAGGTTTCTCGGACTGGATGTTCCCAGACGGTCGTATGGAAGTGGATAAGGGAGCTTACAGGGCCTGGGTATCCGTGAACTTTCCGGATGAGGGAATTTATTCAAAGATCAAATGGAGGGTCTCGGACCATGTTGGAAACCTGGTGGAATCAAGGGAGTTCATTGTGAAGGTGGATGTTCCTGATAACTACCGTCCTGTTTTCAAGGGAAGGGCATGGCCGGATATTGTAGCATCCCCCACCCCGCATTTCTGGTGGGAGGATGCATACGACGAGGACGGCGATGTCCTTTATTACAGAGCAATGGTCATGAGGAACAATCTGCAGCTGATGGACTTCTTCGACCTCGGGAGCAATACGTTCTTCGATCTCCCTGACAGGGAGGCACTTGCCCCGGATTTCTATGTTCTCAGGATACATGTGACCGACAGGATCGGAGGGGAGGATTTCATGGATCATCCCTTCCAGATCAAGGACCTTGGTCCAAAACCCCCTTCGATGGTCCCGGAGTTCGGCCCCTATTTTACCAGAACAGGTTCGGTAAATGTCGAGTGGGATGGATCGGACATCCCGGATTCGGATTACTGGTTCCGAGTGGGGTCATCATATCTAACCGGTGACGTGCTCGATTGGATAGACCTCGGCAAGAACACTTCGTTCGATATGTCGACCCTGGGACTGGGGGTCGGGACATATTCCACACAGGTCATGGCATGGGCCAACGGGAATTTCTCAAGGGTCAGGACCGCCCTTTTCAAGATCTCGGATTATAGTATCAACCTTACCCTGCCACAGAACCATATTGCTTTTCGGGGTAAGGGCTTCTCAATATCCGGTCCTATGAACTGTGAAATCCTAAACAAAGGGACCCTTCCGGATAATGTCACGCTTTACCTGGAGGGGGAACCCGTGGATGCCGGTTGGATATTCTTTGAGACCACCGGAACATCTGTCGGGACATTCTCTGTAATGTCATCAAAGGGAATGGATATTCCAATTCCAAAAGCATTTGATATCGTTGTCTCTCCCGAGGAGAAGACCCCCAAGAGAGAGTATATGTTCTCCATCAAGGCCATATCCGAGGATGGGACAACGGAGACACTTGTGGAAGGATTGGTCATAGATGTCAAGGATGCACCTGGTGGTGATGAATCGACACCTTTGACCGATGATATCACAGACGTACTTCCGTTCCTCTCGGTCCTTCCGAATGGGCTGATCATTCCGGCCTTCCTCATTATTGTGCTCCTCATTGTAGCGATCATCGCCTTCATTGGGATATTGATCAGCAGGTTCACTTCCAAGAGGAAGAAGGCAACCGATCCCATCACTGAAAGGATAAGGACCTACAAGGACCTCTATGGGCAGGACCCGACCGAAGAGGAGATAGCGACCTGGAAATTGGAATTGGAGAAAGCAAGTTCTCCGGTCGTCCCGATCATTGAAAAAGAAGTACCATCTGAGGAAGAGGAGGATCTTCAAGAGGAATCCGAAGAAGAAGGAGTTCCAAAAGAGGAGGTCCACAATGAATCTCCGGAATATGATGATAAGGAAGAGGATGATCTCCTGGACCGTCTATTTGATGAGTAAAAGGAAATGAGTGGGCGGGAGAGGGGGTCTCCCGCCCCGGGTGTGGACTTAACCAGGCTGGTGGGGTCAACTATCTAAGGATGCATTCTCGGGAGCATGGCCATCGACTATCTGGTTGATGGCAGTGACCTCCTGCTCCCCGTTCAAAAGGTTCCTCAATCTATTGAGATTGATAATCATTCCCACGTATTCGGTGCCGTCTGAGGTATGGTATCTCTCCGCGGTCTCGAATGCGTTCTGATTCACGCTCACTTTGAGGGCTCCGCCGTTGCGGGACCTTCTCACAAAACCCATAAGGACTATCAAACATATTTGACACAAAAACCTATTTATTTAAGGTTTCATTTACCCCTAGTATGTCGATAATAACAGATATGTTGGATGATCATCATGTCAAGGAATGGTATGAAGAATTCATTTACAATCATTCTGAAAGCACTTCAATTGTCTACCTAAGGGGATTATCCTCGATCTTGAAGACAATGAGAGAAACACCTGAATCAGTTTTATCATTGAATAAGAAGATCTTATATGATAAAATGTTGAGATATGCAAAAGATGAAAAGAAAATAGGTAAGGCCCCCAGCACAATCATGACCCAATTTAAGGCCATTTATTCTTATTTATTGTATTATGATGTGGATTTTAAGAAGATCCCACATCCAAAGAATATACAATCAACTCCTACAGTAGAAGATGAAAAGATACCAACCAAAGAAGAATTATCTAATGTTCTTCAGATGGCCACTCCTCGAGATAGAGTATCAATTTGTCTAATGGGATTCTCAGGTCTAAGGCCTGGGGTTATCGGGGATCCTCATGGGGAAAATGGCCTCAGAATGGGAGATCTCGAGGGATGGTCAATTCAGAATGGAAAAATATCATTCGAGACCCCTGTTATGATCACAGTACGGTCAGTCCTCTCGAAAACATCCAATAGATATCTTACATTTCTATGTGAAGAGGGATCCAAACACCTGGAGAATTATATTGATTCCAGAATAAGACAGGGAGAGATCATAGACAATAATTCTCCTGTTGTCAGATGTGCTTTTGAGAGAAAGAAAAAGGATACTGAACCTATATTCTTAAGCACAGGGGCAGTAAGGAATGGAATTCGTATATCCCTTAGAAAAATTGGGATTAATAAAAGACCCTATGTTTTGAGAAGATACTTTGCTTCAAGGATGAATGAGGCCGAATATCATGGTATAATGCATCATTCATTCAGTCAATTCATGATGGGTCATAAAGGAGATATGATGTCCACATATACTATGAATAAAGGCCTCATAGACAGTCATCTGGCAGATCTGAAAGAATCATATGTTAAATCTCAATCATATCTCCAGACAGATGTTAATAACCAAGAATTGCAGAAAAATGAAAAAAGAATCACTATTCTGGATGATAAAATTGATAAAATGAAACTGAATGAAGAAATGTTCTTTGATCAGATCCAGAAATTAAAACTAGAAAATAAACAACTTACAGAAATGGTCAATAATATGACAAAATTAGTCTCCAATATTGGTCTTTCAATAAACCCTAATCAGATCGATAGTAGTGACCCTAGAAAATATGAATATGAAGAGAATGAAAAAACAACCATTATCAGGAGAATATCAGACTGATAATGGCCTTATCCAGACCCTCATCCGACCATATCCACTCTGTAATTTCCCTTGAATTTGGTTGATCTGAATTCCTCCTGTGTTGATTTTTTATTTTTCTGATAATGGTTCATCCTGGGCTCTTTTTCATTATATGGACAAAGAGGGCGTGCGCCAGGCTAACTTGGTAAGTTTCTGCGGAGATGACGAAGGTCGGCTCCGCCCTGCCTGTGTGCAGACAGGCAGAGAAGAAGGAGGGCAGTGCTTGAAGATGTGGCAAATACACACAAGGGCTGAAGCCCCTCGACAAAGGCTGGATGAGTGGGAACCAGGACCCGCTCCTGCCGGTCGATCGAACTGGATATGGCTACGAACAGAAAGTATTGATGGAATCCCCGTAACGTCCAATCGCACACACGTCTGGTTTATGTGTGAGACCGATGGAGCGAAAGGCTTTGCCTTTGGTCAAAACGTGTTGGTCACTGACCAACGTCCAGAGCCTACCCTTTTCTATCGCAAAATTCCTCCAATCTCCGGTATTGGTTTTCTGTTGTTTGATGGTCCGTGGATACTCTCATATAGAGTGCAACCTTCATATACTCCCTCCAAAAACTTTGTCCGATTTGGTCTGCTTTTCCTGTTCACCCTGCAGAATGATATCGTTACTATTTTCCAGATAGTTGGAATTTTCCTTCATTACACAGAAATCGTAAAGAGTAAATACACCTCTTGACATAGTTAAGATTAAGTTGATTAGATGAGAAGCGAATGCCTTAATGAAAAACTTGGATTTTATGATTATCATTTTGGAAATAAAACTATTAAATGTAAAGGGCTTCATAAAATTAGAGACTTGATTATTGGAGAAGAATATGAGATTAAAATATTTTTTCAAGATAAATCTATAATTTTTAATACTAATAAATATTTTCCAATGGGGAAATTTAAACCACGCACATATATAATTACAATTCCCGACAATTCCTCTCCACATATCAACCAATTCCTTCCTATGACAATGGATTATGAAGATTTTAAGGCAGAAATTCGTATTATCACAGCTCATTCTAAATAAATTACTGGACTTTTGCGTTTTGAGCGAAAGATTTGTATGTTCTGAGGTTTATATTTGATACCCGGGGATGCGGATGGATACTCCGATCGCGGGATTTCCGTGCTTCATAGAAGAGCTTGCAGAATATTACAGAGAGATATTCAATCAGAAACGAACATTCAACCAATTCAAGAGGATGCTTACTGGCTTCCTTTTCTCATACAAATCAACCATCACAGAGATTAACGGTTCCTTCATAGAACATACCGATCAATCGAACTTGAACAGGTTTGTAAACTCCAATTTATGGAGTGAATACAAACTTGACAAAACCAGAATGGGAATGATAAATCGAGCAGATGAAAATGGTGTGGTCATTCTTGATGACTACATCGTGGAGAAATATGGGACCAAGATCTATGGTTCAGATTACCATTTCGATCACTCAGAAGGAAAGAACGTATTTGGGCACAATGTTGTTGATTGTGTATACTCAGGAAATGGTATTTTCCCATTGCTCCAGACACTCTACATACGTAAAGACAGTAAATGGCTGGACATGAAGAAACATCAGACCAAGATAGAACTTCAGAAGGTCCACCTTACGAAGTTGGTGGATATGGGTTTGATTTTTTCAGTAGTCACATTCGATACATGGTATACTACAAAGAAACTTATTGATCATGTTGAATCATTGAACAAGGATTGGGTTGGCCAGGTGAAATCAAACAGACAGATCAAGATAAACAATGAATGGACATCCGTTAAGAAGTATGCTGAAAGCATATTTCCGGGCAGGAGTTTTAAGACTGTCAAGATTGGAGATGACACCTATCTTGTGAAAGTGATGACCGTAGAAATGAAAGGTGTAGGTCCTGTTCGATTGTTGATCTCAAACAGTGATCGTGGTAATTTCAAATTCTTTGTGAGCAACAGATTGGATTGGAACGAGGAGAAGATATTGAAAATATATTGTAGAAGATGGGACATTGAAGTATGGCATCGGGAAGGCAAGGTGGACTACGGGTTAAAGGATTGCCGGCTCAGGGGTGTTGAAGGAGTGAGTAAGTACCTCACTCTGAGTTCCTGCGCGGACACCTTCCTCGAGATAGTCACCTTGCTTTCCCCCTTGCTTGGTGTTTTGAAGAGAAAGGTTGGTACGCCTGGACTTAAGCGCCGATTGCTCCATCTTGAATTATTGAGGAGTTTTATCAGATTCGTTCGGAGAAATGGTAGGAAGAGCTATGAAAAGATCGTGACATCAGTATTGTATCCCTACAACTCTACGAAGGTGAAAAGGGTGATTCTGATCTGAAACGCAAAACTTCAGTAAATTAATCACATGATCCCTCCCTTATTTCCTTTTTTGAACAGAGTCGGATACTTGAAGTATTATCAATATCTTGACTTATTGGTGATTTAGGATGATTACAGGACCTATGGAAATTAAATTTAGGAATGAAATTGAAAAAAAGCTTGATCATTATGCCCCTGGGGAATTTACCAACAATCAGAAAATTGCCATTTCCAATGCAATAATGGAAGCAGTTGGAAACTTTGCAAACCTTGTTAAGGAAGAATGTATGGAGTATAGTTTTTATTAATATCAAGATTGAACCTCCTGGATTTCCATATCTCTCGAGAGTCGGACAATTCTTAAATTAGAAATCCATTCATCTTAAGAAGTGATTGAATATGGTTGAGAATAATGAAGAAATCGTTGGAGATATTGAAGGAGATAAATTTGGTCAAGCAAGAAATTCGATTATTGGATTCGAGGGGGATGCTCGAGGTCTTACTGTTAATTATGTGACAGTAAAAACTGAAAGAGGTGAATTCTTTTTCAAACCAAATGAGATATGGGGACTTTCGGAAGATGGAAAAATGAGAACTTGGATCAAAGTTCCAGAACCATTTCATCGATTTCTTGCTGAAGTGGATAAGATAGAACTGATTTTGACCTGTATCCAACAATAAACTCCCCTCCTGATATGTCCTTTTCTCCCGGGAAGTAGGACATTCTCAAATCTATTAGGGAATCCATCGAATGATGCAATAACAATCTTTAAATATGAAATTATACCGGGGTTTAAATAACAAAAATGTGAATATATGTGTAAAAGGTGAATAAAATGAATAACAGCATAAATGAATCGATTAACACACCTCAGGTTGTGAAAATCCGTCCAGGAATAAATAATACAATTGGTGATGTTTTTTTCTACCATCCACTCGAGTTGGAAGATAATAGAAAGTATTTTGCTAAAATAACTTCCAAGGGAAAGAAATTCCAAATCTCTTTTAGGAAAGATAATGTTAAAAAATCTCAAGATGGATTAATAATTGAAATTATCACACCCCAACATAAAGAAATGGAAAAAATATTTTCTGATATTGAATTTAATCAGGAAGGTGAAATGACAATTCATTAGAACAAACAAATTCATATTTAAAAAATAATTCATTAATCCACACCTTCCTTTAATCGGGGATCTCGGACCTCTTCTTCATCTTTTGAAGAGAGTCTGAAATAATATCTGAAAATTCGATTACTCAAATAAAAATGACTTTTTTAGCAGATATTATTATTACATTCATAAATAATCGTCTCCTTTGAAGTGATGATTTATGGACTTTGAGAAGGAATTTGAAAAGCGTGGCAATGCATTTGCCTATGCGTGTAAATTTGAATATAAAGATCTTTTTAAAATTGGAGGAAGAATGTATAATACTAACCTTCAGTACTTCACTAACTTTTTGAATCGATGTAAGGTACACTGGCCCACCGATA
>CBDDUX010000065.1:0-12774 GCA_965234725.1 Thermoplasmatota archaeon | reverse complement strand
CATACGTGAGACCTATGGTGAAATCCTCGTTCTGGATGCCCAGTGTCAGGTAGGAAGTCGTATAGGTCTGGCTCTCAAGGATGTTGACCTTGATGTCACCGTTCTCGTAGATGATCACCTGGAAGGTGGCACCAGCAGCATTTGTCCCGTAATAGTTGACGTTCGCCCAGGTGCAGATCCACATCTTCATGGGTTCCTCATCATCGGTCTGGGTCTGGTATACCCAGATGTCGGATTTGGCATCATTCTTCAATGGAGCAGCATAGTAACACCAGAAAGGAGCGATGGTACCAGGCGGAGTGTAGGTATAGGAACTTGGGAAAGCTCCTCCGTAGTTGTATATGCAATAATCATACGTCGCATCCAAAACTCCCAACACACCATTGGGATAGACCTCTAGCTGGTTGTAGGTCTTACCATAATAGGGAAAGCTGAATCCCAACTGCTGCCATCCTGTTGAATAATAAACATACCGATACGTTGAGGATGAGCTGATCAGAGTCTTTAATGGCGTTCCTACACCAGTAATATCGATCCAATCATACTCTACCTTGGGATCAGGGTCACGATTGTCCATCCACGCATATCCGGCAGCATCTGCAGTAGGTGATTCCGAGGCCTCTACCTCAAGATCATTATTCTGCACCAATACAAACAAACCCGATATTACGAACAGTAAACTGCAGATCATGGCCAACGTTCGGGAAATATTATGTTTCATTCCATCACCTCGAAATTCTCCAAATTCGAACTAATCATCATTTCATCTCCTTGTCCAGGGATCTCCTGTAGGTCATCTCTTCTGTCTCGAGTTCCTTCTCCTCATCACGCTCCATCACGAAGTTCTTGTGACGAGTGTAGGCAAGCAGGCAAAGGATCAACACAACAAGCAGGGAAACAAGGACCAAAGCAAGGGTGATATTCCTGTACTGGTCCTCGTTATCGTTTCCTCCTTCACCCTTTCCGGAATATGAAGGATAAGGAGGATGGGAAATGGAACGGATAGGGTCCGTGCCATTCTCGAACTCCTGTAGATTGGTGAACTTGTCATTGTCGGTATCTATGAAACTATCTGGACGGTTGGGATCAAGTCCATAACGGATCTCCCATGCATCATAGATGCCATCGCCATCAGAGTCCATATCCTCGGGATCTATCTGGGTCTCCTCCTTCACCTCGATCTCCCAGCTCTTGACAATTGAATGGGCCGGATCGTTCACAACAAGGGTGATAAGATGAACACCCGGACTCAAGGTTCGGAAGAAGCTGTCATCTGCAGAGAGGAAACCGTTGATATCAGAATACCAGCTGAAACCGAGGGAATCACCGTCAGGATCCATGGTCCTGGAAGAGTCGAAAAGGATCTTCTCAGAAGTGGTATAGGTATGGCCGTTCTTGGGAGCGGAAAGGAATGCGTCAATGACCGGAGCTGCATTCACCTTCACATTGAACTCCTTTGAAAGGGCGAAGTTGCCCACATTATCATAGCATCTGAACTGGATGTAATTCTGTGAACCTTCGCGGAGGTCAAGTTCCATCTCAACATGGACAATGCCTCTGTCGTCAATAGAGGAAACAGGTGCTTTCACCCAATCACCGAACTGACCAAGACCCTGACTGGATACACGGAACTCCACGGTGTCCAAACGGATACCCGAACCTTCCTTGAGAGAATGGATATCGGTTATATCAACAGATACCACCACGTTCTTGGAATTCTGGAACTCGGTCTCGAAGGGACGGAAATTGGTGAAGGAGGCACGCTCCTCATCGACCCACACATTGTAATCCTGGCTGTAGGTCCAACCGTTTCCCGCAACATCTCTTGCTCTGAAGCGGATGTAATTGCTCTTTCCATTACCGAACAGACCCTGGACAGAAAGCCTGATCTGTTCATTGTCCCTGCCGAGAACGGAGGCCTGCCATGCACCAAACTCTAACGTATTGGTGGTCGAGATCGAATACTCAAGACTCTTCGCAGATACACCGGAACCACCGGAATCATCGATCAGAACGGAACAGATCGGGGTCCTGGTATTCACCCATATCTGATTGCCGGGTGAGAACTCTGAGAAAGTCACTTCGGTTGAATCGATCTTTGTCACAGCGAAGGACGGTATAGATGGGTTTCCTGCCTTGTCCATGGCCCAGACATAAACCTTTCTTGTACCCATATCCGAGAAGACCAGTTTGGTGGAAGTGTCCGGGTTGCGAACGAAGATGGCTTCATCGAGGTTTGCACCTGCCATGAAAGGATCGAAGGTGGAAACATAATAACCGCGTATCCCGGATTCGAAGTCCTCGGATGGCTCCCAGGTTACGAATACCTCATTATCATCATCATATTCTGTGTTCCTATCATCAAAGGAATCGGCATGGATAAGGATCTCCTTGGGAGGAGTGGGCCTGTAGGGGTCGATGTTCATGGTGAAGATCAGAGGATCGGAAACGTCCGTCCCCGGTGGAACATCAGTTATATTCAACTGATATCTCTTCACAACCAGATCGTTCTCGGATGTTACAAGTACATCGGCGAAATCCTGGACATAAGGTTGGAAGAACTTATTCCCAACCTCATCTGTGATAGTATATGTAAGAGAACCGGGCATTGGAGATTTCTCTGTTCCCGGATATACAGCTTTGATACCACGGAAATAGAACTCTTCGCCTCCCTTGATCCAACCACCGTTCTCAATTATTCCAGCCACTTCTGACACACCCACCATGGATCCCATCATCTGCAAACGGTTCTCAACCCAATATGCATCCGGTATTATCGTGGATCCAGGCATCACCCCCGCCCCCAGGACGGATATCTTCAGGCCCTGGGGTGTAGTAACAGGATATGCGAAAGTCGGAGCGAACTTGAAGGTGACCTCTAGAAAATCACCCGAAGGTTTAGCAGATGAAGCCTCGGCGTTCACAGATATGAATCCATTGGCATCGATCTTGGAGAAGAAATAGCTCCCATCAGTGTTCTGGTAATACACGAGGTCTGCGATACTATTGCCTAAAGATATTGCTATAACCTTTATCATATCATTATTGATGGGATGCTTGACCTCGGCTGTAATGGTATAATCCCTGTGCATGGCATACATTGCGCCACCATCTTCGGTCTCTATGGTTACAGCACCTACCTCACCGATGTTCTTTCCATACATCACCGCAAGGCCGGTCTTGAGCGTGGTTTCCGCATACAGACAATGGGCCAGTCCCTTGGTCCCGGTGATGTCCTCTATACCAGCTGTTGCATATCCTCCATTGGAGTAGGCGGCATAGGCAGTGTCAGCGTCAAGGTACTGCATCTTGATCAGACCGGATTCGTAGATTATGATCTCGAAAGTGATCTCGTACTGTTCGGGATTCGGCTGGCCTCCATAGGATCCCGGTGCCAGTGCCTTGTGCCACTCGAAGCACACCCACCTCTCCCCGTAAGTTTCACCCTGCAAGGCATATACCCCAAAATTGACCGACGGGTAACTGGAATAACCACCAATGGCATATCCCCAGGCGGCTATCCATCCGTTCTCGTAGCTCGAGTATGGGACCGTTGAAGAGGATAGGTAATAGTATCCTGGGGTTGAATACTGCCAACCTCCGAAATCGATATACCCTCCGCAGACGACGGCACACTCATCATAATAATCGTCGTAAAATGGGAAGGAGAACGGAAGCTCATAGAACTGGAAAACGTTCGTGGTGTAATAGTACTTGACCTCTTCCAAAAGCTCGCCCCTTGGATTGTTGGCCGCATCTATCCAGTCGAACTCCACCTTGGGATCTGGATCGTTACTATCGACATACATGTAACCCCCTGCGTCCTTCTCGGACATGGCCCCCTGGACCGTTGAGGATGAATTGTCCTCAGGCATTATCTCTATTGCGAGAAGTAGAGCCGTTGTTGCCATCAGCAATGCGATGGAAAAACCTACGATACGTACTGACAAGCTACCCATGATCTGCACCTCTATTAGGGTTTAGACCAGTACCTAAAGGCACTGGCACATTTATATAGACAATCGAGACCAACGGATTATGATTATAAATCTTTTTTGCAATCCGTTTTTCCTAGTATTTAATGTATCTGTGAGGAGAAAGGGAACCTTCGGGCAGGGAAAAACATGGTCCAGGATAATAATAAAATGGGTTTTCTTTCGGATACCCCTGCATAATAAGATGTTTTTTATTGCCTTTCATATAGTTCCCATATCCATCGA
The DNA here is from genome assembly GCA_965234725.1 of Thermoplasmatota archaeon. GTDB lineage: Archaea > Thermoplasmatota > Penumbrarchaeia > Penumbrarchaeales > Penumbrarchaeaceae > Penumbrarchaeum > Penumbrarchaeum helgolandense. The sequence goes on along the minus strand of CBDDUX010000065.1, from coordinate 8,554 downwards.
AAACCTAATTAAACACTTGCTCCGGTCCCCAACGGGATACTTCACATGAGATCACTGAACTCTGAAACAAAGTTGAGGATAATCGGGATAACTGGTATGCCAGGTTCCGGAAAGGGAGAGGTTTCATCGATTGCAAGAGATTTAGGAATCCCCGTGAGGTCCATGGGTGATGTTGTAAGAGGTTACTTCTCGGATAATTGTACGAACAGGGATCCGATGGAGACCGGTAAGTTCGCTGATGAAGAGAGAAAGAAATTCGGGAAGGAGATATGGGCCCTCAGATTGATCCAAGAGGTGGAAGGTATTGTTCAAGGCGGTAACCCAACCGTGATCATTGATGGTGTCAGGTCCCCCCAGGAGGTGGAGGTATTCCAATCCAAATGGGGTAAATACTTTTCGATACTCTGTATCCACTCCAGTCCGGAGACCAGGTTCATGAGATTGCTCTCAAGGGGAAGGAATGACGACCCAGTGATGAGGGATGAATTCGAAGAGAGGGATAGAAGGGAGCTGGAATGGGGCCTCGGAAATGTCATCGCCAGAGCGGATATGATGATGATCAATGAGGCAACGACCGAAGACCTTCGAAAAAAGGTCATGGAATTGATATCGGAAGTGAAGGTTTGAGGCTTTTCTTTGCCATAAGAGTACCGGGATCAGAAGCCCTTGACGAACTACTTTCAGACCTTTTAACACTGGGTGGGGGATCGAAACCTATCAGATCCGGGAATCAGCATATCACATTGAAGTTCCTTGGTGATCCGGGTGTTGATCTGGACGATGTCATCAATTCTGTTGGATCCCTGGAAGTGGGACCATTTCGGTCAAGGATATCAGGTTATGGAGCTTTTCCAAATTGGGATCGACCAGCTGTTTTCTGGATCGGTTTTTCGGAGGAGGGGGCCATGAGACGTATAGCCGAAGGACTGGACCGCCAGCTTCATGAAAGAATAGGATCTCCACTGGAAAAGAGGGGGTTCAGATCTCATCTGACAGTAGCTAGATGCAAGGGAAGGCCCGATGTAAATGCTATCAGGCAAGCCCTGGAAAAATGTGTCCAAAGAATGGAAGAAGAGGACTATGCCCTATATGTCGATAGCTTCGATCTCGTTTCATCAACACTTACACCCAATGGACCTATCTATGAAAACATAAAGACCTTTCCTCTCGAAGGATAAGGCTTTTTATCTGAAGATCAATGGAAGTTGGGTATTGTAATTGACTCACCTTGATCTCAAATGGATAAGGGAGATCGTCTCCACGGATGAAGCACCGGCAGCGGTAGGACCTTATTCCCAGGCAATAGCGGCAGGACCTCTGGTATTCTGTTCGGGACAGATAGGTCTTGTTCCTTCGACAAAACAATTTGCAGGAGTGACAATAATTGAACAGACCAGCCAGGCCATGGAAAACCTTGCAGCGGTCCTTGATGAAGCAGGTTCTTCATTGGAAATGCTGCTCAAGGTAACTGTTTACCTGAAGGATATGAACGATTTCGGTCCATTCAACTCCGTATATGGGTCCTACTTCGATGATGATCCGCCTGCAAGGGCAGCCGTAGAGGTGGGGAAACTCCCCCTCGATGCGCTTGTAATGATAGAAGCGGTGGCCCTAAGGGATTGATCTTCCTTCACTCCTCATACCACATAGACGACTGTTTCCTCCTCGTTATCATCAGGACCGTTGCACCCAATGCTATCAGGATACCAGTGATCAAAAGGATCAGGAAGATCACCGTACCGCTATCATTTTCCAGATCGTCCTCGTCAAACGGAGTGGTAGGATCGGAACCTTTCATATACTCCTCATAATTCGAAAGGCCATCACCGTCAAGGTCGCCATCAGCATCATCTTCTAGGGGATTCAGACCATCCACATCCACCTCGTAGTCATCCGGCATCCCATCCGAATCGGTATCTTTCTTATGCGGGTCGGTTCCATTCAGATATTCCTGGAGGTTCGTGAGAGTGTCCATATCAGGATCGTATCCCGCATCTCTGGGATCATCATCATCCAGACCATGGAGCTTCTCCCACCATCTGGGCATCCCATCCCCATCATTATCGAAGTCCATATCCTCCAAGACCTCGATGGATGTGTTGTACCACGTCACTCCGCCATCCTCATCGTATGCTCTGAAACTAACATTATAGATACCTGGGTCGAGGAATCTGATGTCAAGTGAAGGTCCGTCCTCATCCGCTTCGATAGAAACATTTTCCTGCCATATCCATTCATGTGAGATCGTATCATTTGAAACATCGGACAGGTTAAGAGCTTCAAACGACACCATTTTCCCTTGGTCTATCCTATCATCATCGTCCAATCCCGAAACGTTCATGAAAAAGGTCGGGGCCAGGTTCAGGGCTTTAAATCTCAACTCTTTCAGTTCAGATCCCCCATCATCGTCCATGATCCTGACCTGCAGTGTGATATTCCCATCGTCGGGGATCACTACTGAAAAGGATGAATTGTCCATTGTATATGGAATCTCCTGGGACCACACACCTAACAATCCCCATTGATAGATAAGTGGGTCATCTGGTACATCCTCAGCATTCACTTGAACAGTGATCTGATCACCTTCGTGGAAGGTCCTGTCTATCCCCCCCATGACCGAGATGTTCAGATAGGGGTCCTTGTTCAGGATCTCGAATGTACCGAATGCATTGGTTTCCCTCTCCAATTCATCAAACATCCTGACGGTTACATCGTAGGTTCCATTTTCCTGGAAGGTATGGACCAATTCCGGTTCAGTAGTATTGATCGTAGTTCCATCCCCAATTTCCCAGCTGTAATGGCGAACATTTTCAGGAACATGGTCCGTGATATTCAATGAAATGGTCGCTTCCTCTCCTTCAAAGAAGGACTGCGGTGGAGATACTTCGACCTGGAATGTATCATCGGCCAAAGCAATGGATACCCACTCACTGTCGATATTATCGCCATCATCAGGGTCCATTACCGGATGTATTGTCAATACACCACCTGAAACATGGATCTCGTGAAGGGTCTCTGAATTGTTCAGGTACATCCATCCCTCGGGGATGGGGACTTGTATTATCAGGTCCTCACCCTCCTCTGCGAATGATATGTTCACATTCATATCCAATACATAGGTCTCATCCGGGATGGCTCCGTTCATTGTATATTCAGAGGACTGTCTGAGCTCGAAATCCTTCTCCTCATCAATTGGACCTGTAAGGTTCCTGAAATCCATATATACAGACCCGGGCAGGAGATCGTAATGGTTGCCAGCAACAGTAATATTGTCCTTTGTGTCATTGGTAAACGCCCCTTCACCGAGACTTCCGTCATCTGCCAAGATCATGTCAATGAACATATCGGCTTCATCCTGATCGACAATAAGATCTCCGTTCCCCACCATCATATCTATCGTTGCCCTGGATCCTTTGCTCGCATTCATTGAAAGCCCCATCGAGGAAGAGACATTGAATCTATCCCACCCGTCGAAATTGATGAACATCTCCTGAGTGATGGTCTCTTTCTCTTGCAGGGTGATCAATTTGTTCATGTCAGAGACCATGTTGATCGGGCCCTGGAAATAGGCGTCATAGACTTCGAGATCGAACGGGCTCTCCTCAACAGCCATCAGGTATCCGTTCCCTTCCGGGACCTTGATATGGAAATCACCGGAGCTGTCAGTAATGTAAGTATTGAACATAATGAAGGAGTTCTGTCGAAGGAACTGGACCGTGATGCCTTCGATCGGTGCACCTTCCACATCACGGACGGTTCCGTTCATCCAGTAAACCTCCTCTTGAAGGGTTATATTTTTCCAGATCCTCCCTGAGGAAGGAACCATGATATTATTGAAATATGCATCATATCCTTCCTTCATGGATATGATCAGATGTTTTCCAGACCAGAATTCGATCTCGTAATATCCGTCAGGACCGGAGGCCACCTGTGTCCCTAGCTCAGTTTCAGATTCCATCAAAGCCACGATCGCACCGGATATGGGGTCAGTTCCATCCCTTATATAGCCCTCGATCACAATGTCGCGATCAGGGACCGTGGGTATATTGACAGACAGGTCATATGGTCCTTGGCCAGACTCCACTTCCAGACTCTCCTCATAAACGGTTATTCCCTTGACCTCCATCCGGATATTGAATTCAGCAGGGAATACGGTGAAGCTGAATTCTCCTGAAGTATCCGACACGGCCTCATATCGATATTCACCCTCTGGACCCTTGAATTCCATGTTAATATCAACATCCTTGACCGGAGCCCCAACAAGGGAAAGGATAGTGCCTGATACTGTTTCGGTCTCCATCGGGATCGGAGTTGTGGTCAAGTTCCCCAGAGAATTTGTGCCTCCATGGATCGTCATCTCAATTGTATGGGAAAAATATCCTGTCTTGAAATAAACCAGAAAAATTGTTGCTCCTTCCGGAAGAGGTGGGAGTCCAATAGAGAAATTTCCGGTAATATTTGTCTGGGTTCCGTTAAGATAAGCACCGGTGGAGGAGATCGCAACAACACTGAGCCCAACAATAGGATCACTTGACCCGTCAACCACCCTCCCCTCAAGGTCGGCGCTCACATCCCTGCTTTCCATACTCAAGATTAAAGGTGTCAAAGATGTGAGTAGAAACAGTAACGTGAATGATGTTACAGCTAAAAACTTAAATTTGGCAACCCTTCCTTTTTCCCACATGGAATCATAATCTATATGTGAGGTAATTAAAGGTTGGCCCCTCTTTCGTCTTGCCTTTTAAGCAAGCTTTAAGCGCAATTTAATGACTGGAAATCCCGAAAAACGGATGTGAAACTAATCTATGAACAATACAGAATATATGTGCAAGTAACCTCTTCTTCATTCTTCAAGACCATACTGTCCCACTTTAGGTCCCGACCATAGTACCACGGCGATCACAAGGAGAAGAAGGACAGCTATTGCTGATCCAAGGATCCAATAGATCAAGGGATCGTTCTCTCTTTCCTCCTTGATCTGAATAAAGAATGTCCTTTCGATCCTTGATCCACCTGAATCCACCGTTATAGTTATCCAGTGATCCCCCTCATCTTCAGATCCTGGTTTGAAGGAGATCTCCCCTGTTGTGGGGTCTATAATGAAAAGGTCGCTGTCATCTGAAAAGGTCACATTCTCTGACAGGTCTCCTCCGATCCGGACCTTGTAGTTATATGAAGAACCGACCCTGGCCGAGGGAAGATGAACAGAGGGTTCCTCGAAATACAAACGACCAAGAGGAGGAAGGATGGACAGATCGAAGCTGTAGGTATTGTTGCCTCCGGAAGTATCCGAAATATTGATGACGATATTATGAACACCCTCATTCTCGACATATGGTACAAAACTGATTGTCCTTCCGGAGATCTTCATCCTTTCAAGGTCTGTGTGAATGGAAAGGACCATGGCCTCGCCCTCTGCATCAAAGGTCTGGAGGACAAGCGAAAAAGGGGTATCAATGTAAGCTGTGTATGAATCCTGGAGGTCCATGATCACAGGGGGATCGTTCACAGAGTTCACGAAAACACCAACCTCGGTCAGATCGAAAGCGAGACCATCTGAAACCCTCAATGTAATGTCGAAGGCCCCCGACCAATTGCCTGGAGGTTGGATATTCAACATACTTCCCTCAAGAGAGCACCAGGACGGGGATCCGGTTCCGAGGGAGAACGACAGGGATCCGGGGTCATTATCCGGATCATACACATAGGAAGAAAGATCGAACCTTCCACCTCCATCCTGGTCCTCCTCCAACTCCAGTAGGTCCATTGGAAGGAACCTCGGCCTGGCGTTCACATCGATAGTGATCCATTCCAGATTGTTATCAAGATCGTTCTCCTTGTCCAGTGATATCAATCCAATGGTCAATCGGTCCCATGACCTAGAAGGGAATATTTCAAATCCGATGTCAACAGAGGAGCCTACGGGAAGGTCGACGGTCCTCTTGATGATTGGATCTGGCCATTCTCCTGGATCCTCCGAAATGATGCCGGCCATTAACCATGCCTCGGCATTATTTGCATCCCGTCCTCCAATATTTCGTATTGTGGCCTTGAAAACTGCCAATTCCCCTTCAGTTAACGGAAGGGGACCGATCTCAAGTGTGGAACCATCCACCATAAGGTCCACAGGCTGATCAAGGACAATGGTCTGCAGGGTCACAGGTATCAGGTTCCTTCCGGTGGCAGTGATCTGGATAGGACCCCCTGAGGTGAATGATGTCTGAACCTCTGCATATCCATCTGGTCCCGTGGTAGCTGAAAAGACCTCATCTGTAGAATTCATGAAAAGTGAGACACGCACATTTGAAAGGGGATTCCCGACCATATCAGTTACCCTGGCCGAATATGTATCTCCTCCGGCGAAATGATCCGATGTCTGACCCTTCAATTGAATGCTGAGAGGATCCCCGATCCAGGCTGTAAGTGCCGGGTCTCCCAGCAGATTGTAAGTATACAGCTCGATCAAAAGGACCTCTTTTGTGGCATATTCATCCCATTTCGTATCGATATAGTTCTGCTTCAACCAGAACAAGGAATCCCCTGGTCTGCCAGTGGTCATCATCTTCTCCCAGAACCGTGAAAGGAGATACCAGTTACCCAGGGTATAATCCGTCCCCTCACCTCTCCATGAAACACCGGTCGACCCGATCAGACAGATGGCACCACCGTTTGGTGATCGTACCATGTTCTCAAGGCTTGTATCTCCAGGAGAAGTGAAATTGGCAGAATCACAGGATGAGATGTAAGCGACCGGGAGTCTTTGACCATTTGACAGGTTCCAGGTATCCTCGTAGGTCAGTGCTTCACCGAAAGCTTCTCCCCCGGAAGATAGGCCCCAGGGATCGATGTATTGTGCAAGTGAATAGGCTACTGGAGGATCCCAATCCGAATCAATATCATAGAACGATTGACCCGCGAAGGTAAAAAATGAGCAGCCCTGGTCCAAGGCATCCGGAATGTCACCTATTCCAAGACTGTCAGTGGTGTTGGAATAGGATCCCCCCTCATACATTTCATAATCATGGAACTCGATCAAGTCCAGTGATCTGGGAATGTATCTGTATGTATAGTTGAGAAATGCCTTGTAACCATTATCCTTGAAGTCGTCGAAACCCTCATCGGCGGGAGTCAAAGGATCATTGATGATATTGGGTGCTTCCATCAATGAGGAGGCTACGATCCCCCTTCGGGTCCAGTTTCCCTCCTCCGGAGAGGTCTCGTATCCTATGACCCTCTGGACCATTATCCTGGCCTCATCGACTGATGAGACCGGGAATCTTCCCACCTTGATCGGAAAGGAAATGTTCTCTATTCCGATCGATTCGATGTCCTCTCTTTCACCGTATCTTCCATCACCGTCCCGATCCCAATCGGTTTTCGGTGAGGAGAAATAGACATCAGAGAGATATTGATCGTCATAATCCCATCGGGAAGCATTTGCCCAAAGATATCTGGTGGGGACCTTGTCATCATCCCCCCCTAAAAGGAGATACTCCAGGGATCCTTCGTTGTTCTCGTAAAGGTCACCAATGAAATTGAACAGCTTCTCTGCATCGTCAGAACCAGAGTACTGGGAAATGATCCCTGAAGGACCGTCGAGAATGTATATCTCAGCTTTCGATCCGGTCATTGATCTCCAGGTCTTCAGATCTTCGAAAGTGTCCGAAAGGTCAGAGGTGGTTACAATGGCATATCTTATCCCTTGTCCATTTGAAGGAGATCTGGTTCCGATCATTGAGTTGGATGGCTCGGTTCCTGGGATCGAAGTTATGCTTGGAACCATAATTAGTAGTGATGAAAAAAAAGTGGAAGTAAGAAGAATAACTAAAAATGAAGGAATGACAATTGGACCGAACGGATGAAATGAATACCTATGCGACACATCCCCTTTATCCAGGTAACCGGTATTATAACACTTTCCGTGCGTATATCGAATGGACCGCTGATTTAACTATAAAAAGGTATATAACCAACTTCTTGTTTAGGTCGTTTTCACGGGAGAAACAGGGTCCCTATCCAGGTCCATACCTGATGGACCCGCGGGGTCCTGAGCGAAGTGCTTGGGCCCGTGGCCTAGCCAGGATATGGCGCCGGCCTTCTAAGCCGGATGTCGAGGGTTCGAATCCCTCCGGGTCCGCTGTTCATTCCCGAAAATACGAAGAGGCTACCAAATGAAGCGCAGCTCAAGAGCGTGGAAGAAGAAAGGAAATATGCGGTGGAAATGGCGAAAGAAGAGAATGCGCCGCAGAAAGAGAGCCGCAAGGAAGCAGAAGTAATGAGAATCCTTCTCCGGAAGGCCGTTCTTCTCTGTTTCCTGAGCTCCATGGTAGCCCTAACGAACCCTTCCGGGAGCATGGTGTAACCTGGTAGCACAACGGGCTCCAGTTACGAGGATGATTGGAAACGGGTCGGCTGAGGACCAGGGACGCTTGGTCTGTGATGAATGACTGGAGCGATGACCCGTAAATGAGCCTGGAGGTCTTCGACCTCATGCTACTAACGCTCAAACGTAGGCGATACCCGTTTGTCTGGGTTCAAATCCCAGTGCTCCCAC
>CBDDUX010000064.1:0-22832 GCA_965234725.1 Thermoplasmatota archaeon | reverse complement strand
CCATATCGGAGCCGTTTAGAATGAACCAGTATTCCTCGTCCTCTGTTGCGTCAGGTAGCATGTCGGTGATGATCACCGGATCGTCGTTGACGTTGATAACCGAGAAAGTGAGGTTCACCTCACTGAAGCCAAGGTAAGGATCGGAGGCTTTGACTATCACCCAGAAATCACCGATGTCCTCATTGGTCGGTGTGAAGCTGAGGTTCCCGGTGGTCGCATCCATGTGGATGAAATCAGCGTTTGTGTCAGTGATCGACCAGGTGATGGCATCCATGGTGGGATCTATATCGCTGGCATCAAGCAGGATGAAGTAGAGTGTATCCTCCTCTGCATCCGGGATTGACTGTGTCTGGATCACGGGTGGGTCGTTCACATTGACAACGGTAAATGACAAGTTCTGGTAAGTAGAACCTCCCATTCCATCCGTGACCGATATATTGATCCACCAGATCCCCACATCATCGTTTAAGGGTGTCCCGGAGAGATTACCGGTATCCTCATTGATGAATAGGAACGATGTATCTGTCATGATAGACCATGTTAGGACATCGTCCGTGGGATCGATATCAGTTCCCATGATCATCTGCCAAAAAGGCTGGTCCTCGGTAAGATCATCTATCATCACAGGATCGATCACAGGATCATCGTTAACATTTTCTACCGTGATGGTGAAAATATTGGTGTCGAATCCCTGGTTACCGTCGGAAACGGTCACGTTCACTTCCCAGTCTCCGACATCATCGTTTCCGGGGATTCCGGAGAGGACACCGGTGAAGGCATCTATAGTGAACCAGAAAGTATCTGGAGTGACCCTCCATCTCAGATCATCGTTGGTGGGATCCATATCAGTTGCCTCGAAGTCGATCTCGTCATAAATGTCCTCGTCCCAGGAGTATACTCCCGAGATGGGATTATCGATAATGGGGTCGTCATTGGTGTTATCCACTACTAGCTGGTATTCAAGAGAATCCGATCCACCGTTTCCGTCTCTTATTGTGATATTGATGTCGAAGAAGACAATAAGAGCTTCGGGATTTCTCGGGGTTCCGGACAGTACACCGGTTCTGGAATCAATGGAAAGCCAGTTTGCTGTGGGATTGGATGTCATCGACCATGTATAAACATCACCTGAACCGGGAGGATCATCATCTGTGAAATCGAAATCCTCACTGTACAATTCATCCTCGGTGGCGTAGGTTACCGGGTTTGTTGTGATTACAGGAGCATCATTGACGTTTACAACCCTCAGAGTGTAATTGATCCAGTCCATTCCACCATTCCCGTCGGTTACGGAAACGTTGACGAACCAGGTTCCGACATCCGCATCCGAGGGTGTCCCTGAGAGTACTCCGGTTGCGGGAACGAAGTTCAGGAAGGAGGCGTCCGTGTTCATGGTCCATACAAGCGTATCCATTGTGGGATCGTCATCGGTTGCAGTGAATGCCTCCGAATAGAGGATATCCTCGGTTGCAGTCTCCGAAGGTGTTGTGGTGATCACAGGATCGTCGTTGACGTTGGTTATATCCAATGTAAAGTTGATCCAGGAGTATCCACCTTCCCAGTCGGTAACTGTCACGTTCACGAACCATGCACCGACATTGGCATCCCCAGGCGTTCCGGAGAGAATGCCGGTGGTGGGATCAATTGATAGGAACATGGCGTTGGTGTTGACAGACCAGGTGAAATTGGTGGATTCCTCATCCGTTGCATCGAAGTCCACGAAGTAGAGTACGTCCTCGGTCCCTGTCCCGGAAGGAGATGTCGTGGTGATCACAGGATCGTCGTTCACCGCAGAAATGTTCAGTGTGAAGTTGATCCAGTCCACGCCATCGAATCCGTCGTCAACTGATACGTTGACATAATATTCACCGATATCGACCATCAAAGGCGTCCCTGATACAACTCCCGTGGAGGTTTCTATCGACAGGAATCCTGCATCGGTCTCAAGAGACCAGACAAGGGTGTCGATCGTGTCCTCATCCGTTGCATCGAAATCAACGGAATAGAGCTCATCCTCGTTTCCGGTAAGGACCGGTGTTGTTGTGATCTCGGGGATGTCGTTGACTGTGATATTGACCGTGTAATTGATCCAGTCCACGCCATCAAAGCCATCGTCCACGCTTACATTCACGAACCAGAGTCCAGTATCCGAACTTGTAGGTATCCCGGACACTATGCCGGTTGTGGGATTGATAGAAAGGAAGCTCGAATTGGTATGCAATGCCCATGTGTGTGTATCATAGGGATCAACATCGGTTGCATCGAAATCCTCCATGTACCCAACATCCACCTTTCCTCTGAGTGCAGGATTGGTTGATGTGATAACAGGATCCTCGTTCACCGATACGTTGATGGTATAGTTGATCCAATCGGTTCCACCGTTTCCGTCTCCCACTGAAACATTGACGAACCAGTGACCCACATCGGTGGCAATCGGGGTTCCGGATACTACACCGGTATCTCCAACTATCGAGAGGAAGCTTGTATTCGTATGCAGAGTCCATGTTAAAGTATCCATTGTTGGATCGACATCAGTAGCATCGAAATCCTCAGAATATGCATATCCCACCTTGGCAAACATTGCGGGAGCCGTTGTTATAACAGGATCGTCGTTGGAATTTCCAATTACAAGGGTGTAATTGATCCAATCGGTTCCGTTGAATCCGTCACTCACGGATACGTTCACGAACCACATTCCAACATCGTCATTCAATGGTGTCCCGGATACTACACCGGTTGTGGAGTTGATGGATAGGAAAGAGGAATCCGTATGGATCGCCCACATCAGGGTGTCTCCAGTATCGCTTTCGGATGCGTCGAAATCGAATGAGTAAGCCATATCCTCCGTTCCGACAAGTGTAGGTGTTGTAGTTGTGATATCGGGGAAGGTGTTGATGGACACATCGATTGTGTAGTTCAGCCAATCTACACCTTCGTAGTTGTCTTCAACTGTAACATTGACGAAATATATTCCCACCTCGCTTAAAAGAGGGATTCCCAACACAACACCGGTTGTAGTGTTGATATCAAGGAAGCTTGAATTGGTATAAAGGGACCATGAATGAGAATCCATGGTGTCATCATCCGTTGCATCGAAATCCTCCGAATAGAGGAATCCGGCTTTCCCGTATTTTAGCGGGGTCGTGGTTGTGATCTCGGGATCATTGTTTATTGACACATAGACAGTATAATTGTACCAGTCCGAGCCGCCGTTGCCGTCACCAACTGATACGTTGGCATACCACATGTCCGTATCGGATCCTGTCGGTTTTCCCGATAAAACTCCGGTGGATGCAACGATGCTCAGGAAACTTGAATTGGTCTTCAACTCCCAGGTTAAAGTGTCAGGACCGGGATCTACATCCGTTGCATCGAAATCCTCAGAATATTGGACGCCTACCTTTGCATAAACACCGGGGATCGTTGTGATCACCGGTTCGTCGTTGACATTGGATATGTTCAGGGTGTAATTGATCCATGCTGTTCCGTTGAACCCGTCGCTCACGGAAACGTTCACGAAGAACCAGTCTCCCACATCGGAGTTCCCGGGGGTTCCGGAAACATTACCCGTTGTGGAGTTGATGCTCAGGAAGGTTGTATTGGTGGTCAAGGACCATGAGAGGGTATCCTCGGTATCGCTGTCGGTTGCATTGAAATCAAAGTAGTAGGGGACCTCCTCGGTTGCGGTCCCGTGAGGTGTCGTTGTGGTGATAACCGGATGGTGGTTGATAGTCATGTTCAACGTGTAGTTCAGCCAATCCTCTCCATCGTAGGCATCCTCGACTGTAACGTTCACGAAGAAAAGTCCGGTCTGGGAATCCGATGCCGTTCCGGAAACGACCCCGGTCGTTGAACTGATACTTAGGAAGCTTGCATTTGTGTGAAGTGACCAGGTAAGCGAATCCATGGTGTCGGCATCGGTTGCATCAAAGTCCTCCGAATAGAGGGACCCGGCCTTCCAGTCCTTGACAGGATCGGCGGTGGAGATCACAGGATCACTGTTGACTGAAACGCTCAGGGTGTAGTTAACCCAGTCAGTTCCGACATTTCCATCGCTAACAGAAACGTTGACGAACAAGTCGCCGACATCTGCCACAGCAGGAGTACCGGATACAACCCCTGTTCCCGCAACGATACTCAGAAAGCTGGCATTAGTGTGGAGAGCCCAGGTGAGGGTGTCCGATGTGGGGTCTACATCCGAGGCCTCGAAGTCCTCTGAATAGAGGACTCCGGTCTTTGCGATCGTTTCAGGTGTGGTGGAAATGACAGGATCGTCATTGACGTTTGTTACCACGAGGGTGAAGTTGGACCAATCGACATCCGATCCGTCCGAAACGGTCACGTTTACCCAGTAGGTGCCGACATCATCGTTCGCGGGTGTTCCATTCAGCCAGCCGTTGGTGCTGTTTATGCTTAAAAACGATGCATCCGTATTCAAGTTCCAGGTCAGTTCATCCATATCGGAATCACTGGCATCATAATCGACCGAATAGGAACTGTCCTCTGCGACCGAGGTCTGGTCGGCCGTGATTATCACGGGGGCCGCCCCCAAAACACCCGGAAGGTGGTTCAGTGCAAACCCCAAAGTACATGTTATTAACAGTACTATAACTGCAATGCTTATCCTTCTCTTCATTTAATCACTCCAATGATCAAATAAACCACAACCTTATACTTTATAAATATTGCTTTTTAAATTATCATTGTTGAAAATATCTGGCTGATGATATTTACATAAAAAATGAAAGAAATGTTCTGAAAAATCGAGCCTGTCACGAAGTTGTTGTTTTTTTTATTATTATAACAGAGTGTTGCACAAAATAAAAATAAAATTAATGGGGTATCAGCTTAACTCCAATAGACACATAAAATCTTAAAACATAACTGATTTCAAAAAAGAATATAATAACAATATAAATTTTGATATACAATGATATTTAGATATTATTTTTTGGGCTTAAGCTGATACCCCACTATAAAATTTATCCGGTCCTGAACTTAGAAGCCATTCCCATTCCCATATTCCCACTGTTTTTCCCACGTATTTCCCGTTATATTCCCATTGATTCCCACGTTTTCCCACTTATTCTATTACCATTCCCGAAGGTGAAAAGAGATGACATTGGATGATGTAGAGATGTTAATACTGAAGTATTGTTCTGATGGATTTGCACCGATGAAACCACTATATGATAAGGCCCCGAGGACTAGTATCCACAGAAGGGTATCTTCACTTGTCGATAATGGATACCTGGATAAAAATAACCATGAATATCGGACCACTTCTAAAGGACAATTAGCCATGAAAGAAGATGAGGCCGGAATCAATTGGAACTTGTTAGAGCAAAAGATTCCACATTTGAAATACATAACCAATGAATTACAACGTAGCCTGATCGAACTTTTTCTACCGGCTATGATCGCTCGAAAAGATGAAATATCGAAAAAACACCACCCGACCTTCGTTCTCTTCGGACCGACCTTCTTTAGGAAAGACATGGACCGTTGAAGGATGCTGTCACATTCTTGGATTGGACCCATTGAAACATATCCATAAGACGATGGTTGAAAGAGGGAACTCCACATTATTTCGGAAAGGACCTCAAGGAAATTTGGTATGGAAGAGCGAGATACTTACCTCTTCGTTAGTATGCTTCGATGAGTATCATGAGGCAAATAAGAATATCCGGAAGAACAACCTGGTCTATATTCAGGGTGAGAAATATATCACAGTTGAAGATAAAGCGATGAAAATTGAACCGGTCCCGATATTGATATACAATCCAAAGGTTGAGGAAGGAATCGGGGAGAGGATCAAGTTTGAACCACAGCATATGAGAAGGTCAATAGTTTGTGATTTCTCCAATGTCAATATTGATGAAAAGGAGAGAGAGAAAGGGGAAAAGATACTCCAGAAATTACAAGAACTCCCAAATCTTTCTCTTTCTTCTCATAAATCCAATTGCGAAAAATACAGGGAAATGATTTTTAAATTCCTTCCGGAGTGTCTTCAAAAGGATTGTGGCTTCATCGTCGATTGTGAAATGATCCTAATGCTCTGTTCCGGGATGACAGCTTTCCTTCCAGAACAAAAGGCAGTCCTTCTCATTTTAAAAAGATACCTGACAGTTATCGAAACCCTTGGATATCTCAAAAAAAACTGGAGGGAACGATTGGATGAATTGGTGAATGTTATCTTGAATAATGGAGGGATAGGTTATATCGGTAATGATGATATTGGAAATGATCAAGTATCACATTCACAAGAATATCAAAGTAAATTTCCCAATCCGATTCATAGTGACCACCCTGTTTCTAATATCATTCCATCATCAGAGAGATGTTCTATCATCCCACAAGGTATTCCTTTCCTACCCCTGTTATAAAGAAACTCGTAACTTTTCCATCCTTTTCCTTGTCTATCAATCCTGCTTCATTAAGTATAGAAGTGTGATAATACACAAGGGTCTTCGTTTTTGAAAGAGTGTTAGAGATCTTTGAAAGCGAAATGCCAGGATTCTTATCGATCTCGTGAAGGATCTTCTGCTGAGCTTTGTTGAGCTTCAAATGAAGAACGCTTTTAGTGTCCGATCCGTAAAAACACCTGTAGACCCCCTTCTGGATAGATCTGATATAGCTTTCTTGCTCTAAGACATTCAGATGATACCCTAATACACCCTGTTTAATGTCCAATTCCCTCATGATCTGTCGAAAATGAATTCCCGGTTCCTTTTGTATTAATTCAAAGATCCTTTTTCTCAGCAATGTATCCATTATTCCCTTTGACCTTCTGTTGGCCATAACAAATACTGAAAATAGCAGGATCAGAAGGAATGTTGCGATCACCCCAACGACTGTTAATATCGAAATAATCAATGTAATTATATCAGGATCATCGGTCCCTTTGACCCTTGGATCAAGATCCTCAGGCCAATATACGGATGAATTTGTGATGGTTCCCACCTCATACGAGATTACAGATCCATCTTCAATACTGGTCAAGGTCCGAACTGAGTATAATGAATCCTCATCCTCATGTTCGAAATGGTGATTGATATGTAATGAAGGTTCGAAATCTGGATAATATAAGGTTGTTTTATTCTCATTTATTGTGGAAACCTTAGACTTCAATAATCTTCTATCTTTGAATTCAGGTTCCAATAATAAAAATGCGTCCAATGATCCCTCGATCAGTTCATATTCCGAGCCCGCGAATGAATGGATTCCCGAGTACCAAGCGTTAATTGTGATTTGGCTGTAAGTATGTTCGCCCCTGGGAACCTCCCTGAAATCGATGGAATTGGAATTTGTGAATCCTCGTTTATCCATATCGTTCGTCGATGAAATGTTGTAGTAACCTCTTATCTCGTATTTTGGATTGTAGTTGGGTACGTAACTGCTGCTAATCTTTGATGTATCAATATTTGGATCATTCATGTTCACACTAATGATCGACGCAATATCATGGATATTCTGAACAGGATCCGAATATACTCCCCATCTGCTGAATAGTTCAAGTTGTGTAAAATATCCATTAATATAAATGAGCCTCAGTGTGATTTCCTCAGTAACATTGTACTGATATGATACGAATCCATTCATCCCGCAACAAGATTCATTTGAAGTCTTCCAAGGATCGACCAAATCATTGCTAATGTTGAATCCTTCAAGAAACCAATTTGCCAATTGGTCTCTGTTTGTCTCATCTTCAAGTCCGTCCGAAGGGAAGATATAATCCAGGTCATTTTCTTCCCCATCCCCTGGGAAGCAGATCAGGATTGCCATCATCAGAATCAAAATTAGGATCGAAACTGAGAGGAATACATTTCTCTTGGACATGATGCCAACATTATCATGGACAAGATATAATCATAATGGGACGAAATTTGAACAATATGTATACTTAATGGGACAGAAGGACATGGAATTAACTTTGTAATCAAATTTATATCCGTACAATTTTTCCTCTTCGTGTTAGAGACTATTGGCGAGGCCTTATGTCTCTGTGCTGTTTTTATCCTTCGGCTGGGGTTATGTGTTTGCCTTCAAAGGCCACAACAGGGGATTACACATTGCATTTGTAGTAATGGGACAAACAGATTTTATCTAAAGTAGGAGTTATAGTATTACAGTAGACTTATTGTTGAAGAGTATATAACAAGGGTGAAATAAGATATGTTAAGAGCCTATCCGAGAAATGACTTTCAACCACACGGACGGGTAACTTTACCTTGAAAAACGGGTAGTTTGAAGATTGAATATACCCTCCGATGAGATTGTTTTTTTATTTCTCGGACACACTCCTACAGGGTGTTGCATGAACAAGATGGGAATATAAAATGTAAAATCGGTTTCTAACATCCACAACAAAATGAGAAATGCAAGTGAATGATGTCATAAAAAGACAATATTTGGACCATTATACGAACTATTGATGGATATTGACAAAGCTGAAGCTGATTTCTCGGACAGATGTTGCCCGGTTATTGGTCAGACCAGAGCTGTTCGTTTACGCATAGATCCTCTCAAACCTTTGTCAACAGCAGTCCTGGCCTGAACAAGCTGACCTATCAAACAGAACCACACCGTCTTCTTCACAGTATCCAGAATCCTAGCTTTCGGTTCTTCAAATGATGTCAAAGCTTTCAACCGTGAAAATACACGTTCTACTCCCGCACGGAGAGGTCTGTGCAATCTCTCAGCTATCAGCTCAACAAGTTTATTGGCACCCGGATCACCAAGCTCTATTCCGAACATCGTCAGGAACGTCTGACCAAGATACCTGAAACCATCTTCAACAGAATGGATCTTGTCACCATGAGTGTCAAACAGTTTCTTAATCCTGGCTTTCATCCTCTTAAGTATCTTGCTTTTCCTCGGATTGCAGGCAGGTAGGAATAT
Source organism: Thermoplasmatota archaeon (assembly GCA_965234725.1). Taxonomy (GTDB): domain Archaea; phylum Thermoplasmatota; class Penumbrarchaeia; order Penumbrarchaeales; family Penumbrarchaeaceae; genus Penumbrarchaeum; species Penumbrarchaeum helgolandense. Next base: position 13,931 of record CBDDUX010000064.1, on the reverse strand, counting down.
CCCGCCAGTCTTGTTTAAAACCTCTTTTCTGAACTTCTTCACATCGTATCCATCATCGGCTAGGAGTGCTCCAGCTTCACCAAGATCGTTGTTCTCAACGTGATCATCTAAGAGTGGAATGAAATGAGGGGAATCGTTGTCTTTACCGGTGCTGAATATCATCGCAACAGGCAGTTCTGATTCGGCATCTATCAGGATATGTATCTTGTAACCATAGAAACTCCCATGATGGTTGCCCCAGGTTGCACCTTCAATACCGTATCTATCAGTGTCTTTTCTGGTATTGCAGAATGCATAGATATGCGTAGCATCTACAACAAGGAACTTCCCTGTTATTATGCCCTTATCATGCAGTTTCATCACCAGATGATGGAATAGTCTTTTCAGGTAACTTTCATCTATCTGGCCCATGTCCCGGCATAATGTTGAATGATCGATGTCCCAATTGAGACCTACAGCTTCTTGCACCCTGGTATTGAACCTCACCCATGTCTCCATTGTTCTGAGCGATCTGTTCGTGTTGAACATCATCATCAGTGTGGATATCCTGTCATCGGATACCGGACATTGTTCGTCCATTTCGTTCAAAGCTTCCTTGAAGGTCTTGCAGAAATCTTCGTATTTGATGTATCCGACCTTATCTTCATCCTCTTCATTATCATCTGTATGGAACTTTGGATTGATCCTTCTCTCTTTTACCTGGATATCCGCTTTCTTGTTGACCCTGTTCAGGTAAACTCTATCACCATGTATGATTCTGGACTGGATGGAATTGTTCTTCTCCAGTTCTCTAAGAGGTCTCTTGCAGTCCCTTCCAAGTAGTTCTTCTGCTTCTTTTTCTGACAATCCCCATGGTCTCTTTGAAGCCAGGTATGGCAGCGTGTCCTTTCCGGTTCTCTTTATGTGGAATATCGCAACTGTCCTTGAGTATCTTTCAATACGGTGTGTGAAAAAACCCCAATGATCTTTGTTCTTCCTGATGATGCTTGTCAATGTGATCCAGTTGTGTTCGTAATTGAGCGATGTTGTGAGTGTCTTGTCTTTGACCATCCTTCGATATTGTTGGTGAGTGATCCCCGTATTTTCCTTGAGATCCATGATGGTTGACAGAGTGACATCGTTCAAGTATTCCGAAACAATCTTTATCTGGGAAGGATATACTCGTTCTGTTGGCATTTTAAGCACTGGGTCATGGGCTTGTCAACGCTTCTAGCTTTCTGCTTGAAGACCCCATGACCCTCTATTCATTTCTCATTTTGTTGGTTGCAACACCCTGTCATAGCGAAATTTGAGATTTTAATCCATCCGGAATCTTTCAATATTGTGTAACTATGTATAATAATACAAATACTGTACAAGAATATCTTCTTTCCCAAGAAATTTGTTACAATTTATGTACAGATGATTATTTATACACTCAAAAATGATGAATCATATAGGATACGCTCTTGGGTTCTTGGAAAGGAGGAATTCACTTGATGTCGAAAAGATCTGAACCCAAGGGACTACTGCTCATCGGGGGCATCCTGATGCTCCTCACGGCTTCGGCCATTGGAGGATATGTGCTTTACAAGTATGTCGATACCGTCGATGTCGACAACCTTGTTTTCGATACCTGGCTCAATTCGAAGAGGGATCTCTTCGAGAAATTTGGTCAGATCAAGGCACCCGTAGATGATACTGGAAACCCGCTTGTGAATGACTACATCACCAGGTCTGGAGGAGGTCAGCTTGAATGGCAGACGACTCTATTCGAGGCTGAGGGAGAATATCTCTCATCCCCTGCCATTGTCGATCTGGACAATGACAACGATCTTGAGGTCGTTATCGCCTCGGCTGGTGATTACATCTATGCATTGAGACCGGACGGAAGCTATTTCTGGTCCAATCCGTATGGTGACGATGTTATAGACTATCTCGGACAAACGGCTGGTACATCCGGTCTCGATTTCGTTCCTCCGCCTATCTTTGCTTCCGTTATAACCGCTGACGTGAACCTCGGTGATACGCCTGAGATAATCCTCGGTGTTAAGGATGGTGCTCTATGTATCGGGTCCGACGGTGAGAAGCAGTGGAAGAAGGGATTGACAACTGGATATTACTTCTCCACAGCCTGTATCACCGATCTTGAGGGAGAATGGACAGGCGATAAGGAGGACCTTGAGATCGTCCTTGCATCCGACGATGAAGGACGGAAGGGATGGCTGGAGGCCTTCGAGGTCGACGGTGGTGCGATCTTCAGAGAACAAGCTCCTACAGGTGAAGAGGGGGGTCTTATCGGATGCTCTGTCGTTGCCCATGATCTTGATGGTGATTTCTGGGATGGTCCTACTCTGATCGACCCGGACCCGTCAAAGGAGAGGGATACAGAACTCATCATCGGAAACCACGACAGAGGTCTGAGGATCTTTGAAAGGCAGGGAGAGAATGCTGAGGGGAAACCCAATTACGACGAATCAACTTCAGGAATGCTTGCTGGTCACCAGACCTATGCAACAGCGGCAGTTGCAAACGTCACGGGTACACCAGAGTGCGAAATATTCATCGGAAGCTCCGAAGGATGGGAATTGACCTGGACCGGATGGGGTGGAAAGCTCTTTGTTTATACTCCTTCCGGGAAGAAGCTCTGGGACTACCAGACTGGTAACTCCCGTGCATCCATCTTCTCATCACCGGCAATAGCCGATCTTCAGGTAGCAAAGGACGATCCTGAAGAGAAGCATCTCGACTATGAGGTCATCTTCGGTGCTGACAATGGAATGATGTATGTTTTGAACTCCGAGTTCCATAACGCATTATGGACTTTCGATACAGGTGGAAGGTGCATGTCATCTCCTGCAATATGCAATATCAACAATGATGATGAACTGGAGATCGTGATAGGTTCCGATTCAGGTAAGGTCTTTTGTTTCGATGGAGATCCATCGGATGGTATAGATGAGGGAGTACCCTACCCCGGGGACGGTCCCCTTCAGGATGTTCTCTGGGTCTACGACACCGGAGTCCCCATCGGTATCTCATCACCTGTTGTTGGTGACATAGACCTCGACGGAATGCTCGAGGTCGTCATCGGCGATCAGGAAGGACATGTCTATTGCATCTCCGCTGGTGGAAGATCCGTTAAGGGCCAGGCCGATTGGCCCGAGTTCCACTATGATCTCAACAGGACCGGATTCTACAACCCCCAGCTTTCCTTCGGTGTGGATATCTATCCCAGGAAGGACATGGAGACCGGGCAACCCCTGGATACCCTTGTGAAGTCCGTCCAGCCCGGATCATATGTCACATACAACCTGACCGTTGAGAACACCGGAAAGGGCATCTCAGAGGTCAATAAGGACGTAATCTATGTCGCAATCGAGCAGGATTCGATCCCCGAGGGATGGTCTGCCTTACTGGACACACCACCGGACAAAGGGAACGACAATCCGAGCTATGTGAGACTCGCTTCTCAACAGGTCGCTTTCCTTCAGTTGACGGTCTATGCGCCATGGGAAGGTGACATCGGAGAGATGGCAAGGATCAATATCTCGGCCAACTCCTCACAGGACCAGTTCGCTTCGGATACGATAACCACCTTGACGATCCTGGACCTGTTCGTGGATTTCGAGTTGAACTACCTGAAACAGGCTTCCACAGATCCCCTCGATCCGCTTGTAGGTGAGAAATGGGACAAGATCAATCCGGGAGCTGAAGGTATATACACGATATCCGTACTGAACAAGGGCAACCTCAATGATACCTACGAGCTTACACTCAGCCCGCCTCCACTGGATGCTGGTTGGGATTGGTATTTCGTTGAGACCGGAGATATTACAGCGAACATATCCCTTACTGCGCCGCCTCTTGCCGAACAGTTCGGTGGGATCACCGGAACTTCATTCACCGTAAAGGTGAAATGTCCCATCGATGCTACCAAGGATACACAGATCCCCATCATATTGACCGGTGTTTCCGGAAGGTCCAAGGAAGCAGTTATCGAGGATATCATCAAGGTCGACAAACTGATCATGATAGTCGGTGAGGTGAACGAACTTCAGCTCAGGATCGAGGATTCCACCAAATATGTTGATCCGAACGGAACTGTGGAATACACACTTGAGATAACCAACCTTGGTAACAAGGATATTATCTATGTTGTACTCTCAATAGAAGGTAAGCAGCCTGGCTGGACAGTTAGATATCCCGAGGAACCCCAGGCGGTATACCAGGGACAGACAAGACCTGTTACCATCAGAGTAACTGCCCCCGGATACGTTGGAGCAAATCAGAAGCTGGTCCTGAATGTGATAGGTGTGGTCAAAGATGCCACCAATATCCGTGCTTCTGCTCCGCTGACGGTCATAGTCAACCATGTCTATGAGTTCGATGCGGTGGTAATTGAAAAGGACAGTGTAAGGGTGGATCCCGGCAACAACGTATGGTTCAGGATGCAGGTATCCAACCTTGGGAACGGCGAGGACATGATCATGCCCAATGCCTACGAGATCCTCCTTGATTGGAATCTGACCTTCTACAATCTGGAAGGTTACCAGAAGTATGAGTTCACCATGGACTGGAAGAGCAATATCTTCATCAACGGCCGTATCAAGGTCCCGGAAAACACAAGGACCGGTTGGTATGTTGTTGGAGTGAATCTGACAGGTGAAGGCTCATCCAAGGTCGTATACGTTAAGGTCTATGTGAATCAGACATACGATCTACAGGTCGAAACCCTGGACGATACCAATGTCATGACCGCCCAGATCCAGCCTGACCAGGAGAAACCATTCGTCCTCCGGGTCGGCAACTACGGAAACGGCCTCGAGAGGGTAACCCTGAGGCTTGGAAAGCAGTATGATCCGGTCAGGGACCAGATGGAGGTCCTCTATGATGGTTGGGAAGGTAAGTTTGTTGCAATCGCCAACACACCTGACTTCACGACCAACATAAGACCCTTCGACTTCACCAACGAGATCCCGATCTCGAATCTGGTGGCGGATGTATACTACACACCGAACTTCACCGCAGCTGCGGTTTCGGGATCCAACCTCAACGAGATCCGCGACATAACCCTTGTCCTGGATAAGGGTCAGACCGCATGGATCCATCTGACTTTGAAGGCTCCGAGGTTCGAGGTCCAATCCTCAGCGACCACAGACATATCCGTTGCAGGTCGCGGAGAGGGTGGTCCAAGTGACTGGAATGAGACCATCATAAAGCTCGAGGTCCTGTTCCCCGATCTTATCTTCGTGAAGGACGATAAGGGCAGGGCAGTGGAATTCTCGGGCGGAAATGCAGACAGCGGCTATCATGCCACCGTCGGCGATGTCCTCACCATTATAGTGAAGATCAAGAACGTCGGTGATATCCCCGCGGAGAACGTGGATGTCCAGCTCAAGATCGATGGTGAGGAGAAGAAGATCTCTACCTTGAGGTCGGTAAGGAACGGAGACAACGAGACCGATGAGAAGACGGTCATCTTCTCATGGGTCGCAGAAGCGGGTGATCATAAGGTTGAGGTTGTCCTCGATCCTGAGAACACCGTTGTGGAAGCACCCGGAGGAGAAGGAGACAGCAACTCAGTTAGTAGGACCGTCAAGGTCCAGGGCAGCTTTGTTGTGAAGGAGCTGGTGAACAACAATCCGATTATCTCCACCATGCTCATCATCCTTCTGGCCATTGTCGCTCTTGTTGGATCTGGTTTACTAATAAAAACCAACAAGAAATAACTGAAAGTACCTCCTAACCTAGGGGGGAAGAGTTTATTACGATCCCTTCCCCCCACACTAATTATATCCTGCATTTCGGGCAGAGGTTACTTTGTTGAGCTTTTGATCAATGGAGGTCTAGACCCTAATAACAAACAGACCAAACAGATATTTGGCAAGATCCAGAAACACTACAGTGAGATGAACCAGTATGTCAGTTCCATAAATGGTGTAGGTACTATCATTGGTGCAACATCTCTTGCCATCCTTGGTGATGTCAACCATTTTCACGGGTATAATTCCCTTGATGCATATGTTGGTCTGGATCCAGTGTATATGAGTCAGGAAAATCATTGAAACGAGTGGGTCATATTTCCAAGCAAGGCAATCGATTACTTCGTTCAGCGTTGATGAGAGGAGCTCCAAAATGAAATGATGGATATCTTGTAGAATGTGAATCGGATATTCAACAGTATGAAGGTGAAGGTCTCCGGACTGATTTCGAAGATATCTTAGAATCCCCTGATATAATCATCAACCGTCTAATAATGGAACGAATAAACCCGGGTGGTGTTGTCCATGGGTGAGAAGTGGACAGCGTTCAAGAATATCACCTGGTGCGTCATTGACGATTCTGTCCAACCTGCTGTTTTCCGTTGTCTTCGGTGTGGTGAGATAGAAGAGGTCGAATATCCCATCTCGATCAATGATTACGTTGTAAAATCCAAGAAATTCTGTAAGAGACATCAACATTGTCGAGAAGATGAAAGGGGGGAATGGCCTCGAAAATAATCATCTTAAATCAATTCAATTTTCCCGTCATATGCCGTTTCTTCCTTGATTTGAGTCGGAATAATACTCTCATTATCCTCATCAATAATTCCTACAATGTATTTTGGAACGATATTTCCATGGGCATCCATTCCATGTTCAACAATATCGGTTTTATAGAAATGTGGACAAGTAGAGTTTTCGAAAAGAGTGATCAAATATTTCTCACCCTTTTTCAAAGGCTCTGGATCAATGGTTCCACATATCACCAGCCTTTTCATTTGTTCTTTTTTTTCGAAATGAAATTTGAGTCTATCAAAGAATGGTGGTTTCATTTCTATTACCACATTCATGATTGGAAGAGTTGGCTGAAAAAGATATCTCTGTTATTCTCAATAATATCTAAAAGGAGATTCTTACGAATCCAAGAGAGGGTAGTATTCAAAATACCAACCAACTCAAGGGGGTTTTGTCTTTGTTAATGGACCGATTATTTAATACTGGCCATCCCATGATTGGAATCGCAACCCGGGGAGTTCATTTCTCTCAGAAATTCCAATCTCCTCTCTTCCCGATCCTGGGTTGCTTCTTCTTTTTTCCAAATAATTTAGGCCATTTTCATTTTAAAAAATCTTATATTATCGGTATTATCGATAATGTAAAATCAGATTACTTTTCTAAACATTGTGCATTTTTCATTAACACATTCCCTTTCAATGACTCTTCCAAATGTATAAGCAATGAACGGACGATGTCCGCATTCTTCACATTACAAGGATCTCTCATCCATAGGAAAACGATTTTGAATAATGTATTTATGTTGTTCGTTATCATGATCAATCAACGCAAATGTAACTTACAATTGCGTACAATAATGTTAATTACACCAACTAAATTCGCACTCAAGGCATTGCCACATATAGTGTCCACAAATGGATTTATTCATATCCGAGGTAATTTTATCAGAATTGCACTTTGGACAAACAAATTGTATAAGGTTAAAGATCGGAAGGTTACTGCCCTCACAAAATGTAGCTCCACCAACCTCGATCATCATTTATTAATAAATAGGATTATCTTAAGGAGTTATCTTTTATTATATCGATTTTCGAGAATAATAATAGTAATGACTATAGATGAAGAATTGACCAAATCATATTCTTTCCGAATCTGCATTGAAGAGGTAAAGGGGGGGTGCTCAATAAATGGTTAAATCTTTACATAATCATGTAATCTATCCTCCGTTTTTCAATGTCTGCTCTCCTCTTTGCATCTTCAATGCTTCTTTCGACGGACTCTTGAACTTCTCTGAGATCATTTTCATAATCTCTCGCCATTTCACTCAATTCAGGTTCTTGTATCCCAGCCCTTCGAAGGTTTTCTTTAAATCTAGAAACCATTTGATGAATATTATTCATATTCAGAGTCTGTCCGAGAAATCATTAGCAATCGCATCAAAGGGTATGTTGCTATCAATAACTGAGGTATTTTCCATGCAAAGATACCTTTCTGTGAGAATACAAATCATTACTCAGACAGGCTCTTCAATCATCTTCAAAATTGAATGGGATGACGGTGTTTTATAATTTACGATTCCGATTCCAGCGAGAAAAGGCAAAAATCCCATGTTTTGAGGGGGTGAATCCATGAAACCAGGTCCGAAAAAGAGGGGTTTTTCCGATTTCCACCACAAAACGGAAAAGCTTGATATCGGGGCCATTAAGAGATCCAAACCATCCCTATCATTCAAGGAGGTTCAGGAGTTCCTCAAATCTTGTGAGACTCCCCTGGAAAGGGCTCTTCTCGAGTTAGGATTAACCACCGGGATCCGGAGGAATGATATCGTTTCCATTCAAATCGCAAATGTAGATCTGGAAGGATCCCGGATAAAATTCTGGGAAGAGAAAAAGGATCGATGGTGGGAGGTTGCTCTCGAACCTGAAACAGTAATCACTCTCCGAATGTATATTTCAACCTTGGATCCAAGACAAAAGGATCTTTTTGATATCAGTGATCGAACGGCCTATAATTACCTTCAGAACGTCTTGAAGAGAACATCGATCAAGAAGAAGCTCAAGTTCCATTCTCTCCGAACAACGTTTGTAAGGCTCTCCAAAGAGATGGGAAGGGATATTCGATGGGTGATGGATCAAACCGGGGATACTGCCCGGGTCTTAATGGAGGAGTATGAAGGATATTCTGTTGATGAGATGGTTGATCGATTGAGAAAGGACGGGATCATGAAGAGATCCTCTTCCAATGGTCAATCCTTGGAAGAGTTAATCGAGATCCGGAAAAAACTCATTGATGAGATCGATCGGATTGATGATATTATCAAGGTCTCTTCAAAATTTTGAGTTACCCATTACATGGTATTGAGAAGGTTCCACTGATTGAAACAGTTTCTTCTGAACACTGTAAGTTCTCTATAATAAAATAAATTTCTTAAAATTGAACGTTCTAATTATTTTCACATCTCTTTTTTACTTCAAGAAGAAATGAGTATAGATCGGTATCTGCAATATCCAATAATGACATATTTTGCACTATTGAATTCGCTTGTCTTTTAATACTAAAACCAATTTGTTTATCAACTTTTATTTTTGGTTTAATATTATTCACGGAAGCAGGAATTTTTTCACCATAAACTACTTTTATTGCACTCAATGTATAATAATTCTCAATAGAATATCTATGCAATTTATGGCAATGAATATTATATTTTTGACAATTCTCCATGAATTCATTTCTAACTTTACTACTTTCGGGATCATTATCAATTAATGCTATAACATTATACATGTCAGAAAATACCTCTAAATCCAACTGATTCATAATATCTCCACCAAGAGGCCATATTTTTATATTATAATCAAAATAAAATCCTAATTCAATCATGAAATGTTCAATAATAATTTTATCTTTGGGGCCTTCTGTTAATATTATTAAATCAGATGTTAAATTTTCATTAATTGAATAACCAATATTTTGTAGTATTTGAGCTTTACTTGTTGCATCATTGATATAAACATTCTTATTTTGATAATAGGTATAATATATTTTATCCACCAACTTATTGTCAAGAAAGACATTTCCATGTGTCGAAATGAAAAACTGCTTTTCTTCAATACTAATTAAATATTTTAACAGATTTCTTTGCATTTCAGGATGCAAATGGTTTTCAGGTTCTTCAATAATAATAATATCATTATCTGGTAATATTGAGAAAGTTAAAATTAATAATACATCGATTAATCCAATACCAAAATTATTAGCACTGTACCAATCATTTTCTAAATTGGAGAATTTTAATTCTATTTGCTCATCACCGGGTCGTGCAATTATTTCAAAATTAAATCCATTAGTAATTTTTTCAAATATAATCTGAATTTTCTTATAATAACTAAACTTAGGATCATTAGGAAGTTGATTTTTACAAAAGAATAAATAGTTTAGAAAATTTACATCATCTATATTTAACTTAGGATTTGCTATAAATTTTGCAAATGGTTTAATAATTCTTTTTGCGGGTAAATACGCAGTATTCAATTTACCTTCTGGAATTATATTTTCAATATAAGTAATCATTTTTTGATTTTCAATGTAATAATTCACTCTAACATTTGTTAAAGTATAGGGATTTTGAAAGATTTTTAATACCCACTTTTGAAAATCGGGCGCATTTTCTCTATACCATATTTTATTTTCTTTGAGTATTTCATCTCGCCTTTCCTCGAAATAACCCTTAATAAAACTCTCATAAGTTGAATCAGGAAAGCATAATTTGATGATTTTTTCAATGTCATCATCTGTAATTTTTTTTCCAATATTTGGTTTATTTTGAATCGCTTCGAATATTGTAGTTTTCCCACTATTGTTTCTACCACAAAAAACGTTTATGTGTTCCAAATCCTTAATTTCAATGAGATTAATTCCCTTATAATTTTGCAACTTTATATTTTCAATCATATCATCCCTTCTTTATTCCATTATATTCATTATTATTCATATCTCTTTCCATAGTCTTTGGTTACCAATTTCGACGAAACTTAGAAATTGTTATAATAACAATATTTGATTTGTATTCATTCAACAGATAATAAACAATTGTTGTCAATTCTCTTAATGGACATTTCTATTTTATAATCGGTAATATGACTTACACAACCTTGATATAACGATATGCCAAATATTGGTAATTTTATAAGTATACCAAATTTAATCTTATTATATTCCCAATAATCTTTAGACCCGTCTCCTTTTTGGAGTAAAATCGAAAACTCATATGCATTAAGGGCGTGAACAGTACCCAAATAGAATGTATTTCTTGCAATTTTGTCAAGTTCACCTTCAAATAATTCTGAAACTTTTTCTGGTAGATTATTAGATTTATGATTGTAAACATAAACTCCCTTTCGATCGATATTAATTGGTATGGAAATTTCAGATGAAGTAAAATCTGGAAATATTTCTTTTGGGAAAATAAATGAAATTGTACCATCATTTAGATCTCTAAATGAATTGTTATGAATGATAAATTCCACTTCTAAATTAAACTGTCTTATACCAGGTATACCTTTCGGAGATATCTGTTTTGTAATAACATCTAACTTCAAAGGATAAAGGTCCTCTTTTTTAAGAATTCCACCAGTTATCGCGTCATGAATTTCACTGGCGTTCAAATGGGGGTCCCCTTTTATTATTGATAAATCATGTGTGATTGGATTGATGAAACCTTTAATATAATCTTTATTATCTGAAATAATTATAATCTGCAAATATCCATGTAAAAAATGATTATATGCATATCCCAATTCTTGATGAAGCCAATTTGGAGAATCGGGATATAGTTTCAAAGCATCTTCTGACATAATAGAAATAAATATTTGACTCATATCTATGTATTTAGAAATTTTTTCTGAATTTTTTATTGAATATTCACTTCTTTCAGGCGCTAAAAAAACCTCATAACTATAATCATTTTCTAATGTTTTTTTTAATTCCTTCACGTAAGGGAAATCATTTTTTGTTATATAACTAATAAAAAATGAGAGAGACATTCATTCACTTCCTTACTTATCCATTCTGAGGAACTCTTTTCCAAGACCTCCCTTAAGGATATATTGCATTATTGATTAATGAATCTTCCTTTCCCACTTTGAAAAGATAATAATCTCAAGTTTAAAGGATCTTGAACCGTGTCCCATTAAGGGACGTTTTAGGAACGGTTGAAAAAGGGGTATCTGAGAATTTTAAGGAAATCCAGTTAAAAAATGACATATCAGGGGTGTGGGATAAACGAATGTTTATCACACACCAGTTCAGAAAATGGATCCTGCTCAATTTGGGGGAATTCACAACAGAAAAGGGGGGTATCTATAAAACGACGAATAAATAGTGAAATTGATTTATATCTAAACGAGCGCGGAACATTTAGTGTTGGTGCTTCAGTTGTATAATGTCGATTTTGAACGTGAACCTCATGACCTCACCATCTTTTATTTAAAGCCCACACATCCGTTTCGCATCAAAACAATGTGGATAATCTATGTAAGTCCACATGTCCATCTTATGGTCCCAACCTGATCTCATGAAAGGAGACACGTCCTTGTTAAGACCCTCCATCTTGGGAGCGAAGTTGTAAAACAATGCGAATACACTCAACAAGGATCTCAAACCTTCAAGCGTCGAGAACTTGTGAGACACATCCTGAAATCGCTTCACAAATCCGAAATAATGCTCAACCGGATTGTTGGTTCGGTTGATGCCATATCTGAGATACGGAAAGATCTTTTCTCGGTTGTTATTCAATGTTTTGAATAACGGTTCGAGTCTCGTACCGATGAAGTCCTTGCTCTTTCCAAGTACATTTTCAAGCCTTTTTTTTGCTTCGGTCAACGTTCTAGCTTCGAATACATTCAACAGCTCCTTTCTGATGGCCTTGAATTCTGGACTGCGTTTGAAACCACGTGGAACCCTGCACTTCTTCTCGATATCCCAGACAATGTGAAAGGAACACAACATGTGCTTTGCCTTTGGGAAATATTTCTCTATGATCTTGTCATAGCTCGAATTATTATCCGTTATGATTACCTTCGGATCGATAACCCCAACAAGATCTTTCATGAACATTTCGATGCATTTTGTTTTCGTGGCAACAATGTTCTCTCCTTCGAGAACACCGAATCTCTCTTTTGCCTTCACCGTGTTCACATAGTAGGTTTCTGCGAATATGACACATCCAGTTCTTGCATCCACAGCAGTCGCACTGTAGCAGAAGATTCCTTTGACACGTCTGAACCACACTTTATCCACACATACTATACCGGAAAAGGGCAACTTCACAGCCCTGAGGATATCCCTGCATACCGGCCCCAGCTTCTTCATTTCCCGAATGAGATGTGTATGACTGCATCCTCCGATCCTGCTCCATTTTGCGATCTTTCTGTAACCTGAGATCAACCACAGTTTTGCATCTATCATATCCCTTAGTGCCTTGTTCGAGAATCTTCTCAGGTTCGTAAGGAATTTCGGTAGAATGCTTTTCGTCTTTCCACATCTTTTGCATTTCAATCTCCGTACTTTTATTCGTCTAATCTTTTTGCTGAAGTATGTCTTGACTCTTCTTCTATAATTGCCCCAGTTGATCATCCTTGTTGATCCGCAATTCTCACATGTTTTCATAGACTTTATTTCTGCCAACACTCTTTTCGCATTTCTTGATCTGTTCAGTCTCGTCAATTTTTTCAGTATCTTTTTCAATGATTTGTTATATTCTCTCCGAGCTTTTGAATTCCCGAAATCGTTCTTGATATCCGGGAGTGCATAATATCCGTTCAAGCCCATTTGGATGTCCATTTTTTTCGCCTCCTGCGGAACGGTTCCATGCACATTTTCTTCATTTCATGTTGAATTTCTTGTTAGCTAAAGCTAACTGAGGATTCAAGCACAAAAATTAGTAATCCAAAGCAAACGCTGTTCCAACTGGTTTGTAGTTGGACGCGAAGCTTTGGCGGGTCTTTGCATGAGGCCCGCTTCGCATCCTTAAGTATCATTTTGATGGAAAGTAATTATCCCAAAGAATTACAGGGATCTGACCAACACATTATCTTCCGCACTCTATTAATCACTTCTCATATAATTCCATGAAATATAGAAGAAAATCAGTAAGTACTTAATTTCTCAAGTGCTCGGGAATTGCTCTATGGTGAATGTTGCTCGGGAACATTTGGATGAAATCGAGGAAAAGGCCTTTTTTTTAGCCAATGTAAAAGGGGTGTCCAGTATAGTAATTAATCCTTTCTCTCTTAGGTTCCTTTTTCCTGGATGTGATCTTGAAGGATATCCATAAAAACCTTGAAATTCCGAGCATTTCAGGGGGTGGGGGGTTTCCTGTCGAGCATTTTTAGACCCCTAAATTATGACATATTTATACGGAAATTTATAAGTTGGTCATTGTTTAGGGAAGAA
>CBDDUX010000063.1:0-79280 GCA_965234725.1 Thermoplasmatota archaeon | reverse complement strand
CAATTCAACGAATACGTAGGCGGTACATTCATTTACCTAAAATTGGAGATGAGCCGAATTTGTTTATGATATGATCCAGTACCGATTCGAAAACCTTCCTTCCATCTCCTTCCTCGGGCCCTACTCTCCTGCGATACCAGTCCGGATGCGTATTCCTGAAGAAAACCCTCTCCGGATGGGGCATCATTCCGAAAACATTGCCCTGATCGTTCGTGATCCCTGCAATGTTAAACCTGGAACCGTTAGGATTGAAGGGGTAGCTTGCATCCGTATCCCCCTGGAGATCAGAATACCTGAATACTATCCTGTCCTCCTCGAAGAGCCGGTCATAAAGTGCATCCTCCTTCTTCTGGTCCGTACCAGGGAGCATGAATTTCCCTTCGGCATGGGCACAGGGGATCAAGCGTAGATCTCCCTCCTTCAATTTAGATGTCCAGATACATTTTCCCTTGTTGACATGTTTCAGGACCGAAGGTCTACATTCAAACTTACCAGAATCATTTGCGTGAAGGACGGCTTCGGGGTGATCGGCCATCGTGGAATCGAATGCGGGGAGTATCCCCAGTTCCACCATTATCTGGAATCCATTACAGAATCCACCTACCGCCTTTCCATCCTCTATGAACCTGATAAGGTCATTCGGGATCGATGCTTTCAATCTGGCAGCGAAGATCGCACCCGCCCTGATATAATCCCCAGCGGAAAACCCTCCAGGGAACATCAGGATATGATATTCATCGAGAGATCTCTTCTCTCCAACATTGGTATCTCTTCCCTCGAGCTGTTTGATGTGAACGAACTCGGGAGAAGCTCCGATCCTCTTGAAGGCATCGAAGGTCTCCTGCTCACAGTTTGTACCTTCCATTCTCAGAACACAGACCCGGACCTCCTCTGCCTTCATTCTGATCCCTCCACAAGAGATCTCAATCCATTTCTCCATTCATGGTCGAGGACCTCCACCGGGATGTCTGAAATTATCTCTTCACCATCTGTGATCCTGAGATTACTGTTCAAAACGGTTCCAAGCTTGGTATATGGTACATCGTACCTTGAAAGGCAGTCCTCCACCTTGTAAGCGAATCCAGTTGGTACTTCCAACAGATATCTGGAATTGGATTCAGAGAACATCTTCTCCTCCCTTTTCAATGGTCTGCCGATCTCTTCCGCAGCGGAAATGATCCTTCCGATATTGATGTCGGCCCCTTTCCCTCCACCGATACACATCTCGGATATCGCAACTGCCAGGCCGCCGTCAGAAAGATCATGAACAGAGAGAAGATGCCTTTCGGAATTCATCTCAAGTATTGCCTCCATGGACCTCTCCGAAAGGTCCATATCCACCTCCGGGACACAGGAGCAGGAGAGGTCAAGATGTCTGTAGAAAGCGGTCCCGCCCATTTCGTTCTTGGTTGTTCCAGTCAGATAGATAATGCTCCCTTCCTCCTTAAGGTCGGAAGTTGTGGCCTTGTTGATGTCTTCTATGATCCCTATCATCATGATCGTAGGAGTTGGAGGGACCTTTCCGATCTCCGATTCATTGTAAAGGGATACATTCCCTGAAATTACCGGGATCGTGAATCTCCTTGCGAATTTCCCTATGGCCTCGCAAGCTTGCTCGAAATCCCCAAGTCTGTCTGGCTTTTCGGGATTCCCAAAGTTCAGACAATCGGTGACTGAATGAGGTCTTGCTCCTATCGATACAAGGTTCCTCAATGATTCTTCCATGGCAGATAAAGATCCCAGGTAAGGGTCGATCTCGCAGAAGTATGGATTCACATCAGCAGTTATGGCAATCCCTCTGTCGGATCCTTCCAGGGGCTTGATCACAGCTGCATCAGAGGGTCCTGGATTGAAGGGCATCCCAACAGAAGGTTTGATGATCGTCCTTCCCCGGACCTCATGGTCATAGGTCCTGAAGATATCCTCCTTGGAGCAGATATTCGGTGAACCCAGAAGTGATAGTATAGATTCTTCGAAAGAGGACCTATCCATTTTCCCGTAATCAGTATCAGGAAGGCTTCTGTCAATGACCTTCGATTCATAGACCCTGCAATATTGAGGGCCTGCTGTGAAGAATTCGAGGTCCAGGTCAAGGATGACCTGGTCCTTCCACATGGCCTTTACTCTCTTTCCCTCAACGACTTCACCTGCAACAACCGCCTCCACATCCCATTTCTTGAAAATATGGAGGACCTCTTCAACATTCTCTGGTAGGACCGATACCATCATTCTCTCCTGAGATTCTGAGACCCATATCTCCCATGGCGCCAATCCATCCTCTTTTAGTGGCAACCGATCAAGATGGATTATAGCTCCGGCCCCACCATCCAATGCCATCTCTCCGCTGACACAGGAAAGGCCTCCGCCTCCAAGGTCCTTCATGCCCTTTAGCAGACCTTTTTCATTCAGTTCGAGGCATGAGTGTATGAGAGGTTCTTTGGTAATGGGGTCTCCAAGTTGTACTGAACCTCTATCCTTTTCTTCGGAATCAGCTGACAGGTCCGCGGAAGCGAAAGTGACTCCATGGATGCCATCCCTTCCAGTCCTTCCACCTGCAAGTATGTATATCTCTCCCGGACCGCCTACCCGTGAATGAATTACATGCTCTTTCCTTCCAATACCTACACATCCAACATTTACAAGCGGATTCCCTGTATATCCTGGATGAAAGCTGACCATACCTGCAACGGTCGGTATCCCGATCCTGTTTCCGTAATCCCTAATGCCCGCAACCACACCGGAAAAAATGAACCTGGGGTGATTTGTCCCTTCAGGAACCTCGTTATTGGGTGTGTTCAGAGGCCCAAAGAAAAGAGGATCGATCACAGCTATTGGTTGTGCTCCCATACACACAACATCTCTGATGATGCCTCCAACACCTGTTGCGGATCCGCCGTAGGGACCTATGGCAGAAGGATGATTGTGTGATTCCAGTCCGACAACGTAAACATGCTCATCATCGAACTCAACAACTCCTGCGTCCTCTCCCTCCACCATTGTCTGGGGGGCCGATATGCCGATGAATGATCTCTTCATGAAATATCTGGAAGATTTGTAGCAGCAGTGTTCGGACCATGCTTGACCTAGAGCCTCCAGTTCGATATCTGTGGGATCTCTCCCAACCTGTTCGAAATGGTCCCTGACCCGGGCTATTTCCTCGGTAGAGAGACCGATAGCCATGATATCTGATATGAGCTTGAGTTCCTCTTCAGATGCCTTCGAAAGCAGGACCTCTCTTACAGGGACTTCAAGGTCAAGATCTCTGAAAAATTTGGATATGTCCATCTTTGACCCTCATAGGAAGACTATATCGTGAGTATGTATCACAGGATTTGTCAGCAATTTCTGGCACATGTCCTCAACTATAGCTCTTGCTTCATCCTCGGATCCTGCATCCACCTGTATCCTGTATACTTTGAGGTATTTCACCTGCTTGACCTGGTTGAAACCAAGTAGCTCCAGCGACTTACGGGTGTTTGCACCCTCGGGATCGCTCACTCCCTTCTTCAGACCCACCTTGACCTCAATGTTGAACATAGGTTCACTTCCATTATGTGAACGGGTAACCCCTCACGTATTTAGGGTATGCCGATTTCGGATATAACCTTAATCAAGAAGTTGTCAAGAGTAATGGTAAGTTATCGATTTTGTATTTGACCAAACATTAAATACCCATTTCCTGTTTGTCAGAATCGTCCGGTTCCATTGAACGGAAAAATCTGGGTGGTTAGATGGGCAGGGTCAGGAAGTCCACCTATAGACAACCGATCACACCTAAGGGTATCGAGGGTATCGAGAAGGGGACCCTTAAATGGTTCGATCCCGAGATGTTCATCAATTTCAATACCGGTGCAATGGAACAATATCTTGATGAGACCAACAGAAAGACAGGTTTCGAGACTAAGGCCTGGTCTTGGAAATGGGTCCTTATCTCCATTGCCATCGGTGCATTGTTCGCCATGGTGAACCAGTACGTGGGTCTTAAAGTGGGTATGGTTGTCGCGGGGTCCTGGTATATGGTATACCTCCTGGGTATGGCGGCCAGGTTGAAACCAGCGACACTGAACATAGCCGCAACCGCATCCAATGGAGCGGCAATGATCTGCGTCGGGTTCGTTTTCACTTTTCCTGCCATATATATACTGGCACTGGATCCTGCAGAAAAGGTGGGTGGAGAGTTCCTTATCAATGAATCTGCCCTTGCACCGCTCCTGCCCATTGCGATAATATCCGTCATGATCTCAGGGGTTCTTGGGGTTATGTATTTCATCATCTTCAGAAGGATATGGCTTGTTGAGGACCCTCTCCCCACTCCAGGTTTCGAAGCAATGGTCAAGCTCCTTGACCTTTCCCGGGCTGCTTCTGCAGAAGCCACAGCTCAAGCGAAATCCTCTTTCAGACAAGCTATGGGATGGATCGGAGCAACTGCCCTTTTCACGTTCATAAGGGATTTTCCATTGTTCAAGGACACAGGTCCTTTCTCTCTGTTTGGTGGAGAGGTTTCAATAATGGACAGGATGGCAATTGGTTTTGGATTGGATAAATATTATCAAGCCGGTGATATCATATTCACCCCGGAACCGGCAAAGGTTACCTTTCTCTCGATCACGCTCATACCTATACAATTCGGCCTTGGCTGGTTCATGAAGTTCAAGACGGCCTTTTTAATATTCTTAGGGACAGCTTTCACATGGTTCGTTGTGGTCCCGGTGGCGGTGTGGACACATGCTCCCTACTTCTGGGCAAATTCAGGAGAGTTCTTCGATGTATCATTGATGCACCTGTTCTTCGGGGTCGACCTCATTGGCACTGTATATGAAGGCATACCCGCTTCACCTGCAAATGCAGCTTACTCCATGGCTCGGGTCATGGCCATAGGGTGCATCCTTGGTGGTGGTATCACCGCGTTGGTAAAGATGCTCCCCGTCTTCAAGACCGTCTTCAAGGATGTGATGATATCTGTGAAGGGTGGGGAGATAGAGGATGAGAACAAGGCCTTCTTCATGCCAAGAAGGGGATGGTATGAATGGCCAGCCATTCATATTTGGATCGTGTTCTTCACCACGATCATTCTTGTATCCATCTTCTTCATAATAGGAGGATTCCATCCGATCTCATCCATTGTCTTCTCCATTCTTCTTGTGGTTTTGACCTTCCTCCTTGGTGCCATTGCCGTAAAGGTGATGGGAGAGACCGGAACAGAACCCGTTTCAGCCACCTCTTTCCTTGTACTCCTCATCTTGATGTTCGTATTCACGGTGGTTCTTCCTATCTTTGGTGTGAGGATGTCACAGAGCGAGATGATCGTGATGTCCCTTGTAGGCACAACCGTTTTTGGTGCGGCCATCTCCATGTCAGGGGACCTGGTCATGAACTTCAAGATAGGCCTTTACTGCGGTAACAGGCCCCATGATCTAGTGAAGGGATTGACCATGGGCATAATACCAGGAGCGATCATATCTGGAATATTCGCTGTGATATTCTCCTACGGCCTGGGAACAGGTGAATTGAACCTCCCTGCCCCGCAGGCACATGCTTTTTCCGTATTCGTAAAAGCGATCGTGGAAGGTGCCATACAACTCAGGATCTTCTTTGCGGGTATCTTCATAGGTGTACTCCTGGAGCTCCTTATAGGAATGGGAACCGCATTCGGGCTCGGAATGTACCTTCCATTGGGTATTCAGATCCCAATGCTGGCCGGAGGTGCCGCAAGGGACCTCTGGGAGAAGAAATATCTTGAACCCACCGCAAAGAAGGAAAACTGGGCAGAGGATATGAAGACCTTTAAGATCATGGGGACCTACATGATGGCCACTGGCCTCATGGTCGGGGAAGCTGTCCTTGGTACTATTGTTGCTCTGTGGATAGTACTCCCATCACTTTTTGGAGGGGGATGAACCCTTTTTCTTGGACCATATCCTTTTTTCCTGATCAGCAGCCCAGTTCCTCACAATATCTTCCGGGACATCAATGGTGTCTGTCACAATATCATATGTCAGCTTTCCCTCGAGTATCATCTCCTCCACCGCATTTCTGACCATTTTTTCGAATACGGGACCGTTGAAGATCTCCTGGAGCTTCAAAGCCACGGTCCTTGTCTTATCCGAAGATCCCGGTTTGTATTTCACTTCGATCTTCTCTGGTTTCTCTTTTTCAGACATCTGTTTTCCCCACGACCCTAAAAACAGCGACATCTTTATTATGCCAGGTCAGGATATTAAAGGAATGAGCCCGGACCCGGTGGACCATATTCCCGCAGAGGTTATTAGTTTTTTCAGAGAGAACGTTGGAGAGATCCTTCTCGTTAAAGGTCCTCCAGGATCAGGCAAGACAATGTTCTCGCTAGAATGTATGAAGGCCCTCTGCCAGAAGAAGATAGGTATCACTATATTTCCCAGGATGGATTCGGACCAGCTGAGATCCGAATACGAATGGCTTGTCGATGGTCCTGAGAAATTCAATCTTCTTGCTTTTCATGGTAACACCAAGATGGCGGATCCTAACTGGTTCAAAAGGGAATTCGATTTCTTGAACCAGAAGAACGCCGATGGTATTGGTTACATGCTCTTCGATCCCATTAATGCGATCACAGAGCAATATGAGAACCCAGAGAGGAAGATGAAAGAAGTTGTATCCCTCGTTCAGGGATCAAATGTCTCTGCGATCATCGTTCAAGAAAAGGAAGGGACAACTTACCTGGACCATCTGGCGGGAGGGGTTGTGAGATTATATTTCGATGAAAAGGAGGGGAGGAGGTTCAGGGCACTGACATTCGAGAAGATGAGGGGAGTCGAGGTCAGGAACTCGAATTACCTTTTCACACTCCATAATGGACGTTTCAGATCCTTCAAACCCTGGTCCGTTGACACCACACCGAAAGGAAAATGGATACCTATCGATGATACTGAGACCTATTTCTCAACGGGAACAGATGATCTGGATCGAATTCTCGCTGGTGGGTTCAAAAGAGGTTCGTATAATATCCTTGATGTGGATGATAACATCCTTTCTTCTGAATACCTGCTTCTTCTCAGACCCGTCCTTTTGAATTTCCTTCAACACGATCAAGGGGTTCTAATGGTCACTCCGGCGGGTGAACATCCAGAATCGATCAGGGGAGACCTGATGAACTATGTGGATCTGGATAGGCTTTCAGAGAAACTATATTTCCTTGATTATTTTGCCTCATCATCAGCAAAGGAATACATCATACCCATGGGTGCATCACGTAAGGATGGTATACAGCAGAAGGGTATGGAAGTCTATCAGAAACTTAGTGGAAGGGAGAAGAAGCCCTATCTTGATTTCGTCGGACTTGACACAATGGAATATCTGATCGGAGAATCCCTGACATTGAGAC
Organism: Thermoplasmatota archaeon; assembly: GCA_965234725.1. Classification (GTDB taxonomy): domain Archaea; phylum Thermoplasmatota; class Penumbrarchaeia; order Penumbrarchaeales; family Penumbrarchaeaceae; genus Penumbrarchaeum; species Penumbrarchaeum helgolandense. The sequence goes on along the minus strand of CBDDUX010000063.1, from coordinate 71,920 downwards.
ATCTATTGACCGGGGTTTCAAAGACCAAGGTTACGAAGACACTTGGCATAGGAATAGCAAAACCCGGGCTCAAGATCGGTCAAGGGATAAGGAACATGTCAGATGTATATCTCAGAATGATAAGGATCAATTCGATACCTTGCTTCTTTGGTGTGAAACCGGAGACAACGATCTTTGCGATCCTTCCAAGTGAGGACCACGGATTCCCCAATCTTGATCTGATCCCATTGACTTAGGACATTTTCCTGACCTTCCTGATCTCCGAACCACATATGGGACAATCGATTCCTGGAGGATCTTGGAAGATTTTTTTACATCCTCTGCATCTATAGGTCCAATCCCAGACCTCTTTGATGGTCCGATCTCCGATCTCACCGGCAGTGATGAATTTCATATCCAGTGATAGAAGGACATTCTGAATCCTGAAATCATCTGTCATGACAACAGATCCATTTATTTCCATAGCAAGGGCAATGACGGAAAGATCTGCAGGTGATAGAAGTCCCAAATCACCTGTCCTTTCTGCGGCCTTCTTTGCATCTTTAAGATCATTTGGGCTCTTCATCTGCAGACCTGATAAGAGGAGGTTATCGATTGTTCTTTTAGGTCTACCGTGTGCGATCTCCCTCACCACTTCCGGTGTAACGAATACATCCCCAGGTGAACCTGGTAGTGATGTGATCCTGCCGGAAAGGAATGCTGACGCATCGAGGATAATCTTCATCGGTTCACACAATCGTCTTTTTTGTTAATTACATATTCCGATTCCAGATTATCAATCAGTGGGATAATAGTGTGCTCTCCTTTTGATCTTCTCCTCCAGGACCATTTCCGCATTTGTCAGGAATTTCACATGGTAGAAGACCACCTTCCTTGAAACTCCGACCCTTTTAGCTATCTGGACCTGGGTAATTCCAGGCTCATCATGGATCTCCTTCAGTATGTTCTCCTGTATCCTCGAAAGCCTGATCTTACCTGTATCCCTTTTTACACCAGCCACCCAGAAACACCTATTGTTACCGTCCTGTTCGGATACTATCAGCTGTTCCTTTTCCAGGATGTTCATGTGGTGGGAAATGGTTCCAACCTCGAGGTCTACAGCTCTCTGGATGGCCCTGAAATGGTCCCCTGGATTGTTCATTATGTACTCGTAGATTTTCTTCCTGTTCTCCTGTTTGAGCAGTTCATCATCTCTTAGCCGTGTATAAATTACAGCACCGATTATAAGGATTATCAGAAGGACGACTCCGATGGGAATTAAGATGAACAAGAAATTGTCCATATCATCGATATCCTGGGATTTCAACGGATCCAGATCATCCCAGCTTCCTCCTCCATCTAAAGGTGAATTGGATTCACTTGCTCCGTCATCATCATCTCCGGAGGTACGGTCATAAATGCCGGGGAATGAACCTTTCCCGTCATTTGTTTCGTCACCATCGGTAGTCTGATCATCCCCTATACTGTCATCGTCCGAGAGTTCACTCCCATCATCATTTGATTCAATAACCAGAATGAAGGAGGTATAGGGTGTGACGAAGGAGTAGTTCAGGGCCAGAGAAGTTACTCTTTCCACCAAAGCATCGGTCTCTCCTTCAACAGTGATATCATCAAGGATCCGAAGTATGGTTCTATGGGCCCAGAGCCTTTCAATGAACTCATTGTTCTCATTTTCAACAACATCGAAGGATCTTTCCCAGTACCTCATTCCAGTTGATGTAAATCCCGAAACATTGGAGGTTATTGATCCGGAATCAGGATCGAACCTTCCGACTATCACAGCTTCTGATCCCTGATACAGGGATGGAAGTCTGGTGGGGATGATATCGAATGCCATCCCGGAATAATCAAAACGAAGGTCCTTCACAAGTGGTGTTGAAATTGTATCGTAGAAACCTGTCATCAAAGAAGATGCATCCCCACCTTCCGGAATGGCTATTGCAAAGCCGTTGTTCTCAAGGGAAAGTGCTTTGATGAATTCGAAGTCCAGGTCATCACCGAATCCAAGAGAATAGATGGTCACTTCTCCCTTGTTCTCATCCAGGATCCTTTCCCTGATATCCATCGGGTTCTGAATGGATCCTGACGTAGGTTGTCCATCTGTTAGGAATACAATAACGGGAACCCTATTTTGGTCCAGCTCCATCTGGTTAAGTCCACCGGTCAATGCATCGATGATATTGGTGGAACCACCCGCAGAGATCAGACTGATGAACGACTTGGCCGATTCCTTGTTGCCATCGGTAGCATCCACTATCTCCCCCTTCCAGGTATCGACCTCGGAAGAGAATGTGATCAGATCGAAACGGTCCTCTTCATGAAGCTGGTCCACAACCTCGTTGAAGGCTTCCTTCATCTGCGAGATCTTCTGTCCCTCCATTGATCCTGATCTGTCCAGAATGAAGATAATATCCTTTGGGAGGTAGGAACCCACATCCTTAAGTTGGGGAGAGAAGACATGCATGAAGTAACCCCTATCACCATCTATATAGGTCTGAAGTCTTCCTTCGGCCGGAGGTGAGATCTCTCCGAAGGAGATTGCCACTCTATCATTTTCTTTGGGATTTGAAGTGGAATGGTCCAAGATAACGGTCCTGTTGCCATCCCAGGCCTGCTCCAGGTCAATGGTCGATCCGGAAATATCGAAGGGTTTGAGATCTCCCATTCCAGTGATCGACACTCTGGTTTCCACTTCTTCATAGGATGAATAGCCTTCAATTGAATCCAATGCAAGATCGAAATTGTACATTCCCAGCACTTTTGAGATCACCTGTTCATACCTTATCGTGATGTTAAGGTCCTGCTGAGGAGCTATGTTGATATAGAATTGGAATTCGCCCGGTACAGAGGATGTGACCTGTGAAGCTGTATCATTGTTCTCCTTTGCATTATCGTATCTCTCTTTTGCTTCTTCCGTCGAGGCAACGGATGCGTAGTATTGCTTACCTTCGATCTCAAGTGTGAGGTTCGAAAGCATCGCATCATCCGGGACCTCCAATGTGAATATATCTTCCTGGTCCTTGTCTGACGGATTGCTTAGAATGGCAGTGAACTCTGTAACTGCATAATGATTACGGACCTCAGAATTGATGACCAAGGAAATATGCTGAAGCCCATCTATGGTGTTACTATCCTGGCCTGAACTCAATGATATTATGGAGATTGAACCGGCCAACAAAGACACCATGAGGATAACAATGAAGTTTGTTTTCATCCTGCACACCATTGATATGATTGATAGGTTCTTTATTAAGTAAGACTGGAACGGGATTTAGACATATATAAAAAAGCTTCGGTCGAAACGATCCAAGATCAACATTTCGGGGACAACACTCTTAAATGGGGTCCTGTGATGGACCTTGCATGAAATTCGTCCTTTATCAGATGGAAAGTTGCCCATTCTGTAAACATTTCAGAAGGATCTTTTACCGTGATCATCCCGATGGGGAGGAGGTTATGCTAGATGGTCACCAGGACCCTGGATGGGTTGAACTCAGGTTGAATTTTGTTCCCACTGTGATCGCATACGATGATGGTGGGAATGAGATCGATAGACTGGAATCAGTAAAACTTGTTGGAATCAGGAAGGACCGATGGGTCGAGTGGTTGGGAAAAATGGAAAAACAAAATGATAGTAAGGATTAAAAACAACATCACCTTACTCCTCAAAAAGTCCGCAGGCGTAGTCTAGTTGGCTATGACAAGGGCCTTCCAAGCCTTTAACCCGGGTTCAAATCCCGGCGCCTGCACCATTTTTAAAAATTTCAACTCATTTCATGAAATGGTGCTCTGGAATCGACGTGAGGGATTTGAACCCTTGGGTGGTTGAGCATTGGTTTTACTAAAGCGCCGATAGATAATGCTCAACCTGAGCAAAATCTTTGATTTTGCGGAATCAAATGTTTGGAAAATGGAACATTTTCCACACACGTGAATAATCTTAGATTATTCACATGTCCCGGCGCCTGCACCATTTTTAAAAATTTCAACTCATTTCATGAAATGGTGTTTTGTGTTGGGATCCCCATATCCTGATGTTAATACTAGAAAAGTGGGAACAACCACGGTCCTGGAAATGAAGAGGGAGAGAATAGATAGGCAAGTCCCAGAAAGAGGGCCGGGATAACCTGGGTCGTTCCATCATCATCCGTCTTGAACTTGAATATCCATTTCTTGATATCATTTTCGACCTCATACAATTTGGCCAGCTCAGGCCGGACCCTCAATATACCCTTCAGTTCTGTGGATTCTCCTATGATCATGAAGAGGGCCCCATAGGCAGCAAGGACAATATTGAATCCGAAAACCATGAACATGATCCATATGAACAGGAAACCGAAGCTGAAAGCCGACCATTTTTTCCATACCCTGAGTTCGGACATGACGGGGTCAGCAAAGGAATATATCAAGATGACAGGAACCGCTATTGATTGAGGGAATATCAGGATTATGAATAGGGATGCCCAGAGGGACCATGCATATGACCCGACAGCTTCATATTCATGTGGCCTCTGACCGAAAATGATAGCACCTCTGGACAATCTGATATATTCTATGATAAGAGGTAGCAGACCGATGACAAGGATCAGTACGATCTCCTTTGGTAGAAAGAGGACGCTGTCCGGAAACAGGTAATAGACAACCACTGATCCAGAGATCAGGTGGATCATCCTCCTGAAGAGATGCTGACCTCTGGACAGCCGGGGTGTTTGTAACCCCTCAATGTTACCGTTTTCCACCTCTCTCATCTATTTCAACAACTATATCAATGGATTTCAACATTTCCAATGGACAGGTCCTAATAAATAGGTGAAAACACCACATGGTTTAATTAACCAAGCCCACATTTTTAGATAACAGGAGGAAAGTAGCTGCCCCGTAGGACCCTTGAGGCTGAATGTTTCGAATGCGGTGAGGAGATCTTGATGAGGCTCCCCCCAAACGTTGATGAGGGGACATTCTCACTTGACTGCCCCGCATGTCAGAAAGAGCTCGATATAGAGATCAAGAAAAGGAACAGTGGGTCCGAGTCGATCAAGATAAATGGCAGACATTTCCATCCGAAAAAAGCGACCTCATTTATGATCGAACCGGAAAAGAAGGTTGTTATTGCTTCCGAAGTGTCAACTGTCCTAGACCTGCCTCATAAAAGGAGAATGAGATTGATATTCGTTCTTCTTTTAATGGTCGGTATCCTGGGGATGGTCTCCTCATTCTCGACCATCATTGGCACCTTCTCAATCTATGATCTGGAGGAGAAGAGCCCCACCAGTCTGGTAACGCTATCGGTCTGGGTCATAGATGCTGATTCTGGAAGAGCATTGGATAATGTGAATGTCTCACTGTCCAGTGGTTCAGGGAATTTCTCAGGCATGTCCAATGATCAGGGCCTTGTTGTGATAGAGAATATTGTTGCCGGAGAAATGGACCTGACCATATACAAGGATGGATATAAGACCGTAAAGAGCGGAATTACAATCAGGAAAGGATCTCCCAATGTGATCGATGTTCCCATGGAAAAGGGATCTGAAGATGATGAACTTCCCATTCTCGTTCATCAATTCAAGACCAAGACATATTCCGGGTTCATTACCAATGTCGCAGCTTCACTGATGTTCCTTGCCTCGATCATGGCCCTGATTTCAGCCTTCTTTGTTTACAGGAAGGAATTCTTCTCACTTGCACTTCTATCCGCTTTCCTATCTGTATTCTCATTTGGGTTCCTGGTAGGTTCAATAATCGCTTTCATAGCGGTGATCCTGATGATATTCTCATATGATGGATTCTCACACACACACACTCTGCTGGAAATGATCGATAGGATGCGCCGGGAGAATCTGCCAGAGATGCTAAGACCGGGAGAGAGGAAGCTTCCTGGTCTCCCATCTCTAAGGAAGCGGGATTGATCAAGATATGTCCTCGCCACAGAAGGGGCAGAACCTTGGTTCTTTCTTGGTTGTCAGTTCTTCACCGCAGTATGGGCAGAATCTGATCCTTTTTTCACTGGGGGTTGGTACCAGGATCTCCTTCTTCTTGGCGGGTTTCTTGATGGGAATATCCCTTTTCTTCGGTTTTTCTTCCACCTCATCTCCATCTTCCTCGACATTGGGTTTGGAGAAGAGATCTTCACCATCATCATCCGGTCCAATCTCATCCAGAGTGCTTGCGAGCTTTGCCAGCCCTCCGTTTTCGGAATCATAGAGTATTACGAGGTCCGGCTTCAATTCCTTCATCCTTCTGACACCTGAATTGTCCCCGATGAGGTAGTATAGATTTGCCGCATCCTGGAACCTTCCCTTGTCCTCAAGAGATCTGGCATTCTTTCCATAATCCTTCCTCATCTTTTCCCTTAGCCGAACAATATTTTCCTGGTCCTGGATCGATTCAAAGACCTTCATTGCCTCGGCATAGAGGTTGAGTGATTCATACCACTCGGCCTGCCGTCTTTTATCATTGCGAAGGGTCAGCTCTCTTTCCTTGAGAAGCTTCTCATCCTCATTCAAACCTTCACCGGCCATGGATGGGATTTCCTTTACAAGGTAATAAAAATATAGTCGTTTTTCCTCTCCATTGATACTCTGACCATACTAGAAGGACTCCTTGTCCAGAACCGGAAACGTATTTATAGGAGGCTTTTATACTGAGATTGCTCTGACCGAGAGCCAATGAATGATGAAGGCCATGGAGAAATATTCCATAGGCCCGAAGGAGGTAATCACATGCCAGCAAGTTTCGTGAAGTTCGAGATGCCCAAGGACCTTGTCGAATCTGTATACGAGGCCGTTGAGCTTGCCAGGGACACAGGTAAGATCAGGAAAGGTGCCAATGAGGTGACCAAAGTTGTGGAAAGGGGCAAGGCCCGGCTGGTGATCCTGGCCGAGGACACGACCCCTCCAGAGATCCTCATGCATGTCCCGTACCTGTGTAACGAGAAGAATATTCCCTTTGCTTATGTGCCAAGCAGGCAGGAGCTCGGCAACACAGCCTCGTTGAAGGTCCCCACAACGGCAGTGGCGATCATTCAACCCGGAAAGGGAAAGGTCCTTGTGGAGACCATCTCCAAAAGGCTTCAAGAATTGAACAAGAAGGAGTGAGGAGGGACCCAATTGCCAGTTGATGGAATTCCCGCCGAGGTCGTTGAATTGATCGGAAAGACCGGGATGGCCGGAGAGGCCACACAGGTCAAGGTCAGGATACTCGACGGCAAGGACAAGGGAAGGATAATCGCCAGGAATGCCATGGGCCCTATCAGGATCGGAGATATACTCCTGCTCAGGGAATCCGCAAGGGAAGCTAGGAAGCTCAGCGTGAGGTGAGCAAATGGTAGAGGCAAGAACCTGCTCCTTTTGTGGAGCAAAGATAGAACCCGGTACGGGAAGGATGTATGTGAAGAAGGATGCAAAGGTATTCTTCTTCTGCTCGACCAAATGCTACAAGAACCAGATCCAGCTCAAAAGGGTACCCAGAAGGACCAGATGGTCCAAATACCATGTCAAGGAGTGATTATTTGGCACGGGAGAGGACCTATTTCATGATCAAACCCGACGGCGTCCAGAGATCGCTTGTGGGTAATATCATAGATAGGATCGAGGACAAAGGATACAAGGTCTCCGCCCTCAAAATGTTGAGGGTGGATGAGGGGACCGCCTCAAAGCATTACGAAGAGCATGTAGGCAAACCCTTTTTCAATGACCTAGTTTCATTCATCACTTCGGGACCTGTGGTCGCCATGGTGATCGAAGGGGACAATGTCATCGAAGGAATGAGAAAGATGATGGGAAAGACCGATCCCAGGGAAAGTCCTCCCGGAACGATCAGGGGAGATCTTGCAATAGATCTTTCAAGGAATGTCGTTCACGGCTCTGATTCCAAAGATAGCGCTGACCGTGAGATCTCGATATTCTTCAATGAAGATGAGATAATGGACATGGAGAAGATAGACGAGGTATGGTTATATCCCTGAACCTCGCTCAATTCAAGGTGTTTGAAAATGAAAGATGAAACTCTCTGCATCGGGGCCGTTGTCGTTGCTCTATTCATGGTTGGTGGGCTTGCCTTCCTTACCTGGTGGGATGAGCGCGAATCAAACGACAAGAAGGAAGATGAGATACTTTTGGCCAAGGAAGGCGATGAGGTATCCGTTGATTATACCGGTCGTTTCCTAGGTTCCGGGGGAGAGTTAGGGGCATTGTTCGATACAACAATACCAGAAGATGCCCGTAACGAGTCCATTCCCAAGGCTTCTGCTTTCACGGTCAGGGACACATATGATGATCTCACATTCACGATCGGTTCCGGCCAGATGATCAAGGGATTTGATGAAGGTGTCCTCGGGATGACAGTGGGATCCATCAAATACATAACAGTTCCACCCAAAGAAGGATACGGTGATGTTCTTCCTGAGCTCAAAATCAACATATCTTCAAAGACCTCTATTCCCTTAAGAGAGGATATCCCTGCAGATGAATTCAAGGTTCGCTTCCCAAATATCGATCCTGCTTCTCAGGAATCCTTCATGCATCCCTTCTGGGACTGGGAAGTCAAGATAATCGAGCAGGACCCTGATACCGTTACTATCCTTAACCAGCCTGCTTATGAGGGTGTCTATGGGAAGTTCAACTGGAATGTGACCGTTTCTGATATATCCAGTTCCAGGAATGTGATAACACTTTCACACGATATCAATGGGATAGATACTACCCAACCGGTATTATTCCCGGATATCATGTTCCTTGACCCGGTATGGGCCAAGAAGGCTACTGAGGCCAATCAGGGACAGGAACCACCAACAGGGATCGTCACAAACGTGGGAGGGATCATAACAATTGATTTCAACCGCGAGGTCTCTGGAAGAACCTTGGTATTCAAGGTGATAATGAACTCTATCGTGAGGTGATTATAATGAAGAGAATGATCTTGAAGGACCGACAAGGTGGCAACGATCTGATACCACTGATGATCCTTGGAGGAGCGATACTGATCCTTGTATTGGGTCTTGTATTCGCCAATTTCTTCATCTTCACTACAGAGGACCTCCCGGATGATAACGGAAGGTTCCTGGATGAACAGATCGTAGACCAGGGTGATCCCTTCCTCTATATCAAGGTCAGCGGATATGGTACCATCAAAATAGCGCTGAACGAGGACAAGGCCCCAATCACATGTGCCAATATGGAGAAACTCTGTAAGCAGGGTTTCTATGATGGACTCACATTCCACAGGGTCATCCCGGATTTCATGTTACAGGGCGGTGACCCAAACGGTGATGGAACAGGCGGACCAGGTTACACCATTGAACCTGAGACCGATAACGGTCTGACCCATGTCAGGGGAGCGATTTCCATGGCAAAGAGAGGTGGAGAGACCAGGATGTCAGGGTCCCAGTTCTTCATTGTCCAGGGTGAGGGTCAGAATGAACCACACCATCTCGATGGTGAACATACCGTATTCGGAATGGTTGTAAGTGGAATGGATGTAGTAGACAGGATCGCTGAGACCCAGACAGATTCAAATGACAGGCCCGTCAATACGGTCCTCATTACTGATATGTATGTGGAATACGAGTGATCTCACCATAGGTCCCTTTTAGCCTCTTCGATATTACCCTCGTGCTTGATGTATTCATCCGGATCATCTCCTCTTTGAACGAGGTAATCATCTTCTTTGCTCTCCAATTCAACTGATTCATCCTTTCCCTTGTTGATGTAGAAGAACAAGAAAGTGCCAGTTGACAGAAGACCTCCGATCACCAGAAGGAGGAACAGGACTATCCATCTACCATCCGATCCTTTCGTATTTTCATCTGATGAACCTATCCTTTCCAGCAGGATATCCCCCATGATAGTATCCCCATCTGGTTCAACGTTCACTTCTATCTTGTATGACTTGTAATCCGTCAGGAAGAACCTGATCTCATATGATCCTGGAACCAGATCGAATTGGAAATTACCCCCAAGATCGGTTTCCATCTCCAGCTCCTCCCCGGTCACATTCACAAAAACATGGGGTATCGGATCACCATCCTTTTCTCTGACAGTTCCGTGAACAGTACCTTTTTTCCATGTGGTGAAGGAGACCTCCTGCAGGGTCAATTCATTCCCTGCAAGGTCGTATCCCCTGACAAGCAGAGTGTATCTTGTGTCCGTTTCAAGGTCACCATCTGGAAACAAATTGTACATAGGTCCTGTGAAGTAACCATGGCTGTTGACACCGGAGATCGAGATTACAGTCCTGGTCTCATCCATCAATTCACTGAACAGGATGGTGAAGTATGATGATGTGGGAACATCATTTCCATGGGGATTGACACTTCTGATGAATGGTGCTGTAATATCGATGAAGATATCGATCAACTCGGTATCACTGTTACCTGCAAGGTCAAAGAGGGTCACCTTGATAGTATGAGGGCCTGCTTCGGAGAAATAGAGGAAGCAATGACCTATTTCGGGGTCCTCGATGATCATGTGGTTGCTGGTATTATCGAAATCGATCCTTAAAAGGTCCAATCCACTCTCCTTATCTTCGGCTTCCCAATCCATTCTGATATCTATCAATCTGTTAATCCTGGAACCATTAACTGGATGGTATATTGTGATTGAAGGCGATCTCCTGTCGATCATGAATCTGATGTGGTCATATCCGATGTTCCCTGCAATATCCTCCGCAAGGAGCTCCAGTTTGTGCTCTCCATGGTTCAATTTGGAAGTATCGATCTCGGTCTCGCTCTTTGCCTGGTGCCAGTTCCCATTATCGATCCTGTAAAGCACATAATCCACACCTGATGTAATATCAGATACCTCGTATTCCAGATCAAGGGATCCTGGTCCTGCAACTTCATTCCATTTCGGGGAGATGATATTGATCATCGGTGGAACGGTATCAACGATGAAATTCGAATATGCCCCACTTCTCCTTAAGTTAATATCCCATGCTTCAAGATTTATTCTATGGCTGCCGTCTTTCAAGTCCAATGTCAGGCTTTCATCTCCGAGATCAACGGATACGCTTGATCCGTCAACGATAAGGCTCATCCCCATGATCTCTGTAGTGGGGTCAAAGATCCTCCATTCGATCTTGAAGGGTGTCTCGGTGATGTAGGACCCGGGAAGCGGATTGAGGATCTCCACTATGGGATCATCCATATCAATGGTGAAAGAAATGAATTTCTCTGCGGTATTGCCTGCTTCATCCCGGGCCTTTATTCCAAAAGAATAGGTCCCGTTCGTAAGGCCTTTCATAAGAAAAGAATTATTGTAATAGGGCTGCCAATCTAATCCATTGACACTGATCTCTACGCTTTCAAGGCGGTCCTGGTCATCCACGACCGTCCATGTGACCAGAATATCTTCCACACCGTATACCATCCCATGGACCGGGAAAAGGAATGTGATCTCGGATGCTTTCCCATTCGGCGTCTCGTTCAGGATAGGACCTCTGAACCCCTCCCCGACCCAGTCGTAACCTTGAAGCTTCCCGAGGCATGTCACTTTGTAATAGTAGGTGTGATCGTTCCAAACGGTCTTGTCCGTGTATTCTGTAATGGGGAGGGGGAGGTCAGTTACATGTGTCCAGTTGATGAGGTCCTCTGACCTGTAAATTCTGAATCCTATATGATCAAAGAAATTGAATTCAGTCCAATTTATTATCTCGATCTCTACCTCAGAGTTACCAGTAAATATCCTGAAATCCGGGATACCTATTTGAGGGACATATGAGAGAGGATGTTCATCGTAACTCGTTGAATAGATATCATCAAGACGGTAGCGATTATCCGTTTCACCATCGTAATTCGAATCGGTTAGGTTATGATCGGACCAGAAGTTGCCTCTTCCTTTGAATTCCCAATAAGGGGAATCATAGAATCCCAATGCTTGTGAAGATCCATTCATTAGCTGTCCGGACTGGTTATTGTTTTCGATGAACGTGTTATTGAAAATCCTTGAATCTTCTATGGAATAAATTCCGTATCCGTTATTAAAGGCGAATAAATTGTTACTAATTCTGCATTTTGCTTCAAAGTATGTATGATCAATGATCTCGATCCCAATTTCATTTTCCAGGAAAATAGAATCAAATACCGTTGAATCTCTAAGGATCGATCTGGAAAATATTCCGTATTCCCTGTTATTCCTAAAAGTGGAGTTTCTGATATTGAACTTGGATACGGTCATATTGATCCCATTTAGGCAGTTGGTAAATGAACAACCATCGAAATCAATACCTTTGGTTCCAGAAAAACCCAAGATACCATGTCCAGATAGATCTTCGAATGTGGAGTTTATTATCTTTATATTTGAGTTCATGTCTTCTAATAACCCATTCTCATTTCCCCTGAAAGAACAATTGTTGATATTGATGTTCTTGCATTTTTTGATTATCAGTCCTGTTGGTAAAATCGATAGATTGTTTGGATCATTATTTTCAAATGAACAATCAATAATTCTAAAACAGAAGGTAGTAATGTTTGAGATGTAAAGGCCAAAGCTGGAATTAGTGACATCAAAGGTTCGATCACCAATAATGAAAGGGTCCTCCTCCGTCCCATTCCCTGTGAAATTATTATTGCTTATGAAGGTGGCAAGTTGATCATCACCGTCAATAGTGGTTGGCGGAAAGGATCCTATCGGAGGACTTTCTGAAAATTCTTGAATGACCCTCTCCCGGCCTTCATCTTCTCCGGATACAATATTGATTGGAAATGAGAGTAAGAACACAAGGACCATTACAACTATTCCTCTCAATAGGAATTACCCCCGCTATTATCAATCAGGGTCCTTTCCCTTTTTAATTGTTATTGGTGCAAGTACAGTTATGTGGGCTCTTTATCGATATCAGGTCCCCCACTGGGAACCTGCTTTTTCCTTTCCTTTTATGAATCTGTCAGCAGAAAGGGCAGCCCTGCATCCATCTGAGACAGCGATGGATATCTGTCTATGCGGTTTGCATCTGATATCTCCTACAGCATAGATCCCGGGTATGGAGGTCTCCATCGATATCTCATCAACCTTGAGGCAGCCATTGTCACCTTTTTCGACAGTATCTACAAGGTAATCGGTAACCGGATTATTCCCCTGAAGATATACGAAGACCCCATCCACCTCCAGTCTCTCTTCCCCGTCAGGACCCTGAAGTAAAAGGCCCTCGAACTTCATTGATCCGAGTATCTTTTTGATCTTATGTCCCGGAAGTGTTGAAAGACCCTTGATACCTGATAGCTTATGGAGGTCCTTATCGGATATCTTTCCCGTTGGAGACAGGAAATATATCTTACTGGCATATTTCTCGATCATTTCCAGCTCTTCCAGGACCCTGTCCACCTGACCTATCACAGCTACGCTTTTCCCCTCGAAATAAGCTCCGTCACAGATTGCACAGTATGCAACCCCTCTTCCAATGAACATCCCTTCTCCTTCAATAGAAGGTTCCCTTCCCATTGAACCCGTAGCAAGTACGATGGTCCTTCCCTTGATCTTCCTGGATGGCGTGGAGATCTCCTTCATTTCCTTCCTGAAATCCGTATAGATGATCTTGTCCTGTAAGAACTCCGTTCCCAGGTTCTCAGCTTGCTCTCTCATCTTCTTGAGGATCTCCTCGGCCTTCATTGGCTCAGGGAATCCAGGATAGTTGGCAACAAGGTGGTCTCCACCCATGGCTCCCTGTCCGATGTCCTTATCGATAACGATCGTATCCAACTTTCCTCTCGAGGTATAAATAGCAGCGGAGGTACCGGCTGGTCCTCCTCCAATGACGATCACATCATAGATCCTGTCGTCTTCTTCCATGTGTCCCCTTCCTTCAATGGAACTACTGAAGAAGATATGATAATCTTTATGGTTGAAAGGTTCAATTTCACTTCTTTCTCACTATTATCGAAAGAACGTCACCATCCTTCATCTTATGAGTTAGACCTACCGCCTGTCCGGGATACTTCGCCGAAGGACCCCATACATTCCCGAACCTGAAGTTCTCAACGAAATCCCTATGAAGGTGCTCACAAACCGTCTGAACCGTGGAACCTCCCATTATCACCAGGGGTTCCTCCATATCAGCGGCCCTGCCATGGGGTTTCAGATATACCCTGATGAAATTCAGAAACTGGAATAACATCTCCTTCAACTCCTCCATCCCCTGTCCGCTTTCCACAGATAGTTCCAGCCAGTCACGTTTGCAGTATTTGCGGATATTCTCTTTTACATTGGTATATGCCTGGTCGAACTTGTTGATAACCACAATGGAAGGTATGTAAACTCGATTCCCTGCCAGAAAATCAACAAGTCTGTCCGGTTCCACATCTTCACGGAATACGATCGTTCCGGATATCAGACCATAGGCCCTGACGATCTCAATGATCTGGTCCTCTGTCATCTTTGTAATTTCCACAGTGGACCTGACCACCATTCCTCCCCTGTCGGAATGTGTGAAGGTTATATTGGGCTTCTTCTGGTCAAGTCGTATGCCAGCATCGTAGAGTTCCCTCTCAAGGATATCGGTCCTGTAATTGAAGACATCCCCCATAAGTAGGATGATATTCGAATTCCTGGCAGCCGCGATGACCTCCTTGCCTTTACCCTTCCCCTTCGAAGCCCCTTTGATGATACCAGGCATATCCAGTATCTGGATCTTTGCCCCTTTGTATTCCATGATGCCTGGAATGACCTCTAAAGTGGTGAACTGATATGCAGCGATCTCACTCTTGGATCCTGTGAACTTATTGAGGAGGGATGATTTCCCAACCGATGGCCAACCTACAAGGGCAACCGTGGCATCTCCTGCCTTCTTGATGTAGAAACCCTTTCCACCTCCGGAGGATTTTGTCCGGTGCAGTTCCAGCTGTGCCCTTAGTTTTGCCATCTTTGCCTTCAATTTGCCTATATGATGCTCTGTGGCCTTGTTCTTTTGAGTATTGAAGATCTCGTCTTCGACCTCTTTGATCTGCTCTTCAATGGTGGCCATTTAGGACATTCCTCGCTCTAGGATTGCCTTCTAATATAGATAAGTTAAGAGAAAAATGGCGGGGAGGGGTAACTCCCCGCAGCAATTTAGATAGTTTTCAGGGATTTTGGGGTGGCTTTTGTTGATTGAGACCAACCTGAGGCATCGGAGGTCTGGGTCCTGGAGCTCCTTGCTGCTGAACCATTGGAGGTCTAACAGGTCCTGGTTGACCACCCACCATTGGTCTTATAGGTCCTCCTCCCACCTGAGGCTGTATAGGTCCTCCTACCTGGGGCTGGATGGGTCCGGATGGAGGCATCTGACCTGGAATGATAGCTCCATCGTGATGGAGTTTATCCACTTTGGGCCCTTCTGGTTCTTCCATGCCTTCCTTTGGCAGGTTCTCGAGTTCCTTCTCGTATTCTGTACCCTGAAGCCATGGGGCATACTCCTCGTTAAGAGCATCCATGGCCCTCTTCTTCCTCCTATCCAGGTCCATTGCCGCATCGGTCTTTGCAACATCCTGTCCCTGCCAGCCAGGTGTAACGACGATCTTCATCTCCGCAAGGACCAGATCGTGTTCCATGAGGTATGTATCGATACCATCTATCGGAACGGCCTCGTGGGATTGATAACAGGAATTACAGTAGGCGTTCTCGATGAGTGTGACAGAGGTCGTCCCGCAGTCACATGTCCAGGTGGGAAGGTTGGCATAGATGGGTTCCATAGACTCGATGTTCTGTCTTCTATCCTTGTATTCTTCAAGCTTCTGACTCCTCTGGGACCTGCTTCCAGAGAATAGAACGAACAGAACGACCACAATAGCAAGGATGATTGCCACGATTACAATGATTATGATAAGGAATATGGGTGTGGTCGTGGTCTCACCGGGTTTTTCTGCCTTTATTGTGATAATGAAATCCTCGGATTCCATCCCAGCCTGGTCAGTGACGACCAACTTGATGGAATATGTTCCTGTTTCAGAGAGGTCCAGATCGAATGCGTATGATGTCTTCTCCACAGACTCTCCGGAGGGCAGTGTTAAATTCCAGGAATAGAGAAGTCTGGAACTGACAGTATAATCATCACTACCCTCTCCGGTGAAATAGATCACTGAATAATCATTCAGGTCGACATCGACCTCCTCCGTATTGTTGAGATTGTAGAGATCTTCCCCAATGGTGACCGTTATCTTAACAACCATTGGAGGTTGGTCGGCTCCAGCGGTTGTGATCTCGATAGATGGTGATCCGGGTCCGAAGTTTCCGTTATCGTCAACTATGGAGACGTTGACATAGTACTTTGTTCCCCTGGTCAACCTGTCTACCAATAAAGAAGATGTTCCAATTCCTCCCTCGACAATAAACTTATCAGTACCCTTGGGTCCTGATACCGTGACCAGGTAATGGCTGAAATCTGGTATCTGATCGATGGAAATGGGGTCCCAGGAGACGGTGAATTCGGTATTTGTCAGATCCCCTGATTGCTTCACGTTACCAGGATAGGTCCCGGGAGCCTCGAAATCGGACTGGTTGATCGATTGGGCCGATGCCGAATTATTATCGTCCACGAAGAGGTTCTCCTCGAGGTCCCAGTCGACTATGGTTACAGCTGCGTAATAATCAGTTCCGTCAACAAGTGGATCACCATCGTATTCCTCTATCAACAGGTCGGTCTTCTGCTTGTTTGTGATCATTGATATTGGATCAAGGGTGCTGATGTCCATGATCGGCTCATCGCTGAAATAGACGTTGTACTGCCAGAAGTTCTGTGCGAATGTCCTGAACCATGATAGTGTGAGGACACCGCCACCGTCGTTTGGAACATCCATCATGGAGACTCCCTTTATCTGTTCAGCGATGTTGGAGTCTGGGTTGATGTATTTCACACTTCTTACGGTATTGTCATCATCTATGGCCGTATCAATATGGTCGTTGTGGTCCATAACAAGTACCGTGAAGAAATAGAGATGTGCCTGGGAAATTGGAGTTCCTGATATATCCCCTACGATGAACTCCGTAAGGCCCCTTTCTGTGATCGTTGCAAGTTTAACCGCATCATCGATATTGGTATAGGAGAAGGATTGGCCATAGATCTCATATCTTGTGAACTTGGTATCGGTTGTTGGGGTCCATGTAACCCTGATCTTTGCCTCCCCGTTGATGGATGTTCCCGAAACGCCCTTGATCCTTGCTATAGCTGAAAGGTTGTCGTTGATGATCTTGACCTCTATCTCCGGGTCAGACCAGGTGACGATCCTGGAATGCTGGTCCAGCCAATTGACAGGGACGATGGCAACATAATAATAACCACCGTCAAGGAGGTCCCCGCCATGATAGGAATCCAGGATAAATGTCGTGTTGTAGAAAGCCTCCTCATTTACTTTGGTAATTATCATGTCCGGTTCCCAATCGATCTTGTTGTAGTCAGAAAGATTGTCCAGATCGAATCCCTCTGCCTCGGTAACGAACACCTCATAATATGAGATATCCATGGGAACCGCAAGGTTCGGAGGTGTGAATTGGACCAAAAGCTTGCCTCCATCATCACCCATGTTGTCCGGACCTTTGTAATCGAATATATCCACACTCTCACAAGGTCCGGGTATTTCTGGTCTTCTCCAGTATGCCTGAGTGGTGAGGGTTGCGGATACATTGCCTTCATTATCTTCCTCGTCATAAGCCCTCATGGCCACTGAGTAGTAGAGGAACGGTTTGATGGTCTCATCCTCTGCTCCGATCAATAGTTGCTGGTTTGCAAAGGGGTTCTTTAACTCCGTGGAACTGGAGAATGTAATGTAACTCACCGCATTATCCCAATTGCTATTGGTCATTGTCACATTTCCCTGGAAATACCTTATCTCCAGCTTGCTCACCTTTCTACTGTATTCAGAAGAAAGAGTTCCATCATCGTCCTCGGGCCATTCCCAGGATATCTTGAAGCTTCCTTCAATGAGATCCTCTTCGGGGAGTGTGTCCCATCCAATGACATTGAGGTTGTCAGCTGCTGATGGGATGATCCCATCTACCTCGGGACCAGGCACAATGACTCCTGAGAAGACCATTGAGATCGAGCCACGGACTGCCCGGGTATAGCCTATGAGATACAGGTTTGCATTCGGAGAATCCCTTCTTATGGAATTTGGAAGTGTTGTCATTGACTCATAGGTAACACCAACAGAAAAGGGATCTGTGTCCGAGAAAACCCTGTTGAGTGTAACCGTCTTGGCGAGGTTGTCACCGGATTGGTCATAGAAGAAGTCGACCTTGACATAGGCCGGAGCATCATTATCCGGGTCGGAATATTCCACAGTGATCGTGAATATCGTTGATGGGTTACCATGTTTAAAGTTGATGTTCACAGGGCTGAGCTCGGGCAGTTGGTTCCTTTTAAAAATCTGGATCCTTCCCCCATTGGTAGATCCGTAGAAAGGTGAGGAAGCCAGTATCCCTATCACCCTTACGGGACCTGTATTGCTTAGAGTGTAGTTCACCTCGCAGAGTGAATATCCCAGCATTTCATCGGCAGTTTCTCCGATGAATGCACTCTTTGCATTATCAGCTGATTCCTGGCCTGACCAGGACCAGAAGCTGTAAATCGCACCTGCATCCACTTTCGTCCCATTATCATAACCTGGAGCTGATATCGAGAGAGCAAAAGTGGTCCCGGCGATCATGGTCCTATCGAATGACCAACCGAACAGATCTCCGGGATTGGTCCCGTTGAATTCATTATCCGGTGTATCCGTTCCTGCAAGGTCCTTACTTGGGAAAGATCCGTTCACTCCGAAGAATAAAAAGGCTTTTCCTTCTCCCTCATAAGGAGCTCCAATCATGATATCGTCCTCAAATGATCCACCTACATCCTCCAGTCCCTTTGCGGACCAACCGAATTTGGACTGATTTCTACCAGATATTATCCCATCGAGATCTGATGTGGACTTCTGAGGAGGTTCCGCAAGGACATTCTTACCGAATTGGAAGTAGAAAGCTCCCTTGTCAGTATATCCGGAGGGTGAATAGAACGGATCACCCATTCCAAGATCATCGATGGAATCATAGTTGAGGTCTCCAACGTTCCTGACGATATGCCCGAACCTCCCGCTGTAAACGTCTCCTGTGTAAGTGAAATTGGCATTGGAGGATTCCATATATTTGGAGGGGAATGTTGAAAATGCCGTAAGGTTGAACATGAAAACGGCACCGGACTGATAGTCTCCCACATCCTCCAGGAAATGGATGTTCATGGGTGCACCGACAGCCGCGAACCACCCCTCATCTCCATCATAGTTCAGCCCGCAAACAGAATGGCCGAACATCTCTCCGTCCGTCCCGTTTATCTGAAGGTTGGCGGAAGTATATGATGTCGAAACTCCACTTGACCTGCCTTTCCAGATATAGGCCTTGTCTACACCTGGTGCACCAACAATGAGATCGTCATACTGATCTCCATCATAGTTTCCAATACCCTGGATATCCCATCCAAAATCGGAATTCGATGGTCCTGAAATCACCCATCCGGTGGTTGTGGATGCGGGATTGAAGTTATTGGCAAGGGGACCGAAGAATACGTAGGCCTTGTTCTCACCCGGAGACCCCATTCCGTAATCCACTGAACCATCTCCGTTGATATCACCTATCTTGGTCAGGTTCCACCCCGTTAATGCACCGGAAGTGGTTATCTTCCGGTCATAGACCTGCTGCAGGTCCTCTCTGACGGCTGCTGTCATGGGTATTGCACCCATTAGGATGCCACATACCCCTATGATCATCATTTTTCCGAAAAGACTCGTTCTCCATTTGTGAGAAGACGATTCGTTTACCATGTCTGGCCCCCTGTTTATTAATCACTTCACCTGCAAGATGAAGACTCTAAATTCAAAACGTTCGAATGGTATTTATTATTTGCTTATGGCCAGACAAAAATTGATTGGCTTTTCAGGAAAAGTATATCTGCTTGGGAGAACCGCTCAATCCTCCTTTGTTTCTATACCAAGGACTTCCCTGGGGATGTCCACCATCAATCTTCGGTGAATTTCTAGGTCGATAATTCCTTTTCTGTAAGCCCAGGATATCTTTTTCGGAACGGTATCGGGTGGCATCACAACATCCGGTCTCTCCTTTTCATCTATATAATCGGTCTCAAGGAGAAAGTCAAGCCCCTTTTCCAATGCGACCTCAATGTTCTTCTTCCTGGCCTGCATCGAGATCGATATGCCCAGCCCAATCTCAGGTACCGCTCCCTCCCAACCGGAGTAGTGTTTAACGACCCTGTGTCTAGGGAGACCGGCAAGATCGGCAAGTTCCGCAATATGCCGGTATAGGTCCGGATTATCTCCGGGTGATTCAGTATGAAGGATCACCGGGCAGCTCCTTACAGATGCTCCTTTCATCGCCTTTTTAAGGACCCTGTCACAAGCGTTTTGAGTCTCATCATCCACCATGAAATGTACCCTTCCCACTTCACCGATCCCCAACACAGTTCCTTCATCCACAAGATCGAAGGCTGTTTCAAGGGCAGTCATCTGGATACTTTCCGCTTCCTCCAGACCTACTTTTTTTGCAAGATAGGGCAGACTTCCGGGGTATGGACCGACGACACACCAGGCTAAGACATCATTCCTCCTGGCAAGATCACACATCTCGATAGTCGTCTGGAAGGACCTTTCATATTCTTCTGATGTCGTCTCACTGAGGTGATGGTATGGTTTATGAACAACAATAAGATGTGATCCTCCTGCCTCTTTGAACCTGGTAACAGCCTCAACAGGAGTTCCCTTTGGGTCCAGGTGGATATGGGCATCTAGCACCGGAAGACCCTTGATCACGGGGTGATCACCTCTCTGATATCCTTCCATGTACCATCTGGAGGGAGGATACGGCGTTCATAATGTCCTTGGCCCCTCTTGTAATGATCTTCCCCTCCGGGAAAATGAGTACCTCGATCCCTGAATTCCCGACACTGAGGATGAATCCCGGGAGTTCAGACGGATCGTAGATCACACCGTCATCCTTGAACTCTTCGTATATCAATTTAGCATCCACTGGTCCACCTAGGTCAACTGATGCTATTATCTCCTGAATGCTTAAAGGGTCTTTTAACCGAACTCCCTTCAAGCTAGGTTCCGATAGGAGGTCCTTGAGCGCATCGTTCAAGCCCTCCTCCGATGTCAGTCCATGGAACTTGATGGTCCCATCTTCCATTATGAAGGATTTGTATCCGGGATCCTCTCTTATGACGGTAACCCCTCTGAAAACCTCAGGTTGATATCTGGCCCCCGGGAGATCCGCTCCAACCTCGGCAATATTGAGGTCACCCTCCACGGCACATGAAGCGATCATATTCTCTATTACAACCTTCATGTCAGCACCTTACCTTCGATCCCGACCATATTTCTGAAACAATGGAAGGGAGATATAAAACAATTGGCCATGAGGAACATGTCAGTTCTATCCTTTGTCCATCTTCTTCCGCATTTCCTGGTATCTCTCCATCTCGGATTCCTGTGCTTCGAGGATATACCTCAGAGACCAGCAGTAATCGTCATAGAACCGGTTCCCCAGATTGTGGAGTTTCCCTCTGATCTCCTTATGGCAGTGGGAGCAGAGTATCCCTGTCCTCTTCAGGATCGGTTTCTGATCCGATAGGACATGGGTTTCCAATACTGGATCTTGGAAGAACAGTCTATCCCGCCTCCTCTCTTTTCCATTCCTGGACGGATTCGTCGAACCGTTCATATCCGTGTCTATCGAACCTTATCCCGCAGGATGGTTCCGTGCATCTGTATTTGACATCCCTGTCCTCTCCCGCTCCAATCATGACCGGAAGAAGCATTCCCTTCCCGCAAATTGGACAGGTAACATACCCGCTAGAATCTGTCATGATCCGATCCCCGTTGTGTGGTCACATTCATCAGTATACTGATATTTTATCGTATTGGAACCAGTATTCCTTGGTTGGAAAAAGTATTTATCCAAAACATCCATCGGACTTAAGCATACAATCGGAGTGTCACCCATGTTCTGTCCAAGCTGCAAATCACTTCTGAGACCGGAAGGAGAGAGATTGTTATGCCCTCGATGCGGGTTCGATAAACCAATAGACGGTTCGGTTGAGGTCCCGGTAAGGACCCAGCTTGAAGAGGATCTCAGTGATGTACCCGTATTCGAGGACCTGGATACCATGCCTATAGATGATAGTGTCATGTGTCCCAAATGTGGTAACATAGGGGCTTACTGGCATCTAAGGCAGACAAGGTCAGCTGATGAGGCAACCACCAGGTTTTATCGTTGCACCAAGTGTAAGAACACATGGAGAGAGTACGCTTAGATCAATTCTCTATGTTCTCAAGGACGGCTACGGCGATCCTCTCCAATGAGGTGGATGCAATACCTTGGTCCAAGACAGCTGGTTTCCCTCTATCTCCTGACTCGACCATGGATGGAATGATGGGTACATCACCCAAAAATGGCACATCCAGTTCTTTCGCGGCTCTCTTTCCTCCACCCCTTCCGAAGAGGTCGATACTTTCCCCGCAGTGAGGACAGACCATTCCTGACATATTCTCAACCACACCCAATACTTTCATATCCAGCTTCTTTGCGAAGTTGATAGCTTTCCTTGAATCGAGGAGTGCTACTTCTTGGGGGGTGGTAACGATGATCGCGTTGGAGTTCTCAGGGATCAACTGAGCGACGGAAAGCGCTTCATCACCTGTCCCCGGAGGTAGATCTATTATTAGGAAATCGAGGTCGCCCCAGTTCACATCATTAATGAACTGCTTTATTGCTCCCATCTTAAGAGGTCCTCTCCAGATGACCGGCTGGTCATCCGATTCCAGAAGAAATCCCATAGATATCGCTGAAAGCGTGGGGTTTACGATTATTGGATTCATCTTCCCATCTTCATCCGCTGTTGGAAATGCTCCCTCAAGTCCGAGCATTTTCGGAATATCCGGCCCATGCAGGTCTGCATCGATTATTCCAATCTTCTTTCCCTTCCTTGATAATGAGACTGCCAAGTTCGTTGCGATGGTGGATTTTCCCACCCCTCCCTTTCCGCTCATTACCGCTATTGTGTGGCCTATCTTTCCCTTTGGTCCCTCTTCGGTCCCGGAAGACCCATTCGATGTCATATTGCTCATGTGGATTCCTTCTGCACAGATGCCATTTGATCATACATATTCAATGTTTCGATGTAAAGGTTATCAACCATACATTCGATAACACCACATGGCAGATGTATCCGGATCGAACGGTACTGCAGATTCTCGGAAAGAGGGTTTGGTGGAACTGATTGCTCCACCTACAGGAGGAAGCAAAGGTCCTGGTTCGAAAGCGCCAGTATTCTACAATCCTGCAATGGTCCAAAACCGAGATCTCTCTGTTGTTGTCATGCAGACCCTCATTGACACCGGAAGATTCGGGGATAGTGGTATCATCGATATCCTGGACGGCCTCACTGGCTCTGGAATAAGGGCCGTAAGGTTCGCTATGGAGCTCGGTGTCAAAGATCTTGACCTTTCAATAACCGGAGTGGATCTGAAAGGTGATTCGATAGAAAGTGCAAGGAACCTAGCTACAAAGAACGGTGTGGGAGTTGCTTTCCATTGGGGAGACCTGAATGGATTTTGCGGGACTCGCAGATTCCATTACATCGATGTGGACCCATATGGCAGTCCGGTCCCATTCTTGCAGAATTCACTCCTTTCCCTTAGAAAGGGTGGCATACTTGCTGTAACTGCTACTGATACTGCCGCCCTGACCGGATCTGTGTCTCGGGTGGCCAGGAGAAGATATGGAGTGGAAGTCGGAAGGACCGATTTCATGCAGGAAATGGGCTGCCGGGTCCTTCTCGGGTATATTGCCCGTTTGGCGGCATCCTTCGAGATCTCCATCCATCCTCTGCTGTTTTATTCATCAGATCATTTCTTAAGAGGATATCTTCGAGTTGATAGAGGTGCGAAAAAGGCTGATCTGAGCCTTGATTCGGTAGGATGGCTCATTAACGATCCTCCAGGTCCTCCGAAGGTTATTGCAAGTCCACATGAGCTTCTCAGGAATATCATCGGAGGGGAATTGATGGGACCTGTCTGGACCGGCTCCCTTGCAGACATAGAATTCTGTGAAGAATGCAGGTCAGTTCTTGAGGATCGTCTGGGTGATTGGATAGCAAGCAAGAGGTCAATAGATAGGATTCTCAGGTATGCTATCACCGAAGAGACCCTTCCTCCTGGAGGTTTCGACATCAACGAGACTGCCAGCTATTACAAGACCTCTCCCCCATCAATAGAGACCATAACAAAATTCATCGAGAGGTTTGGACACAAATGGTCAAGAAGCAGGTTCTCACCCACCATTATCAAGACCAATGCTCCCCTTGATGTTATCAAAGGTCCTTTCTCAATTGAGGGAGGGTGACAGTATGGTCCAGGTGAATTCCAAGTCCATAGAGGCAAAGATCCTGAGGGTGATCCTTGAGAGATATCCTATCGATGACAGAGAAGTGATCGAAAGGACTGGTTTGTCTCCGAGGGATGTGGCAAGGACATTGAAAAGCATGGAGGCAAGGGGATGGATAAAGTTAGAAAGGCTCCCTGACAAGATGTTCATCAGGATGAACAGGTTCGATTTCACGTTCCTTGGTCGTGACGAGACCCAGAGGAAGGCTGTAAAGCACAAATCCAAGGATAGGGATCGTAAGAAGAAGAAAGAGATCCTGATGAAGGATGAACATGACGATGAAATGATGTATGCATAAAGTGAAGAGAACGTCTGTATTTTGATCCTCAATCCTTACCTTTTACAAGACCGACGATAAAGAGAACCATGCCGATAATGAAGAGAAGTGAATTCAATCCACAGCAGCAAACCCAATCCAATCCTAGTGTCAATACGGTAAGAATACCCAATGATAGTAGATCAAGTATCAGATATCCAAGTGGAAATTAAAATGAGGTTGCCATGAGGAATATCCCCATGATGACGTATCCACCTTTCATTGTTCACACCCAGTGATGGGAACTTGATCCATGTTAATATTGTTTACTAAGGACAGAAATATATTGAGCATAGTATTGTTTTATCCTCGGGAGGTCCAGAATATTAATGGAGGTAGGGCCGAACCTGACCAAAACCCTTTTTAAACCCTTTAACTTCATCCCCTTACCCGCCGTAGCAAATTTCATTCAATTCTAAACGCCGGGATGGCTCAGAACCCAATTCCCTTCGGGAATTCCGTTCACGGATGGGAGTGTCTTCGACACTCCGACCTGGTAAAATGACCCTACGGGTCAACCAGGTTGAGCTATTTCTGGTGCATTCGCAATTCTAAACGCCGGGATAGCTCAGAACCCAATTCCCTTCGGGAATTCCGTTCACGGATGGGAGTGCCTTCGACACTCCGACCTGGTATAATGACCCTTCGGGTCAACCAGGTTGAGCCGTTTCTGGTGCATTCGCAAATCTAAACGCCGGGATAGCTCAGAACCCAATTCCCTTCGGGAATTCCGTTCACGGATGGGAGTGCCTTCGACACTCCGACCTGGTATAATGACCCTTCGGGTCAACCAGGTTGAGCCGTTTCTGGTGCATTCGCAAATCTAAACGCCGGGATGGCTCAACCTGGTACGGCGGCGGTCTCGAAAACCGCTGGGGCAACCCTTGTCGGTTCAAATCCGGCTCCCGGCGCCATTTATTTTCTAATCAAAGGGAGCCGTGTAATCAATAATTAATCACTGGCAAGTAAAAAAGTGATCAGAATCACTTGGGTTTACTTTTTTACGAATGTCCGGCTCCCGGCGCCTATTATACTATCGATGTAACTACATCTCATTTAATGATAGTATTCTGGGTGGAGCCGGATTTGAACTTGTTGTTAGAATTTATTAAATATATCCGTCTCCACCCCTTAATTCAAGGAGCTTTCCACGGACCTCTTCTGCATATCTTTTTGCCCCTATCTCCTTGAATGCCTGGTAGGATTCACTGTAAAAGGTCTTTGCCTCATCGAACTTCGAGTTCTTCATATAGAGGTCACCTAATAGATCCTTGGTTCGGGCAAGATCGAACGGAACTGTGAGAGATTCAAAAATGGATATTGCCCTGACAAGGAATGTCTCTCCCTCTTCATACTTACCTTCCCTTGTCTTTGATAGACCGACATACATCAAAGAAGATGCAAGACCGACCTGATCGTCCTTTCCCTTCAGGTCCTCGGATACCCTCTCGAATGCATCATCAGCTTCCTTGAATCTGTTCTGCAGGGCTCTCAGCTTGATCTTGAGTATCATGGGCCACCATGGTTCCTGCCTACCCTGCTCCTTTGCCTTCTTGATGGCCATATCCAGGTTCTTCTCGGCCTCTTCCATCTCCCCAAGTTGAAGGTGAACTCCACCCATGTTACTGTATCCTCTGGATGCTTCTATGATATTGCCGTATGATTCCAGATGTCTGATGCCCCTGGTGTAGTAATCGATGGCTTTTTTCATGTCACCTCTATGATTGAAGACGTTCCCAATGTCTATGTATAGGGTACCAATGGTGTTGAGATTGTTTTCCAATTTCGCATATTGCAGGGATTTGGAGAACATCTCAAGAGCCCTGGGGAACTCTCCCCTCTTCCATTTCACATAGCCGATCCCCATGTAAGCCTTTGCGAATGATTCCGAGTCCTCATCACCTGTGGATGAGATGATATCCTGGTATATGGCAAGGGCCTTATCGAATTCTCCCTTGAACCTGAGGATCTCACCTATATTGACCTTGGCCTTGAACCTTTCAACTGGTCTCCGGATCACTGTAGCAAGGTTCAATGCTTTTTCAGCGAATTCCTTTGAACGGTCCCAATCCCAGATCTTAAGGCATAGGTTGGAGATCTCCAGAAGTACCTTCAGGTTCTGGTCCTTGACCGAATCCGATTGAGGGAGCTTCTCAATGCAGAAAAGTACCATATGCAGATATTCCAGGGCTTTGTGTGGTGATACCTTCTGGAAATAGGTGGATGCATTGATCAGATAATGGAGGGCTTTTTCGTATTCCTTTCCTTTGTAGAAATGAATGCCGATATTTCCCCAGTGAGAGGGATTCTGGGCGAATCTAGCCTCTAGGACATTTGCCATCTTTGTATGGAGGAACTTCCTTCTGCTGTGATTGAGTTCCGAGTAGATGACCTCTTGAATAACAGGGTTCTCGAACTCATAGCTTTCATCCTCCTTGACCTCTTTGAGGAATTTTGCCTGAACAAGCTCCTCAATAGCCTCCAGCACTTCCTCGTCCGTCATCTTCAATGCATCCTTGATCACTTCAAAAGTGATCCTTGTCCCGGATGAGACCGAGGATAATCTGATGACGGCGATGGAATTGGCCTGGAGCCAATGCATCCTCCTGAGAATGATATCCCTGAGCGTCGTTGGAAGAGAAATCGTATCTGGATCTATGTTCTTATGCCAATCAGGGGTCAGTGGATCGATTATATTCCGTTCAAGCAGAGAATACAGGACCTCCTCTACGAAGAAGGGGTTACCAGAGGTCCTTGAGAATATCAGTTCACTGAAAGTAGGAGGAACCTTCTCTATCTCGAGTATGTTCCGCAGTAGTTTATCCGTTTCTTCCCTTGAGAGCTGTTTGAGCTCTACCGGAACATACAGTTTGTCCCTTGATAGCCTCTTCAAGGGTTCCGCAAGAGGATGAGGTGCATCCTCACCGCAGAAAAGGTCTTCAGGTCTGTATGTACAGATTATTAGAATAGTTTGGTCCAGAATATTCTGGGCCAGATACTGGAGGAATTTTATTGATGGAGGATCGGCCCAATGAAGATCGTCAATGAAAAGACAAAGAGGTCCTCTCTTTGAAAATTTGAAAATGAAATCGGATAGTTTATCGAACTCAAGCAACCCCTCCACCCGCATCTCATCCTCTTCTGGTGCTGGCTGGTCTATCTCAGCCGGGATTAGTGACATGGGTAAGAAATCTCCATCAGGAGATGTCAGCATGTCATAACGCTGGTCTCCCATCCTTGGGGAGAATGGGGATTCTGCATTCATGTCCTTCATGATATTCGAATACTGGGTGAACATCTCCTTGAAAGGAAGATATATGTCCGTATCCTTGAAATAAAGACATCTACCTATAAGGAAGTTGAATCCGGAGAAATTAGGTTGTTCCTTCATTTCCTGGATGAGTCTGGTCTTTCCTATCCCAGCCTCACCAGCAACAAGGACAAGCCTTCCTTTACCGGATCGGACCTCGTCTAGGATTTGGTTCAGAAGGTCAAGCTCATCTTTCCTGCCGATATACTTGGCCCTTCTTCGTTCGTTGGATGCGATCATCCCTTCTCACCAGGTACTCACTACTTGTCCAACTAATAATATATTCTTTTCTACCCCATTCCGAAAATGTGGAAAAATCCCCACAAAACACCCCAATCATCAATTGATTCATTGTGTTCGCAAAATACTTTTGGTCCACTGTCAATCATCCTTATAATCGCTCCTTCCATCGTAGAATTTACCGGTTCCGGAAGGTGTGCCTGGGTATTGGAACGGCTACTTTTTGGGCAGCTCCTATCTGTCGGGGAGATGGGGGCGGTCCGCGCTCCGGGTTTATAGACCTCTTAGGGTACACTTTCAGGAAGGATGGTGGCAGGAAATGAATATCGAACGGCTCAGGGAACCCAATCTCACCGAGAACTCACTAACAGTATTGAAGAGAAGGTACTTGAGGAAGGACGACACCGGGAAAGTTGTGGAAACACCGAAGGAGTTGTACTTCCGGGTAGCAGAGAATATAGCAAAAGCGGACACCATTTATGACAAGAAGGCGAATTTGGACGCTACCGCTGAGGTTTTCTATAATATGATGATCAACAGGGAATTCCTACCAAACTCCCCGACACTTATGAATGCAGGAAGGGAACTCCAGCAGTTATCGGCCTGTTTCGTTCTCCCCATAGAAGATTCCCTCCCCGGTATCTTCGAGACGGTAAAACATACAGCAATGATCCATAAATCCGGAGGTGGGACTGGTTTCTCTTTCTCCAGGATAAGACCGAAGAACGATCTTGTGAAATCCACCAAGGGCGTCTCTTCAGGTCCCATATCCTTCATGCAGGTCTTCGATTCTGCAACTGATGTGATCAAACAAGGTGGGACCCGAAGAGGAGCTAATATGGCAATTCTCAGAGTGGACCACCCGGATATCAGGGATTTCATCACTGCAAAGGATGATAACAAGAAACTGAACAATTTCAACATCTCCGTTGCATTGACCGATAAATTCATGGATGCCCTGAAGAATGGAGGAGAATACGATCTTGTCAATCCCAGGGATAGAAGGAATGTTGGTAAAGAATCCGCTCCGGAGATCTTCGAACTAATTGTCAATCAGGCTCACAAGAACGGAGAACCCGGGATAGTGTTCATAGACCGGATCAACAGAGACAATCCAACCCCTCATGTGGGGGAGATAGAGTCCACCAATCCCTGCGGAGAACAACCCCTTCTGCCTTATGAATCGTGCAATCTGGGTTCTGTCAATCTATCTGTCATGGTCAAGGACGGGAAATTGGATTGGGACCAACTCAGGGAAGTGACAAGAAATTCCGTTCATTTTCTTGACAATGTGATCGATATGAACAATTTTCCTCTTCCTGAAATAGAGGAGAATACCAAGGGAAACCGAAAGATAGGGCTTGGTTTAATGGGGTGGGCCGATCTCTTGTTCAAACTTGGAGTTCCCTACGATTCCGAGAAAGCTGTGGAGATGGCAAATGAGGTCATGTCCTTCATCAAGGAGGAATCCACAAAGATGTCAATGGAACTGGCCAAGGTCAGGGGTCCTTTTCCCAACTTCAAGGGTTCCATTTTCGATAAAAAAGGGGCGGAACCCATAAGGAACGCCACCACAACCACAATTGCACCAACAGGTACTATATCAATCATTGCAGGAGCCTCATCCGGTGTTGAACCTCTCTTTGCCCTTGTGTTCAAAAGGACCGTAATGGACAGGACACAGATGGTGGAGGCCCATTCCTACTTCAAAGAAGTGGCGATAAGAGAGGGTTTCTTCAGTGAGGATCTTATGCAAAAGATTTCCGATAAGGGAACCGTCCGAGGGATCCAATCAGTCCCTGAGAAGTACCAGACAATCTTCGCGACCGCTCATGATATAACTCCTGAATGGCACACCAAGATGCAAGCGGCCTTCCAGAGGTACACTGACAATGCGGTTTCCAAGACAGTGAACTTTCCCCATGAGGCCACGAAGGAAGATGTGAAGAAGGTCTATATGCTTGCATATGAACTTGGCTGTAAAGGAGTTACAATATACCGGGACGGTTCTAGAGAGGAACAGGTCCTGTCCACCATAAAGAAGAAGAAGACAGGTATGGACACGGGTGTCCTGAAACCCAGGGAAAGACCAAAGATCATCCAGGGTGTAACCGGGAGGGTGGATACTGGTTGCGGTGCTCTCTATGTGACGATCAATGCTGACAGGTTCGGTCCGTTCGAAATGTTCGCCAACCTGGGGAAGGGCGGAGGCTGTGCAGCTGCACAGATAGAGGCCCTTGCAAGGCAGGCCTCTCTGGCAATGAGGTCCGGGGTCGATCCGTGGCAGATCGTAAAACAATTGAAAGGTATCAGGTGTCCAAACCCCAAGAACGCTCCCCTGGGTATGGCGGAAGAAGCGGTCCTTTCATGCCCGGATGGGATGGCAAGGGCAATGGAGAAGTATCTTATGGGTCAACCCCCCTCCATAGAAGAGGAGAGGACAACTGCACCCACCCTTGAATTCTATTCTGATCAGGACAATGGTGATGATATTCATTCAGATGATGATGGGATAATTGTGGGTGTCTGTCCGGAATGCGGTAACTCCCTTGTATATCAGGATGGATGCTCTATCTGTCATTCCTGCTATTATTCAAAATGTTCCTGAGTGTTGAAATGAAAAGAGATATCATGAAGTTGGATCCCGGACAGGGACTTGCACCTCCCGGACCTTTATCTCTCAACAACTCCACCATGAAGGTGGCAGTTAGACCTCCGGACATTCCGGTAATGGACAGGATGTCCGAACTTATGGAAAGCATAAAGGAAAAAGGAGTCGTGATCCCATCCGCATCTTCCATCTGCATGAGGTCTATCGATGGTTTCATCCAGTTCAAGGTCTTGACCGAGAAGGAGATACCACCTTCATCTGTTCTCAGGGTAATTGAGTTCGATCCTTCCAGAGGGACCTTCATTGTCTCCGGTGATGTAGATGCTGACCTGGTGACCGAGATGGCCTGGTATGTCCTGAAAGCGCTACCAGATATACACCTACTCCTTTTCATACCACTCCAAGGAGGGGAAGTGGATCCCAACAAGTCTCTCCCCATGGATCGGGAGGGTAGGATCAGAATGATGCTTGACCTTGCATCCCTTTTAAAGGATAAGGATAGGGTGGAGTTCCATGATTATGAGATAATCGAGGGAAGGACCATGGATGAACTCAAGAATAGTATCATCAGATACAAATTAGAAAATGATCAATCGAAATCCCAATGATCGTCAAGCACCTCTCTGGTCTCGATGACGATCCCCTCTTCCACTGGTGCATCATCGACCACACCGAACCAATACACCACCATTCCAGGACCGAATAGCTCTCTGTAGGACCTTAGCTGTTTCTTCAGGTTCTTATTGATCTCTCGGAGATCGCCGAAGGATCCCTTTGACTCTATCCAGTTCACCTCTTCCCCCCTGAAGTATATATTTTTCTCAAGCAGGAAATCAGGTGTCTTGCCCCCCTGTTCTCTCAGGTCCTCCTCTCGCTTGTATTTCACATCTTGCCTGTCAAGCCATGTCTTCAGGATTGCTTCCCCTTTCACACCCCTCTTCCTCTGGACCTCGTTGCCCTCAGGTGAATAGATAGGATCCTTTTCCCTTATCTCCCTGAGCTCTCTTGAGAGTCGTTTGTCCTCCACGGAACCTGGATCATTGATCATTTTCCTGAATCCGGTCCTACCGTATTCCTGGCTTGTCAGTATAATGAACGCTGTCATCACAGGTGAGAAATCGAGCTCCTGTGATATCTCCAAGAGGGATATTCCCTTCTTCCATTTATTCTGAAGGGCCCTTGACTTGGACTTGACCCTCTGGAAGTTAGCTGTCACATCCCTGATGGCCCTCTGGGTATATACTACCAGAAAGAATTCCCAGCTGTACTTCTTTGACCTCTTATATCTCTTATAGAGTCTGTCAATGTCCTCGTAATGTCTGAGATCGTTGTAGATCTCTCTGTAGGTCATCTCGTCGACGATCATCTGCTCCGATCCATTTTCCAACTTGCTAATGGTACGATATAGAATAATCTTTGGGTCTAGTCATTGGTCCGGAAGAAGGTCGAACTTATCTAGAACGTTGGATATCC
The DNA here is from genome assembly GCA_965234725.1 of Thermoplasmatota archaeon. GTDB lineage: Archaea > Thermoplasmatota > Penumbrarchaeia > Penumbrarchaeales > Penumbrarchaeaceae > Penumbrarchaeum > Penumbrarchaeum helgolandense. The sequence goes on along the minus strand of CBDDUX010000063.1, from coordinate 39,578 downwards.
CATCCCAGTGCTTTCCCCTCCAGTATGACTTCCCACATTTTGTACATACATAGTACATATCGATCCTATCGAAAACCTTTGGAGGTATGCCGGAAGGTATGTCCTGTCCAAATTCCTCTTTCATCTTGGATCGAAGAATGTACCCGCAGGAAGGACATCTTGATCCATTTCTCTTGAATAACCCTAGATCGAGTCCATCTTTAAGTTCCTTTAACTGATCAACAAGGTGTTCTTCCCTGATCCTGAATGAGATCACATCATTCCTGTTCGAAAGGTCCTTGTCCCTGGTGAGCAGGACCCTACCTTCATCCATGGAGATCTTTGCAAGCTCCTCATCAGTGGTCGGTCGAGGCATCAATGTATCGAAGCCAGCTATCCTGAGGAACCTCCCCAGTTTCCAAAGCATTTCATCGACAACAAACCCGTTTTTCCCCTTCGATCCGGCCTTCATTGACCCTTGAAGGGGTATATGAGGGTAAAAAACCCGCGAAAATTCCATATAGCATATATCAACATCTATGAATATTCATGCATATGACGAAACATATATATGCAAGTATGTATATGTATGCACATACGGGGGAAAATAACCATGAAGATACTCGAGACATCCAAGATATTGTCCGACGGGAATGCACTCAAGATAATAGCCGCTACTCAGAAGAGACCCTGCACCGCGCAGGAGCTCTCGATAGATCTGGGAACACCGCTTGCAGGTACCTACAAGAAGATCAAGGAGCTTGAGATCTCCGGGTTGATCGCTCCTCTCGATAGGAAGCTGACCTCTTACGGTAAGAGGGTAACCAGGTATACATCGCTTGTAAGGGGTTTCTACGTAGAATTCTACAACAATGAACTAAGGGTAACACTTGAGATGGACAGGACAGATGCTCCTGTGAAACTCAGCTGGAATCCACTTCTTTCAAGTTAGATCGGAAGGATCTATTTTCGATTGGGATCAAGGTCCGGGAATAAACTCCGGATCTTTTTTCCCCAATTATTTTATTTCATTTAAATATTATTTAAGATTATAATATAAGATTATTTCTTATATATTAAAAATGTGATTATTTCATTTTTTCTCTCATGTCCTCGATCTCATTTTTCAGGATTCTGTTCAGCGTTCGTTTCAAAAGCTATATATATCATAAACAGCGAATGGTATCTTGTAGATAGTAAATGGAGGCTTTGAAATGAAGAAACTAGTAATTGGTCTGGCAATCATGCTTGGACTTACAGCTATCATGGGTATGGCTGTAGCATTGAATCCCCTGAAGGGGAATGACTGGGATTTCGATCCGGATATGGACGGGTTGAACAATCTCGATGAGTTTGTGGCAGGTTCCGATCCCAACAACTGGGACACTGATGGCGATGGTCTTCCCGATGGATGGGAAGTTGACAATTCACTTGACCCCACGGATCCCGCAGATGCAGATGATGATTTTGATTATTTCAGTGGTGAAGAGTTCGCCACCGGAACTCAGGTCGAGGTCCCCTATCTGAACTATGATGAATATTTCAGACTTGCTGGTGTAGACAGTGAGACCGGTGAGAACGTTTATCGACCCACTGATCCCAACAACCCCGACACCGATGGTGACGGAATGCTTGATCCTGATGATTCCTGGCCCTGGGATTTCTCCAATGACGGAACTGGCGGCGGCGGCAATGGTGGAGCAGATTCCGGTGGAGAAGGTAATGGCCCTGCTCAGGGAGGCAACGGCGACGGTGATGGTGACGGTAATGTGGACGACGATGGTGACGGAATAACCGACACCGACGAGATGGCCATGGGAACCGACTTCAACAACCCTGACACCGATGGTGATGGTCTCTGGGACAACGCCGAGTTGGCCCTTGGTCTTGATCCCAATGACTGGGATACCGACAATGACATGCTTATCGATGGTGTCGAGACCGGCGGCGGTGACTCCACCGATGGACATCTCACCGATTCCGACAATGACGGGACTGGCAGCGGCGGTAATGGCGGCGGAGATTCCGGCGGAGCTGGCAGTGGTCCGGCACAGGGAGGTAACGGTGATGGTGATGGTGACGGTAATGTGGACGACGACGGTGACGGGATAACCGACACCGACGAGATGGCCATGGGAACCGACTTCAACAACCCTGACACCGATGGTGATGGTCTCTGGGACAACGCCGAGTTGGCCCTTGGTCTTGATCCCAATGACTGGGATACCGACAATGACATGCTTATCGATGGTGTCGAGACCGGCGGCGGTGACTCCACCGACGGCCATGTCGAGGATTCAGACAACGATGGTCTCTGATTGAAAGAACGATAAGCCTCCCATACTCCAGCCCACCCTCCGGGGTGGGCTTTTTTTTTATTTTTTATATTATTGGTACTGTATTTCACGTTAAACTTATCTTGAAGCAATCACAATCAGCTTTCATGTTACGCAAGGGTGATGCATTTCTTGTCCTTTCGATCTTGATCCTGTCAATGGCAGGTGGAATATTGATAACTGGAGATTCAGAGGCTGCTCCTCCGGTTTTCTCTTCGGTGGCATTTGATCCGGAGGATCCATCCTTTGAAGATGAAATCAACGTATCTGCAACCTTTTTAGTTGCAGATGAAGCGATCACTGGGATCGATATGCAGGTATGCCATAACAATATGGATGGAACCGGAGGTTTATGCGAGGCGCCGATCACCATGACCGATTCAGGGGACGGAGGGACATTCTACGCTTTCATTCCCAGTGGTGGGTACGGAACTACGGAACCTGCTCTTCTCTATTCTTTTCATTTCTTTGTTGATTATGGATCGAGCGGATCGTTCATATACCCTGCTGATCTGGATTCCCATGAACTTAATGTCACAGTTGTCAGAAAGGCAACGATGATTACTGTAGATGCTGATGCTGACAGTACGACAGTATACCCTAACGAAACGATCACTGTATCAGGGAAGGTAAAAGATGATCTTGATGAGAATGTCACAGGAGCAAAAGTCAACCTGACCGTTGACGGGGAAGCTATAGAAAATACAACAACGACCGATATCGCGGGAGAATTCAGTCTTTCTGTTTCCATTCCCTCCGATGGATCCTATACTCTGAACCTTACAGTGGATAAGGATGGTATGATGGCATATGAAGAATGGGAAGTTACCGTCAATTCGTGGCCCATTCCGGATATGGAGCTTACCGCTGATCTCGGGAATGATGGTGAGGATATACCAATTGCTGATCCATATGAATTCTACACAGGAGCAAATCTCACCATTGATTTCTCCGTTAATAACAGAGGTACCGGAACAGCCTTCAATGTAACCGTCATCGTGAATATAACCGGTAGGGAGGATCAGAAAGTTCAATCAGAGGTGGACCTTGCTCCCCATGCCGGATTCGGAAGCTCAGTTCTCTTCAACACATCTGTTCCAGATGATTATACAGTTACGATCACTGTGGAATACGACCAGGAAGCCCCCGAGATCTACAGACAACCCTACGACCCTGTTGTGATAAACATAACCATCAGGGATCCTCCGACCTGGGAGGATCACAGGGTCCTTGTCGAGATGTTCACCCAGACGACATGCGGTCCCTGCGTTTATGTGGAGGAGGCCCTTGAGAGGCTGTATAATGAGAATATCCTCGATTTCGATTTCATAATGTATGTCTATGACGATGTTCCATCCCAGGCAAAAGCGACCGAACTTGGTGTTACGTCCACTCCGGACATGTTCGTTGATCACACTTACGATAGGATGAAAGGCGGAGATGAACAATCTTTCTTGGATGGCAGTATGCGTACTGATTTAATTTCCATGATCGAGAATGCCTCTGCAAGGGACACTCCACCCGTAGACATAATGATCACAACCGAGACCGAATCGTTGAATATCTCCCTTGGTCTGGGATCGGTATATACGGAGGACATCTCAGGGATCCTTCAGGTCCAGCGTGTGGAGACCCACTCCAATATGAGGAATATGGAGGGCATCCCGATCGCTCATCGGTTCCTGGAGACGATCTCGACAAGACCCATTTCTGATCTATCTCCTGGAAATGCTGTCCACTTTTCGATCCCCTTACCTAATGAAGGTGAAGGTATTGTTGCTGTTCTATACGATGATATGGGGAAGGTCCTCCAGTCTACATCTTACCTGCCTGGAGCAGAACCTGAGGTCTATATAAAGGAGGGCAGCGACCTTCTCAGGATAGGTTCCCCTGGTGAGGAACTGGTCAACCTTACTATTGAAAGGTTCCAATTCGATGATTCTCCATTCGATGATATCATCTACACTATCTCCACACCGGACCTCCCTGAGGGATGGAATCTCACCCTGGGAGATGTTAAATTGGGTGACCTGGAATATGATGTTACATTTTCAGGAGATGTTGCTGAGAACGGATCGCTTGATAGTACAAGGGTAAGGTTCTGGGACAATGTCTCCCTGACCGTTGAGGTTCCTGATACAGCGAATGGTACCTACTCCTTCCATATAGATATCAATTCATCGGGTCACTTCTTTAGATGGAGTGTTGTGGTCATAGCAACTCCGAAAGAGTTACCTGACACCTCTGAAGATCCATCCATCGATAATGTCTATATGGAAATGGATGGAGAGATCCTGTATATCTTTGTGGAGGCCTCAAATGTTCCACCTGGTGCTATTGTCAAAGCAAGGATCCTGCCATGTGACTATGGAGAGAACGCCGCATGCGGGCTGCCGTTCCCTCTGGTCCTGGATATGTACGAGATAGGAAAATACAGGGCGGACGCATCCGAGGTAGACCTTAAAACCTACACTCATCTGACTTACAATGCCTGGATAGAGAAGGATGGGGAAATATTGCTGGGATCGGATGAAGAGACAGCAGAGATATCCGTTCTCATTGGTCATGTTGGTGATGATGACGATAACGACGACGGTGATGATAATATTCTTATCTTCGTTGCAATAGCCAGCATTGTGTTGGTGGTGATAATTGTCATGATCGTCATAATGGCCATTTCAAGGAAGAAGAGAGATGAGTTAACTACATCCGGAACGGATGATGAAGAGTAGGTAAGGTCTACATTCCATCAAGATGGTATGTGGCTTTCTTGCCAATATCCTTCCTGAAGAAGCAGTTTTCGAACTCTACCTTCTTCACAGCTTTGTAAGTGATATTGATGGTATCCTTGATCGTGGGACCCAAACCACATACACCAAGGACCCTGCCACCACTTGTAATGGTATTAAGCTCTCCATCGAAACCTGTGCCTGCATGGAAAGCAATAATATTCTCCATCACGTCCAATTTTTCAAGACCTTTTATTGTAAAACCCTTGCTGTAGATTCCTGGATAACCACCCGATGCAAGGACAACACATACGCATTTGTTCTTTGACCAGCGGAACTTGACCTTGTCAAGTGTTCCATCACAACAAGCCATGATCGGTTTGATCAGGTCCGTGGCCATGCGGGGAATTACCGCCTGTGCCTCCGGGTCGCCGAATCGGCAGTTGAACTCTATGACCTTAGGCCCATCCTCGGTGATCATCAGGCCTGCATAGAGGATGCCCTTGTAAGGAGTACCCTCCGAGGCCATACCTTTCACAACTGGGACAAGGATCTCATCATAGACCCTTGATGCGATGTCCTCTGTGACAACTGGAGCGGGAGAATAAGCACCCATTCCACCCGTGTTGGGTCCTTCATCATTGTCGAAAGCCCTTTTATGGTCCTGAGCGGATTCAAGGGGGATAATATGCTTTCCGTCAGAGAATGCTAGGATGGATGCTTCCTCACCATAGAGATATTCCTCTATCAAGACCTTCGACCCGGTCTTCTCGAAAAGACCTTTCTCTATCTCATCGATGACATCCAGGGCCTCGAGTTCATCATCACATGGAAAGGCTCCCTTACCTGCTGCCAATCCGTCAACCTTGACAACAAGGGGGCCCCCAGTATCTTTGATATATCTCCTGGCCAGGTCAAGGTCATTAAATGTCCTGGACATGGCAGTTGGTACACCATATTTTTCCATTAGCTCTTTTGCAAATGTCTTGGAGGATTCCAATTGTGCAGCTGCCTTGGTGGGGCCGAAGATCTTCAGCCCTTCCTCCTGGAATCGGTCAACTATACCCATCGATAGGGGTTGTTCAGGTCCGACGATGATTAGGTCGATGTTCTCTTCCTTTGCAAAGGCAAGTAGCCCCTCAATATCCGTAGCAGCAATGTCCTTGCACCTGGCTACCTTTGAGATCCCTGCATTTCCCGGGGCGCAATAGACCTTGTTGACCCATCTGGATTTTCTGATCTTCCAGGCCAATGCATGTTCTCTTCCGCCCCCTCCTATTATCAGAACCTTCATATGATCCCCTTCCAGAGGTTAACCAACCTCTAGTTTATCTGCTTCAGCAAGGAGGTCTCTAGCTTTGACCAGGGCGTTGAAAGGAGCTCTCAACGCAACCTTTTCAGTTCCTCCTTCCTCTCTGTCAACAACAGTTATAACGGATACGACCTGTCCTCCCTCCTCCTCTATTCTATCGATGGCCTGAACAACAGAACCACCGCTTGTGACCACATCCTCGAGAAGCAAGACCCTATCCCCTTTCTTGATCTCTCCTTCCAGACTCCTTTTTGTACCATGCTCCCTTCCGGTTTTCCGTACTATTACAAAGGGAACACCTGTTTTCAAAGAGAAGGCAACGATCAAAGGGACTGCTCCCAGTTCAACACCTGCAACACGGTCACATTCGATATGGAATCCGTGGAAGCCCTCTGTTATCTTGCTGAGAACTTCTGGTCTGGATGAGGCTTTCTTTATATCAACATAATATCTGCTCTTCTTTCCTGATGTAAGGGTAAAATCCCCGAATCTCAAAGCTCCACATTCCACAAGTTCATCGAGCAACAGAACAGACACCCCCAGGCGTGGCGGACAACCCACGGTGAATCTGGTAAGACCCTTTCTCCTATTTAGGATTTTGATGCTTCTCGAAATGGACCTCTCAAGGTCTATTGTTGATCGGAGGTCTCATGTTACCCGGAGGAAGACCGGGCCTGGATATTCCGGATCCGACCTGTGATGGAGACCTTACAGGAGAAGGTCCGGAAAGTGTTGGAGATGGTGTTGGGCCTGTTTGCGACACGGTATCAGAAACCTTTCCACTCATATTAGCGAAAGGTCCCTTCTCGATCAGGACGTTCTGGGCATCTCTCCATTTCTGTTCGAACTTGTAGAACCTTGCCATCTTCTTCGGATCCTTGGAGGCCGATCTCTTGATCATGAATGCAACAAGGGAAAGGATCGATAGAATGGCGAACAAGATCGCGAGTACGAACAGGAATATCGGCCAGAACCAGGTGGCATCCTCTTCTTTCGGACTAGCGTTCCTGTTCTTTATGGGTCCGTCCTGGTCGTTCCTTCCATCCCCATCGTTGTCATTCCAGAGTTCTGGATCGAAGATATTTGTATCCGCTGCATCTGCAAAACCATCCTTGTCTGAATCGGTTTTCCATGCAGGATTTTCGGGGAAAGGATCGGAATTGTCACCTATTCCATCCCTGTCACTATCTTTCCATTCAGAGGGATCGAACGGGAAATCATCAAGGATGTCATCATATCCATCATTGTCAGTATCGAACAACTCTGTGGGTATGTATTTCAGGATGGTGATGTTCACATATCCATAGGCGTAATCCTCACCGTCAAAGACCCTCACCTGAATGGGGATGCCCTCTTTCATCTGATTGTATTGAGGAGCCATCAGGGTCAGACCCCATGAGGTTTTTCCAATAGCCTTGACCCATTCGTCCTCGAAGAGGATCTCCACCCATTTAATTCCCTCTACATCCTTAGTTTCCCCTACTATGGAGAAGGGACCAGGTTCTACTCTCTGATTCTCTGATGGTTCGAGTATTGTGATAGATGGAGGGTCGTTCACGGGCATAATTGTTGCGTCAAAGGAGATCGCATCTATGAAGTCACCATCACTGACACTCACCGTAATTGTGGATGATCCGTACCAGTTCTGGACCCTTGGCTTGAAGTTGATGTAGGTTTGACCGCTCATCAGGTGCTCCAGTGTAAAGGTTACAAATGATTTTTGAGTATAATCATCGATGGTAACCAGAAGGTCAGATGGACCTGAATCTATATCCCAGATATACTGGGTGAGCTCCATGATCCTATTCATTGGCCTGTCCTCCTCCAATGTTATAGAGGGGATCTCTGTCCAATGGGGTGGGTCATTTGTGTTGTTGATGATTATATTCGTTTTGACATTTGGTGTCTGATAGATGTTGAACTGGTGGTCGTCTGTTCCGTAGATCTTGAGTGGGATTATTCCAGTCCAATCAGAAAGTTCATTCAGGTACACCTCAATTTCAGTACCCCTGAGTTTGACATCAAGATCAGCTGTTTCATTGTATCCGGGGATCTCCTCTGGGGGAGGTATGAAAATATCGTAGAGGATCGGATCATTATCGACATCCATGAACAGCTCGTAGTCTGCCAGATCAACGACGATCGTGGTCTCACCCTCCCAGGCGTAAAGATCTGGTAGTTTCTGACCTGTGGCAACAGGATCATCGTTGACAGGCTCTACGATTATGGGGAAGGGTTTCGTAACATATGTCCTTGAGGGAACATCGTTCGGTCCACCGTCATCTGTAACCGAAAATATGGCATAGATATCGTATGGTTCCGACATCCTGGTGTAGAAATTCGGGGAGATGCTGGCATCAATGGACAGTTTACCATTCACTATCTCCACATCCACCATATCAGCCTTTGACCCGGTAAGTTTGATATCTACCTCCAGGTCCTGAGGTGCGGTATAATCGTCCTTGAAGTAATCCCTGAGGTCGAAATCAAATTTCTTCTTCTCATCTTCTTTGAGTCTTAGCTCCTCCATTGGCTTGGCCGGTTTGGGGATGGCGTTGTATTCCACATGAAGGTCGCTAATATATGCCATGCCCTCCGATCTGGCCCCTACACCCACATAAATTCTCAATTTTGTATCCTCATCATCTACATAATCTGGTATCAGGCGGTTGATCGCATCCTTAAGTGGATTCCTCTGACCATCCTGATCTATCCTGACAGTGGCATTGTATCTGATATGGATATCCTCCATCTGGACCCTGCCAGAGGATGTGGAAGATAGTTCAATGGGGATGTCCAGCATATTGGTCCCCCATGTATCTTTTTTGATAGATACGGAGTTAGGTTCACTATCAACAGTGGATTGGAGATAATCCTTGATATTCACGGTTTTGGCCCCTTTCAGTGAGCCAGAATTCTCCCAATCGGATACAGATGAATCGGATCCCACATCCAGTCCGATACCGCTAGGGAAGACTGCGTTCAATCTGTAGGCCCTGATCTCATCAAGGGACCTGGAGGTTGACAGTATTTCCGGTACTTCATCTCCTTCAAGGTCAACTATTCCAAGTGCCCAAGTCCCTGAATATCCGCCCAAAGCCCTGAGATTCCAATTCTGTCTGTAATCCACTCCTTCTTCCAACCAGTATATTGAACTTGGAGAGGAAGTAGAACCTATATTGAAAATGATATCCGCATATCCATCATTCCCGATATCACCGACACCTATTCTCCATGTGTAAGCACTAGAATATAGGACGTAGGAGGTCCAAGAGGATACCTGTTTTCCCAGCGGGTTCTGGAACCACATGACCTTTGAATAATAATATGATCCTGTAACTACTACATCCGGGTAGCCATCATCAGTGATATCTATGGTCTTCACATCTTCAGGATAGTAAAGCCCTCCTCCAACTTGAATAGCACCCCAGGTTCCGCTCATCGGGTCCTTGATCTCCACCAGATTCTTGTAATAGACAACAGTCCCGGAACCGTAAGCTCCCATGACAGCAAGTACATCCAGGTCACCATCGAGGTCCATATCATCTGCCCAGATCCGTTTGAGATATGAAAGGGAACTTGCAATGTAATTCCGGGGCCATGTCGTTTTCGGATCGGAAGGGCTCTTATAAAGTCTGATCTGCCCGTTGCTGTATCCTGTCGCAGAACTTGTAACGACATCAGCTTTGCCATCTCCGGTGAAATCACCGGCATACATTGAATATGCGCTAGGGATCCCCGTACCTATTATTGAACTGGGCCATGTAGAGTATATTGCCCCTGTATTCTCAAACCAGAGGACCACTCCACCGGAGCTAAGGACGAAAACATCCATATCATCATCCCCATCTGCATCGGCTGCCATGGTCTCTATGGGGTTGCCTATACTTCCTATCTTATGGATCGCTCCGGCCCCGCTGAATGGTGTCCCGTCATTTTCCAGCCAACCAACATAACCGGTACCATAACCGCAGAATAACACATCCAGATCTCCGTCGCCATCCATGTCAAGATAATCCATTCCCCTGATGTCCTTCACTCCGCCATCGGCCAGCCAGATTATCTCGTGGCTTGGAGTTGATTTGTCGGTAGTATTTATTAGGACCAGTTGAGAGCCTGATCTTCCGGCAGCCATCATATCCAGGTCGCCATCATCATCCATATCGAAAGGGGTGAAGGCTCTTGGATCTATCAGGCTGGTGGTTATGGAATATTTTGTGAAACTTGTGGATGAAGTTCCCTGATGAAGGACAGCAAGATCATAGACTCCGGACCCCCCTCCAGCTAGTATATCAAGCTTACCATCATCGTTCATGTCCTCTACCAGAACATATGTAGGTCTGGTGAAGGACACAAGAGTATTCTCAGTCCATGAGCTTGCGTTGTTGACATTATCGTACAATTTTATTGAATTACCACCATAGCAAGCAGCCACAATATCATCGTCACCATCCTCATCGATGTCTGCAATATCAACGGAATAGATCTGCTGGGCGTTGGAGTCGATGATCGTCTTTTTCCATGTTCCACTTGTGGTTGTGGGATTGATATAGGTATGGAGAAAGTTGTTGCCGTAGTATGAGTATCTTGGATATGTCGAGAGCACTATGTCAGGATAATCGTCGTCGTTTAGATATCCAATATCCATACTAGAATAGGTGTACATATAATAATAGGGAGAGGCGGAAATGGTATGAGCGGTCCATCCTGATGTTGTACTAGGATTCTCAGGAGCCTCGAACCAGTAGAGGAATGGATCCCTGTAATAGAGATAATTGTACCAGGAGGCTACCACGATATCTTGATCCCCGTCCTGGTCCATATCCGCTAAACGGACCCTGCCAGCATAAGTAAATCCTGTCCTGAACCGATACCTCGTCCATGTAGACCCGTCATTGTCGTTCCTGAACCACATGACATACCCCCTTGAGTAGGAAGTGGCTGCAACGTCAAGGTCCCCGTCATCATCGATATCACCAACATCAATGGAATAGCAGTTGGTGGTGTCAGAACCGGAATATATCACATTCAGGTTCCAATCACCATCATTGTCTCCTGGGTTCTCGATCCAGACGATCCTGGAATTCCTGGTATCAGCTACGACAACATCGATATCACCATCTCCATCGATGTCGCCTTTTTCCATTGCGAAGCCGTCCATGGATAAAGAGGAAGGGTCTTTTTCGATCGTATATGTGGAAATTGGTATATTGGATGGGTCCTGGAACCTTCCTCTGACATCGATACTGCCATCGATGACCTCTGAATCCCTTGGGATCAATACATGGGTGGAGGAATCCGATCCACCATTTGACCCGTAAGATATGGAAACCTGTGATCTATCATCTGAGAATGAATCCAGCTGTCCGAATTTGCCGTAACCGGTTCCCTTGAACTCCCATTCCAGATTGGAATCCACTCCCACATCCACGTAAGGCTCAAGGGGGGCCATGCCGAGGTGGGAGTTATAGGTAGAGATATTGAGATATGCTTCTGAGATCGGGACGTTCCTTCCTACTTTGAAATAGTATTCTACATCGAGGCCCTCTCCTCCTGGAAATTCAACAGGCCCTCCAGCCAGGGGATTATTACTGTTATCATAGAACTCCGATGTCTGCTCGCCTGAGATCTCAAGATCGATCAGTGGCAGGAAGGTCATCAATAGCAGGATCAAGGCGATCGGTATAGTTTTACTCATTCGCAAATCATCACATCCGTTCTAATGGACACTGGCAAGTTCTGAAACCCGCAATTGTTACCAAGATGGATAAAAAATATATAAAAGTTCTATGGGGACAACTTTTCCATTCTTTTAAGGCTTTTGGGTACAGATAACAATGTCCAGATGGAGAGATACCTTGGATATAGGTAATTATTAAGGTAATATTCAATAAAAAAACCCTCATGAGCCAAAGGCTCACAACATAGGATGAAAATGTTAAGCGGGTTTTTTCGTAAGTCACTCTCGTCAATCAAATAAGTTATGTGACTTCGAAACCCAGCAAAACAGATCGTCAATTAGAGACACTGCTTTGCGGGTGTATGAAAAAGGATTACAACCTGCTATCATGATTTTTCATACAAAAAAGGTGATATGTTCGAAAAATAAAATAAGAAATAGAATCGGGTGTTGGTGATTGTCCAACACCCGATCGAGGGTAAACAGGTATTTACCTTCTTTGAGGTGGGGGTGGGAGTCTGCTTCCAGGTGGTGGGAGTTGAGCCCTCGATGGCTGCATCATATTGGGTGGAGGCAGGTTCATTCTACCTGACTGGGGAAGAGGCATTGGAGAGGGGGATGCCGTTGGTCTTCCAAAGCTATCTTCAGTATTGAAATGGGTCTTTGTAAGGACCTCTTCCAGCTTATCTCTTCCGGAATACTTCCGGACCAGATCCCTTCTCTTCTCCTGCTTCTTATAGAACTCAACTGCTTTCTTTGGGTCCTTGGATGCGGCCCTCTTTCCCATGAAGGCAATGAGTGAAAGGATCGCAAGTACTGCAATAACGATTGCAAGGATGAAGAACAATATGGGGACGGTCCAGTTTGTCTCCTCAGTCTTCTGTGTCTTTGGTTTATGATCGGTTGGATCGTTGGCCGGGTCGAACGGCCAATCGTCGGCCTTGTCAGCGATACCATCCTTATCTGTGTCATACTGCCATTCCTGGTTCATGGGGAATGCATCTGAGTTGTCTCCAAGTCCATCCCTGTCAGAGTCTTTCCATTCCGATGGATCATATGGGAAGTCGTCCCTGGAATTCGGATAACCATCCCTGTCGGGATCAGTATCCTCCTGGTCCAAAGCAGGAAGCATGGTAATATGAACGGTCTGGGTTACGTTTGCATTATTGAGATCATAGAGGGTAACCACGATGGGAATATCGTAGGTTATCTCGGTGATATCTACGTCTTCGGGAAGTTCAAGGGTCTCTCCCCAGGACCGTTTCCCCTTCAGGATTGTCGTCTTCCCATAATATGTGACCTCCACCCTGTCTATACCCTCCACATCATAGGCATCGCCTTGGATCGATATCGGTCCTTCTTCCAGGGAGGCATCCTCCATGGGATAGGTGATCGTCAGGATCGGTAGATCATTTAGTGGAGTTACCTCCAACCGAAGTGTTGTAATGGCAGTATATTCGCCATCAGAAACCTCGATGGTGGCAGTTACCCATCCATTCCAGTTCGGGATCCTGGAATGAAGGTTCACCCTGGATGAATCCAACGGGTCCAGAGAGATCTGGTAATAGGTGGAATTGGTTTGAGAGAGTATTTTGAATACCAGGTCCCTGCTTGGATCACTATCGATATCCATAACGAACGGGGTCAGGTCGAAAGCACCATCCTCACTTTCATCTTCGTTCAATGATAGGTCTGGTAGGACCTTCCATGTGGGAGGATCGTTGATGTTGATTATATCCAACAAAGTATCATGGTAAGGGTCGAAATCAGGTTGTATGAGATTGTTGTCATAGCACCAAACCCTTATGGGAATGTTCATTCCGGTCCAGTCACCACTACTGGTGACAAAGATCTTTCCACTCCTCAGGTTCACTGTAACATTACTGAGGTCCCTGGGGTCCTGATCACCCGGGTCCACCACTAAGTAGTATTGCAGCCCGGTTCCCAGGGGATCGTCAGGGTCCTCGAAAAGGTTAAGGGTGTTCAGGTCAAGGACCATGACATCCTCTTCACCCTCATAGCTTATCAACCTTGATGGAAGTGTCTGATTCCCTCTTACTGGGTGATCATCCACCGGAATGACATCGATCGTGATCTCCTTTGAGATATAATCCCTGGAGGAGGCTCCACCAGGTCCACCGTTGTCCGTTACTATGATCCTCATTTTCGTGTCCCTGTCGAAATCGTCATCGATACGGGAATCAAGGGTGACATTTGTTCCATCCTCAACATAAGCATTGACCTTTTCCTTGTTCAATCCGGTGGTCTCTACCCTGTAATTGAGGAGATTGGGCGGGTCATAATCATCCTTGAAATATTCTGAAAGGTCCATGGTGAATTTCTTGACACTGTTCTCATCGACCTTGAGAATTGTTGGAAGGGGTTTGGCCAGTTTGGGTGGAGCATTGTATTCAAGGTGAAGGTCCGAGATCACCGCGGACCCTTCTGACTTGCCCTTGAAAGTGATGTAGATCCTGAGGGGTTGGGCAAGGGGGTCATTGTAATCAGGGATAAGTCTGTTGATCGAATCTTTGATCTTCCCATTATTGTCGACATCAACTGTAAGATTATACCTGATATCGAACCCGTATCCTGTCAGTCTTCCAAGAGAGGCTGAATAAAGGTTTATGTCCATCTCCATCATAGGATTGCCATAACTGTCCTTGAACTGTCTGACCGATGATGGTTTTGTATCAATTATGTTTTGGATCTGTGTTCCAATGTCAATTTCAAGGTCACCCCTCAGATGGCCTGTGGTCTGGAAGTCAACAATGTTATCAGAGGCCAGATCCACCCTGATATTGGACGGGTAGTTCAGTGTAGGCTGGTTGTATTTGAAATCATCATCGAACATGGATAGGGCGTAGATCTCAAGGGAACCGTCCTCATCCATATCACATACAGATATGCCGTATGTTTCTCTCATGGTGGTGTCGATGGTCCTTTTCATCCATGGGGAATATGGATCATCGGTCTCCTCAAGCCAATAAACACCTCTAGCATAGGAATAGGTTCCTGTGGCCCACCAATAATGGCATGTTACAAAGACATCATCGTATCCGTCATTGTCGACATCAGCTACATCCAGACCCCAGGGATAGCTGATTGAACTGTCCATTGTGTACGAGGACCATCCACCTGTGGAGTTCGCATTCGAGGGGCATTGACCCCACTTGATCCCACCATAATTGGAAGACACCACAACATCCAGATTACCATCATCGTTTATATCTACAGGTAGAACCTCATATGGATATTGGAGGCCTGAGACAGCTGCGATCGATGGCCATTGTCCCGATTTTGGGTTCTTTCCCGGAAGGGGGTTCCTGTAGATATTCGCCTGTCCGGAATATCCGTTCACCGTTACAAGGACATCAAGGTGTCCGTCCCTGTTCATATCTGTTATATTTATAGCTCCACAGTAGGAAACGGAACTAGCGACAGAATAGGAGGACCAACTGCCGTAAGGATCCGATGCACTGTACATCCTGATACCATCGGCATAGTAATACCCTGCAGACACGATTATATCCAGATTGCCATCCTCGTCCATATCTCCGAGTCCACAGCCGAGTGCATAGGTCATGGATCCCACATAGTGGTATTTCCATGTGCTCTTAGGATTGCCGGGGTTCTCGAACCACATGATCCTTCCCATACTGTAAGCGGTGACAGCAACGTCCAGATCTCCATCGTTGTCGATATCACCGTAAGCCACCTCCTTTGCTCCTGCAACTATGACACCATTGATCCTGTAGAAGGGCCAATCATCTGCAAAGGGGGTCCCATCGTTCTCGTACCATCCAACTGTCCCGCTCCTGAAGGCTGTTATTAGAAAATCGTCATCGCCGTCCAGGTCCATATCAACTCTAACCAGGTCACTCACCTGGGCAAGACCGCCGTCCTCGATGAATCCAGCTTCGATATTGGACCCATCGTGCGGGTTAGAGTTCTTCCAGACGATTATCTGTCTGTTGGAGGTGAAGAAATATCCCGTGTCAATGTATCCGTCGGAATCAACATCTCCAGTGAATGCTGCACTACCAGAATCATCATGGCCGGACATCAGGGTATAAGAATTCCAGTTGCTCTTGTTGGGATTCCCGCCATTCTTGCACCATCCTATGTTGTTGTAGTAGTAGTAGTTCCCTGCGGCGAAGAAGATATCCAGGTTGCCATCCCCGTTCAGATCGACTATTGTAACATCCTTGGGGTAGGATATGGAATAGGATACGATATCGTATCTGGTCCAGGTACCTGTTCCCTTGTTGTTATAGTAATGGATATCCGTGTTGTAACCACTGGCTGGAGCAATTGCGATATCCGCATTCCCATCATTATCCACATCACCAACATCCCATCCTTGAATAGAATAGGCGGATTGAAAGACCTTTGTCGCAGCCCATTTTGACTTGAAGGTGATATTTGAAATATCGCTGTAATATCCTGAATAGGCGGGATTTTCGAACACATAGACGTTCCTGTCTGAATAAGCTGCGAACACATCCATATAATCATCATTGTTCCAATCGCCGAACTTGATATTGAGTAGTGTCACCGATCCTGAACCGCTTCCAGTGTTGAACAAAGGCCATAGGTTGAAGGTGGAACCGGATGCCCTTTTCAGGTATGATATCACGACCTTTGTCGTTGGCCAGGACCATGATGAAAGGGCTCCGACGATCTCATCCTCACCATCACCATCCACATCCACAAGTCCCAGGAAGTTTGGAGTAAAAGATGAGGTCATCTGAGAGGAGGTGGAGGAAAATGAACCGGATCCGGAATTTGCCACCCAGTAGATGCCGTTCGAGGTAGAGAAGACTATATCGTTTGCTCCGTCTTTGTTAACATCATAAATAACATAGTCATTGTAGGTTGAGGGGTTAGTAAGCTTGGTCTTTATGTATTGACCACTGATTTCTTGTATGTAAGTATAAAGGTCACCGTTGGCACCCGTTGAGACCAATGCATCATTAAGATCATCCCCATCGAGGTCACCGATTTCAACCCATTGTGGTGCATAGTTGATCTGACCAGCGTTTGCCACGGTCTTCATGTTGCTGATCTTGGCATCGAACCTTCCTTTTATTGACATCTCTCCGGATATCACATCGGCCTCGGCAGGTAAGATGATACTTCCAAGCATCTGGTTCTGAGCACCTGTATATGTATTGGTCTTCAGTACACTATCATCCGAGAATGCATAGTTCCTCCCGAAATCACCGTATCCGGTTCCGGCGAAGGACCAATCCAAATTCGAATCCGCCCCTATATCAATTGATGGTTCCTTGATCCAGGGGCCATCTTCGGTGTTTTGAGAGCTTATCTTCATTCCCGCTGAGGAAATGGGTACATTTCTCTCGATCTGGAAGAACATGTGAGAGTCATATATTTCGCTTCCATCTCCCTTGAGGACAACCGTGTCCTCTGTGATCATCGAATCGTTCATGAAATAATCTATATCCTCACCATTAGAAGATGGGAGGATAAGTCCAAAAGCTGTCATCATCATGACAAGGGCCAAGGATGCAATCTGTGTCTTATATGGCATATGCCGACCTCCGATATGTGATTTCCGAGTTACAGGATGGGATATAACCTTTCTTCCGAACCCTGTAGTAACTGCACCTGACCTATCCACAGGTATTTATATATTTTATCTGTCCTCGATTTTTCGAGATATAAAAGCATTTCCCATGGTCCAGTATCAATTACAGTCCACCTGGTATGTTAATTCCAGATCTATACCTTGAATTTTAGGTTTCTGGAAGGATTAAATACGAACATGACCATCTGAAATCCCTCAGGTGCGATGCATGAATATCTTTCGTTTCGTCCAAATAATGATAATCTTCCTCCTGGTCTTTCCTTTCTTGAATATCATTCCATCATCAAAGGGAAGCGGACCCCAGCCTGGTTCATATGTAGAGGAGGATATCGTTACCAATACTATTTGGGACCCCTCGGGATCTCCCTATATCGTTAATGGAACGATAATGGTGTTTCAAGGGGTGGAACTTGAGATCACATCCGGTGTGGAGGTTGATTTCGGACAAAGCGGGGGATTATTCGTGGAAGGAGAGTTGTCCGTGGGATCGGAAAACGGTACGGTGACCCTGAGATCCATTGGACCCCCTTCAATTGGTATTTGGAAGGGAATCAGGATCAACGGTGGGAAGGCAGTCCTTGAAAGTACCTCTGTGATCGGTGCAAAAGAGACCATTAATTCAACTTCTTCAGAGGTTTATGTGAGGAACTCCACATTCTCCCTTACTAATATTACGGCAGTTCTGGATGGAGGCTCCAGTCTTTCCTTATCCAATACCACATTCGATGATACAACGTTCCTGATAAAGGATGGTCTCTCCGAGATCGAAACCTTTGCGTATGCTTCATTGAACGTGGTGGATAAAGAAGGTGTTCTCCGGGGAGATGTGGAGGTAACCATCCGAGATGGTTATGGTATGGATCAAATGAACCATTATGTCAACGAGACAGGTCAGGTCCCTATGACACTTCTCAGAGGATTCACTTATAATTCAAGTGGAAAGGACCCCTCTACGGGTCGATACTTGATCGTGATGAGGGATATGCCCTTCACCCATTACAATAACAGATCGATATCCGTTGTTGGCAATTATCAGTTCAACTCCAATGTCCAGTACTCCTGGCCTCCGGAGATGACCAATATTCCGGGGTCTTTCTTTGCATATGAGGACCAATACATGGTCCTCCAATCCAATTTACTTGATCGTAACAATGCTGGTAGTGTGGACATCAATATTACCTCACAAAATGTCTGGTTTGATGGTGTTCATGGAGAGTTGGTCTTTGTTTACGAGGACCAGGATCTGGAAAGCGAGAGGGTTTTCATCAACCTTTCCGACGGTTATGATACCAGGTCATACTCGATGAATGTGACAGTGGTGTTCAGGGATGATCCTCCGAAGTTCCTGCTTCCGTATACTCTTCTCTACGTGGTTGAGGATGTTCCTCTGGACCTCTTGGTGGATATCAAGGATGAGGATACTCCTTATGAAAGCCTTATTGTCTCCACAACAGATCCGCAAAATGTCACTTTCGACAGGGGGAACATGTCATTTGTCTTCCTCTTTGGAGATGGTACACAACCTGAGATGTCCGTCAATCTTACCGTTTCAGATGGAAGGACCAACATCACCAAGAATGTTGATGTCTTTTTCGAACCTGTATTCTATCCTCCTTTTTTCACGGGTCCTCTTCCCGAGGTCGTGATCGATGAGGACACATTTGAGATCTTGGATATCTCTCCCTTTTTCGATGATCCGGACAAGGATGATCCTGTCTCTGTCAGTATCGAGGTAAAGCAGGCAGAAGAACAGGTATTCGCTGTTTCACAGAACGGAACGATACTCAATATCTCCTCCTTGCGGGATGTCAACGGTTCAGGATCGATCACAGTTACTTTACGGGATTCCAGGAACAATACGATCTCAGGGACCATCTACGTCACTGTACTTCCCTTGAACGATCCTCCGACCCTAACTGCCCCCAACCATACCTGGATCGATGATGATCTCTTCCGTTTCGAGGTCCTTTTCACCGACATCGATGGAGACCTGCCTTCAGAGATCATCCTCTTACTTGATGGAATGGAATACAATCTCTCCCCAATGATGCCAATTCCTCACGATCCAGTCCTCGGGATCCTATATTCCGTTGAGATCAGACCAGGTCCTGGAGATCACCTATATTCCTTTTCATGTTCTGATGGAAACCTGGGTAACCTGACCGAAACCTTCGATCTTTACATTCCGGATCTTGAAAAGGAGAAGACCATCGATGGATATGGTGGGAAGCTCAAGGTGAAGATCACCTACCACAGGATTGTCGATATCTTACTCCTGACCGACACATTTCCTGGTGATCCAAGCGGTCAATACGAGGTCAAATTACTTTCTTTCAGGTTGACAGGAAATATTGAAAACATCAGATATATCCTGGTATCTGTGGAGTTGTCACTTTTCAACAGTGATGTTCTGGGGAGTTCCAGCAGGGTCCTTTCACATTGGAATGGTAATTATTCCCAGGTACTGGGGATCAATTATTCGTCCCAGACCAACATATTGAACTTCCCCCTGGGAACCACAGAGGTCCTGAAGGATATCATAATCGTTTCTCTCCTGGACCCTGAACTGGATTCAGATTCGGATGGTTATACCAATATCGTGGATGTATTCCCATCGGATCCTCTGGAGTGGTTGGATACGGATGGGGACGGGATCGGGAACAATGCCGACCTTGATGATGACGGTGATGGTTTCCCCGATGAATTGGAGATCGAAGCTGGGACGGATCCCCTTTCAAGTTCTTCGATACCATTGGATACAGACGGGGATGAGATATTCGATCATCTGGACGATGACGATGATGGTGATGGTATGCCCGATGATTGGGAGATAAAATATGGCTTTGATCCCAAGGACCCAACGGATGCCGAAGAGGATCCCGATGGTGATGGCCGATCCAATCTAAAGGAGTATCAAATGGATTCAGATCCATTGGTGGATAATGGGAAAGGCGGTAGTGATATCGAAATTCCTTGGTGGCTGGTCCTTCTGATCTCGGTCCTGGTCTTCCTCCTTGCCTTAATGGGTGTTCTATTTGTTGTAATGGGTTACCGTTCAAAGAGGGGGAATGGAGTGGAGGAGGAATGGTCCATCAGAGAGGAATTGGATCCGGATGATGCTGTGGAATGTCCGGAATGCTCCAATGTATACCCGTTTACCAGAGATGAATGCCCTTTTTGCGGTGAAGTGAATCCATACAACGAGGAGATGGAATGAAACAGGGTATACTTGATGGGAAGAGTTTGTTCGTTACAGGTGGTTCCAGGGGTATTGGAAGGGCTATTGTGGAAGCAGGGCTGAGAGAAGGTGCCGTTACTGGTTTCACTTATCTTAATTCTGATATCGATGCCAAAGAAATTGTGGAAGGGAGAGAAGATATCTGTCATTCTTTCAAAGCTGATTCATCGAAAAAGGATGAGATCAAGGTCGCGATGAAGGATTTCATCGAGAAAACCACATTGAAGAAACTGGATGGATTGGTGGTCAATGCAGGTATCTATGCCAGATCATCCTTCTCTGAACTGGATTCCTACAGCTGGGAAAGGACACTGAAGATCAATCTTCAAGGAGCCTTCAATACCGTGAAGTCCGCTCTTCCCTTGATGGACCATGGGTCCATAGTCATGGTGTCGTCTCAGCTCGCATTCAGGGGATCGGCCTCTGGTGCCGACTATGCGGCCTCCAAGGCAGGTATGCTGGGTCTATCACGTTCACTTGCCCTTGAATTGGCACCCTTGATAAGAGTGAACTCCATCGCACCGGGATATGTGGACACAGATATCCTTGCAGGGGACAGTTCCGAAAAGAGAAGGGAAAGGATAAAAGGGGTCCCTCTTGGAAGGATAGGATCTCCTGAAGAGATGGCAGGTCCTGTGATATTCTTGCTTTCAGACCTCTCCTCATATATCGCAGGTGCCACTCTGGATATAAACGGAGGACTTTTCATCCACTGAAAAGTGGGATGTCGACCTGGATCATGATCCCCCACGCTTCGACCATTATCCCCCTCGTGTAGAGCGCCAATCCAAGAAGATTGAGGGGGGGGATGGATATTTCAGCATGTCCACCTTCGCCTGTACGAAAATGGAGGTTCCTGATATTGGCATCGAAAACCCGGATCGGTGAGGTCAATTTGGCCTTGGTATTGGTGATGTTCAGCTGGAAATCCGATGAAACGTTTGCTTGGATATCGAAGTTGATCACAGGATCCGAGAACGGGAAGAATTTGACGGTGACATTGGTAACGTTCATGGATTCGGATAACTCGTGGATGAAGGATATATTCACCTTTTCTTTGATCCGAAAGGTCATGTCCAGAGGGCCGATCAATCGGGTCTTTACCTTCCCTGTGATGTTGACATCCTCCCTTTCCACCAATTCCCTGAAATCATTCTCTGTCAAAGAGGCCGAGATGTGATCACCCCTGTAATCGAGTCTTATCGGAGGGTCTCCGATGTCAAGTTTCAGATCGGTTCCGTCCTGGTCCACGGCGGGTGTTATGTCGATCTCGGCGGATATATTCGCATTTTCACCATCGATTGTAAGGTTTATCAGACCCACATCGGCACCTGCCCCCCCTGCT
This sequence comes from Thermoplasmatota archaeon, assembly GCA_965234725.1. Lineage (GTDB taxonomy): Archaea > Thermoplasmatota > Penumbrarchaeia > Penumbrarchaeales > Penumbrarchaeaceae > Penumbrarchaeum > Penumbrarchaeum helgolandense. The sequence goes on along the minus strand of CBDDUX010000063.1, from coordinate 17,348 downwards.
TTACGTTGGACTATAATGCCTGCTGTCAAGACAGTGATCAGAAGGATAACGACAACCACGATTATCACTTGTTTTAAGGGTCTTTCCATATCAATCATTCCCTTTTCCTGATCTCCTTACCTGTCTGTCCATCCATGACCGGACCAGTGGACCTGCCATTCGTGAGGCGATGTATGTTGATCGTGAACCTCCATCTGGGAATATGAGGAAATCCCCTGAAATGATCCCTTTCGTAATGGAGTCAGCAACCATTTCGGGTGATATCGGTTTTATACTGCTCGAAATGGACTTGAGCTCTCGTGGTTTGGTCCTGTTCTCCAATTCCAGTTGTGGAGTGTCGGTATCCGGTGGGAAAACGACGGAAACCCCTATCCCGTCTGGTTCCAGTTCCATTCTAAGAGCTTCGGAAAATCCTAAGATGCCAAACTTGGAAGCGGAATAGGCAGTGTATCCATATAAACCAATGAATCCCACAACTGATGAGATATTTACGATGTGTCCAGGGGTCCTGATCAATGGAAGAATTGCTTTCGTTACGAAAATAGTTCCCATCAGGTTGATATTGATCTGGGCTGAGAGCTCCTCAAAGGTCTGGTCCTGGAACCTGGCAGGATGGACGATGCCGGCTGAATTGATGAGAATGTCTATCTTTCCATGATCTTTTTCGATCTCCTTTGAAAGCTCTTTTACACTTTCCAGGTCCGAAACATCAGAAACATATATGGAGATGATACCCGAAACATCCTTCCCCGCTCTCTTCAATTTCGTTCTATCCCTGGCGGTGATCAGGACCTCTGCTCCCTTGGCTGAAAGGGCCTTTGCTGTTGCCAGACCGATGCCTGAGGAACCACCGGTTATGAGGACCTTCCTGCCTTTGAAGGTTGATAGCTTTGCCATCTTCGATGAGAACCATGACCTCCATATTTAACATCTATCAGTTCAAGCATGGTTTTCTTACTTGGGTTGGAGTTTTTTTATCATCCCGGCCTGAGGGTTCCTGCAAAGACCTGCCATGCAAGAAGGGATTTGGCTACCAGGCTGAGAATGATATAGATCGTTTCTCCGAACAGATAGTTCCTCCATTTCCAGACCTTCTTGTATTGAAGGACCATGTTGATGGCGAAACAATTGAAGAACACCGCAAGAGAGATGTATATGTAATAGACGAAATCTGGAGGTCCTCCATCACCTCCCCCTGCACCAATCAGATAGATCCCTATGGCGATCCAGGGAACGATCCCTGCTATGCATCCGTAAATGAACGGGTCCCAGTCGAGCTTCTTTTTTCCCTGGTTGTGGACCTCCATCCTGAGTCCGAAAAGTATCATCATCATGTTCATGAAGAAGATCAGGATCAGGGTCCCTGCATCATAGATGCCTGTGAGCATGGCGATAGCAACGATCATCAACGAAGCACTGAGGGAGTATTCGTACCAGCGGAATCTGTTCATCCCCTTTTTTAGGTCCTTGACATAACTCTTGAAAAGACCGGTCCCAATGAGCAGGTGGGCCAATGAGGAGAGGAACAGAAAAGAAGCTATCAAGGGCCCTAGCCTGATATCTATCACATCAGCGGTGTCGGGATAGAGCCTCTCCGTGATCGGGTCGAAATCAAGGAAACCTCTGGTGACGGTTATTGTGAAATCGTTGCTTATGACGATCATTAACAAACCCTGAAGAAAATGCAGGACCGCCATGACGAGATTGAAGACTCTCAGTTTTTTAAATATTCCATCATCATCTTTATTCAAATCAGAACCCCCGTTCAACAATGGAAATCATTATAATTATAGATATTGAGGAGGAATTCAGGTAGCTGCCATCAAAGCATAGCTTCCAAGGATCCTTCCACCGATCTGGAGGGATTCAGCGTTCAGGTGGGAGAGGTCATCCTTGTACGTATGGTATTCAATGCATCCGGAACCCCAGCCTCCCATGGCATCATGTCCATCATTTACATAAGCCCAGTGGTCTGAGGCAGCCCATTTCATATCATCATAGATAACATCTATCTCATACTCTTCAAGGCCCGGTTCAGCTTTGAGGAGTTCCTTCTTGATGTCCTTCAAACGGGATATTGACGAATTGATCGTGGTGGTGATCGTGAAGCTGTTGGTATCCGGGTCCACATGAGCCATGTCGAAATTGATGTAGAGGTCCACATTTTTTTGGAAATCAGCCTCGTGAGCATTGTAATATTCGGTGGACCCGAAGAGGCCTTCCTCCTCACCTCCATATGTGGTGAACCTGATGGTGCTGTCAGGTGTATGTCCTGCCATTCCCCTGGCGATCTCGATCAGTGTGGCCGGTCCAACGGTATTATCCACGGCTCCGATGGTATTGTAGCATGTATCATGGTGGGCACCGAAGATGATCATCCCATCATCGCTCTTTCCTTTCAGGTCCCCTACTACAACTCTGCATGGATAGGTTCCTATCCTGACGTCAAAATCTATCCTGAGCTTGTATCCAAGGTCATTCGTCCTGTCCAGTATCTGATCGCCCATGTCCTTCGATACCATGAAGAACGGGATGTCAGGATACTGATCGTAGTTCACCGGATTCTGGTTGGTCTTGAACATGGGGAGGTAACCCAACTCCTTGCCTCTCCATGTGTTCTGAAGGACGATGGCAAGAGCTCCTGCCTGATATGCATGGAAATACAGATCGGAATTTCCAGGTGTATCTGCTGTTTGCTGGACAAAACAGACCTTTCCCCTTGCATCTGTAAAGGATTCAGGGTCGGTGCCATTTCCGATCAGGGCCACGTTCATATCGTCCCTGAAATCACCCCAATTCAGGGATCCTGAATATCCTTGAAGGACGAAATCCTTGATATGCTCGAAAGCAACTTCATTTCCCATGGGCCTTGGTATTTTTAAACGGTTGTAATATTCCACAAGCGAGACCTTGGCATCCACTACCTCGAACATGGGAACCTGAAATTCTTCGATATGCACGTCCTCCAGACCGGCATCCTGGAATTGAGCAGCAATATATTCTGCTCCTTTCAACTCAGCTTCCGAACCTGTCATCCTCGGCCCCCACTTCACGAGTTCCTTAACATGGTTGCCGGCCATCTGATGATCGAAATCGATCAGGAACACGGATCCATCATCGCTGCCTAGTAGTGAATCGGCATTGATCACAACGACAGAGACCAGGGCGAGGGCAATGATAGCCGCAGGAATCCCGATAAGGATCCTTCTGTCCATGATGGGGTATTCCTCAGGTGATAATAAAAGATTGAGGGGATCGGTGTACCTTTAACATTTCAGGCATATGGGTAATCAACAGGTTTATTGCATCTCCAACTGTTACAGGAACAAGAAAAGGCCTTGGAAGAGGGCCTTGGACCCAAAAAGGTGATAAGATGCATACATGTGAGATATACAAGAGTGGAGAAAGCGAGGGAAAAGAGAAGCACGTTCCGGAGCTGGAGATATGCAAGGGAGATGGAAAGGGCGGAAAGGACCTTGTTAGGATCATTGTTGGAAAAACTGTCGCTCATCCGAATACAATCGAACATCACATTGCATGGGCACAGCTTGTGGGAGTGAAGCAGAACGGAATGGTCATAGACCTTGGAAAGGCCAATTTCTCACCATCATATACAGAGCCATCGGCTGATTTCCATGTGAATCTGGGAGACTTCAAATCCATTGTAGCAACATCTTACTGCAATATACACGGTCTCTGGGAAAATTCATTGGACCTGTGATATCAGGTCCAAAAACTTTTCATTAATCGTATCTTAGTGCTTCTGCAGGTACCACCCTGGCAGCTTTGAGTGCAGGTGGTATGGAGGAAAGCAGAGCCACTCCGAATGCCAGAGACACTATCCCGAGCAGTTTGGCCCATGGAACCCCGAACTCGGTCATGGTCTCGCCGAAGGAATCCCTCCACAGCATCCATCCCAGGATGATCCCCAGGACCGTACCAAGCAGTAATCCTGACCCGGCGATGAATGCGGACTCTCCCATAAAGGACCAAACAACAGAGCTCCTCTTGAAGCCAATTGCCCTCATCATGCCGATCTCGTGCCTTCTTTCATATACGGCCCTCAACGTGACTATGCTGAGTCCGATCACCCCGATGACCAACCCCAGGGACAGGAAGGCGTTGAACAGATTGAAGAAAGCATTCTGGGCTTCCAGGATCTGATCTATGATATCCGAAACGATGAAAGTAAACATTCCGTATCGCAATAGGACCCTCTTCAGGTCGTTGGCTACCTCATTATCTGAATTTCCGCTCTTGACAGTTATCAGATGGACCTTCTTCTCGGTCACACCGAACTGGGAAGCCGCTGTCTCATTGAACATGAAGACACCGTAGATCGCCATCTGTTCGGTGAACCCAATGATGGTCTTGTTGTGAATGGTCCCGTCAACTGTTTTTAGTTCAATCACATCTCCTACATCGAGAAGGCCCCCTCCTCCTCCAGCGGGACCGAAAGGACTATCTCCCCCCATGGATCCGTCAAGGACCACATAGTCCGGATCGTTCATCAGAGCGGTCCAGACATCCCGGTCATCTTTGACCTTACTGCCTTCCGGGTAAACAAGGTCCCAATCCACGGTAGAGAAACCATACGTGTTCCTCTCTATGAAATCCAACCCAACACCCGCGCATTGGGAGATCATCTCGTTCTCAAATGTCATTCCTTGATATGAGATGGATAAGTTAATGGAAAGTATGCCTACGGAAATGGAGATCGTTCTATTCCAGTCGATCCTGTCATGCACTTTGATGTCAAGTGGAATGACGGATTCCTCTTCCAGGGTCGCCTGTTCGATGTTATCTATACCTACATTTGAAACACCTATGACATTGTATCCGCCTCCGATGGTCTCCTCCCAACTCTCGATGTTGACACTCATTATGTGAACGATCATGGACATCCCGGTGATGGTGAATATGATCAGGGCGAACATGAATATCGTAACACCGGTCCTGAACCTCTTCTTTATCGGATAGGAGATAGCTGTTTTGATGGCTGCGGGAGAAGCTCCGATTAATGTCACTACCTTCTCGACCACCCAGAGGATTATATCTGTGTTCCAGACAAGGAGAAGAACGGCCGATGATACCATGAAGATACCGGAAAGGATGAACATCTCCAGGTTCCCGGAGTAATCATTGAAAATGGGAAGGGGAACGATCCAGAACAGGAGGACAAGGATACCTGCGATCGAATAAGTGATCCTTTCATTTGTGAAGTATTTGATGACAAGCGCAATTCCGATCAGCATCAATGAGATCCCCAGGCTCGTGGGTGCCATTTGCTTGATCATGACACCCAGGACCAGTAGCGGGATCCCGATCATTATTGACATGAAACCAAGTATTGTCATCTTGTCGAACAGATACTGGAGGACCTTTGATAGTGCCGAGTCATCCCCGGAGCAAGTCTTGACATCATATACACCGCATATCTCCTGGCTCAACTTGACAAGATAGGGTCTCTTCTTTGGTATCGGAGTGTTCCTTATCGCGGAGACTATGTTCAGTTTGGCCACTCTTCTGGTAATGAAAAGCGTGGTGGTAATTGTGATGGTGAAGCCTGCAATGAAGCTAAGGACCAGAGAAAAGGGAGTGACCGTATAGTTGCCCAGAAGGTCCAATCCACCAGCTCCAAAAGAATCGAATATGGATTGCATACCCCAGATCATTCCCAGACCGGATAGGACACCCAATATCACCCCGATGAACGATGATACGGTCGAATAGACAAGACCTTCGAATAGATAGGTAAGTCTCAGGTCCTTTCTTCGCATTCCCACTGCTCTAGAGATCCCCATTTCCTCCTTCCTCTCCTCTGAAAGCATGACGAAGATATTGATGATAAGGGTTATTCCTGCAATTATTGTGAAGGTGCCAAGGACCAGGAACAATTTGGTGAACATGTCAAAGGATTGGATCGCATTATCTACGCTCTCCTTCTTGTTGGCTGTGATGCTCAGTTCCATCAAAGGACCAAGGGGGTGCTCGATCGAACCGAATTCCTCTTCCAGCCTGTCCATTACATCCGGACATAGGTCGCCACCTCCAACTCTCCCTCCTGTATTGGAGATATAGAGGATATTGTAAACTCCACCCTTCCAGTCCCTGTCGGATCCGACCGGACCTTCTTCTTCTGGTGTCACGTTCGCAAGGTCCCAGATCGATCGAAAGTCCATGTAGAGGCCTGCTCCACCCAGACTTTTGGCCCTGCCTTCTTCATCCACGATCGCTTTCACGGTGAAATTGTAGGTATTGGGCCCTGTGGAGACCGTCACAACGCTTCCCACATTGGACTCAAGTTTCTCTTTCAGGTCCTTGCTCATATATACCTCGCCGGGGCCCAGGTTATAATCAAGCTGAGACCCTCCGGACCTTAGTGATCCGAAAGCATTGTATGTTCCAGGGTTCAGGGCCCTGCATGTAATGACAGGTTCGAACAGCATGGTACTCATGTCAATGGCAGATACCTGATGGGTGTACTCCCATGACACTCCGTCCACAAGGTCTTCATCTTGAAGTGACCAGATAATATCTGACATCCTCGTAGCAAATGTTCCGTTGATGTCCAGAGGTTCGCCGTTGGCATCGTTTATTACCATGTATTCATCAGTTAAATTATAGGAGTCGTAAACAAGGTCCTCGATCATCGATGACATGGTGTCACCGATGGCCATGGATGAACAGATGATCGATGTCCCCACCATGAATCCCAGGATCGCAATGATAGTGTCGCTTCTGTGTCTCACCAGGTTCCTGAGCCCCATCTTGAAGAGCAATCTGTGAAGAACCGCCAGGATGCCAATCCAAAACAGTGTAATGACCAGGAAGAACAGGGCCAACATGGTGATCAATGGTTTCATTTGGCCAGGGACAACATACAGACCAAGAATTACTGTCAGTACCAGAATGAATAGGAAAATTGTCAGACCGATCTCGGATACCATGCTCAATGTCTTTCTAAATGAGACCAGAAGAACACCCCCGATCAAAGTGAAGCTCTCTGCTCCAAGGAAATCTTGGCCGCACCCAGGTCCTGTTCCCTTCTGCCCTCGTATTCGCCAGCTCTGGGATGTGTTAACGCTCCCTTTGCTGTGATCGGAACATCCTTCACTATGAGACCGTCCTCCATGTGGATGATCCTTCTGCATTTGGAGGCGACATCAGGATCGTGAGTGACGATGACGAATGTCATCTTGAGCCTGCGGTTCAGGTCCTTCATCAATTCCATGACATCGTTGGAATTCGCTTTATCCAGATCTCCGGTGGGTTCATCGGCCCAGACGATCTTTGGTTCGTTCACAAGGGCCCTGGCCATCGTAACCCTCTGCCTCTGTCCACCTGAGAGCTGGGAAGGTCTGTGCTTCTCCAATCCTTTTAAACCTACAACAGCCAATGCTTCTTCTGCTTTCTTGCGGGCCTCTTTGGGCCTGACACCACTCAGGAGAAGTACCATTTCAACGTTCTCAACAGCGGTCAGGACCGGGAGAAGATTGTAGAATTGGAAAACGAATCCCATGTTCTTTGCCCTGTATTCGGTCCTCTGATTATCCTTCATCTTTGCAAGGTCCGTCCCTTCTATCAAGGCCGATCCTGATGTTACGTCGTCAAGTCCTGAAAGGCAGTTGAGTAATGTGGTCTTGCCGCATCCGGAAGGTCCCATTATAGCAACCATCTCACCCTTCCCTACCTTGAGATCTATCCCCCTCAAAGCATTGACCTTAACACTACCTGTATCGTATATCTTGACGACCTCTCTGGCCTCGACGATGTGGTCGAAGTTATCCTTCTCCATCCTTTCATCTCCTATATCAGTGGGCCACATGTTAGAATTATAAAAATGTTATGAGGATTCAATGGGAGGAGGGGGGAGATCCCCATCCTCCCATTCTAGATCCTATCCTTTCCGAGAGATCAATTTCGGTTTGACCTTGGCGGTCTGCTGGAGTTCCCTCTGTGGGATTGGGGTTTTCCCCTTGGAGGTCCTCTCCTTGGAGGCCTTCGGACGGAATCCTTGGCACCCTCTGGCCTGGGAAGGAGAGCTTTCATCGAGACCTCGACCTTACCCCTGTCGATAGCGATGACCTTGACCCTGATCCTGTCTCCTGGCTGGACCCTGTCGGTGACTTTGTCTACATGACCCCATTCGATCTCCGAGACATGAAGAAGTCCATCGACCTTCTCTGTCAATTTGACGAAAGCTCCGAATGGCATGATCTTTACAACCTCTGCATCCTCGAAGATATCACCCACTTCAAGCGTTCTGACGATGGACCTGATCTTCTTCTCCGCAAGTTTCGCATTGCTGGAACTATCAGATGTGATCATTATGGTACCGTCATTCTCCACATCTATCTGGACCTCGAAATCCTCGCACATGGACCTGATCATCTTGCCTCCAGGTCCAATGACATCTCCGATCTTTTCCGGATCGATTGTAAGAGAGATGATCCTGGGTGCATACTCTGAGAGCTCCTCCCTTGGTGCGGAGATAGCCTTTTTCATCACTTCGAGGACCTCTGAAATCGCCTTCCTCATCTGTGGGAAAGTGGCCTTGATGATGTCAATGGTGAGACCAGGTGTTTTGGTATCCATCTGAATGCCGGTGATCCCTTCTTCTGTGGAAGTGAACTTGAAATCCATTCCTCCCTTTCCGTCCTCCAGGTCCTGGAGGTCCGTCAGGACCTTCCATTTCTTTCCGTTGGAAGCAAGTCCCATTGCCATTCCGGCAACTGGTCTCCTGATGGGAACTCCCGCATCCATCAACGCAAGGGTGGAACCGCAAGTAGAACCCATTGAGGATGAACCGTTGGATCCCATCACCTCGGAAACGACCCTGATCGTGTATGGGAATTCCGAATGGCTGGGTAGGACAGGTATCAGTGCCTTTTCTGCAAGAGCACCGTGTCCAATTTCTCTCCTTCCAGCTCCTCTGATGGGTTTCACCTCTCCCACTGAAAAGGGGAGGAAATTGTAGTGATGGAAGTACTTCTTCTTGCTATCGTTCTCCATGGTCTCCACCAGGAGATCGTCTCCCGGAGAACCCAGTGTGCAGAAAGAGAGAACCTGTGTCTCTCCTCTGCTGAAAAGACCGGTCCCATGACTTCTAGGGATTATTCCAACTTCTGCTGAAAGCGGTCTGATCTGGTCCAGTTTCCTTCCATCCACCCTCTGGTCCTTCTCCAGAATTGCTTCTGTCACCTGGTCTTCTATGAACTCGAAGAAGAACTTCGACATGAGGCGCTTGACGTAAGATTCCGTCTCCTGTGGGGTCATGTCCTTCCTTTTGTATTTTTTCAAAAGATCGGTGATCAGCTTTTCTTCAAGCTCATGGATCACTATCTTACGCTCTCCTTTTGAACCAACGGGTTTGTTGAAAAGATACTTCTCAAGTTCAGGTATCGCTGCTTTCTTGATCTTATCCAGGACCTTCTGGTCCTCGGAGGAGATCTCAGCGTTCCAGTGGAGGTCTTCCCTCTTCTTCTTCTCCTTGCCGATCTTCTTTCTGAGGGTCTCCATGAACTTGATCATCGGTCCCATTGTCTTCATGGCAATGTCGAATGCATCAAGTACCATGGTGTCCGGAAGCTCTCTGGCATCGCAGTCCACCATTGTGATCCTCTTTGAATCTCCCATTGCCACCAGGTTCAGTTCGGAGAATTCTATCTCTTCTGCCGAAGGATTCAGAATGTACTCTCCGTTCACCATCCCCACCCTGCAACCAGTTATAGGTCCGTCAAATGGGATGTCGGATATCTCAAGGGCTATGGTTGCCGCGATGATCCCTACCACATCGGGTTTGTTCTCATTGTCCAGGCTGAGTGGCATGATGATTATCTGCACATCGTTCCTCAGACCCTCGGGGAAAAGAGGCCTCAGTCCTCTGTCGATCATCCTTCCAGTAAGGACAGCTTCGTTGGAGGGCCTTCCCTCCCTCTTCATGAACCTTGGACCTTTGATCTTTCCCACAGCGGAATACCTTTCCTCGTAATCCACCATAAGCGGGAAGAAATCCATTCCTTCCCTTGCTTTCTTTGACATGGTAGCAGTTGCGAGGACCATCGTCTCTCCCATCTGGACTGTAACAGAGGCACTCGCCTGGTTTGCCATCTTTCCATGTTCGACTATCACTTTTTTACCTGCATATTCGGTCTCGAATCTTTCGACCTTGTTCATATTATCACCTGTTTGGTTCCACACAGGGTTCGGAAGGTATGGAATATGTCGAACATTCTTTGATATTTCCAACCATTTGCCTCATACCTTCCCTGTTCGGTCTGGTCAGTATCGAGACGGTATCGCAAAAAAAAGGATCCTGATCTGCCAAAGGGCCCTCTTATTCCATCAGTGGGACTGCTTCGGTCCCATCAACCGGGTCTCTACCATCCTGACCGTCCAATCTTTAGTTTTTCCTATGTGTCAGGGCTTCCAATACTGTTCCATTATAAGTGTTTTGCCCGAACAATAACCAGATCACCAGTTAAATTGAAGTATGCTCAAAATAGTATTAGCATATAGTTCAGGGGGTATTGAATGAATGATGTGAGAGAACTTGACAAAGAACAGTTCGATGAGGTGATCAACAAATGCGATCAAATGGTGATCGTTGAGTTCTATACGAATTCATGCCCCAACTGCCAGGCAATGGAACCAATCTACAGGGAACTTGCCAAAAATGTCGGATCGAAGGCCGAATTCTGCAGGATAAATGCTCAACTCTATCAGGAGGTTTCAATGGTCTATGGTGTTCGTTCGGTACCTACATTCAAGTTCTTCTGCCACAAGAAACCCATAGGAGAGATCGTTGGAGCTGTGAATAAAACGGTACTTATGAACACAATAGTGGACTTCGCCCAGTGGAAGGAGAAATGCTACAAGGGTTCAACACCTATGAGCTATGACATGACAGGTTATGTGTAGAAACCTTAATATCATTAGAAGGATAAAACGGACCATGGCCAAGATAGATTGGTATGATCAATTCGTAGACCTAAATTACACGCCGGGAAATGATGAGCTTTTGGTCCTTTTCCGGTTCGATCCCCCTTCAGGCATGTCCAGAAAGGAGAGTGCCGGTCGGATCGCTTCCGAAAGTTCCACCGGTACGTGGACCACCCTTTCTCAATTACCAGATCGGATGAAGGGGCTTCAAGCCACCGCTTATGATATGGATGGGGACCTCCTTAAAGTGTCATATCCATTGGACCTGTGGGAGAAAGGGAACATTTGTCAACTGCTTTCCGGGATCGCTGGCAATATATTCGGAATGAAAGGTGTGGAGAATCTGAGGTTGATAGATGTCACCTTTCCAAGGAAATATATTTCATCATTCAAAGGACCCAACAGATCCATAAAAGGTATCAGGAGAATGATGAAGGTAGAAAAGAGACCTTTGACCGGAGCCGTTCCAAAACCCAAGATAGGATTCTCTGCTCTGGAACATGCGAAGGTTGGGTATGAAACCTGGATGGGTGGTTTCGATTTCGTCAAGGATGATGAGAACCTGACCTCCCTCAAATTCAACAGGTTTGATAAAAGGGTGGAACTGCTTTCAAAATATAGGGATAGGGCCGAGAAAAGGACGGGAGAGATCAAGGATGCCTTTGTGAACATCACTGCTGATGTAGAGGAGATGAAGAGAAGGGCTGAACTTCTTCATGAGAACGGTTTCAGATATGCCATGGTGGATGTGGTGATAGTCGGACATGCGGGTGTTCAATCGATCATCGAACATACCAGGGACCTGGGATTATGCATTCATGCTCACAGGGCAATGCATGCGGCTTTTGACAGGAATCCATTACATGGCATATCCATGCAGTTCATCGCCAAGACGATGAGGCTAATTGGTGTTAACCAGATCCATTCAGGAACTGCGGTTGGAAAGCTTGTGGGATCGAAGGATGAGGTCACATCCATTGCCGACGTACTCCGTGAGAAGGTTACGAAGGGGAAGAAAGGGGTCCTGATGGAACAAGAATGGGGCAGTATCAAGAGCGCTTTCCCTGTATCCTCGGGAGGACTTCATCCGGGACTTGTTCCGGATGTTATGGATATCTACGGAACGGACCTGGTCCTTCTTGTGAGTGGTGGTATCCACGGTCATCCGGATGGTACACGCTCAGGTGCGGTTGCGGCCATGCATGCTGTCGAAGCTTGGATGGATGGCATCACGCTTGAGGAGAGGGCCAAGAGCTCAAAGGAGCTTGGAAGGTCCCTTGAGAAATGGGGACGTTACAAACCACAATGATTCATAGAAGCCCGTCAAGTTCGTTTACAAGAGAATCGAACAGTGTCAGACCTTTATCAATAGGTTCCGGAGATGATAGGTCTACTCCGACCCCCCGGAGGAGGTCCAGTGGAGGACTCGAACCACCCTTTTTAAGCATGCCCAGGTAATCATCAAGGTCCAGGCTTCCATTGATCAGACCGTTCGAGATCGCTGTGGCTGCCGAGAATCCGGTGGCATATTTGTAAACATAGAAATTGTAGTAGAAATGAGGGATCCTTGACCATTCCAGGTTAATCTCCTGATCATGGAAGGTCCCGGGCCCGAAATGTTCATCGTTCAGCCTTCCGTAGACCTCGGAAAGACCGTCTGCCGTCAGTGGTACCCCTCTCTCGATTATTTCGGATACTTCCTTTTCGAACTCTGCGAACATGGTCTGTCTGAAAACGGTTCCCTTGAAACTGTCCAGATGATGATTGACCAGATATGCTCTCTCCTCTCTCGTGGTCCATATCTTTGAAAGATGGTGAAGAAGCAGGTTCTCGTTCACTGTCGATGCAACCTCGGCCACAAGGATCCTGTAATCCGCTGTGAGATGAGGTTGGTTCTTGTTCGAAAGGTATGTATGTATGGAATGGCCCAGTTCGTGTGCAAGGGTGAAAACATCATTCACCTTCTCATCGTAATTCAGGAGTATGTAAGGGTAGGAATCATAGCATCCTGATGAATATGCTCCGGAGCGTTTGCCCCTGTTCTCATATACATCGATCCATCTGGAATTCCTAGCCTTTCCAAGTATCGATGTGACATCACTTCCCAGGGGTTCCAATGCTTCCGTAACGATCTCCCATGCTTCTTCATAAGGGATCCTCTTGTCGAAATCCTTCACAAGAGGGGCATATACATCGTAGAAATGGACCTGGTCTATTCCAAGGACCCTTTTTCTGATATCAAGGTAGTCATACATGGACGGAAGATGTCTTTTTACCGCTTCTATCAGGGATCCATAGACCTCGACCGTTACCTCGTCGCTATCAAGTGATGCGGCAAGCTGGGACGGATATTTCCTTGCCCTGGACCTGAACATCCTTTTCTTTATCTCACCCTCGAGAAGGACAGTGAAGGTGTTCCTGTGGGCCTTGTATACGGAATATAATGCTTTGAATGCCCTTTCCCTCACACCCCTGTCGTCGGAGGTCATGAAGGAGATATATCTCCCATGGGAAAGCTCCACCTCATTCCCCTCCTCGTCCTGGATGACCGGGAAGGTCAGGTCAGCGTCATTCAGCATCTTGAAGGCCTTGGATGGGGTTTCCAAAGCATCATCTACCATTGCAAGGAGCTTCTCCTCTTCTTTGGAAAGGAAATGTTCCTTCCGCCTTATCATCTCCCTCAATGGTACTTCAGCGAACTTGAGGACCTCTTCCTCCGGAAGGGCTGAGAGCTTCTCAATAGGAAGCTCCAGGATCTCCGGTATGATGAAAGAGGTCTCGGTCTCGAGTTTAACCATAATATTGACAGCCCTGTCATGGAGTTCCTGGTATCTCCTGTTCTTGAGGTCCTCATCGTGTCTGAGGTGTGAATATGTATATACCTTCTCCAGCTTTCTGGATATATCATCGGTTCTCCTTATCATGTCGGCAATGGTCGATGGTTTGTTCAGAGTGCCTTTCAGATCCACAATGGTCTTTGTTCTTTCCTCGATCCATCTCAGGTCTCTCTCCCATTCGGCCTCATTCCCGTACATGCCCTCCAGGTCCCATTTCATGGGGATCTCGATCTCACTCCTTTCCCTGATGCTTCCCTTTCTTGTCATTGGATGCCCTCCTTAATCATTTCCATGTGGTCAATCCCCGCATCGAGAAATGTAACTCCCCTTTCGGTATAACCGCATGATCTGTAAAAACCCATGGCCGATACCTGCGAATGGAGGACCAATTCCCGAGGAGAATGCTTCATAGCTTCCTCTTCGAGTACCTTCATGATCACCTTTCCGATCCCCTTTTTCCTGTATTCTTTGATAACTGCCAATCTTTCCAGTTTCATATCCTTCCCGTAAGGTCTTATCCTTCCGCATCCGACAGGTCGACCATCCATCATTGCCAGGAAATGCTGGGATGATCCTTCGAACTCATCATATTCCCTATCCCAAGGTACGTTCTGTTCGATTATGAACACCAGTTTCCTTATCCGGTGTACTTCTACCAGCTGAGCATCGGTCGTTACTTTTTCCACGGTCAGGAGGCCTATCTCGGTCAAGGGCCAGGTAAAGTAATGGTTGATATTTAATCTGGTCACCTTAACAGATCGCCAATTTCCTTCGGGGAAAGGACCTTGCCTGTGGAGACCACCTTGCCATCCACTGCAAGTGCAGGTGTGAGCATGATACCCCTTTCCATTATCTCAATCATGTCCTCAACCTTGATGATCTTCGCATCCTTCCCTGTCTCCTTCACAGCCTTTTCAGTGTTCTTAGCAAGTTTCTTACACTTTGCACATCCTGATCCCAGTATCTCTATCTTCATTTAATTTCACCATCCTCAAACGATCAGATTACCGTAGATATGACCGGCCATTGTTGAAAAGATTATCACCATTATAATGTATGCTAGTGTCTTCTTCAATCCCATGATCTTGTACAATACTATCATGTTAGGAAGGCTGACAGCGGGACCGGCAAGGAGAAGAGAAAGTGCAGGACCCGCTCCCATCTTCCCATCAAGGTAACCAAAGGTGGTTCCTATGATGGGAACCTCAAGGAGGGTGGGCATGTAGAGTAGAGCTCCGATCACGGATGCTATCAGATCGGAAAGTATCGATTCTCCTCCGACCAGGGGTGTGAAGGTCTCGGGAGGAAGTATGTATGCTATAATTCCAACCAGGAAAGCCCCTATGACCAGAATGGGGACTATCTTCTTTGAAAGGTCCCAGGTCTCATCCCACCAATCCCTCAGGTCATCCCTTTCCAATTTCTTCCAGATAAGGAGGCCGAGTAGGGCAAGGAGTATGAGGACGACAGGTCCTTTGAATATCCAGGCAATTGATGATGCAGCGATGATAAGGATCCCCATCAGGAGGGCAAAGAGTGCGGGTACGACCCATCTCGCTCTTTTAGGTCCATCAGTGTCCATTTGAGGTAACGGATTCTTCCTTGCATCCCTTATGAGATCTCTGTCATGTTCCCTGAAGAAGATGGACATGTAGACCCCTATCACCATCGACATGATGATCGCTCCTACCGCCCTTGCGGCTCCGAGGTCGTATCCCAGTACACTCCCAGTGTAGAAAATTGCAAGAACATTGATAGCAGGACCGCTGTATAGAAATGCCGTTGCCGGTCCGATACCTGAACCTTTCTTGTAAATTCCCGCAAAGAGTGGAAGTATGGTGCAGGAGCAGACTGCAAGGATCACACCTGAAGTGGCTGCTATTGGATAGGAGATATACCTTTTCACACCTGGTCCAAGATATTTCAGTATGGCCTCCTTCTTCACGAAAGCAGCGATAGCTCCTGCAATGAAGAGGGCAGGGACCAGACAGGTCACGGTATGGTTCGTCACATAATCGACCAGAGCCCCCAGGCCAGAGAGGAGTGCTTCCAAAATGATATCTATCATGTCGCATATACTCCTTAAGCGTTTCAAACAACTTTGAAATAGACTATGCTTCAAAGGTATATAATCATTTCTATTTTGAAATTTGTTGAAATAGGTGGTCAGAATGGAGATACCCGATCCGATAAAGGAAGAGGTCATGAAAGTTGGGGGACTGGAGGGTATATCGGAGATGATACCGGGTGATGAGGACCTGGAGAGGACCGCGAATGCTTACAAAGCCCTTTCGGATCCCATCAGGTTGAAGGTACTGAAGGTCCTCATGGTCCAACCTTTGTGTGTTTGTTGCATCAAAGAGATCATTTCTGTACAAGATTCCAAGCTCTCTTACCATCTTTCAAGACTCAGGGATGCAGGTTTGATAGTTGGCAGGCAGGAAAAGAACTGGATTATCTATTCACCTACTGAAAGTGCGAAAGACCTGTTCTAAGATCAACAGTCTCATCCCATTTTCGGCACTGAAAAGATAAAGGATATCCGCTTTTATGCGATAGAGGTTTCAACATGGGTGAAAAGAAGATAGGTGATTTCGTGGATATCGACAATCTCACTAAGAAGAGATCCAAATTCTTTGTCCTTGGTGTTGTGGGGGTTGTAGTGCTCCTGTTCTTGTTGATCATAGTGAATATGGCGGCAATAAATGTTCCAGCCTGACATAAAGCCGTTGTGGTAAGCGGACTAGGAGAAATAGGCTCACAATACGATGAAGACTTCAGATTGATAAATCCCTTCGTCCAGGTGGAATATATCCGGTGGAACACTCAATCCATGGAGGAGACCATTTCGATTCTGACAAGGGATGAGTTCAATGTTCCAGTGGATTTCCAGGTGACCTATCATCTGTCCGAGGATAAGGTAGGTAACATCCGAACGGAGAATCCGGATTACAAGACCACTGTTATCCAGAACATACTGAGATCGGAGGGAAGGAAATCCGCAGCTGATATGAACCTGACCGGAAACGAGATCAATACAAAGAGGACCACGTTCGAGGCAATGGTAGAACAGAGGGTTACGGACAAGTGTGACGTTTATTTCATAGTGATCGAATCCGTGAACATCAGGAATGTTGATCTTCCGGCCCAGATACTGGATGCATCCGAGAAGAGAGCCTCCGCCAAGATCGATATCGAGACCGCCACATATGAGCTTCAGGCTGAGAGGGCCAGAGCTCAGAAGGAAGAAGTGAAGGCTCAAGCCGAAGCCAATGCTACAATAATCCTTGCATTAGGTCAGGCTGAATCTATTGGTATCCTGGCAGGGGAATCCGAGAATATGACCCAGGAGATGATGAACTATATCCTCTCACTCAGATACATTGCAGCCCTGAGGGATCCGGAATCCAATGTTCAATTCGTTGTTGTTCCCATGGATGGCGCACCCTTGATCCTCGACATCTCCGGAATGCAGGATGCGGCAAATCACTCTTCTACGACTTGATATCGATTAAAAAAGAAGCACTCATGACCCTACGGGCCACACATAAGGATGAAAATCGGTTG
>CBDDUX010000062.1:0-47031 GCA_965234725.1 Thermoplasmatota archaeon | reverse complement strand
CTATTGATCTAAAGAGCCGTTAGGCTCGAGCATTCCGTAGGAATGCTTTTTTTGCCCCTGATGTAGGTATTTTTCCTCCTATGACTGCATACTTATTTGTTCACCCAAACATATCCATGATTATCGGTCTTCTCGTTTCTGTATGATTATCCTATTTCCTTCGTTAATACCTATTGATCTCAGATCACTGTTATTTAGAAAAGCTCCTGAACCGGTTGTCGTTGATCTACTTGTTACAAAGGCCCTATGATTAGAACCAAGGACAATATCGAGGGAATCTCCAGGCTCCATATTAAGATCTGTTAATGTTGAATCATCAATAATGATGGTTCCATTTTCCAGATCAGTCGATTGATGAAAGGTTATTCTTCTTTGTCTGTTGTATCTATCAGCACTTTTTTTATCGACCTTTTCAAGCTGTTGAGATACCATTTTTCTGATATCGTTCGATCTCATTCCATCCTTTACCTCAATGGATTTGATGACCTTTTTTGAGTTCTCATCTGATACTCCTAATGTTTTCATTGATCTTTCCAGTTTTTCTCTACTGTAAGGCTCAATCTTACCATTCCTTTTTCCAATATTTATAGTCAGCAAATTCATCTCCTTGGAACTATGACTGCAAGTTTTATAATGGATCCTTGCATTAAATATAAATTTCAAAATCTCTTGCATATGGTATACAAAGATCATACAAATCAACAGAACATTTCAATAATCAAAATATTATATAAATAAAAGGGAATTAATTAAAAAATAAAGAAGAATGATGCATTAAATAAGACCATATCAAATTCAATTGGAATATTCTCATACATATTCAGACGAAAAGATTGATATATTGCCAGTAATAAAGATCTTTTTCATTTTTCAATATCTTTTCTTTTTACTGGATTAGTCTCCTTCAAGGTCAGGACTAAGGATGCAACTATATCCGAATCATCTTTGACAGGTACAAGGGACCAATTCCAGTAGGATACTCCTCTTTTCGGCTGATCTTGAAATTCATATGGTCTGTCGAACACTTCGATCCTTTCTCCCGATCTCTTCACATCTTCGAACAATGAGAGATTCTCCTTGTTCTTGAAGATCTCAAAATGGTTTTTTCCGATAAGATCTTCCTTGTTGTGACCCGATTCCCTGGCAAAAGTTGAATTCGCCTTAAGAATATTGAAATCGGCATCAAGATATGCTATCCCTGTTCCGGCATTTTCCATAATGACCTCAAGTATGTTCCTTTTTATCGACAACTTTGCCTCTATCTTCTTCCTTTCGGAGATGTCCATTGTTAAAATTGAGTAACCTATAACCTGTTTATCTTCAAGGCATATGGGATCGATCGTAAGATTGATATCGATCCTTTCACCTGAGAGAGTTTTTCCAAATGTTTCAAGATCAGTGATCCTTCCCTCTTTTGCAAGTTTCTTCTTGATATCCTTGAATAGAGGTTCTTTCGAAAATATATCAAGAGGACCATGAAGGTCCTCTTCCCCTCTGAATCCAAATATTCGGGAAGCACTATTGTTCCAGAAGACAACATCCCAATCGTGGTCCACAATAATGACCCCTTCATATGTCTGCTGTAATACGGTCTTGAAGAATTGAGGTGAATCGGTCAGATCCGTCAGTTTCTTAACTATGTCCATTTTTCGGATCACACTGTTATAAATGTCTTTATTTCCCTCAAGGTCAGGGGAGAGAAAGAAAACATCTCCATATCCACCAGTCTTTGAAGAACTGATCAATTGGTATTTCAATAGGATATTGATATGATGTTTGACGGTCCTGTAATTTAGCTTCAATTTTTCAGAGATCTGATTGATATTGTAGGGCCTATCCCATAAAAGGTCTATGATCTCCATCCTGTTCTTTCCTCCTTTCTGACCAAGGAGAAGGAATGATAGGTTCCTTTTTAAAGCGATCATTTGAATCATTTGTATGGATGACATCTGTCTTTTCACCTTTGGATTAGACCTTGAATATGTAAATATACTAATATTAAGGGCCCGTTAAAAATGTAATAACTTTGCAATAGATATAAATATTTTGGTTGAAGAGATTTCAACTATGTGATATGACCTAAATTGGAAAAAATATGCATTTATCGAGAATCACAATAACCTTTGAAAAACTTAGAAAAAGAGAATTACTAAAAAATATTGACTTATAACATTCATTTTATCAGGTCGTTCTTGAATTGAATGATCCTGTGTTCACATCTGATGATATCTGCATATTTCTCAACACCTAGTAAAAGCCAATAGGCATCATCACCGAATGCATAGATGGTCCTTCTGAAATCTTGATAAAGGAGGAAATCAACCTCTCCTTTGTTGTAAACCTCGTCATATGTTTCATTGGCTCTTTTAAAATAATTCTGGAGTATGATTCGAAGTTGTTGTCGGTCCCTTTTGTTCATTCTAACAAGATCAAAGAAATGATCGTTAAGGTTCTTTTCATACAATCTTATAAGGTTAGAGTACAAAGCTCCCTCGATGTAGTTTATGGTATCATCTATCAAAGGGGCATATCTGTGTGTTGTAGTCCTAATTTTCTTCTGTGTAGAGACTATTAGCTGGTCGAATTGAACGTAGAATGGATTTTCAGGCTCCTCCTCCGTCATTTTCCACCATCCCTTTATCTCTCAAGTAAATAGTGAGATGACATAATAAAACTTGCAATTGAGATCGTCAAAGGAATTCCTTGATTATATCATCAAGTGTATCTGCGAACTTCTTTACCTCATCTTTGGTATTGTATAGGTAAAAAGATGCTCTTGCAGTAGATTCAACTCCTCTGCTATTGAACCAGGAATGAACGCAGTGTCTACCTGATCTGATTGCGATATTTGACAGTTCATCAAGGATCATTGCGATATCATGAGAATTAAGGCCTTCAACCTGGAAGGGGAGGATCCCTCCCCTCTTATCGGCCAGTTGGGGTCCAATTATCTTTACCTTGTCCTTGAGAAGGTCCGTCGCATACCGATTAAGAAGCAATTCATGATCATGTATCTCATCCAATCCAATACGTTCCAGATAGTCCATGGCAGCCCCAAGTCCAATGAAACCTGAATAGTTCTGAAGTCCTGCTTCGAACCTTTTTGGAGGGGGAAGGAACTCGACCTTATCATATGTGGTCTCTACTACAGTATCCCCTCCTATCAGGAAGGGCTCGAGCTTATCAATTATCTCCATCTTCCCTGCAAGCACACCTGTTCCCGTAGGGCCACATGCTTTATGTCCGGAGAAAACAAGGAGGTCCAGGTCCCAATTCTTCATATCTACTGACATATGTGGAACGGACTGTGCACAGTCCATTAAGACAATCGCTCCAGCATCGTGTGAGATCTCGATGATCTCCTTTTCCGGGATCTTTGTACCATCAAGGTTGGAAACATGGACCATGGATACCAGTCTGGTCCCAGGGATCATCTCTTTGAACTTTTCAAGGTCGAATTCGTTCTCATCACTTGAAGGAACTGGCTTGTAACTGATAATTCCCTTCTGGTGGAGATATACCCATGGAACAAGGTTTGAATTATGTTCATGGTCAGTTCCAAGTACCTTATCACCTTTATTGAACGGAAATGACTTGGATACCAGATTGATCGCTTCGGTTGTATTCTTTGTGAAAATGACACCATTCACATCTTCTGCCTGGATGAAGTTAAAGATCTTCTCCCTTGCACCTTCATATCCATCGGTCACAAAACCAGCAACCTTATGAAGGGACCTACCACCACACCCAGGATATTCATTGTAGTATTCCATGATCTTGTCAACTACAGCCTTGGGTCTCAGTGTCATGCAAGCATTGTCGAAATAGATCAATCCTTCACCGTATCTTTTAGATGACAGAACAGGAAAGTCATTCCTTAGAGCTTTGGTATCCATTTTCATACCTCGAATGTTTGATCAGATCATGAGATAATTGGGAATATGAAGAAAAGGACAATACCTGGAATATAGAAGGCAAGCAAGGTGAAATATGCGATCTTGCTCCATCTGAGTATCTTAGCACCATCTAGGACGCCGATCGGTATCATGTTGAATGCTCCGATGAATACATTTATCGTGGTAACCAGAAAGAGGATGTTAATTAACAATTGAGGGACAGAAAGGATAGATCCCACAAAGAATGCAATAATGAGCAGGACGAAAGAAAATGCTGCCACCAGAAGGTTGGTCATAGGTCCTGCTATAGATATGATCCCGTTCTCTTTTTTACTCGGATATCCATATATCAGAACTGCTCCGGGTGCACCGATCAAGACACCAAATAATAGAGAAAGTAATACCGCAAATATCAGCCCATTCCTGGAGTAGGCGAACGCCGCTGGATATCCATAATGATTGGCTACGATCTTGTGGCCGATCTCATGTAGAACAAATGCGGTTAGTACAGCAAAGAAAGAGGCCACGAGGTTCAATGCAAACAATCCAAAGAACCCTTTATCCCCCAACCTTCCTATGAGATCTCTAAGTCCGTTGCTGGAGAAAACCACAGCAAAAGAGACCGTAAGAGCAATAACAGCTATGGCCAGGGATCTGATCTCCTCTTTTGAGAACCTTACCCCAAGCCTTGGGTCCAGAGCCCTGGAGGGCTTGTCTATGTCAAATAAACCGATGATAATCCCTCCATTCTTTCATCCATTGTGATTATGTAACGACTCACGATAGATATGGATTATGGATGATATGTTTTCACAATTGGATAATGACCTTATTCCAAACCTTCTATGAGTTGTTTGGCTTTCTTCTTGTCTATATTGAAGGCCATCAACATGTATTTGAGAGATGTAGAGAGGATCTCATCATCGGTCATATTGGGATAATGGTTCCTGAATCGATTGGCTGAAAAGTAATACGATGTGGCCAGATCCGAAAGGTAAATTGGAGAGTTCTCCTCGTCTATCTCAGCTGCTTTCAGGAAGCATTCCTCCCCCTTTTTCAAAATTCCGTTCTCGAAACAAAAATTACCATAACTTGCATGGTAAAGTGGTTCATCCTGAGAAAGCTCACATGCCCTCTGGTAAAAAGATGCGATCTCCTGGACTGTGAGTTTGGGGATCCCTATTGCAGCCTCTGCCATTCCGAACCATGCCTCTGCAATTTCGGGTTTCTCCTTGGTTAGCTTCTTCAAAGCGTTGTAGGATTTCGTATAATCACCAGAGGCCAACAGTATGTTGGCCTTTTCGATCAGTTTCTGCTCGTCCTCGGAAGCCATCTTTTTCCACCACTACCAAAACAGCCGGTCATGCATATATACATGACGGAGAGATTATCCCTTGAAATCCATGTAGATGGAGTCCATTATCTCATCATCGATGTTACAGTATTTTCGGACAATGGTCTTGAAATGGTCCCATTGGTTGTATCTGTTATTGGAGAAACGATCATTGAACTCCTCATCGGCATTCAATTCCTTTAAAACCAATCTTACCTGGACCTGTGTCAGTCTATGATTCGTGATCTTCCTTCTATATAGAACTTCTATCTTCCTTTGTATCTCTTTTAAGATGTTGATGTAAAAACCCATTTTCTTTGTTGGTGCACTTCCCATGTATTTTATTCTTCCACATTTCTTGCAATAGGGTCGCTTCTGGGCTGGAGAGTGTATCCTTTCCGATGGGGACGGTTTGACCCATAATGACTGATCAGAATGAGATTCTTCATGCTGACATTCACATACCTTCTCATCGATCTGTTCATCCGTCATTGGGTTTTAAGAACCATCATGACCTATTTCATGGTTTTGCTCATTATTCTCTCAATAATTACCCTGAAGGACCGAAACATATTTGACACCATTTCTGGATACTCACGCATGGGGTTGGCCTCCCGGACAGTCACCAGATGGTGGAGCAAGGTCAGGTATGAAAGAGGGTCTCAACTGAAATGGGGGGCCTTCTTGATGTTGTTCCTCTCACTCCTTTTTAGCATGGGTGATGGTCTTATCTCCTTTTTTGGCTGGATGTCCCTGGGTTCCATGGGATTTCTATTATTATATCGAAGGCTTGAAAGGTATTTCTTCATCGTGCTGTGGCTTTCAGGGATCTACCTAATGGTTTTATTGGGAGGTTTCATTTCCTTTTCACTATATGAGAAGTATGATAATTTCTTCCTCTTGGTACTAGGCTATTCGATACTGGCCGGATCTTTCTTGATCACTGGTTATCTCTGGTATTTTTTAAAGGATAGAAGGAATATGATAGCCCTTGAAGGGACATATGTTCCTATGGGGTTGTATTTCCTGGCGCTATTCCTTTTTTTCTGGTCCTCGCTTTTTGCTGTTGTTGGGTGGATCAGATGGGCTGACGAATCTTTGGGTACGCCGGGTTTGTATAAAGCTCTTTATTTCACCGGTGAACTTATCCTCATCCCTACGATGATCTACCTATCAGGATATCCTGAGGACAGGTTCAAAGCACCCCATCTTGAGTTCATGACAGATGGTGGTTTCTTCCGGAACCTGGTCCTTGCACTCTCCAAAGGAGAGATCAGAATTGGAAAGATGAAAAAGAGGAAGGAGAAGGACCAATCCTGCCCTCTTTGCCATGATCAATTGGACAGAGAAGTAAAGAATTGTCCTTCCTGTGATTCACCTAGATTCTTCTACTGGTGTTCAAAGGATGAGGAATACCTTGTCAGGTGTCCAAATTGCAGGTCCCTTACCCCATTAGGGAGGGACAGGTGCATTAACTGCTCTATAAAGATGAGCAATCGCATCAAATGCTCCAGATGCGGATCGATCAATGGGGTCAACGAATGGATCACCAAGTGATCCTGAGATCTTAATTGTTCAGTTTTAGGGAAGCATGTGCCGCGGCCAGTCTTGCGATGGGAACTCTGAAAGGGGAACAGCTCACATAATTCATCTTAACCATATGGCAGAACTCAATGGATGAAGGCTCACCACCATGCTCACCGCATATTCCAACCTTAAGATCGGGTTTTGTACTCCTTCCTTTCAAGGTTCCCATTTCAACAAGTTGACCGACTCCAGTCCTATCCAGCACTTTGAAAGGATCGTTCTCAAGGATACCTTTCTCAACATATTCGGGTAGGAAAGAACCAGAATCATCTCTGCTATATCCAAAGGTCATCTGGGTGAGGTCGTTTGTTCCAAATGAGAAGAAATCAGCTTCCTTTGCAACTTCATCGGCTGTCAATGCTGCCCTGGGTATCTCTATCATGGTACCAACAAGGAAATCGATATCGAACATCTTCTCCTTCATCACCTGTTTTGCCACTCTCTCGATGATATCTCGTTGGAGTCTCAGCTCTTTTACCGTTCCAACGAGAGGGACCATGATCTCTGGATTAACCTTTACACCATCTTTGGCCAAATTGCATGCAGCCTCGATAATTGCCCTTGTCTGCATCTCTGTTATCTCAGGATAGGTAATTCCGAGCCTGCAGCCTCTATGTCCAAGCATTGGATTGAATTCACTCAAGGATTCGGTCCTTTCTTTGATCTCTTCCTTGGAGATGCCAAGTTCTTCCGCGATCTCGGATTGTGTCCTTTCTTCATGTGGGAGGAATTCGTGAAGTGGAGGGTCCAGTAGCCTTATGGTGACAGGGAATCCTTCCATTGCTTTGAATATCCCTTCAAAATCCGATCTTTGCATGGGAAGGAGTTTTTCCAGTGCCTTTCTCCTACCTACCTCATCACTTGAGAGGATCATCTCCCTCATTGCCTTGATCCTTTCCCCTTCGAAGAACATATGCTCGGTCCTGCAGAGACCGATTCCTTCAGCTCCAAAATTCCTTGCCGTCTTTGAATCTTCCGGTGTATCCGCATTCGTTCTTACACCCAACATCCTGATCTCATCAGCCCATGACATCAATTTGGCGAAATCCCCTCCGATCTTGGGAGGTATAGTGGGAAGCTGTCCTAACATAACCTCTCCCTTGGAACCATCAAGAGAGATCCAGTCACCTTCCCGAATGACATGATCACCTGCAATCATCTTCCTTTGATGATAATCTATCCTCAGATCACCACATCCGGAAACACAGCATTTACCCATTCCCCTTGCAACGACAGCTGCATGACTTGTCATGCCTCCTCTGGCGGTCAGGATCCCCTCAGCTGATTTCATTCCTCCGATATCCTCTGGAGAGGTCTCGATCCTGACCAGTATGACCTTTCTCCCTTTTTCCTCCACCCAATCCTCCGCATCGTCCGCGTTGAAGACCACCATGCCTGATGCGGCCCCGGGTGAAGCTGGCAGACCTTTTGTTATTACATCCCTATCAGCATTGGAATCGAATGCAGGGTGAAGGAGTTGATCGAGCTGTGAAGGAAGTACTCTTAGGATCGCCTCTTTTTGATCTATCAGACCTTCATCCACCATTTCCACTGCGATCTTAACAGCGGCTGCGGCAGTCCTCTTTCCAGTCCTGGTCTGAAGAAGCCAGAGTTTTCCGTCCTGGATTGTAAATTCAATATCCTGCATTTCTTTGTAATGGAGTTCCAATTTCTTGTAGGTTGACTCCAATTGACCATAAACTTCGGTCATTCTTTCTTCAAGGGAAAGATAATCTCTTATTCTTTCATCCTCTGGAACCTCATTAGATTTAGCCCATCTAAGGGATCCTTCTTTGGTTATCTGGTAGGGTGTCCTTATACCAGCAACAACATCCTCTCCCTGAGCATTTGTAAGATATTCACCAAAGAAGATCTTCTCTCCTGTAGCAGGATTCCTGGTGAAAGCTACACCTGTGGCACAATTGGGACCCATGTTCCCGAATACCATTGATTGAACATTGACTGCCGTTCCCCATGCAGAGGGTATATCGTTCATCTTTCTGTATTTCATCGCTCTCTCATTATTCCAGGATCCAAAGACCGATCCAATAGATCCCCACAACTGGTCCCAAGGATCTTCTGGAAATTCGGTATTCAACCTCTCTTTGATCAATTCTTTGAACCTTATTGATAATCTTTTAAGATTCTCAGCAGAAAGGTCGGTATCATACTTTACACCCACTTCCTCCTTTATCTTGTCAATTTCAACTTCGAATGGGTCAAGATCGTTCTGGCTGTTTGGTTTCAATCCCATGACCACGTCCCCGTACATCTGGATGAACCTCCGATAGGAATCCCAGGCAAACCTTTCATCGCCTGTTCGCTTGATAAGACCATTTACAACCCTATCGTTGATCCCCAGATTTAGGACCGTGTCCATCATGCCGGGCATAGAGACCCTTGCTCCTGACCTGACAGATAGAAGTAATGGATTTGCTGGATCCCCGAATTTCATCCCCATTTTTTCTTCAATGCAGGATATTGCTTCCCTGACCTGATCCTTCAAACCATCAGGGTATCTGCTTCCATTCTCATAGAACAGGTTGCAAACCTCTGTGGTGATGGTGAATCCAGGTGGTACCGGAATGCCGATCCTGGTCATCTCAGCTAGGTTTGCTCCCTTTCCCCCGAGAAGGTTCCTAAGGTCCTTGTTTCCTTCATCGAACAGATAAACGTATTTGGCATCGCCTTTCATGGGAATCACTCGCTTCGTTCACCCAAGAAAACCCTTGTATGAAAATCTTTCCACTATAAAGGAAATAGAAAAATAGAATATGAAAGAAATCAACTATTGATCATTTTTTCTTTGAAAGACCCTTAGCAACCAATGAAATGGTCTCGACCTTGGAATATTTCTTTAAGACCTTTACCCTTCCCTTTGGGTCGAAACATCTGGATGGATACGCTTTTTCTTTCTCAAGATCAGGTGAAAGACCAAGTTTTCTGCAAACATGATAGATATCTTCAGAATTTGGCGATGGTACTGCCAAGTCCTTGGAAACCCTTCTACCAGCGGATCTTGTCAATCCTAAATCAAAATACTCTGGCCAGAGAAAGATCACGCCGGTGTTATCTTTTTTCGCCAAGGGGACACTCCCCGGATCAGGCTATCAGGATCGCATTTATGGTCCCATGTTGTCCTGGCCTAGATGTAACCCTTGCCTTTCCTTTATCCGTTTCAATTATGGCACCTTTGGTTATGATATTCCTTCTTACGTAGTTGGGATTGGCCGGATTCTCTAGAACGGTCTTTATATTGACCTTAACTGTTTTTTTGGCTTTAGGATCAAAGACGTTTGCCAAGCTGGATTGGAGAACCCTGAACTTGAGGTTTCCCCCCATGGTCCTTACCTTTTTATTTGATTCCTTGCCAATTATTGTGACCTGCTGTTCCCTTCCGATCTCCGACTTTCTCTTACCCTTGTTGGGCCTATACCGACCGCCGGTGATCTTTCTTCTTGATCTTCCCTGCCAAAGTGCCATGAATTTCCACCTTGTATTGACTTTGCGCCCATATTCGATTCTATATATAAAGATTATCTATACCCAAACAATAAATCAAACCTTTCATTTACAAGATATCAGGGAGCCATGCAGATGACGGATATCCTTTTCATGAAAACGATCGATGATTGCTATCTCCGAGAATTCGAAGCGACCGTATTGGAATCTGACCACTCACTCACAATGGTCCAACTTGACAAGACAGCATTCTACCCTGAGGGGGGTGGACAACCTTCGGATACCGGCAGACTCGAATGGGAGGAAGGAACCGCAATAGTCTCTCATGTTGAAAAGAAAAAACATATTTTTCACCATCTTAAAGGGGATATACCTGAACCTGGAACCAGAGTAAAGGGTACGATAGACTGGGAAAGAAGGTATTCACATATGAAAATGCATACGTCCCAACATCTTCTTTCATCAGTTATCTGGAATAGATTCCATGCAGCCACGGTAGGGAATCAGATCCATTCAGACCGATCCCACATAGATTTTCATCCTGCTTCTTTCTCAATTGAGGAGCTCAAGGATGTGGAAAGGGAGGTCAATGCGATCATCGCCGCGGATAATAAGGTAAGTCTCATGGAAGTAGAAAGGTCCATTATTGAAGAAAAGGTTGAAAATGAAAGAGTGGACCTTTCAAGGTTACCCTCATCTGTTAAAAACCTCCGGACTATCTTCATAGGTAACGAAGGTTCCATAGATATCTGCCCCTGTGCTGGGACCCATGTAAGGTCCCTCGGTGAGATCGGAAAAATGAATATCATTAAAAGAAAATCAAAGGGCTCCGGGAGGATACGAGTTGAGTACGAACTTATTTGATCAATGTTTCCAGAAAGGTATCTCCATTCCATACCCAGATAGAGGAAGACCGGTAACAGCGGCGGTATGGTAGTTATCAACAACAAGCATGTTCCTTTCCAGTTGGTCAAATCCCTTTAAACCAAGTATGGCAAGGTCCCCACGGATTCCTTGAAGGACCTCCTTTAATTTCCCCTCGACGATCTCCCCTATCAAAGCCCAATCTGGTTCTTTCATTGTTCTTGGAAGTTCCCTTGAAAGGATGTTGTCGATCACCATGTCAATACCGAAACCATCCACTCCAAGTGCCTTCAATTTGATAACATCAGTACTGTTCCTAAGGGGGCCAGAAAGAAGAAGTTTGACCCCCTTCTCCTTTGACCTGAATACTTCCAGGTGTTTCATGGCTTCTATCACACTTGTTACAGGTTCGCTTGTCAGACCTTTTGATGCGGGACCTTCTTCTCCCTCGAAATCATATCCGCAGGAGATATGTACTGCATCTGCTGAGGTAACAAGAACATGATCGATATCAGAATCCACGTCCCTCCCTCTCATAGATATAACAACAGGAACGCCAAGCATTTCCTTGAAAAGTGAAACAAGATGTATGAGATCCTTTGGCTCATCAATTTCAGGAGGTATCGATACGATACTGTTTCCATTCTGATCGAACACCTTATTTTCGGCTCCACCTATCTCTATCCAGACAAGTTCAGCTGAGGAGAGAATGGTGTGATCTATTGACCCTCTGGAGTTGGTTAGGTCCAGTATAAGCGGAGCAGAATATGCCCTTGCCAATTCTTCTGCTTCTTTGGAAAGAGGTTCATGAAGGTTAATATTACATCCGGCAAGACATGAACCCAATGAAATGCCAAGATAGCTCTCCTTACCAATACCTCTCGTCAAATGTGGAGGAATGATGAGGGGGGTTTTGAGCTTCAAAGGTTTTTTTACCCGGTTATGCCCAATTATTAGAGAAATATCAGAAGGATCGGATAAATCAGAGGTTGGTCTCTTCAATGTGGATGTTTTGAACCTGATGGAATCAAAGAATCTGGATTGGTCTAAATTTGACATTTTCGATCACCTTTGACCCGTAATGAATTTTCTAAAACTCTTTGGAACTGCGGATATGCCATAATGATCAAAATATTTCTTCATCTTTTGGAGATCCTTTTCATCCGGTTTCAATTCTGTGATACCCTTTGCCAGTTTTCCAACTTGTCCCACAACGAATATACTCCCGCCTTCTGCTTTCAGACCGATCTCTCCCTGTATGTCACCTGTAACCATTATGGTTCCTCCAACCATTCTTTCACCAACATCCCCGGAGATATTCCCATTTACTATTATGGTGCCGTTCCTGTTGTATTTGCCAAGGTCACTACCACAATCACCTTTTACAACCACTATTCCTCCTTTCATACCCAGTCCACACTTCTTACCCGAGGAACCAGTTATTATCAGTCCTCCATGGATAAGGCAATCAGCTGCCAGATCACCGCAGGAACCTTGTAGGATGATCACTGGTCCTGAATTGAAGGCTCCAAGATACCTCCCACCATTTCCCTTGATATCTATCTCATAGTCACCATGAAGCCCAACAGCGATGTTATCCTGTCCGTTCAATCCGGATATCCTTACCCTGTTCGATCTCTTGAGAAGGTCTGTGATGGCCTTGTTGATGTCGGCCGAGCTCTGTTCTTTCTTAGATTCTTCCTCTCCTGGATCGTTGGACAATAGACCACCCTCTCAACTTAATGCTTGGCATCATGATATTAAAGTTTCTTCTCCAATGAGAATATCTTCTAATCAAAAAACCGATACTGATGTTGTACATTTTCCAGAAAGTATTAACTTATTTACCTGACTATAGGATTAGGGAGAGGCCATGATGACCGAGGATTCCTTGATAACAGGATACAGGGCCCTTGAGGAAAGGGATCTAAAAAGCGCCCATCAGGAGTTCTCAATGTTGAGAAAGGATACAACCGATAATAACTCAAGGTATGCCGCTATGATCGGTTTGGGATTGGTCCATCGGGAGCTTGGAGATATTCACAAGGCTCTTGACCTTTTCAATGAGGCTAAGGATATGGTCCCAAATCCAAAGGAAGCACTTTTCAACCTGGCAAATACATATGAAGAGCTGGGGAACCATGCATTGGCCATTCAAAATTACGATCTGGTGATAGCTATTGCTCCAACCATGCAAGAAGCCTACCTGAATCGTGGAGTAGCATGGTTCAATCTGAAGAAACATGATGAGGGGATCAAGGATTTCAAGAACACGTTATCTACCGGGAAGGACCGTTCCAGGGCATTATCAAATCTTGGAATTACCTTTTTAGACCAAGGTCTTTATAGCAAGGCAATTGAACATTTTGATAGGTCCCTGGAAATGGATAATACCAATATACATTCATTGTGTGGTAAAGGACTTGCGCTTTATCACCTTGATCAGTATGATGATTCTATGATATGTTTCGATGCAGCTGTTTCCATCAATCCGGATTTCTATATTGCTCATTATTACAAAGGCCGTATCCTAAAGGGTTTGGACCTTCTTGAAGAGGCAAGGGAAGCTATTGAGAAAGCCATTGAGGTCAGGGAAGAATTCCCCCTTGCTTGGTTTGAATTGGGAGAGATCCTTAGGGTAAAAGGGGATGTAAAAGAAGCACTTGCAGCATATGAAAAAGCCTCAAGTTATCACCATGGTACATACGAAGAAGCTTTGTTCCAGAAAGCAAGGATCCATAGCCAAAATGGGGACCATCGAAGAGCATTAAAGGATCTCAAGGACATCTGCAGATCGAATCCAAAGGTAGGGAAAGTATGGCTGGAAATGGCAAAGATCCTCCTTAAAGTAAAGGAAGAGGAAAAGGCCTA
Source organism: Thermoplasmatota archaeon (assembly GCA_965234725.1). GTDB lineage: Archaea > Thermoplasmatota > Penumbrarchaeia > Penumbrarchaeales > Penumbrarchaeaceae > Penumbrarchaeum > Penumbrarchaeum helgolandense. The sequence goes on along the minus strand of CBDDUX010000062.1, from coordinate 33,018 downwards.
TAAAGCGTTGAAAAATGCACAGTACCTCATTCCTTCGAATAGTGAGGTCGCAATACTCCTGGCTAAACAGCTAATGAGAAAGAATGATGTACAAAAAGCAAAAGCCGTCCTTCAGGCGTCAATGGAAGCAACTCCAGACCCTGATACCGGGTTTTTACTTTCGACGTTACAGAAAAATATGGGCGAACATTCGGATGCGATCATCAACTCAGAAGAGGTCCTTTCTCTTGATCCCGGAAGGATCGATGCCTGGCTAATTATGGGCAGATCCTATGGCGCTTTAGGAAAGACCGAAGAATACAAACAATGTCTCAGGAAATATCTTCATAAAAGGCCTGACGATAAGGCCGTTGAAGATGAGATGAGATCCATAACTTGAGATTCAGACCCCTTTTACCGAAATTATCCTGTCGAGGACTGTTCCATCGATATATTTCACCATACCAATTAGTTGATCTCCAAATTCAGGAATGAGATCTTCTCCGTCCATAAGAGAGATCTTTCTCATTTCTTCTATGCTCATTACTGGAAATCCAGCTCTAGAAAGTTGTGATTCGATCTCCTCGTTCCTTTCTTTTACTTCCTTTCTCACGGCTGTTGTATTTACCGCAATACCAATTTCGGTAACTATAAGATCGATCAGTTCACCCGGAGTTGAGATCGTTGTGACCTCATCCTTTACTATTGGATTTCCTTTACGTGATAATGGAACCGTGATGAAGGTGATCTGAGATCCGTAGGCAACATCCTGATGACCTCCTATTCCATGGAGAAGAAACCCATCCGAATGCGTATTCACATTAACGTTGAAATCAAGGTCAACTTCTGTCGCTCCCAGGAAAGCGGCATGTTCTGGTTCCGTAGTGGTCGCACCAGAGTGAATATTTGAATATTGATCGACAACGATCTCGAAATGGTCCCTGTCATTAAGGAGTGATTCTATTGCAGCCACATCGAAAGCCTGGCCAGTTGAAAGTGTTTCAAGTGTCCCATTTTTCAACATCTCCACAAGGTAACGGGTTGTTCCACCATTGGCATACCTTGCTTTCATTCCCCTTTTTAAGAAATGATCCCCAATGCTTTTCGTAAGAGCAAGAGAGATACCTCCCGCCCCTGCTTGGAAAGAGAAACCATCCTTCAAGAGACCTATCTCTTCCATAATGGAAATTGTATTTGAAACGATCTTTAGGTGATCGGGTCTCTCCGTTATCTTAAGCGATCCTGAAAGGATACCACTTGGATCACCTATCGAATCAACTACAACAACGTGATCAACATTTGTACCAGGTATGGAAATTGGATGAGCGGGGAATGGCACTAGATTATCTGTAATGATCACTGTTTTTTCGGCATACAGCGCATCCGCGTATCCGAAACCAAAGGGGCCGAAGGCAGAGGGTCCGATCAAACCATTACAGTTACCCAGATCGTCACAGCAGGAAGCTCCAAGAAAAGCAACGTCAATTTTTAACTCCCCCTGGGAAATTGCCCTTACCCTTCCTGAATGGCTTCGAAGGATGACAGGTTCCTCCATATTTCCCAGACTGGCATATTTACCTATTGGTCCGTTAAGTGATCCTTCAATGGACCTAATCGTCCCATCCTTTATTGCCTCGATCATGGGTTCATGGACTGGGAACATAGCTGACGGCAGGACCTTTATCCCTTTGATCCCCATCGACCTGATCTTTTCCATGACCATGTTCATGACACGGTCTCCATTTCTAAGATGGTGATGAAAGGAAATGGACATCCCATCTGAAAGATCGGTTTTCCTTATAGCCTCATCAATATTTGGAAGTAACTTGCTTTCGCCTGGCCTTCTCCATCTTGTTACTCTCCCAACGTCCCTCTTGACCTTTGGAAAGATGCCTAGATGTGTCTCATAAGGTTCGTAAACAATTCCATTTACCCCAAGAGGTATGGATCTCCCCTTGAGATTGTTTGTCCACTCTAACTCATCCAAACGCCTCATGGTCCAACTATCTTGAATGGGAATATAAACCTTCTCTTAGGAAAGGTCTGTAAACCGATTTGAAAGCTCTATGAATATCTCAGGAGGAATCTCCTCCGGTCTTCTATCGGTTAGGTCCATATCATCCAATATCCACCTGATGTCCTCTCTTTCGAGATCAAGTCCGAACGACCTGGGATTTACCGAGTTCTTCATTTTCTTTCTCCTATTAAGGAATACAACATGAACAAGTTTCCCAAAGATATCAGGATTATCAGGTATTATTTTATAATCTTCCCTTGGATAGAAATGAAGGACCCTTGCATTAACTTTCGGAATAGGATAGAACACATTTCTTGGAACATCAATTATATGTGAATGATCCATTTTTGATTCGAACATGACAGACAACCTTCCATAATCCTTTCTTCCATGCCGAGATATCAACCTACCTGCGAACTCTTCCTGGTACATTATTATGGCACCTTTGAACGGATTATCCTCCCTTCTTTGAAAAGGAACTCCATCGAGCAAGCTACCGGTGAATCTTGATGAGATATTGAAAGGCAGGTTGGACACTATGAACAGGTCCCTGCTGAGATGATCATCAATGATGTTCAATATGTCATCATTGATTACCTTAAAACTACCCTTTTTTGGATTTGAGAACCTATCTTCAAGAAAGCTTGAAAGAGAGACATCTTTCTCAACTGCGGTAATACTTGCACCTCTTTCAAGGATCCTTTCGGTAAGAACACCCAGACCAGGTCCGATCTCAAGGACCTTATCCAGGTGCTGCTTTGGGATGTTATTCACTATCTTATCAGCAATAGAGCCGTCAAGGAGAAAGTTCTGCCCGAAGGACCTTAGGGCTTTCTTTCCCATTTCACGGAGAAGGAGGTCTACTCTCTCACGTTCCCCCTTTGTTTCCATGTGGGGGTCTAGAATCAAAAGATATAAGTACTATTCTCCCATGGAAGGGACACTATGCAGGTGGATCTAGTATCAAAGGAAAAGGACTCAATGGAACTGAAATTCCTTGAAGAGGGTGAGACCCTTTTAATACCTTTGAAGAACCAGCTGCTCGAGGATACTGCTGTTGCATATGCGAATTACAACATAAAACATCCTCAGCTGGATATACCCCCCTTCTATTTTAAAGTGAAATCAGGAAAGCCTCAGAATGCGTTGAAGAAGGCCTGTAAAGCCCTTTCTAATACCTTCAAAGAGATGCATGGACAATTCACCAAACAGAGCTGATCCGGATGGTCCGCATTCCGGAACCACCGGATGAGGAATGTTCTATCGGTCTTGAGACATTTATGACAACGACCCAACCTTTAGGAGGCAAGTTGAAGGCTTCTCCGGAGGATTTTGTCGTTACAGAGATCTCGGATAAACCTCAGGAACATAGGGCCGGTGAATTCACCATAGCAAGTGTTACTGTAAGGAATTGGGAAACAAACAGACTGATCAAGATCTTGGCCGGTACACTTGGAATATCTAAGAGGAGGATCGGATTTGCCGGGACGAAAGATAAACGGGCCGTTACAACCCAATTGATGTCATTTAGATGTCCAATGGAGGATGTAAAAAACATTTCCATCAAGGACATCAAGATAAAAGAGTTGTACAATTCTAACAGAGAACTCACAATTGGAGATCTGTTTGGAAATGATTTCAAGATAAAAGTTACAAATATCCAATTGGATCAAAGTGAAGCCGAGTCAAGGGCTAAGGATGTTATTGATCAACTTCTTTCAATAGGTGGGTTTCCAAATTATTTTGGTGTCCAGAGATTTGGCTCTGTAAGGCCGATCACACATCTTATTGGAATGAACATCCTGAGAAGGGATTTTCAAAAAGCAGTAATGACCTATATCGGAAACCCTCTTCCGGGAGAACCGGAACAATCAAGGGAACCTAGAGAAAGGCTGGTAAAAGAGATGGATTTCAGGGAAGCCCTTGATTATTATCCGAAGACATTCACCTTCGAAAGGGCCATGATCAACCATATGGCACATCATCCAGATGACTGGTCAGGGGCTTTGGATGTCCTTCCTGATAATCTAAGAATGATGTTCGTTCATGCATACCAATCATATATTTTCAATAAGGTTCTATCTGAGAGGATCAAAAGGGGTATTTCACTTTCAGATCCATTACCTGGTGACCTGATAATCCCTTTGAACAAGAAGAACCTCCCGGATCATTACAGGTATATTGAGGTCAATGGTTCAAATCAAGCGGAGATGAAAAAACTTATAGATAAGGGTCTTGGGTTCATTTCGGGAATCATCATGGGGAAGGATATCAGATATGCCGGTGGAGAGATGGGGGAGATCGAAAGGAGGATATCCAGCATCCATGGAATAGTTCATGATGATTACAATATCTATGAAGTTGATGGTTTGACTTCAAAAGGAATAAGGAGGGAGGTTCTCTCTCCTATATTCGATCTCAAATGGAAGATATCTTCGACAAATGACAGCACTTCCCAGATGGAATTGATGTTCACTCTTTTCAGGGGTACTTATGCCACATCATTGATGAGAGAGATAATGAAAGGTCAAGTTTTGAATTATTGATCTGAACAAGAAAATTTTATAATGGTAATCATGAATGAAGGACGCCCATCCGATGGAGAGATGGCAGAGTGGCTATGCGGTCGACTGCAGATCGGCTCCATGGGAGTTCGAATCTCCCTCTCTCCACCTTTTTTTTTTAAAAAAATTTTAATGAATATTTGATGGTAACTCCCTCATAAGAATATTTCTCACTATTATTAGCATAAGAGAATATTTCTTTACTTTACGAATCTGATATTATCAATTGAATAATGTTATAACAATATTATTATATAATAATAACAATGACATAAGCATGGGCTATTCTATCGAAAAGACCAAGATCAGGAAGATCGGAAATGGGAGGGGGATCTTATTATCAAAATCACTCTGCAATCTTTTAGGAATGAGTGTGGAGGATTCCTTCAGGATCGAACTTGAGGATGAGAGACTTGTTCTTGTCCCATTGAGAAAGGAGGTTTCGCATCATGACAGATGAAAAGAACAAGGCGGCGCTTTACTGCAGGGTCTCCACAGAGGACCAGGCAAAGGAAGGTTTCTCCCTGGCAGCACAGAGGGAAAGACTGGAAGCATATTGCCTTGCAAAAAGCTGGACCGTTGAGAAGGTTTACGTGGATGACGGTTACTCCGGAAGAACGGATGACAGGCCTGCTTATCAGACAATGATGAGAGAAAAGGACCAGTGGGAAATCCTTGTTGTACTGAAAATGGACAGGATCCACAGGAATTCCAAGAATTTCACCCTCATGATGGAAAGATTGAGGGATTGGGATAAGGAATTCACATCCATGCAGGAATCTTTCGATACAACCACGGCCATGGGGAGATTTGTAATGGATATCATCCAAAGAATAGCTCAACTCGAATCGGAACAAATAGGGGAAAGAGTATATCTGGGGATGAGACAAAAAGCAAAGGAGGGGAAAGGGATCCTTGGATTCAATGCCCCGTATGGTTTTGATTTCTTTGAAGGAGACCTTATAATCAATATTAAGGAAGCATCAGTTGTCAGGGAGATGTTCGATCAATACCTTTCAGGGTCGACATTAAGGGAAATATGCAAGGTCCTTGAAGATCGATCAGTATGTACGAAGAAAGGTTCTGATCAATGGGATCCTAAAACTATACAAAGAATATTATCAAATCCGATCCATTGTGGTTATTTGAAATGGGAAGATATCGTTTACCGATCAGAGATGGAGAGCATCATTAATGAGAAAACATTTAATGAGGTGCAAGAAAGACTCCATAAAGGTACACCCTATTATCTTATCGATATAGTCAAAGGTCCAATATTGGTAGGTGAAACCTAATTTTCTCATGGAAAGGCTTTTTTACCCCATATACTGGGGGTTTTTTAGGCAAATATTATCCTTTCATTATAAAAAATATATAATATTGCATTAATGACATCTATTATTGCATTTACGACTCGAATTACATGATTTTTCCATTAATTTTAGTTCTTTGAACCTTGATTTCCAGTGGAAAGATAGAAAATTGAAAGAAATTGAAAAACTCAATTGTGGCTCTCGGGAGACCGAAAGCCACATTTATTCGATCTTAAAACATGAATATTCCATTCATATATTCATAAAGATGAGAATAATTTTCATAAACATTTGCATGTAAGAATTTTTCTTATTACAACATCATTCTATAATGTCATAATATAGTTATATGGAAATCTTAATATCTATTTAAAATATATATATTACTATGTAAAAATATATTGTTCTTTATAAGAATATATATTAGATATAATAATTATATAATTATGAAATATCAGACGCAAGTAATGGAAAGAGAAGAAAGATTCTTAAAGAATGAAAATAAAAAGAAAAATTATCCATAAAATGGTTCATTGATAAAATATTCTCTCTTTGATGATAATCAATAGATTAAAACAAGTGATAAGATATCAAGATTCATGGTTGAGCCCCTTATCGCTGGGATAGGTTCCGATGGTACCGGAAGCATTGATGTTAAAAAAGAACTGGAATCAATTAAAAGGTTTGGCGAATTAGGGATGGATATTGATGAAATGGAGGATCTTCTTTTCAAAGATATTGATAAATATAAGAAAATAAAAATTCTCCTTTTAAAACAGGAGATCCATGGTATACCACCAGACCAATATCTAACACAATCACTTCCTGAGGAAGAAGAAGATATGGAGATCCTGGGAATGGAGGATGGATCCCACATTGAAATTGATGATGCCATTGTTGATGGAGAAGAAGACCTGTTGCTCTACGGAGCAAACATAGATGGATCCGAATCTTTGGTGGAAAATTCTACAGAACCTGATATATCACTTATCCTCGATGAAGATGTACCCCTATCGGATCATGGGATAGAGACCGAAGAAAATATAATTGAACAGGGAAAAGGAAAAGAAATTACTCAAGAAAGCAACTTACCTCTTGCAGGTTTAAAACCAGATCATGGAGATATCTACCGTAAAAGACGTAGATCTAAAACAGTAATAATTGGTTCGATCTCATTATTTGTGATACTCCTTCTCTTATCGTCTTTTCTAATAACCTCTCTTCTTAATAACGATCCAAATAAAGAAATAGAACTGAAAATTGAATTACTTGTCTCGGATATAAATCCAAATGCTGGAAACCCTGTTTCCTTCACCGGTCTTCCTGATGAAGATGAAATCTCCTATTTATGGAATATCCTTCCTGATGATTACAAGATAATTTCCGGCGATAAAAGATCAGAAAGCCTTGAGGTCTTTTTCACTAAACCCAGGACCTTCGAAGTTAGATTGGAGATCGATAAGAGTGGAAAGAAACAAGAAACATTCGAAACTGTCAATGTTCAGGGACGTGATATATCTCTTGAGAGGGAAAGATATGGAGATGTATCTAAATACAAAGTTGAGGGACATGTAAAATACAATGATCTGAAGGAGATGAAAAGGTCTGTATATCTTGGACTTGACTATAGCCAGTTAGAAGCTGATTTCTGGACAACGGATTCCTCGCCGGTGGTTTCCTCGATACAAACGGAACCAGTAAATGAAATGGATGGTCTTGGAGCCCAATACCTGAATCTCAGGAGAACCACAACACAGAACCTGAAACTATCTGGAACCGTCAGGACTGACTCCAATCTGGGACCACAAGGCTCACTTACTGGAACAGTGTCCTTGGTCCAGGTATCCAATGTGGACCTTTTCAATAAAAGACCTACTTCCTTCATTTCAGATGTGGGATATGATCTGGATGTACAATTACCAGGAAATACGGTGAGTGAAAGCTCGGATGAAAGGATATGGACATACCCCTCCCTTTCCAACACTTTCTCTGACCTCAGAGTGGAGGATATCTCCTCAAAGAGGAACATATCTTACGGAGATAGTGGTACAACCCAATGGGGTTCCTATACATTGACCTGGGAAGCCATAGAATATGATAGGATCATGGATATCCCATCTTTAATGCTCAACATGGAGATCGATCAGGCTACAAGACAAAGACTTGGAATAACAGATCTTGATATGGACATCTGGATAGGAGATGGCATCCCTCAATTGATAAGATCTGTAATGAACATCAGTTCCTCAGGGAATGATCTGGACCATTCACAGACCATGATAGAACATGAAATGGGAGATAAACCAGTTGTCTTCGGTCTAATCGAGAACCATCATGATACCTTTCAGGATGCAAGAGATCCGTATCCTGATATAGCAGAGGAATTCCACTCGAATTGGATATATTATCCGATTTCTGGGAATAAATTCAGCTCTATACCTAACGATCTCAATGCACAGATAGCTGTTTCATCCTTCGAGGATAGTCCCAACTTCAAGAATTTCTTAAGATCAAGGGATGATCCCTTCGGCTTATATTCCAATTTTACCAGGGTCCTGGGTAAGGATCAATGGAGATTATCTATAGGTGACAAGGAAGATGACAGATGCTGGAACCAGACGGTATGGAGAGAAACTAATCCCCCCGGTCTTACAGACAATATTGATCCAGTGATGGTGGGAAAAGATGAGATAACCTCTTTATTATCCTATTCAGGTGCGGAGACCGCCCTAAAGAGGATATTATCAAAAATTAACAATGAAGGAGCAAGGGCAATATTCGGTGTGAATTCCATTGAGGACAATCGTAAATTGGATATTGATAATTTCGCAATATGTACTAAAGCAGATATGGAATATCCGCTTATTGGACTCATCGATCCGACATTGACCGAAAGGATACCATATGCATTTTTCATTTCATCAACCGACTCTTCTGCAGAAGTAGGTCTGGATATGTCTACAGGGCAGCTTGCTTATGTTCGACTTGTCCTTTGAGGTATGGATGGACCTATTTCCTTACCACCATTATCGGATCTATGTTGAATATATATCTGTGAGATGATCCATGGAGGGTCATTTCCAGTTTCTCCCCCTTTGCTCTAGTATGGTTCATCTTCTCAAGTAAGTTCTTCAACGAATGGGTAGATTCTGTATCAGGAATACAGAAAAAGAAGGTTCCTGAATTACCAACCCCAATGTGTCCGAGGCCCATTTTGAGACCATCTTGAACTACAGAACGTTCCAGGTCTTCCAGTAACGGATTCTCGATACCAAGTGAAGTGTATATCCCTTTCTGCATCATTAAAAGGTCAGATATAGCCTCCCTTTCACTGAATGATCCCGGATCAGCATATCTCTGGTCTTCCAGTATCACTTTACCCGCTAGTTTTGAGAGTTCTCCGGAGGTTGTTTTCAGATTGAAGAAATATGGAAGTGTCTCATTGCCGTGGAGGCTAATGAGTGGACTGAACCTTTGGAAGGTATCCAGAAATTCATTCCTAGGATTGTCAATACCTCCCTTTCTGTCAATAATAAGACCTATATTCTTGTTTGGGGGCATCTCTGGATGTATCGTTGTGGAAAAGGAGACCCTGCCATCATCATCAAGGTTCAACAGAACCGAGGTTCCAAAAAGAGAAGCGACACATGCTCCTCCAGAAGAGAATTCTCTGAGGTTGAAGGTATTCTTAAACCCACTGATATTAGCCACATCCTCCTTTTTGAAAGATGAATTCCAGTGTTTTTCGAATATCTGAGAAAGTGTAATGAACTTCCTCATTACCTCCCCTATATATTTCCCTACATCTCCTGGACCATGTCTCTCTATCAACATGTTCTTGATCGATGTTGCTTCGGTGGGAACTCCAAAATCCCAGACTGGGGTTTTATCAGTCTCAATGATCTTAGGATTCAAAGGAGGGTCTGAAGCTCCATTGAATGGAAACTGGATACCGTCCTTGAAATGCATCGCAACAGTTGCGAGGATGGTTCCTATATGTCCAGCCATTGATATGCCATGGGCGGTGCCAACTGAAAAGATTATTGAATAATCATAATTTTTCAATACCTCGAAATAGGATCTAAAATCCTCCTCATCCTTGAAAATGCCAAGGTTACTATACTGTTCATATTCTTTCATTACTGGAGAATGGCCAGAGGTCAAAGTTTCCAATCCTTTCTTTCCGTCTATATAATATGCATCGATCAATTCGTTGCCACTCCTCTTCATCCATCGGATGACATTTCCTTCACCGAAATTATGGACACCGATCTCGATCCTCTTGTTGATGGGGAGGATTATACCAGGTTCACCGAAAGCTGTGAAAATACCTCCAAATGGCATGCAAGATGTATTTGAGAGAATGACAATGTCCGGAAATGCATGATCACTGATAAGATTCTCTTTCCATCTTGGTGGTTCGATGAACTCATTTAGGTTGATCTTGCCATCTCTTCTATCTCTTTGTATAAGATCGAGATATGTGATCTGAATATTGAAATTTGAAAGTATATCCATGACCTCTTTCAACTTCAAGTTCTTTTGCTTGAAGTCCTCATCTATGAACTCTACCCTTCTTTCCATAAATTGTTCGAATAATTTCCTCCCTTTTAGAACTCCTTTCGAGGTGAGGAAGATGCAATCAGAAGAAGAACGTCTATTCTTGATAGGGGCATTCCTTACACGGAACAGTTCATTGTTCTCCTGGAGAATTTTCTCGATCCCCCCCTTCTTGATACCACATTTCAAAGAAACTGATTCCTTGGTGAGGAACGAGGGTATATCATCTTCATTGAAAAGATCATAAGATCCCATCTCATGCAAATATGCAAGCATAAGGTCTTTGGCGTCCGATTCCATTTGTTCACCTCTCCGAATAAACATCTAATGGGTTTAATAGTTTATGAGAACGTTTTCAACCTATGTATAAATAGGGTTTATCAGTTGTGAATCATTCGAAGATGTTAAGAGTTTTTCTCTAAAGAAAAGCCTTGTTTCCCTATTCAATATCGGAAAAAATATATATAATAGAGGTCGGTTCCGCCGGTATGGCCCCAACGAAGAAGGGAAAGAAAGGTGAAGGATTCCATTCAGCTGCGGGTCTTATCAGGTATTTTGATGCTGAGGAGGAAACCGCCTTAAAAATTGATCCTAGGGTGGTAGTTGTTGCAGGTATAATATCCATTGTTGTGATAGAACTTCTCAAATGGTTGATACCTGTTGTTTAGATCCTCAAATTCTTCTTAATTAGCTGCTTGTCCATGGAAGTATCAAGACTGGAACATCTACATTGGACATGATCCGGTCCATTATCCAACCGGCCACACCTCTACCTTCTGTAGCACCCATGATAATTAGATCCGCTTCATGGAATTTCGCCTGACCGATAATCGTCGATGAGATCTCCCCTATTGCAGGTACAAGTTCATGTTCTACACCGAATTCTAATGCCAATTTGCTGAATATATCAAGAGCTTGGTCACCCTCTCCTCTTGCCTCACCTTGGTCTCTGATGTGGACAACGATCAATTTGGCATTGAAGTTCTTAGCAATGTTCACAATGCGTCTGGCGTTTCTTCTGGCAGGTTCCGGTCCGGCTGTTGGTACTAGGATCTTTAATGTCAAGACAACACCTTCATTCCCTTAGGACCTTTTGAACGGTCTCCTTGAGTGTTTTAAGTACGAAAGGTTTCTCAAGGAATTCAATTGCACCCATCTCCAAAGCTGCATTTTTTATCGATGAATCTGCGGAAATGAATACTATACGTTCATCAGGGTCCATTGCAAGTATCTCTGATGCAGTTTCAAGTCCATTTCTGATCGGCATACGGTGATCAAGGATTATAAGATCAGGTCGTTCATTCAGTGCTCTATATGCAATAAGGGCTTCCTCACCATTTGGAACCGCAGCAATGATCTCATGGCCAAAAACCTTAAGCATCTCTGAATATAATAAGAGCAATTCAGTCTCATCATCAACAATCATAATTTTTGCCATCTGATATCCCTGACCGTCCTGGCTGAAAAGGGTATTGTGTTATATAAACGATTTCAGGTCATTGTTTCACTTTGAACATGAGGATTTAAATCCTTCTATCTTGTTGCCATTATTGGAAAGAACTTAGATCATGAAGGAATTTACCAAGGTTAAGAAAATGGTGAATGTATGAAATTGTTACTTCATACCTGTTGTGCGCCTTGTTTGACAGGATCCAGAATACCCTTTCAGAAGGAAGGGTTTGATATCACTGCTTACTGGTACAATCCGAATATCCATCCATTCACTGAGCATGAGCGAAGATTTCAAACCTTCCAAAGATATCTTTTCCTAGAGCCAATGGAATTTGTAATAGAAGATGGATTTTTACAATATGAATTTATAAAAGGCCAGATAGAGGCATCTGCATCAATAAAAGAAAATGAGGAATTGAAGAAATCTTCCGGATCAATGGGTCCTCTACAAAGAAAAGAACGATGCAGATTTTGCTATACAAATAGAATGGAAAGTACAGCACGCTTTGCAAAGGAAAATGACTATGATTGTTACTCTACAACAATGCTACTTTCACGACATCAAGATCATGAATTGATAAGGAAAGTATGCAATAAAATGGCTGACAGATATGGAATAGAATTTATTTATAAGGACCTAAGGAAACAATGGAAAGATTCAATAAGGATCTCAAAGGAATTGAGATTGTATAAACAATCATACTGCGGATGTGTTTTCTCCGAACATGAAAGATATATCAATGATTGATCAAGGCTGGACTATTTCTATCAAAATCCACCAAAAAGCAGTTGTATCCTGGGACCTAGAATGGATAGAATGATCATGAAAAGTACCAGTAGTGATGCGGTGGTTGATATGGTTTTGGCTGTTTTTTCCAGTTTCTCCTCAGGTCTATCCTTGAAGAAACGTTTCAATATAAGCACAGTGGCATCCCTGAAAACGAAACCTCCATCAAGTGGAACCATTGGCAGAGCATTGAAAAGACCAAGGAGAATGTTCAGCCAGAAGGTGTAAAAGAGGGTATTTGCGGTGAACCAGAAAACTGATTCAGGGATCACAGAAAGAGGGCCTTTCACATCATAGATATCGGTAAGAGGATCATGAAATGGCATCTTTTCAAGTTCAAGTGGAAGCCTGAATGTGATGTAAACAATATTTGCTATCTTTCCGGAAACCGTATCAGCTGAAAATATTGGTCTGTTCAGAACCTCGATGAACTCCTTACTCCCCACGCCTGTGAGTCCAAGATAACTTGATGTGACACCAATGTATCCTTTGCCCTTTAGATCGTCCATTCTGTAATAATCATATTTATCATCCAGTTCGATCAGGAATGATGTTTTTGTGTAATTTGGAAATAGCCCTATCTTCTGATAAACAGTTTCTCCATCAAGGAGATCTTGGGGAGGAGTGACATTTCTTATTAGGTCGTTACCCTCATTTTCAGGGACCAATAAGGTAAGGTTAATGACCTGTCCCTTTTCAGTATTATCCATCAGATCTGAAAAATGTTCGGAACTGTTGACCTTTTCCCCGTTCAATGAGTATATGATCGATCCGAGCGGTATATTCTGATCATCTGCAGGTGTGTTATCCCCTATCCCTGTGATCATTACACCCGCTATCATAGGAACATCATAGACCCCCCCGTTCATCTTCATTTCCAGTATGATCCAATCACCGGGTTGAGGACCTCCGAACTGATACAGATCAGAATAGGAGGAAATATCGGTTCCATCGATCGAATATAGGGCCTTAGGTGTATCATGTATTGAAGTATGAAGAGGTGAATATTTTGAGATATCAGTTACGATCATTGGATCTCCATCAGCTTCGAGCGAACCCATCATACCCCAGGAAAAAAGACCAATGAAAAGGAAAGCCAAAATGAAGTTCATAATAGGTCCTGCTGCAAACATTCTCATACGGGCAATTCTGGGACCTTTGTTGACCTCTTCATCATCTGGCTCCATAAAAGCGCCGATGGGGAATACAATGAAGAGTAAACCAAGAGCCTTTACTTTGAAGTCCATAACCCTGGCAATGATCCCATGGCTGAACTCATGTGCAACAACGGCAATAATTAGGCCGATAAGTCCATAGATGAATGGAACGTAAGGATTGATTCCTGGAAGGACCAGTACCTCTTCCGCACCAACAGGTTTCACAAGTGGACTTGTGGTAGCTATCCAGGCGGATAAGGAAACAAGGATGAACATCAGTATCATGCCGGTGAAGAAGAAAATGAAACCAACAGTCGATATCCTCATCCACATCTTCTTTGGTGAGGCTATCTTGTCGATCAATTTCCTTCCTTTTTGTGTTCTCCACATAAGGGCAATGAACCATATCCTGTCCATGTTGAGTTTCTTCAGTCTACCGGTCTTGTCCGCATATATGACAACCGCTGACCAGATCAGGAGAATGAGAATGAACAGCGGCAGCTCCCATGATATCTTGGCTATTAGGTCCAGCATGTAACTTGACCCACTATTCATACCTCGTATTTATTGATATCCGATGATAATCAAAGTAGATAATCGGAGGCCATATCATTTCTTTGGATGCATTTCCCATTCACTTTCAGAAAGGTTCTCATACACCACACCTTCCGAAGAGTTCTTTTCATTATTCTCTGCTTCTACTGGAGTATGGACTATAAATTCGATCTTATCTCTGTTTAAGATCCAATAATGTATCCTCCAGACCTTTCCTTTCTGAATGGTCGCCTCTTCCATTTCAGTTTTTAAGAGTCCAAGACCTTCCAACATGTAGAAGATATCCCTATCCCTGGGTGTGAGACGATTATCGAGTATACGTCCCTCATAACCAAAGAAATCCATAACAAATTGAGCGATCTGGTCTATCCACTCCTCGTCCTGAGCGGAAGCGGCTTCCAGTGATCTCTCGATCGCTGTTCTCAGGTTCTCTATGGTGACCAGGTCCTTCAATCGATACCCCCCTTTTGGAGGTTCTTCCTGCATCCATAACGGTGGTCCGCTTTATCAATGTTATCCAGACCTATAGGGTTCAATATTATTTGCTGGCTATCCACAACATGTTCCGGATCAATTGTTCTGTCATTATCAAACTTCTACTTTTCATAGGATTTTTAATATGTAAAGAAAATGGCTATTTGTCCCAAATGGGGGTGAAACCGTTATATAGAAATATACTGTTCGCCCAAAAACCCACGGGGTCATCCGCTCGAGATGATTGTGGTGGTTGAACATCTAAATCATGGAGGAAATACTAAATGGCATCTGAAGAGGTATATCAACCTTCTGAAAAGATCAAACAGAAGGCATACATCAATAATATGGAAGAATACGAAGCTATGTATAAACGATCCATCGAAGATCCGGAAGGATTCTGGGGGGAGATCGGAGAACAGTTTACATGGTTCAAGAAGTGGGACAAGGTAATGAACTACGATTTTACCAAACCAGAAATAAAATGGTTCGAAGGCGGAAAGACGAATATTTGCTACAATTGTCTGGATAAGAACCTGGAAAAGAGGGGTGACAAGGTAGCAATAATATGGGAAGGTAACTCCCCTGATGAAGATGCCAAGTATACTTACAAGGACCTTTACAATGAGGTGTGTAAATTCGCAAGTGTCCTAAGAAAGCATGGTGTGAAAAAGGGAGACAGGATCGCCATTTACATGCAGATGATCCCCCAGCTTCCCATTGCAATGCTGGCCTGTGCCAGGATCGGAGCGATACATTCCATCGTTTTTGGAGCCTTTTCACCGGATGCACTGAAAGACAGGATCAATGATTCCGAATGTAACATTCTAATAACCCAGGACACTGGATTGAGGGGTACAAAGAATACAATACCCATGAAAACAAACGCTGATAAAGCAGTTGAGAACACACCTTCTATTGATAATGTAATTGTAGTTAGAAGGACAGGTATTGATGTACCCATGACAGAGGGAAGGGACCTCTGGTGGGATGAGGAGATGGCGCAAGTAACTCCGGATCCCTTCTACGAGGAAATGGATGCGGAGGATCCACTTTTCATCCTTTATACCTCAGGTTCCACAGGGAAACCGAAGGGAGTACAACATACGATCGGAGGTTATATGGTCTATACCTCGATCACTCACAAATATGTATTCGATTATCATGAGGAAGACATATATTGGTGCACAGCTGACATCGGCTGGGTAACAGGTCATTCGTATATCGTATACGGTCCCCTCTTGAATGGGGCTACCTCCGTCATGTTCGAAGGTGTTCCTTCTTATCCGGATGCAGGAAGGTTCTGGGCTGTTGTTGAAAAACATAAGATCAATCAATTCTACACCGCACCAACAGCCATTAGGTCACTCATTAAAGAGGGTGATGAGTGGGTGAAGAAGCATGATAGGTCCTCTCTTAGAGTGCTTGGAACCGTTGGTGAACCCATAAATCCAGAAGCATGGAGATGGTACTACAATGTCGTTGGTGAGGGCAAATGCCCCATTGTGGATACATGGTGGCAGACTGAGACTGGTGGGATCTTGATCACTCCTCTTCCAGGTGCAACACCTTTGAAGCCTGGATCTGCTACAAGACCATTCTTTGGTGTCCAACCTGTTATCGTTGATAATGATGGCAAGGAACAGGAAGGATCTGCTTCCGGTCCACTTCTCATCAAGGCAGCATGGCCAGGAATGATGAGGACCATTTACGGTGATCATCAAAGGTTCTATGACACATATTTCTCCATGTTCAAAGGCTATTATACAACTGGAGATGGTGCTAAAAGGGATGATGATGGCTACTACTGGATCACAGGTAGGATCGATGATGTGATCAATGTTTCCGGCCACAGGATGGGAACTGCAGAGGTCGAATCCGCCCTTGTTACACACCCAGCTGTCGCTGAAGCTGCGGTTGTTGGATTCCCCCACGAAATAAAGGGGCAGGGCATCTATGCATATGTGACCCTGAAAGGTGGATATGAATATACGGACGATCTGAAGAAGGAACTTGTTAAGCAGGTCCGGAAAGAGATAGGCCCTATAGCATCTCCTGATGTTATCCACTGGGCCCCCAGTCTTCCAAAGACAAGGTCTGGTAAGATCATGAGGCGTATACTAAGAAAAATTGCCTCCAAGGAGGAGAACCAGATCGGTGATACATCAACATTGGCCGATCCCTCTGTTGTAGAAAACCTGATCCACAACAGGTAGAGGCCCATCGTAACAAATTATAGAGGGAGCCCCGTAGGGCTCCCTATTCTTTTTTTTTCAAACTAATTATGATAAGTAAAAAGTCAGTAGTTCATTTATATAATATTCAAACATAGCCCCGATCATGAAAGTGGTAGTGACCGGTGGTGCAGGGTTCCTGGGGAGAAGGATCTGTCTTTCACTTGAAAAAAAAGGTCATATCGCTATTCCTATGGCGATGGAAGGAGAAGACGCCACTGGATTGAAAGGAGTGATCAGGGGTGATATTACAGATGCCTCATCCTTTGAATTTCCACAATGTGATGCTGTGATCCATTGTGCAGGCATCCTGGAATCATCCCACCCAACCGATGAATTACTCTTCAAGGTAAATTATCAAGGGACGAAGAATGTTCATGAAAAAGCGTTGAAGGGAGGTTCCGAGAGATTTATTTTCATTTCAACCATTAGTGCAGTTGGTCCATGGGGCAGAAAGGATGTACCAATGACCGAATCTATGAAGCCATCTCCTGCTGATCCATACGGAAGGTCAAAACTTGAGGCTGAAAGATACCTAGAAAACTTTGCAGGATCTAAAAAAATGGTTGTAACCATCCTTCGTCCATCAGTACTTTACGGTCCAGGTATGAACCTGAACTCATCAGGGATGAAGACATTCACATCTATTAGAAAGGGTATAATGCCGCTTGTAGGCAAAGGGGATCATATCTTCAACATGCTTTATGTTGATAACCTTGTAAAGGCTATTGTCCTCTCTCTTGAAAAAAATGAGAATTTTGCAATCTTTCATGTTTCTGAAGGTCCATATACTCAAAGAGAAGTGATCAAGACTATAGAAGTTGCCATGGGGAAAATGGGGCATAGAAGATACCCCAAGCCCTTGCTTTACCTTATGACATTAATAGCAGAACTTGTGAAACCCCTATTGAAAGGTCCTCCACCGTTGTCATGGATGAAGTATAGGGCGTTGACCACAGATATCTGGAACATGTCCTCTGATAAGATCAGGAAAGACCTTGATTTCAATGAAGACACATCTCTTGAAGATGGAGTTGCCATCACCTGCGAACATTATGGATGGTTAAAAAAGAAATAGCTGTCATTGCATTACCTTCCTGGGTGCTTTTCAGTGGCCTGGCTTTTCTATATCGTGTGGCCCTTTGTAAGTTCTTACTTCAAGACCATTTTCAGGTGCTGGAGGATGGAGGGTAAGGAGAACATTGTCGAGGGTGGAGTGATCTTCGCTGCAAATCATGTATCCAATGCAGAAGGTGTACTTCTAAATTCTATTCGTTACAGACCAATAAGATTCCTTGGCAAGGAAGAGCTTTTCAAGACACCAATTGGCCGGATAATTAATGGAGGTCTTGGGACGATCCCAATTAAAAGAGGGAAATCAGATAATGAAGCTTTGATCAAAGCAGTCGATGCCTTGAAAGAAGGAAAAAGGATAGGCATCTTTCCTGAAGGAACAAGGGGAAATGGCAAAGAACTTGGAAAACCACATACTGGTGTCATAAGGCTTGCTTTAATGGCGGATGTTCCAATAATCCCAGTTGGCATATCTGGAGGAAGTCGAGCCTGGCCAAGGGGAAAAAGTCCCAAACTATTCAGGAAAGTATATGTCAGAATAGGTGAACCATGGTATGTTCCAAAACCTGCAGGGGGAAGAGAGTTCAGTTATGAGGAATTAAGGGAACTTTCAGAATATCTTCTATACCAACTGATAGAACCCTTATGGGATAAGACCAGAGAAGCTCCTTAAACCCAATATGAAAGTTGATCCCCCTTTATCCCAATTTCGTTGTCAATTATCAGGATCACCGTATAAAGAAGCCCTTTCCTTCTCGATCTCTTCATCAGTCATTTCACGATGTTGGTCCTCTATACCTAATTCCCTTTCTTCGGTTTGAATCCGTTGTTCATAAAAGATATCGTCCTCTGTCTTCTCTTTGTAGGCAAGTACGATCTCATCTTCTTTTTTCTTTTTGTATCTGAGTAGTAATACAATGAATAGAATGGCTAGGACAAGAACTGTTACTCCAGAGACTGCCAGTACTAAAATTATCGGGTTGTCCTCATTGGTGTCATTTACTGTTGGAATGTAAGGGTTAGAATCATAACTTTCCATGGTAATGTTCACAAATGTGGACATGTTATGCCCCGGGGAACCATCATCCAAATAGAGTGTTATCCTGTGCATTCCCAGCTCCTTTAGATAAACAGATAATCTTGGTCCCACACCAAGCAGACCGGAAAGGTTCGAGAACCAGGTGTAAACAAGATCATCATATCTTCCAAGACCATCGTCAGATGATCCATCTGCGTTCAATACGACAGGTGTTCCTTCCTGGAGTACAACCCCATCAATGGGAAATGATATCACGGGAATAGGTGGCATATCCACTAACTTCTTTTCAACCTTGAGTGTCAAAGGTTCAGAGACAGCAGAATTTCCCAGAGCATCCTCAGCTCTGAACTGAAGCTGGTAATTCCCAGCCGGTAGATACATTTCCAATGAAGCCACAAGTTCCTCTGCCACACCTGATCCGTTCATTTGGAACCAAATAGACCAATCTGTACCAGGGAAAGAGTATCTCATCTCAACACTTGGTCCAGAAACCCCTGCACCTGGTCTGTCAATTACTTTGACCAAGAATTCCATATCTCCTTCATTTTGGACGATTAGAAGATTTGGTACAAGTACCTCGAAATCAGGTCCATTCAGGTCTATTCCAAAATCCAATATTGATGATGTTTCTGTGTTTCCGACCATATCTGCTGCTTTGAATTGGATACTTCCTCTCCATGCCTCATTCAGTTCAAGTTGAACATATGATATCACTGATGAAGGTCCATCCGGACCAATACTCTCCTCTACTGTGGATGTGACCTTGGTCCAATCTGTCCAGACGACATCGTTTGAAGGTTTTATCCTGTAATAGATATTATCAATATCCAATCCTGCCCCGTCACCCCAGAGTAAGGATGGGTCCTGAATTCGGACCTCCAATGATGGATGAGTGGTTGGGTACCATCTTTTTACCAATGAAAGATCGAATCTGGGTCCCAGATCATCTATGCCACCATTGATGATATATGGATCTGATTTTAACCCCACCCAGTCAATTGATATTACCTCGATCGGAAAATTTCCACTTGTCGGAACATCGATCATTGTCCTATTTGAGGGATATAAAAGTTGATGATTGCCAATTGCTTCCATCGATCCCGTGGAATCTTCCATTCTAAGGGTTAACCAGGAACCTTCATCACGGTCACTGTTCTGGAAGAGAAGGATGATGGGAACTATTTGGCCTTGTGTTAAGTATACTGGATTGGAGATCGGGGTCGTTGCAATATCATTTGAATCTATGACAGTCCTCCCATCAATTATCAATCTTGCAGCGCCAGAACCAGTGAGACCGAATACATGATCCCTGGAGGCCTCTGCAAGGAACCAACCATGATACCTTATCGAATAATTTTTGTAATATAGGTCTGTAACCGGGGCGAACTGACCCCATTCGGATCTTGGATGGTCAATATCTGGATCGACACCTTCGACCTTGTCATAGATCTCCTGGAAGTTCCTCCCTCTGAAATAGGTTACCCACAAACCACCCTTCTGGTAAGCTGTCTCCCAGTCGGATCCATTTACAGAGACTTGAAAACTATGGACCCCGGAGCTGTTCTGGTCCAACATCATACCTATGGTCTCATTCCATTCTACCATCCACTCACTATCATCATCATGGCCTGAATACCTGCCTTCATCAGGGATGGTCTTCACATCACTAGGTGGGGAGGGTCTGTCTCCATCTATCCTCAGGTTCATCTCGTAAGGTTTTCCAAGCGAAGGGAGGTCAATTATCGGATAACCCGAAGGGATAGAATTTTGATCGATATCAAGGGAAAGGCTGAATTTGGCATTCTCAGAAAGGTCTAATGGGTAGGTTATCTTCCATCCTTCATCCATATCGATCGTCTGTAATTCGTTCGTTTCCTGAAGGAGGGATAATTTCAGAGGGTTTCCTTGGAATATGGTCGATGGATCTTCCTCATATACTGTTTGGAGGCCAGATATCCCCAGAATATCTCCCTGTGTGAACCAATCGTTGATGGTCAATGTTGGCTCTCCATTCCGTTCTATGGTCGGATTGGAGAACAATCTGAGGTCCCTCAGGTTCTGCAGTTCCTCAGAATACCTTCTTTCAACCATTTCTCCTTCCGATGTGGCAACAGTTACAAGGATATCCGATAGGTCAGGTAATTTGAAGAAAAGATCGGTTATAAAGACAATTTTAACTGTTGCTCTATTAACGGTCTTGTCCATCCGTGTCTCAACTTCATCAAGTGTAATTGTACCGTAAGGATCGTTTAGAAGATGGTGGAAATCTGAGTCAACATGGAAGGTTATATTGTATCCTTCTGGATCCATATGGAGATAAACATCTTCGACGACATCCGCTGAAGGCCATTTTAGTATAGGAACTGTTATGATCACCTTACCTAGGCCAGAGTAAATATTTCCGTTCCTTGTCCCGGCTCCGGTTATTGAGAGATCACCGATGGAGATGGTGTTTCCAGTGATTAGGAATACTTCACCGCATCCAGATCTTTGATTCTCATCACCATCAGCTGATGATGCTGATAGGAGAATATCATCCACTCCATCTCCATTGAGGTCGAAAACTGTCAATCCCTGTCCAAGATTATCCTCTGGATCCATCCCCCATATCTTCATCCTTGCAGGCAATTTTGAAAGGTCAGATATTCCCCCTACAACGTTGAATGAGTTCCTTGTTTCATATAACGATACCATTCCATAGTTCATATCACCGTTCTCATTGTCCATGGATGGGAAGGAGATGAGGAGTTCCATCTCTCCATCACCATCTATGTCACCAGCTCCGAAGGAGTCACCTATACTATCCCCCGGAATATCCCCGGATTTTCCATTTTCACCAAAAATAAGAACATCGGCCATACTTGATCCGATGAAAGAAGAAGGGAATGATGTAATATCATCACCATAGATGATCTGGATCTGTCCACAATCCATCCTATTGTTCTGAGGACCATCATCTCCTGGAATACCTATGAGAATATCATCTTTCATATCATTATTTACATCCATCAATGTGAGTTGCACCCCAAGATTGTCGTAGGGGTCCGTTCCCCAGATCCTTGGTCTGAGGAATGATGGATCTACCGATGAGATCGTGGAATTCCCTTTAGCTTTTCCAATTCCATAATAGACGTATATAGCCCCTGCTCTAGTCACACCCCTGCTATCATCATCAAGATTTGGAGCGGATACCACCATATCGATCGAACCATCATCGTTGAGATCACCGATTTCCACCTGTACACCAAACATAGAAGTTACAGTTGATTCCTGGAGGTAGGTCAGTCCGTCTCCTATGGTCAGTCTATTTGGACCACCCCAGATTATCATTACTGCCCTCCAGCCATGAAAGGAAAAAACCACATCATCGTAGGTGTCGTTGTCCAGATCACCTACCTCGATCTCCTGACCCAGTTTTCTTCCAAGAACACTTGTGGTGACAAAACCACTAACCACCAGATAATCGTTGGTCCGAAGAAATCCTACCGGGTTACCGTTTGGCTCGTTTCCTTCAACAGGTGGAAGTGTTATCTGAGATGGCCAGGATGATCCAGAACCCCAAAGAATGAAGACCTTCCCTGATTCAGGTTGGTCGGGATTACCTATTACAATATCGGTATTACCATCACCATCGAAATCCCCTGCTCTAAGGGTTCCTACAGATTTCGAATCGAGTTTCGATCCTTTGATCACGATATCGGGACTATCCGTATCAAGGTCGATGTTTTCAATGTCAACTGTTTCAGATCCATACCAGATATAGCAAATGCCGCTATTTGCCTCATCCTCCAGACCTCTTAATCCCGGTGCGGAAATGAAAAGGTCATCGATCCCATCATTGTTCACATCAGCATGTCCCATGTTTGATCCAAGAAGCCCTCTTGAATCGGTCGAACTCTCTCCGATAATCTTTCCACTTGCAATATCCTCTACCATGACCTCGCCATCAAGGGATGGAACTGTCTTTCTTGGACCGCTTAAACCATTAGCTGTATAAATACCCTTGAAGAGACCATCCATCAGTGGGAGACCCGTCATTAGAAAGATCAAAAGAAAAACTGTCAAAACCCTGAAATCTCCTACTTTGATCGTATAGTTCCTGAACATGTCCAGCCCTCGAACCATAGCTTCCTCTGCTAAGGCTCCCTATTTATGTACTAATAGAAAAAATGATAGGTGCATTATTTAAATCGTTCCTTCACAGGAGGGATTTTTTCCTTATTATTTCTTTTAAGGAACCATATCATGGGAGGAACACATGATAGGAAAAGGAGAGAGGTACCGGAAATTATCGATATGGTCACTTCCTTCTGTAAATGGGTCTTGATCGAATATTTGATAGTGTGATCACGGGTAAATGACTCATTCCAGAATAATAACTCATAATCACCATCTTCTCTTACTTCGATCTTGATCTTACCTTCCTTTTCTGTTATATAAGATGGTGGAAGTGGTTCCTTATAATATGAGGGTGATCGAAGATCTTCAGCGGTTGCTTTTGGCAGGAGATATATTCCAACAGGAAGATCACATTCGAACTGAACCTCTAACGTGTCATCCATTTTCAGGTCATCAAACCTGATCCCCGAAGGCCTTGACCATTTGATGGTGATCTCCCCTTCCAACGGAGGTTTGATAGTGGGAAAAATAAATACAAATAGAGAAAATGATAATAGGATAGTGGTTACGAGGATGAAAATAAATGTCCTTCTTGAGATCATCTGAGATCCTCCGGTCCAATAACCTCGAACTTTGGTTTTCTAAGCACCCTTTTCTTGGGCTTCTTGACATTCATTTGTATGGGAATTGGTCTCTTCACGATCATAACCTTCCTTATGGGCCTTTCTATCAAGGATACTTTGGGTTTTCGGACCCTAATTTCATTAAGCCTTGCATCATCTTTCCCTATAAGAGCTGTCAATCTTGCCTTCAAGTAGAATATCTCCGGGAGAATGGAATTTGCTTCGTCCACGAGATCCTTAGTCCTCTTGTCAAATCTTTTTAGGATCCTGTCCCAAACAACCTGTCCTGATGGTGCTCCTTTTGGATCCCTTCCAACACTCTCTGCGATCTTTGAAATATAGTGGTCATAAGAATAGATCCATATCCTTTCATCACCTTTTATCATATATCCCGGTAAAACGTTCGCCAGAGATTCTACTTCAATTGACCTTCCTGGAAGATAACCCTCTTTACCCAATATACCAACGAAGAATTCCTTTATAGATATCTCAAGCTTCCAGAAATTCCTTTTGTAATTATTGAGCTTTTCTGCAACCCTAAGTGTCTCTATGCCTACATCCTCAATTCCACAATCTCTGAACATGTTGTTCATTTCCATACTAGCAATGATGGTGATGGGTACATCCCTTTCCAATTTTGAAATGACATCTAAGCTCCCGTTAAGGGACCTAAGTACCTTTCTTAATACCTTTTTTCGTTCCAGCATAGCAACTGATCTTCAGGAAAGCGAAGGTGTTCCTTATTCTTTTTCACTGGTATAGGAGGAAAACATCATTATTGGATTGGGTTGATATTTGACCAAAAACATCCATTCATTTACAAGATCTCCATCCATCGGTTCCAATAATATTCAAGGGTCAACCTGAGTAGAATGTTCGACCAACTAGCTATTAAACATTACAATCCTGCATGGTGTAAGACATTGACAAATCATTTCCATTTGACATTAATCTAATATCAAATAATATTATTCCTGTTAAATTATACCTTAATTCATGGGGTATACAATTTTTTATAATTAATTTTTGAAAGCTTATATAAGGGACCGATGTCGGGAAGAAAACAATAAATATCTAGCTTAATTATACCTGTCATAGGGATGCCCCAGCAGCAATTCTGGTAGCTTAAGCTATGGATCTGTGGGGTTTTCAAAGGGGACGCAGGTGACTTTATTGCAGGGTATAGGTAAGGATATCTTTGATATTCTTGAGCTTGGAAGTAGGATATTCAAGAATAGAGAGGTTTTACGTTACTCCTATATACCCGACAGTCTACCTCACAGGGAGATAGAGATCCAGACCCTTGCGAGGATCCTAATAACTTCTTTAAAAGGTCATACTCCCTCGAATATAATGATTTACGGTATGACTGGCACAGGAAAAACGGTTGTATCAAAGCTGTTGATGAAAGCGCTCCAGGAAAAATCCGAATTGATAGAAGATATCTACTTTTCAACTTTTGAGGATATCAACTCGGGATATTTTCCAGATTGGCTTTCCGATGTCTTGAAGGATTCTTCTAACCATCTGGGCAGGTCTGACGTTTGGGGAAAGGAACTATGCAGGATCTTCTTCAAACCCGTTAAGTGCATTTATATTAACTGCCAGCAGATGGATACCCAATATCGGGTCATGACCCAGATAGCAAATAGATTAACACCATTCAATGAGGAGGACCGCCTACCGGTTTCCGGGCTTCCCATAGATGAGGTCAACAACAGGTTGCTGGATAAACTTGATTCGTCAGATTCCCTTGTAATAATCATAATGGATGAAATTGACAGACTTGTGTTCAAATCCGGTGATGATATCCTTTATACCCTTACAAGGATCAACGAGGATCTGAAGAACTCCAGGCTATCCTTATTAGGGGTTTCCAATAACCTCCATTTCCTAGATTATCTCGATTCCAGGGTAAAATCCTCCTTAGGGGCAGAAGAACTCGTTTTCGACCCTTACAACGCTCAACAATTGATGGATATTCTCAAACAAAGAGCGGAAGAAGCTTTTTACCCTGAAGCGCTTGATTTCGATGTCATCGGTTACTGCGCGGGCCTTGCTGCCCAGGAGAACGGTGATGCAAGAAAAGCTCTTGACATCCTTAGGGTATCTGCCGAGATGGCAGAGAGGGACCATTCTCCCAAGCTTTCAGAAGTCTATGTTAGACAAGCACAGAAGAAGATAGAAATGGACCGTGTCGCACAGGTTGTAAGAACCCTTCCCTTGCAAACGAAGCTTGTACTTTATACTATCCTTCAATTAAAGATGGGAGGAAGGATCAAGACCACCACAAAGGAGGTTGTTGAGACCTATTCATATTACGCTCAGAGATTGGACCTTACTGTCCTTGGTCGAAGACAAGTTGTCAACCTTATGGGAGAGCTTGACAAACTTGGTCTCATACAGTCAAAGGTCATCTCTTTCGGAAGGCATGGAAGAACCACGGTTGTAGAAGCAAATATACCTTCAACCGATGTCATAAATAACCTTCATGGTGGTATACTCAATAAATTGAAGGGGATCAGGCCAAGACTCCTCTATAATACCACCTTCTGAAAAGGTTATATCTTGTCAGGAAAAGACATGATCACAATTTTCATTGGAGGACCGACAGCATCTGGGAAAACAAAGGTAGCCGAGGGTCTGGCTGCCTCCATGAATGGTGAGATAATATCATGTGATTCAAGAACGGCATACCGCCATCTTGATATAGGAACTGGAAAGATCTTCAACTCACCCGATATCATCTATCATATGGTCGATATAATAGAACCTGGGACAGTTTTGACCACAAGTGAATTTGTCATTCTTTCGAGGTCGATCATAGATGATGTCAAAGATCGAGGAAGAGTTCCAATTATCTGTGGAGGTTCATCTCATTTAATGGAAAGAATGATACAGGGAATGGAACCGGCTCCGGATCCATCCCCTTATCTGAGGCGATTCTTAAAATATGAAGAAATGAGAAAAGGGAAAGGACATCTTTACTCCATCTTGGAACAATTGGACCCTGACCTGGCATCAAAGGTTCATCCTAATGATTCTCACAGGATCCTTAGATATATCGAAAATGTACTTAGTCGAACAGATAATGAGAGGATCCCACCTCTTGAATGTTCAAATTTGATATTATACATTAACACTTCAATTATATCACTTAGAAAAAGAATAGAAGAAAGATGTGATCTTATGCTTGAAAAGGGCTGGATTCAAGAAGTCAGGTCTTTGAAGGATATGGGATTTGACAAGGCATCAGCAGGATGTGATTCCATCGGGTATCCATCTATCTTTGATCTGTTGGATGGAAAGTTAACTATGGAGGAATGCAGGGAGAAGATAATCAGTGATACTGTCGTATTTGCTAGAAAACAGAAAAGATGGAAGAAGAGACTAAAAGGAGCTATAGAAATGGATCTGAAAGATCACGGGTTGGATACTGTTAACCTTATGGTTAGAGAGATCACAGAAAAGGTGAAAGAAGACGATCCTTAACAAGTGGAATATATCTGCTCGATCTCGTCTCGGAACTTCTTTTGTATTACACTTCTTTTTACTTTCTGTGTCGGTGTAAGTTCACCTGTTTCCCAGGTCCATTCACAATCTCCGATTATTACCTTCTTGGGTTGTTCATGGTGAGCAAAGGATTCTGTCTCCTTAGTGATCACATCCTGATAGAAGGTTCTGATATTTGGATGTTCGATAAGGTCCTTGTAACTTGTATAATGTATGTTGTTCTCTTGGGCATATGAACCAAGTCGTTGGAAATCTGGAACGATTATAGCTGAACAGTGAGGTCTGGCATCACCGATGACCAAGGCCTGGGATATGAATTGGTTGGAGATCAGTCTATCCTCAATAGGAGCAGGTGGGACATACTTCCCATTGCTGGTCTTTATAAGATTCTTCTTTCTATCGGTTATAGTGAGATATCCGTCCTTGGAGACCTTTCCAATGTCCCCTGTCATCAACCAGCCGTCTTCGAATGCTTCCTCCTCCGCATCCGGTCTATTCCAGAATCCTTTCATAATTGAAGGGCTCTTGATCAATATCTCTTCATCATCAGCAAGTTTGTATTCTACTTCCGGAATGAACTCTCCAACAGTTCCTATCTTTCCCTTACCATTCTTATTTATGGAAATAAGAGGGCCAGCCTCGGTCATTCCATACCCTTCCAGGATCTCGAAGTTCATGGATTTGAAGAAATTGGCCGTATCTGCTGAAAGCGGAGCTGATGAGGATACAAAGAACCTGACCTTACCTCCCAGTTTCTTGACCACTTTATCGAATACAAGCTTTTTAGCAATAGAATACTTGATCATGGTTATTGGATCCTTCTTTCCCGAGGTAACCATGGATCCAACCTTGGTTGACCATTTGTAAATATTGTATGATAGGTTTCCTTTTCCTTTCGCATTATCCTCTACCTTGGCCTTGAATTTTTCAAAAACCCTTGGAACGGCAGGGAAGACAGTAGGTCTTACAACAAGTGCATCATCAGCGATGGTATTGATAGATTCTGCATATCCTACAGTACAACTATATCTTACCAGTAGGTAATTAATGATCCTCTCGAAAACATGACCAAGAGGAAGGAAGCTCAATTCGATATCGTCTTGCTTCAGATCAATCATCTGTAGGATGTTTTCAACATTAGATAGTAAATTACCATGAGTGAGAACAACTCCTTTCGGGATGCCGGTAGACCCAGAGGTGTAGATTATGGTAGCATTATCATTAAGAGATACCTCTTCTTTGTATGAATTCAGTAAATTCCTGTTCTTCTTACCCATTTTAAGGAATTCTGAAAACGTGATAACGTCCTTTCTATGTTCCAGACCTTTTTCTATATCGAAAACAATAACTTTCTCCAATGTCTCGAACACACCATCATCTTTAGCCTTGAGGAACTTTTCAAGATATGGACCTGCTACGAATGCCAATCTTGAAGCTGAATTATTGATATTGAAGGATAACTCATTTACAACAAGTTTCTCAGGGTCCGGTGTCACGTAATTGGTAACATTGATAGCTCCGATCCTATGAATCCCTATATCGACCATCATCCATTCATAGCGATTGTTGCAGGCAAAGGTCACTCTATCCCCTTTTCTTATACCTAACGATAATAATGCTGAAGCACAGTCAAGGGCACCTTGTCTCATGTCAGTATAGCTCATGGATCCCCAGTGACCCACCTTTATCTTGTATAGGACCAAACTCTTATCCGGAGTCCTTTCAAAGCTTTTTTCGAACATGTCAAAGATATTCTTAAAGCCCGTTTTCTCTAATAGTGTTGATGAGACCTCGCTCCTAAGAGGATTTAAAACTTCTGTCATCATAAAACCCCCAGACGCCTTTCTTTAGGACAAACATCCAGCTATCTGATTGCTTATAATCATTGCTGTCAAATATATGGAATTACTGATAGCCATTCCATTCCACTGCATTATGCATGAAAACACCAAAAATCACCTATTTTACCATGATACCTATATGAAAAATATTAATTTGTTACCATTTTTTCAAGTTCGACAGGGTATCCTTTTCAGGCAATATATAACCTTCCATGAGATTTTATAGACCAAATGGTGAGAAACCAAAGACACATGCAGACATGGTCTTTGTTTCTCATGGTGGAAAGGTCATGTGGATTATATGAGGAGAGGATTAGATTGGATTGTATCAAATAACAAAATTGGACCTTTCCACACTGTAGATATATATTTTATACACCATTAAGGTTTTGATTACCTTTGTGTAATGAAATATGACATTCATTACATACCAGTAATAGATTATTATCAATATCACGTCCATTTTTAGATTTTGGTATTTTATGGTGTAGTTGTAAATTATTTAATGGATATTTTTTTCCACATTTTTCACAAATACCACCACGCTCAATATATAGTCTATTCCTTTTTTCAATCCACCATTTTGTTTTTGAATAACCTGAAAAATATTTTTTGCGTCTATTTTTGCTGGTCATTTGATATCACTTACTTTATAGAATCAAAAATTAAAGGTGTGACTGGCAATACCCTGGCAATCCCTAACTATACATATGCTCATAAAATAGTGACTGGCAATACCTTACTATACATTTGCTCGAGTGAGAAGACCAGGTGATTTTTTCTCTCTTTGACTCCACAAAATAAACCATAATAAGATCATGATCTTCTCACATAGACTCATGATTTTCAACTGATTTAAACTTTGTGAAGTAAAAACACATTTTTACCGGGAGGGTGGTCCCTATATAATCTCATGGATCACCATTTATCTATCAGGAGTATAGGGTATTTGGTGGAGATTTTTATGGTATTTGAACCCGGATCCATGGATTATTGCATTAAATTTCCATGCAGTGGACATATGAAATTGTATTGCAGTGAACCATAAGGAGGTCATTATTTTCCACATTTTACCTTATGAAATCATAAGGTTATACCTTAAGAAACTCATAAATAGTTCTACAAATATAATTGTCCATATATATATATAATTCTTTGATTTGAGGAGTGGATAATGTGCAAAAAGAACAAGTAAAATGTCCAAAATGCGGAGAATTAACAAATGAATTTAAACAAGTTGGAGGATTGAGATTTGCAACCTGTGATCATGGTTGCAGGGTTGGATTGTCCAAAATCCCTAAGGAATACATTAAACATATTCCTAAAAAGGGTGAGAATCAAGAACCTAAGGATACAGATCATGAGGAGGATCATGATACAGAAGGATATCAAGATCCGGAACATGAGGAGGATACAGGACCATTTCCTCACCTTGACAGTGACGAACAAATCCTAATCAATCTTCTTCAGACGTATGAAATTAGTCGAAAGCACCAAAATATAATACTCACAAGGCACAGGAACATAGGTTCCCTTGACCCTGACGAGCTCGTTGACCTCCTGGTGGCACTAGGTAACAGGAGAGAGATCTCTACTGTACTGGCCAGTGATTACAGTAATATGATACTCAAGAGGCAAGACCAGGAAGAATCAATTCTGAGGGCAACTGGCCAGTATAAAAGACAAGTAGACATTCCAGACGAAAGTGAGTTTGATAAGATTTTGAAAATTATGAAATTCTCAAAAGAAATGAATTCACCTTCACAAAATGGAAACAATTCTGAAATTAATGAACTCAAAAATAAACTTGATTCAATGAGTCAGGAATTGCAAAATTCCAAATTGGATAGTATAAAATCAGATTTCAAGCATGAAATGGAAATAGTGAATGCAAAATTAGACCAAAGCCAAGGATATCATGACGATTTCTATAGGATAATTGCGGAACTTGGAAAATATCAATTAGCAAATGTGAAAGAAGACAAAACCAAAGCCATTGGATCTGGTATCAGAGTAGAGGGTCTCATAGAAGCAGTCAACAAAATAGACTCGGAAAAAAGAGGTGTTTTCAGGAAAGGTCACCCTCAAACAGAGAAATCCACATATGATTTATCAAAAGAATTCCCTAATTTACCTGTTGAAGATTTGACAAGTGACGGCAATCATAACAATGAAGACCAAAGAAATGAAAACAATGAAGATAAAAATGGTGGAAATCTCAAAATAATAAGTCAGGGAGATATTGAGGAAGCAACAACATATGCTGAAGAAAAACCAAAGATAATGGATAGAGAATCTGACCAAGAAGGTGATATCAATGAATGAGGAAGAACAAACCAAATTCAATTTAATTATCGTTAAAAGAATGGAAATTATTGAGAAAAATCATTCAAATCTTATTGATCATTATAATAATCATATCGATAACTATGCAAAAGTATCAAGGTCCATTATCAAAGATTATAAAATGAAAATTAGGAATCTACAAAAAAGACTAAAAGAACATAATGCAGTTATTCACATGTTGATAAATAGGAGAAAATAAATAGCAATCCAACCAATGTATTACTGAGGCAAGAATCTCCTCATAGGTCTGTGGACAGTCGGCAGACTAGGGCCCTTCCAATCCCTTGAGAAGGGCCCGTTATGATCAATGATTTCCTCCAAGGGACCCTCAGTTACCTCATTCCTGAGGGTCCCACATACACATACTCGATAAGGGTTGGAGAATGATTTGCAGGTCATTCTTTTATCACCTAACCAACCCTTGTCTCTCTATTAAATCAACACCTATAAATATCACTCCAGTCAGTATATTAATGAGGTGACACAGATCATTATGAGTGGTTTGTTATATTGCCTCACAGGGTCAAAATCTATTCCAGTGGATTTTGGCTTTAGGGCCTTCCATATTTAGTCCTGGAAGGTGGATCAATACCCTCAGTTGCATGGAGTATTGGTCCTCAGGGCCCTCATTCTACTCATGAGGAATGAGGACCCTATTATTCACCTAGTAATACCAGACTACTACTATTGTATGGTCTACAATATCTATTTAACCTGGTGTTAAGGTACTATTCTGAGGGAGTCATTCATGAGTTTTTGATATTTTCTCTTGATTTTGCTCCCTCACCTATCTTTTTGCTGGCCACTATTCTATACCTTACAATAACTTTTTATATATCCAATACCATTAGATTATTGTTGTGATTCTGCAACAATAATAACGGGAGCCATTGTCTGTTTTTTCAGGCATGTTTGTAACCAAAACATTGGCTCCCAAACTTTTTTATTATCTTTTATTAATTATATTTTTTATTATATTATATTTATATAGCCATGAAGTATAACCTCAGGAAAATTATTTATATAAATAATCATTATTTATTTTTGGTTACAAACATGACCTATGTATTAACACCATTGGAATATGAGACCATTGAGGATAAATGGAATTTTCTCAAAGTAATATTTGGTAATGAAAGAGATTCTATTTATGAACAATTTGGAACAGATCCTAAAACAGAGAGTGTAATCAATCTTGAAACTGAAGAAATAGAAAATGATTTAAAAGAATTTGATTTAAAAGAATTAACTGATAATGATATTGATCAGTTTCTCCTTGAACCAGATAAAGAAAAAGATATCACATTATTAATTGATAATTGGAAAGGCTCACAACATCGTTTACCTTTTCATTTTGATGTTTTTGGCTCA
>CBDDUX010000061.1:0-19054 GCA_965234725.1 Thermoplasmatota archaeon | reverse complement strand
CTTGTATACGAAAATCCATCATATCTGGGAGGAACTTAGTGAAGTACTGAAATTACATTACCATTAATTACCTTGCCTAATTCTTATCTCCATTTTCCTTTTCGGCCCCCTTTCGATCCCTCTCGATCTTCCGTAGGACCCTCTCACGTAGACCTTGAACAACTCCACAACAGGAATAATGGCAAGACCGGACAGGACCGAGATCGAATACTGGAGCGGTGTGAGGGCGGAGAGGTCCATGGCATCACCGAACCCTCTGAAATACATGCAGAAGGTAAGTGCCCCCACGGGTATCGAGGCCATTAGGACCGAGAGAAGCATGCTCCTCTCTCTGATCTGAGTTATCAGCGAGTCTTTCATTGAAAGGCTGTTGAAGAGGTTGATACACTCGGCCCATACGACAAAGGTGAGTATCATGGTCTGTATGGTCTCCTCTCCATCCCCCTTGATCCCTATATCGATGAAATTCCCATCAAGTAGATAGAACATGGAAAGAGCGATAATTGCCATGGTGGCTATCATCAACCCCAGTTTACCGATCACCTTGGAGGACACTATTCCTTCCTTGGCATCCCTTGGAGGCTCCTTCATCACACCTGCGGTGGTCCTGTCAAGTACAAGGGCCGCCACCGGGAATAGATGTGTGGAAAAATACAGGAAAAGAAGATGCTTCTCGCTCATCATCTGATCTACGAACAGAAGGGAACCTATGAACATGATAGACAGTTCCGAGAGATTCGTGTATATCTGATAAGTTATGCTTTTTCTGATATTGTCGAATATCTGCCTCCCCCTGTGAACTGCTGTGACCAGTGTGGCGAAATTATCGTCAGAAAGTATGATCTGAGAAGCCTCTTTTGCCACATCCACACCGCTCATTCCCATTGCCACACCTACATCAGCGTTCTTCAGGGCCGCGGCATCGTTCATACCATCCCCGGTCATGGCAATGATGCTGCCCTTTTTACGATAGGCTGTGACAATATCGACCTTTTGATCCGGCGAGACCCTGCAGAAAACACTGACCTTGTCCAGGACATCATCGGATACCGGCAGATCGCTCCCTTCGAGCACAAGGTCACCTTTCTTCATTACTCCCAGGTCGGATGCTATTGCAGTTGCCGTCCCCATACTGTCCCCGGTGATCATGACAACCTTGATCCCGGCTTCGCGACATTTACTGACAGCCTCCCGGACGCCTTCCTTTGGAGGGTCCATCATACCCACGAATCCCAGGAAGACAAGACCTTTCTCGATCTCCCCGTCATCCATCTCAACCAATTCCTTCAAGGGGATATCGATATTCTTGTAAGCAAAGGCCAGGGTTCTCTCGGCCTTCATATTCACTTCATGATTTGCCTTTTCAATAGCTTCCCTTTGAACCGCCGACATCGGGACCGACCTGCCGTTCAAGATCGTTCTATCGCACTTTTCGATCATGACCTCGAAGCCGCCCTTGGAATGGACGAAGACACCATCAGGGGTTTCGAAAACCTTTGTCATCATCCTTCTGTCTGAGTCGAAAGGTATCTCCCTGACCACTTTCCCTTTGTTCAAATCCTCTTCGATACCCGCTTTCATTGCAAGTGTCTTAAGAGCTCCTTCAGTGGGATCTCCAAGGACCTTCCATCCTTCCCCATCATTGACTAACCTGGCATCGTTGTTAAGAGATCCTGATCGGATCATCAGCTTAAGGAAACCGCCCTTTTCAGTCCTATCTTTAATATCAATACCTTCGATCATTCCCTTCGGTCCGTAACCAGTTCCTGTTACAGTCCGATATCTGCCGTCATGATAGACCGTCCTTACCGTCATGGCGTTCTGGGTCATGGTCCCTGTCTTGTCCGAACAGATCACAGAGACCCTTCCCAATCCCTCGATGGATGCGACCCTTCTGACTATCGCATTGTCCTTGACCAGATATATCATGCCTCTTGCCATGACAGAGGTCGTGATGATAGGGAAGCTCCAGGGAACGGCAACAACGCTCAGGATCACTGAATTGACAAGAAGTTCAATGATAGAATCCATTACAAGATCGTCCTTCAGATATAGCCTGAACATCTGTATCAATGTTAGGACAAGGACAAGGACCAGCATTATCAGAGAAAAGGTCCTGGCAAGCTGGCTCATCTTCTTTTGAAGCGGGATCTCAGGTTCAGGGGCCTCTTTGATCCCTTTGGCGATCTTTCCCAATTCTGTTCTCTGTCCCACTCCGGTGATGACAGCTTCACCGCTTCCCCTTGCCACCACAGTTGACATGAAAACCATATTGATCATTTCATGGAGGGAGGGATCCTTGATCTTTAGGGGTCTCACTACTTTTTCGACGTTAACGGATTCTCCCGTAAGGGAAGATTCATCCACTGACAAACGGACGCTTGAAATGATCCTTCCATCGGCCGGGATCCTGTCTCCCTCTCCCAGCATTACAATATCACCCTGGACGAGTTCCCTGGTCGGGACCTCGATCCATTTGCCATCCCTCTTGACCTTCGCCCTTGGGGCTCCGACCTTCCTGAGAGCATCCAGGGATCGCTCGGCAGAATACATCTGGAAAATTATCAGGACCCAGCTCAGGACGATCACACCGACAATAGCTATCGAGGTCTGAAAGGATGTGGAGCCATTGTCAGGGAATAAAAATGCAAGCAGTGCGAGGACAAGTGCGATCCCAAGAAGTAAAATGATCACAAAATCGAATATCTGGTGGGCCACTCTTGCCAGGAAGCTCCTTCGTATCGTGGGTATCTCATTGGGGCCGTCACGTAGTAGCCGTTTCCGGGCTTCTTCATGGGAAAGGCCATTGGTCGATGATACCAGATCTTTCAGAACATCTTCAATTTCCGATGATCGGATATTGCTGATCTCTGAACCTTCCTCTGGCAATGGACCCACCTGCCTGACCAGGTTATTCAGGACATGATGACCGATCAATTCCTGAACACGCCTGCCCAATATGTTCTCCGGTGACTATCGGGAACTTCCTTAATATCCGTATCCATTGGATATTGCAGGTTACTATGGGCATCTATTGAAACCATCTCTCCAACCGTCCTTGTTCTCCGGGTCCTCTACTACCCACCTGTAGAACCCTTCTGTCCTTTCTGCAATATCGTTCCAAGAGCAGTATTTCAATATGTGCTCCCTGCCACGTTTACCCCACTCATCAAGGTCATCCCTTGAAAGGAGTTCCAGAGCCGAATCGGCCTGACCTTTGATATCTCCTACCTTGACCAGCCTTCCGGTTCCCTCGACACACATCTCCGAGGCACCCCCAACATCCGTGAGAACGCAGGGTGTCCCCGATGCGAGAGCCTCGCCGAATGTCAGACCGTATCCTTCCCAGTAAGAATGGAACATGGCAAGGTCCGCAGTCGCTACCAGTTTCTGCATCTCGGAATGGTCAGGAGACTTCAGCAGGATCAGGTTATCCTCCAGACCGAACGCTGATCTTTTTCTCCTGATCTCTCCTTCCATGGGCCCCCATCCTACCAGAAAGAAGGTCAGGTCCTTCCTCCTTCCGTTCATTTCCTTGAAGACCTGCAGCATCTCCCTGATGCCCTTCCTTGCCGCCCACCTCCCAACGCTGACAATTATCCTGTTCCCTTCAGCAATGGAGTATCTGCTCTTCAATCCGGGATCGAAGTTCTCAGGGGAGAACTCCTGGGTATCTATGCCATTTTGAAGGTGTATCCTCCTATCGTACTTGTTTTTCACACCTCTCCTGGCAAGGGCCCTGCATTCGGAATTGGAGATGGTGATAACACCATTTGAATATCTCAATGCATTGTCCTCATACCTGTCCATGAAAGGACCCAGCATCATTACCGAAAGGTCATTTATACCAGAGATCGAAGGGGATACATGCTTCAATGAAATGGTCGACCTTTCCCCTTTCCAGGTCCCGTGCATGGTCGATACGATGGGGACCTTGGACCTTTTGTAGTAATTTCTTGGGATGAGTGCCATGTTCGAGTGGATATGGACGATATCAAAATCCAATCCGGATTTTTCCATCCATTTCATGGCGTTCTTACCAAATGATAGGGTGAAGACCATGGGAGCTTTCAGCCACTTGACCGGATGGATACTGATGTTGGAGTGAGAGGACTTGTAACCGATGTTCTGGCTTCTGGTAACAACATGGACCTCGTGACCTCTTTTTGCCATCCATGTGGAAAGATAATAGGCCACCACGCCCACTCCACCCCATTTGGGCGGATATTCTGATGTTATGATGCATATCCTCATTTGACATCATCTCTTGATATCTTGGGCTAATATTTGGCATTTACCTATACATAACCGTGAATAGAGCTCAACAGAAGCGGAACGATGATCGTCAATATTATCAATATACAGCTTATTAGACCATTAATAAGGATCCATTTCATCTCCATCTTTCTATAAAACAGATACAAATTCAGACCCACGGAGAGGAAAACAAGCAAAGTGAAGGTTTCCTTGGGATCGAATGCAAACGGCCTCCCCCATGCTATCTGGGCCCATATCATTCCTGTGACAAGCCCAAGAAAGTTGAATATCCAAGCAGTTATCCCTACCCTTGACACTATTTTCTTGTACCCTTTGTCATTTCTATACCTTAGTAAAGTGAATAGAAGAGTGAATGTCAACAGATACCCGATGATCGCCAGAGGAGGATGGATATACAACAACCACGAATCAAGTGAATGGGATATTTTCACCACCACCTAAGAAATGCGAGGTCAGTTCCCTCTTCTATACCATGGAAAATGAACAACAAGATAACAATAATGGAAAGCCAGAAGTGTATTCTTTTCCATTTTTGATGTCCTATCCTTATTATTATCTGTTTCTGCCAGTACCCTGTTACTCCCAATAGGATCATCAGAATGAGAGGTAATCCTCCTGTTATCAGACCCTTATATGTGTTGGAATAATATCCGGCGTATAGTACTGAAAAATGGATTATTACGGAAATGATGACTGCAAAGGATATCACACAGTGCCATCTTTTTCTGTCCTTTGTCTTGTTATCGATCCATCTTTGTAAAGGGGTGATGTTCACTCCTGAAAGGAATGATCCAATGAATAGGGCTACGGTTACGAAACCAAGGACCCTGCCAACAATCCATAATGAAGTAGAGACCGTAACTATCTCCTTCGGTCTGGAGTATTTTAACTCATCTCCAACTTCAATGGAATATGACCCGGTTGTTGTGTAAGTGTCGGAATCTGTCTCATCCTCCGAATGATCATGATGTGCTATTACTTCCAGTTCGTATGAAACAATATTTTCACTTTTCCCAATGGACATAAGGGGTAATTTGATGGTCCCTGATTTCCCTGGCTCAATGGTTGAAACATAGGTAGAGAATATCTTATAATCACTTGAGAAATCTATCTCGATTTCGATGGTGAAGTCCACTGACCGGGCCGGCCCTGTGTTCTCTATCATCCACCGATAAGGGCCATACTCCGTTTCACTTATCTCGTCTCCATCGATGATGATCTCATCTGTCGAAGATTCGGTCCATACTTTATTTTCACCAATGAATGAAAGTTCCAATTCACCTGTGAACAATATGGGTCTATTCCAGTCAAGATTCAATCTTATCTCCTCAACAGAGGAAGATATCATCACCTCCCCAGTTGAGGAACCTCTTGCAGGGACAATTCCAGTTTCAGTCATATCAATAGGTTCCTGAGGTTCCATCCCAAAGAATTCAAGACCTGGTGATTCAGCCAGATTAACAGTCAATACAAGATCGTTCAATTCATGGGCCCATGGATTTTGTACAAGCAATCCAAATTCAAACTCCATGGTCTCCGGTACTTCTGTTGGAGAATCAACTTGTGTGATGAAGGGTTCGAATTCTGTATGACATGTCTCACATTCTCCGTCCGAATATGTCTTGTTTAATTCTGAAAGGACTTCTGGAACCAATGTTGAGATCAGAACAAATAACAAGGATAGCAATGTCAAAAATGCAATAAACCGTCCTGCTCCCATCCTCTTGAAGATCATCTTGGATGTCACTATCACATGCCTACAACATCATTTTATTAAGTATTTCTCCAGAGTCCATTGAAGGTTCAAGTAGATTGAATGAAAGGTAATTGACAGAGTCCTTAGTTTTGAATTTTAACAACTCCTGAAAATGATGATATGCTTACTCCAACAAAGTATATTATCATTGATAGGTATTTTAGTCCAATGAGACCTTTGTCCAAGAAAATTACATTCTACTCTATTATCACACTGGCCTTGGTTGTCCTCATTGTGTTTATTATTATTGTTGCAACTTCCAGTTCCGAAGTTGGCTACGATGGAGGAAATCAGGTTGATGAAATACTCCCTGTAACAGTTGTTGATTTCCAGGACCCGTATGAGTTCAACAAGGAAGGATATGAACCAAGCATTGCTGTGGATTCCACAGGGGCCCTCTTCTATACTGCCCACAAGAACCTGGACGATAGAGGTTCCTGGGACTACCTTGCATCCTGGTTCTTTGTGAGCACTGACAACGGGATGTCCTGGAATTCTCCAAATGACCCATTTCCGAGAGGAGCCCTCTGGCAGACCTACCTTGGTGATGAAGGTGACATAGGTGTTGACGCTCAGGACAATGTGTATTTCGTTGATACCTATCTAATAGACAATCATATCCATGTCTGGGCCGACCAGGGACAGTATCAATATTCGGTAAGGGTCCAAAAGACAACCGGTCTGGATGACAGGCCCTGGATTGCCGGCCAGGGTAACGGTATCGTCCATTACCTTGGAAATAATGCGGTGGAGGTCAACGGGGGAAGATACTGGTATTACAGATCCACCAATGGAGCCAGGTCGTTCAGCCTGGCGGAACCCGTCCCTGGAAACGGATGGGCCCATCTGGATAGCGAGAGGAACGGTGACCATGTCTATGTCGTCTCCGAGAGCAACACGGGAGCTGATGCGGATATCCTGATGTATGTGAGCGATGACAGGGGAGTTACCTGGAATTGGAACGATCCCATAAAGATCGGACACAGGAATGGACCAGGAAGGGAGTATCCCATCGTATCCACACAGGACGGAGGACCTGTATGGGTCCTGTGGAACGATGCGGAGAACGGCGTTGAGAATGGGACCAGGATATTCATTGCCAGAAGTATGGACTTCGGAAGGACCTGGGACTCATGGGAAATAACCCCGTTCAAAGGTTTCATTGATTACCCCACGATCAACACAGGTCCTGATGGATCAGTCGCTGTGGCTTTCTATGCTTCCAAGGACCTTCCCATTTCAGATGATAGTGAATGGTACCTCTACGGAGGCATGGACCTCTATTCAACCATACAGGACCCAAATATCAATTTCACCATAGCGGATCCCACACCATGCTACATCGGAACTGACCTCCACGCCCTTCATGATTTCTTCGAGATCGTTATCTCACCGGACATGGCCCTGAACATCGGCTACCAATACTATATCGGACCTGATAATGGAAGAAGCGACCTCTATTTTGTGAGGGGAGAATGGGGAAAACAGGAAATGCCTGTTCCGGAAGAGGAGATCGTTCCCGAGACCTAGATATCCACGGTTGACCCGATCCCCTTCTCGACCGCCTTATCGTAAACAAGCTTCGCCGTTGCACAGTCCTGGATTGCCAGACCGTTGGACTTGAATATCGTTATTTCTTCGCCTGAGGTCCGTCCGATCTTCTTCCCTGTGATTATCTCTCCCAGTTCCGTATGGATATGGTCTTCTGTGATCTCGCCATTCTTCAAGGGGATCATGATGTCCCCTGCTTCGTTCAAACATCCTTCCCTTGAATCAGCAATGAAAAGGGATCGTTTGATGATGGCCGAATCAAGCTCCCTAGCATTAGGAGAATGGCTTCCGATACCGTTGATATGTGTACCTTCTCCCACCAGGGATCCGTCGAATATCGGGTTCGGGGAGGAAGTTGCTGTGCAAATAAGGTCGGCTGACAGGAGCTTCTTCATGTCAGTGGTCGCCTCGATATCAAGCCCCAGCTCCTTCGACATTTCCGAAGCGAACTTTTCCGCTGCCCCTATTACCATATCATTTACGTAGGCTTTTTTAACATCCCTTGCCTCGACCATTCCCCACAACTGCATCCGTGCCTGTACACCGGCTCCAAATATCGAAGCGGTCTGACCTCTGTCCTTCCTTGCAAGATATCTGGTCGCAAGACCGCTGACAGCTCCTGTCCTGACCGCTGTCAGATATCCTCCGTCCATGATACAGATGACCTCTCCGGTGCCAGGGTCCTGCAAAAGGACCTTTCCGATGGTCGTGGGAAGACCGTGTTTTGTCGGATTGTCCTTGTAAACGGTTACAACCTTGCATGCCAGAGCATTCATTTCCCTGAGGTATGCCGGCATGTAAAGTGCCAGGCCCTCAGGAGGCCTGATTCCGATCCTCAGGGGAAGCACTGCAGACCCGTTCGCAAGTTCAGTGAACGCTTTTTCAAGCATATCTATGCAGTCGCTCATCTTCAGTACGGATCTAACGTTCTCCCTATCCAGCAGCAACACCATTTTCACACCAGCCCTTTTCCATAACATGATACGGTTTTGAAGTGATAAATATTCGGTTCAAGGTTGGAGTATCCACTTGGTCGGATAAGAAAAGGATGACGGATCATCACATGGATCGGCCAAAATGTATAAGTCATGATATCGATTGATCTCCCTCCTCCAAGGTGATGTCTCCGAGGCATTTTCATGAACAGATCAATTCTAACCTTTGTAATGATCGCCCTGCTTGTTCCGGCTGCCCTGCCATCTGTCCAAACAAATGCCCAGTCAACCGACATTGGTCCGGAGGAAAGAATCTATGACACCCTGGATTTCCTTGTTAATGAGGTTCCGGATTCAACAGGAGAAGGGTTCGAACCTCATATCCTAGCAGGTCCTGGTATCACAGGTGAGGAATGGATCTATATCGACTCTCCTACTGGAATAGGAGGGGGTCAGAGTGGAAACCTCTGGATATCCAAGGACCACGGTGAAAGCTGGGAACCCCACGCATATGGCAGGAATGCTCTGGGATCCGGTGATTCCTACACTGCAATAGGAAAGGATGGTACGATCTATTACACTGACCTTTATCTCTGGAGCTCTACCATTGATACATCCAAGGACGGTGGAAATACCTGGATAAGGAACCCCCTTGCTACCGTTACAAGGGTGGGGGATCGCCAATGGCTCGATATGGGGCCCACAGTAGGTACTTTCCCTGGAGCACAATCCGATACCCTCTACATGGTCTACAATGACATACCCCAGGGCCTGGTGATACAGAGATCACAGTGGACCAATAGAGGTCTATTGTGGACAATGGGTAATAACAGGCTCCCCGTAACATCATCTGTTGGTTCCAGAGATCATTTCTGTGTGGACAAAGTGGATGGAACGGTTTACCTGCCCAACAAGGATGGAGGAGGGATCGCAGTGTATGTCTCCACGGACGGGGCCGACTCCTTCACCAGGCATCAGGTTGTAACCACAGGAGAAGATGTTCAGAATATCTTTATTGCATCCGATGTGGACATGGAAGGAAATCTTTACCTTTCCTGGTCCACCCAGGAACATATGTTCATGGCCGTATCCACTGATAAAGGCCAGGGTTGGACAGTTACACAAGTTACGGATACCAACGGGACGAGGGTCCTTCCATGGATAACGGTCGGGGAACCCGGAAGGGTGGCCATGACCTGGTATGAGACGCCCGATGAGCTCGATTTGAAATCTGATGAAAAGGAAGAGGCGAATTGGGGAACCTTCGCTGCAATAACCACAAATGCTCTCGCGGAAAACGCATCCTTCATCATTACACCGGTCCTGGATTATGTCCATACCGGATCGATCCGGACCACAGGAACAGGTGGAAATGCGGATAGGGACCTTGGTGATTTCTTCACCTGTGATGTTGACGAGTATGGAAGGTTGATCATCACTTTCGGAATGGACGGTGATGACGGACCGGGTGCAAGGCAATCCGTTGTCATGTATTCTCATCAGCTTGAGGGACCTTTTCTTAAGACAGGAGTCGGCCCGGTAGCGGTCTTTGAATCGGACATCGACGGTTTGGACGTAAGTGTAGATGGCTCGAGGTCCTATGACCAGAGTGGAACCGGTCTTGTCGAATATATCTGGGATTTCGGTGATGGAACGAATTCCACCGGTATCAGAGCGGAACACACCTATTCTGACTCAGGAGAGTATAAGATAGAATTGAAGGTCGTAAACGGGATCGATATGAGAGACTCGACCTCCGAGGATGTCGAGGTAAAAGGTCCTGGTGAAAAAGGGGCAACCTTGTTGATGATCATCATACCCGTTGGTCTGATAGCGGTAGGTGCCGGGGTCCTATACTATATGAAGAAGATAAGGCCCGGTAAGAAGAATGAGGTTTAATTACACAACACAGACAGTTGATCCTCTGATTCGGATGAAAAAGGTCCTTTGTAAACAAGATCCTCGTTGTCTTTTTCTCTCATGGCCAATCTCGTTCCCAGATCGTATTCAGGGTACATTTGTGTGGTGGCCACTTGTCCTGAACGTAAAAAAGCGAACAGTATCTATGTGTAATCACTTTTTACAAATGTCCGGCATGGCCCACCAAGTATTCTTGCATGGGCCATAATACCCTTACATGTAAATTCCTCGGGGGTTGATTTTCTTCTCATTCATTTTACTGGTGACCACAATTTCATTCATCTCATTACGAACATTTTATTAAGTCATGCTTCGATATAATATCCGGAATGACCAAGAAAGAAAGATATTACATCGATACCTCCGTGATAGGAGGTTGCCTGGATGATGAATTCAAGAACGCATCCAATTTACTGATCAAGGAATTTTCTGAAGGGCGAAAGATCACAGTAATTTCTGATATTACCAGAGCAGAACTTTCCAAAGCTCCGATAAAGGTCAGGCAGGTTATGGAAAAGATCCCAGAAGAATTCATTGAAGAAGTAACGCTCACCGAAGAATCAAATGAACTATCCAGGATATATTTGAAAGAAAAGGTGATTTCGAAAAGATTTCTTGCTGACTCACAGCATATCGCAATTGCTACGGTGGTAAAAGCTGATATCATAATCAGCTGGAACTTTAAACATATAGTCAACATTGAAAGAATCAGAGGATATAATTCTGTGAATATCAAGAAGGGATATGGCACGGTTGAGATCAGATCTCCATGGGAGGTTGTTGGATATGAGTAGAACCAAAAAATTCGATTCAGTTAAAATGATGAGGGATATCAGAGACAAGATAAGTAAAGATATTGAAGGTATGACATTAGAAGAAGAAAGAAAATACCTCCAAAGGATGATCTCATCATAAAATTGATAGAGTATCCTTCTTAATGATATCTGAAAATCGTTTGTTAGCAGTATGAGATATCAAAATGATTCTATAGGGCGGACCCGGCCTGGCCCACTCAAAAAAGCAGAAGATCTTTCAGATCTCGGATATGATAAGTGCCGGATCTATCTCGTTCCATCCATGGTCGTTCCTGATATCGGTCACAAGAGGACCCTGAACGATGAGGTCCTGTCCCAGGATGAATAGATCATACCAATAGGTCCTCTAATGACCTCTTTGGAACATGATGGACTCCCTTTTCGTCCCTGTAATACCTGATGTCCCCATCTTTCACCGGTTCGATAACGACCTCTTCAATGGGCTCTCCCAGTGCGATCACAAGCAGTATTTCAAAGTTCTGCGGGATCCCGAGGTCATCTGCAAGGGC
Organism: Thermoplasmatota archaeon; assembly: GCA_965234725.1. Lineage (GTDB taxonomy): Archaea > Thermoplasmatota > Penumbrarchaeia > Penumbrarchaeales > Penumbrarchaeaceae > Penumbrarchaeum > Penumbrarchaeum helgolandense. The sequence continues at coordinate 7,290 of CBDDUX010000061.1, read as the reverse complement.
CTTTCTGTCAATTGCCGCGATCATGCAGCCGCCGAGTCCTTTTTCCACAGCTCCCAGAAGGATCGATTGTGCCGCGATTCCGTGGTCCACATAGTAGTTGTTATGTATGGTAGTATCTCCAAGGATGATTATGTATCCACCCGGTCTTTCTCCAGGGATCGGGCCGTTCCAATGTGAAAGATACCCAGCCCATGCCAACTTTGGGAAGATGATCTCATTATTTTCCTTGGTGTATGAAAGTATGAACTTCAAAGGCTGTCTGTTCGCAGCAGAGGCGGAGGTCCTTGCAAGCTCCACAAGGTCCTTCAATTCACTCTCTGTAACATTTCTTTGCTCTTTGAACCTTCTGTAGCTTCTATTCTTCAATACAAGTTCCTTCAGCATCATACCACAATCCTCCGAAAGGCTTGTCTGTGTCAAAACCTTTACGCTTCCGGTGTCAAAAAATGTACTTAGATCCTCCAAAATATCTGAAAGCTACCACCCCGATGCCCGTAATTCTAGTATCTTCAAGGTTCGGGGAGGTCATGAACGTCGCTCCCTATGCTTGGCACATGCCCATCTCGATGGACCCCCCGCTTCTTGGCATTGCCATAAGGAAGGAGAGGGATACATATTCAAATATCCTGGATACAGGTGAGTTCGTTGTGAACGTTCCGGGAAAGGACCTGGTGGAAGCAATAAAGGAGACCGCCAAACCGTTCCCAAGGGATGTTTCTGAGTTTGAGAAAGCGGGTCTGACCCCTTTGAGAAGTAAGATGGTCAATGTTGCCTCGGTATTGGAATGCCTGACCAGTATCGAATGCAAACTGGAATGGACCAAGGAGGCTGGAGATCACGATGTGGTCGTAGGAAGGGTAGTTAACGTCAGGGTCGCAGACAAAATGGTGGAAGCGGGTATTGATGACGTGCATCCACCATCACTGATCCATATTGGAGGAGGGAGGAACAGATATGCTACCATTGGGGATATCATCGGGTAAAAAGCGTCACACGTTCCCAAAAGGTTGAAATAAACTCGTTCTTCTCATCCGGTGTGACAGAAGAAAAGGGAAGAAGTCCAGGTCTCATCATTTTACTATTGGCCGTTGTTTCGGTCTTCATCATTGTTGTGGTGATCATCCTCTTCCCTCCTGGAGGAGGGGGAGATGGGAACGGCAACGGAACAGAGGAAACGGGGCCATGGAGAGACCTGACCAAGATGAAGGCATCACTATCCGAGGTCACCATCTTCAATTTCCTGGAAGCAGAAGGACCTTCTGACCTGGACCTGGAGCTCAATTCGGATGATACCGTATACATGCTGATAGGCCTCCAGGACAACCTCACCTCCGAGGATATCGTATCCATCAAGGATTTCGCCGAAAGAGGCGGAAAGGTAATAGTTGCCGATGATGGAGTAGCCGCGAACCGCCTTTCCAATTTCATGCAGGGGACCTCTCAGGGTAAAGTGGAATTCACGGGAAAGGCATACCTTGTGGATTCCCTTCTGGTTGAAGGAGCAGGTGCGGATCCCGGCTGGATCTACAATATCAGATTCATCAAAGGTTATTCTCTAATACGGCAGAATGATCCTCATATTGTACTTGTGGACAGCCCAAATGGTCTTATTATTTCAGGAGAAGGGAAACCCATATTGACCACAACCAAGAACCTGACGGTCATAGATATGAACGAAAATGATGAAATGGACCTTCAGGATGACAACAAGGATATTTATGCCCCATATGGGCCCATGGCAGTGGAGTTCAATGTTGGTAATTCCGGTGGGAAGATCACGTATTTTTCTTCAACCGGGTTGTTCACGGATTCCATGTTCTCTGAAACCGAGAACGAGGGATTCATCAGAGATTACATCAGATCATTGATCCCATTGGGAGGGGATGTTCTCCTTGACAATTCCAAGCAGACAACTTCATACTCTCCTCACACTGCGGTGATACCCTCATGAAGCATCCCGGACAGGATGTCCGAAAAAGGATGGAAGCCCTCTCCCTGGTTCCAGAATCCGATGAGAGGACCATATACGGTGAACCGGGAAGGTCCGGCAATTTCAGAGCTGTGATCCTTGATAGAGATGGAGTTATCATAGAGGATAGGGACCCCATTCATTTCAAGCATGAACCTCGGATCATTGACGGGGCCAAAGAGGCCATCGAAGGATTCAGGTCATTGGGTTTCAGGATAGCAGTGGCCACGAACCAGGGAGCAATTGGAATGGGTCTAATAGAACATTCCCACCTGATATCTACGATGGAATACATACGAAATACTATGTCACCTTTGGAACCCTGGGACCTGGCATATTATTCCCCCTTCTTTCCGGGTTCGATCATACCTGAATATGATGTGGACCATTTGGACAGAAAACCAGGACCCGGGATGATCCTGAGAGCGGCTCATGATCTGGACCTCGACCTGGGATCATCCATAATGATAGGTGATCACCTCAAGGATATCCTCGCTGCCCATACGGCAGGGTGCAAGGGGATCCTTGTAACTACAGGAAGAGGGAATTCCCAGATAGAGACCATGATTAACGAAGGGATCGGACATGGTGATCCCAGGTACCCCGATGCGATAGTTCAAGATATCAGTTCTGCCTTTTATCTTATGAAGGAAGGATTTCGATGAAGGGAGCGATCCTGGATCTGGATGGTGTTCTGAAGAGGGGAGGTGAAGCTGTCCCTGGATCCGTACAAGCCGTTTCTGATCTTTTAGATGCAGGTATCTCGATCTGCTACCTGACGAATAATTCCACCAGGACCAGAGGCGAGGTGATGTTCTCTCTCGAATGCTTTGGTTATCCAACAGCTCCTGTGATCACATCCTCCTATGGCGCTGCCAGATATATTCTGGAGAAGATGGGACCTTCCAGATGCCTCGTTGTCGGTGAAAGGGGCCTTATTCAGGAGTTGAACAGGATAGGTCACGAGGCTGTTCCTGCAGGCGAAGGGAGAGGTATAGCCTCCCTGGAAAATGCTGCCTGGACAGGTGATGCTGGAGAGCCATTGAACGACCTTGAGGTGGATTGTGTTGTTGCAGGCCTGGACAGGACCCTAACGTATACAAGACTGGCAGACGCACTCTGGGCCATCAGGAACGGAGCTGACCTCATAGCTACCAATTCTGATCCCACCCTTCCATGGGAGGGAGGGAAGGTACTTCCCGGGGCCGGGACCATGATCTCAGCCCTTGAAACGTGTACCGGAGTAAAAGCGACGGTGGTGGGAAAACCGGATCCATACACAACAAGACTCGCTTCCATTGAGATCGGTATCGAACCGAAGGACATCCTGATGATCGGTGACAGACTGGATACCGATATCACTGCGGGAAGAAGGGCCGGATGCCAGGTAGCAATGGTCCTCTCCGGGGATATGGAGGACCCGGAAGAAGAGGGATTGATGGTATACAAGGACCTGAGAGCCCTGGTGTCGGACCTATTCAAGTAGGGGTTCTACTTTTTCCATGACAGACCTTCTGACGTTCTCTTCGGTGAACTCTTCAAGATTCCCTTCAACGGTAAGTATGGGGATGCCCTCGTTTTCAAGAATGGTCAGACAAGGTATCACTTTAGCGTAGAACTCTGCCAGGCGGACCTTGATCTTGTTCTCGGTGTCATCGGACCTTAAGATCAGCTCTGCACCGCATACATCGCAGTGGACATTGTCCTTGGATGGTTTATGTTCAACATGGTAGACTTTCTTGCAGGAAGGGCATATCCTTCTTCCTATTGTCCTTTGGATGATATTCTTGTCAGAGTTGTTGACTAGTATGACCATGTCAATCGAGACACCTTTCTCCTTGACAAGTTCCAGCAGATACTCTGCCTGGTCCGGGGTCCTGGGGTATCCGTCCAGAACGTATCCCCTGTAATCCTTCTTGGAGAAGTATTCGGTGAAAAGTTCGTTTGTGGAGTTATTGGGGACGAACTTCCCTGAGTTCATGAAGTACTTTGCCTTCAGACCGAGGAGGACAGGTCGGACCTCCTCGACATCAGGGAGCTGTTCCTTGATGGCATTTTCAATTTCCTCATCCGGAACGAACGTATCATTTTCAGCATCATAGAACCTTTCAAGATCCCCTTTGAATCCAGATCCGTCAAAAGCACCGACATATTCCCTAAAGATATTCCCCGTGGATAACTGCTCAAGGCCAAATTCATTTACGAGCACATCTATTCTGGGTTGCTTTCCAGCTCCGGATTTTCCTGTTACTATCATATTTCCGATATTCTCTTTCTTTATCATCTGCCACACCTTGGGGTTGGATGTGGGTCTATCAAGGAATATTATAAAACATTTTTGAATCGATCGATCGTATCAGGATCGAGTAGAGAAATGATCGGCATATTTTTATTCGAACATCGTCCAAAAATTCAACGCCTGTCTAATAAGCGGTTTATATACATCAGCTGGTGGTTTTCTATGGTGAGACAATGAGACCATCAAGAAAGATCGCACTTATCGCCTTGACAGCGCTTCTCGTGATGTCGCTTTCGATCGGTGCAACCTGGGCATCGGCCCGGGAGGATGAAAAGAGAGAATTGGACAAAGAAAAGGTGGATCCCAACACCAATCCGGTTGCAAACGAGGGATACCACTTCGAGTACGACAGAGGTTTGTACCATTCCTATCTTATCAACAAGGTCTCTGATGAGAACAGCGGATCGTACTTCAAATTCGATCTGAGGTCCATGCAGGGACCCTCGCTTACGGTAGATATGGGAAAATACAGTCCGAAGGGATCTGTCGATCTTGGTGTAAAGGTGAATTTCTATGGCTTGGTGGAGTTCAAGGACATGAACAACAACAACGAGTTCGACCCGCTTGTTGACAAGGTCGTTTCACATGTTCCCCTATCAGACAGACTCTATACTCTTGGTTACATAAAACAGGTGGAACCCAAGGAGCCTGAACTGGACAAGGAAGCATACAGGAAAGGATACCAGAAGGGATACGATCTTGGATATGATATCGGTATGAAGGTCGGTATATATGGTATAGAGAATGGCCTTCCATATTCGGATGACCCTTTCGAGAATATGCCTGATGAGATCCTTGAAAGGGTCAAAGCATTGATCCAGGAACAGATGGATAAGATAACAGACAGAGATGCTGGCGATGAGAATGTTCTTCGGTCCTTTGTCAAGGGATTCATTGAAGGGCTCAGAACCGGCATCCATGACGGATACAGGGATGCTTATGGGGTCGAAAATGATGTGGATGATGATGTGAATGTTGAGAGGACTTTCTATAACGATACAGTGGAAAGACCATCAAACACAGAGAAGGATCCAAACAGGATAAAAGAAGACGAGAAAGATAAGGGATCGGACAAAGATCCCGAGATGCTCCCGGAAGAAACACCTGTCAGGAGACCAAAAGCCTACCTGAAACCATTGAAGGTCATTCAGGAGAACTTCACATCGGATGGATTCCACATTGCCTTTGGTATAGAGGACATCCATGGGACCATCAACTTCCGCATAGGGATCCGAGCATACTATGGAGAGGACGGTTCGGTCATACCCCAGGCTGGAGGTATCAAGATCAATATTGATGGATACCCCTACAGAGCAAGGGATACCCAGGTCGCCCTAATTGCCGAAGGAAGCTCTCATTTCCAGAAGAGGAACTACAGAGGGATCCTTGAGGAAAATGACAATGACGATGTCATCCAGACCACCTCAGATGTAACAGAAACCGAGGTCCAGGACAATTCCAGGTTCGATCCTCATACTTTGATAAGGCACATCATACCTGTCTTTGTGGATAATGAAGGAGAGGTATATCAGCCTCTTTGGCAGGACTACCACAAGAGGATAGTCGAGGATCAGAACCTTTGGGGATATTCCTACACCGAATATCATCTTGGAGGATTCTCCTTCACAAGGGACCAGGTACCTCCAATGGTAAAGGATGAAGAGGACCCTGAAGAAGAGGATGGCGAGGTATCTGAGGAGATAGACGACAATGATGATATGATCAATATCATGCCCACATCCAATGAGGAAACCTCGACCAAGGATGCAGGATCCATACTCTCCTCCACATGGGTCTGGGCTGCAGGGATCGGATCGGTCCTTGTTGCACTCGGAGCCGTTGCAATGATTTGCATACTGGTCCTTACCAGAAAGAGATGAACACACCCACACCCTCGATACGCCGGAAATGAAATGCCACCCATCTTCGGCGTATCATCTATTTTTTCATTTTACCAGTTAATCATTTTAAAAAATTAAAAGATCAATGAATTAGTAATAATGATAGTCAATAAATTCTATATGCGTCCAATAACCGATTTATAATGATCAGAAAGATACCATACCAAGGAGCCTTAAGAATGAACTGGAAGATCAAAGCCATGGGAGCGGTCCTGATTATGATCATCGCCGCAACCCTCCCATTCGCCGCAGATGCTCAGGAAAGTAGAGATCTGAAGCAGCCATCCCTTCCCGACAAGCTCAGGAAACTGGAAGAGAGGCAGATCTTTGTCAAAAGCGGAGAGGATTTCGTCAACCTTCACTCGGTGCAGGAAAGCGACAAAGGATCATTATGGTTCGATTTCTCTCTTTCCACCAGAAATGACCTTGAGATCTCAATGAGATACGGAGGAGCCGATGTAAACGAAAGGGAGTCTCAGGAGCTACTACTCAGATTCTTGGGTCTTGTCGAATACGAAGATAAGAACAATAATAGCAATTACGACATATATAATGACAAGATAATTTCCAATTATCCACTTTCAGGATCATATTTGAATTCGGACCTTTACTCCAAGGTAGGGGATTACAAGGACCTTGAACCCGATCAGAATGTTTCGGAGATCTTAGACCAATTCGAGGAGTTCCAGTTCGCCGATGGATATGATTTTGGATTCGATACCGGCTTCGATCTGGGTTTTAAAAAGGGAGTAAATGATCATACGAACAGGAAGGAACCCAGACCCTCTCTTGAGGAGCATCTCGATAAGACATTGATAGAGATCCTGTTCGCCATCCCCTGGGAGATGTATAAGAAACAATTCAATGATACCGAAAATGGTGTTGAGGTCCCTCCCAAGGATGTGATCTACATCTACTATCGAGCATACGTACTCGGTATGGATTCCGGATTCACCAAGGGATACGAATACGGTTATCACCTGGAAGATGAGGAGAACCAGATCTCTGCTGTGACCAGATCGACCCCTTCCAGCATATATCCTGTGAAGTCCGACGATACGGATAAAAAAGAAGCACTCATGACCCTACGGGCCACACATAAGGATGAAAATCGGTTGGTC
>CBDDUX010000060.1:0-59756 GCA_965234725.1 Thermoplasmatota archaeon | reverse complement strand
TTTAAAACTTGCTCTCTTAACCCTTTCAATCTTCCTAAAGGGGTACAAAAATATTCATGTTTTTATGAAAATGGTAGATTCCAGGGATATCTTGATGAAGTGCTATCTAAAGAACAGCCATACTATATGTCGAATCCTGAGGAATTTGTGAAATCCGTTACTCAATTAGGTTTGGGACCAGGAGATGTAAATAATCGGATTAATAATCCTGATAGATACAAATCGGCCCTTTCCACGGCTGAATACAAATTAAGATCTGGATATCTGGATGATGCAATATCAATATACACGACTATACTTAATTCCAAAAAAGGGTTGGATCAAAATGTATGGATTGTAGCTTATACACGATATATGAGGTGTTTGATGGGGAAAGGTGAACATGAAAGAGTTATTTCCATGGCTGAAGAAATTGATCCATTGATCAGGAATAGTATCCAAAAAGCAATGATCAAACAAGAACATGCAACTTCTCTATCATTCAAAAAGAAGTATGGCCAAGCTAAAAAACTGTACGATTATTCTTTGCGCGTATTCGAAAATGAAAATCTTCCTGTACTTCAAACATCCTTGAGGAATAATCTTGGGGTTTTGCATTATAGACAGGGTCAGTTCACTCTTGCTGAAAAACAATGGTTGATGGCAGAAAGGATTGCAAAGAAGAATAACATTCTCTGGATGAGGGCAATTCTTTGTATGAATCTCGGCGATCTTATCAGTCATAACAAAGGTAAAACAAGAAGGGGGAAGGAAAGGGTCCGAAGAGCAAGAAAGATCATGGAATCTTTGAATGATATGGAAGGTATAGCAGATGCACTCTTCAACTATTCCCTGGTTTGTATTGATGAAGGCAATATCAGGCTTGCTAACAAGTACTTCGTCAGGTCATTGAAATTTCCGATAATCGATGAAGCGAAAAGAAATGAAAGGGTAGAGGTTTTCGAAGAGAGGCTCAAGGAGGCTCGGAAATAAAAATACGATTTTCCTTTTAAAAGACACCCTCCAAATGAATCTCTCTCCGATAATCTTAATATCCCTCATTGTCCAACTGCCTTTTTGGATGAGACGAATTGGAGTTGGAACCTCGATTTGTATAACAATGATCTTGATAGGAATCCTTCTTTTTACTACTTCAGGCAACGGTCAGGGATCGTCTGTTGATAAGAAGTCACTGATAATAGTCTCTGGAAATGGTGGTTATTCTCAGAACGAATTGGACAAGGCATCTTCGTTCATGGAATACTTGTTAGAAGATCTTGAGGAAGAAGAAATAATATACCTTACGGATCCAAACGATTATTCTTCTGATGGACCTGCCAATCTTTCCAATATTGAAGATGCTTTTTATTGGCTGGAATTAGAATGTGATTCGGAAACAGAAGTGATCATTTATATCTCCGATCATATAAATTCCATCAATAATAACAGGACCTTCATCTTCGATGATGGAAATATCACAACATCCACTCTGGATAACTGGCTTGATGAGATCAATTTCTCGGAGATGACCATCATCCTCAACGGAGAAAGATCCGGTCTTGGAGGTCCCGATCTTGCTGATTCAGGAAGAACTGTGATCTGTTCGATGAGAGAATATCAGTTATTTGATCCAGATCGATTCGATATCACGATCAGTTTGGAGAATCCTTTGTTGGATCAGGATTTAGATGGTGAGATCAGTTTCATCGAAGCTTTTTTCGGAGAAGTATTAAGGTTGCAACCTTACAATCAATCTCCGATAATGTATGAAGGTTAAATATATTAAAAAAAAGGTGAAAGAAATGAAGAAAATAGGAAATAACCAAACCGAAACCTGGCTGATCGGACTTGTACCCGTGTTCATTGGGTTATTGATGTTGGTCTTATCAATTCCCATGGATTCTCTTGCTGTGCCCCCTGGAAATGTAGATTCCGGTAACTATGTGGCAGACAATCATGACACACATGTTGCATATTATAATTTCAATGATATTTATACTGATGAAGAAGAAAAACAATATATTTGGGACGATTCTGGGAGAGATAAAAAGGGTTTTTTAGAAGATAATGCAGAAGGTACAGATGAAAAGGATGATAATATCAATGGATATGGTGCATTATCATTTGATGGGGATGGTGATTATATTCATGTTGATACTAGCGGAGACTTCAATATCAGTGGTAGAAATTTCGTAATTTCAGCATTGATTTGGACAGATTCCAGTGATTCTGAATTGACAATCTGTAGTAGAGGTGATTATGGGAACTCTGGATTTAAATTTTGTATCGAGTCCGGCCTTTTAACCTTTAGAGCATGGAATATGGGGAGTTATTTTATCTACGATATCGGAGGAAATGACCTCAGAGATGAAAACTGGCATTATGTAGCTGTAGAATATTACCAAGGCACCGCTCGATTGTATATAGATCCTTCTCCTGGAAGTTATGGTGAAGTCGAATCGAAATCTTTCACATCTTTGAATTATCCCGGTAATTGTTCATATCCTTTCTTCATTGGAAAAGGACAAAGTGCAAGCGATTATTTCGAAGGAATAATAGATTTTGTATATTTCTATGCAATTGAAATCCCTTCATTTCCAGCTCCATCTTCCAGAGACAGAATGTGGGGTATGGAAAATGTGGGTTATTGGCCAATGGACGAAGGATTGATCGGGGATGTTCCAGAAGACCGCAATATTATCAATGATATGGCAAGATCGGATTTCCATAGTTATGGTATTGCGGGTGAAAGTACGGGTTTTGGAGGTTCAAATACTATAGGAAATGGTGCACCCGGAACACATTATTTACAATTTGGTGGTGGTCCTAGCGGTGTAATGGTTGATGATGAAAATGATTATCTTGATTTCGCCTGTGATCCCGGGGAGGATGATATCTATATTGAATTCTGGGTAAATATCGAAGATACAGAAGGAAATATGTTGTTAATCGAGAAGTGGGATTGGCTTGAAGAGGAGGAGGGCTCTGCAAACGGATATAGAATATACGTTGATTACGATGGATTAACAGAGACATATGCTTTTGCGTTTGAACTTGCCTGTGATTCAATAACAACACTTTCATTATCAGGTTGCGATCCTGGATACTGGTATCACCTTTGGGCATGGTCTGATGCTAGTACTGGAACTATGAATATGTCCTATGATGCCCATTTACATTTTTCAGCCTCCAGTTCTACTTCGAATACATATGGAATTGGAGAAACTGATAATGATCTATTTTTCGCAACAGGTCGTCCTTATTGGATTACTCCACAGCAGGTTGATTGGGTGCTTGTTGGAAAAATGGATGATGTAGTCATCGGTAGATGTTATCCTTATTGACCTTCTGTTAAAATATCTTCGAGGCGATTCCTCTTTCCAAAGAGGAATCATTTATTTTTCTTCATGGTATAATGTATACTTTATCTGGATAAAATGATATATTATTTCATGAAATGAATATTTTTATATATTCAATGGATCATTATTTATCAAGTCGAAATCACTAAGAAAAGAACGGAGAGGTTCAAATGAAAAGAGTTTTCGCATACCTTGCTGCAACTATATTTTTATTATCTTTAAATAATGGCATCGACGGCTATGAGAAAGGTGAGAATGCAATCCTTAACGAGATGAATTCAGATTTTCCAATTGAAGGAGATGTCATCATTGTTGATCGGGGAGGTTCAGGTGATTATACAAGGATCCAGGATGCAATCAATCATAGTAAAGATGGAGACACCATCCATATATATTCTGGAAACTACACTGAGTTATTAACAATAAACAGATCCATTTCTTTGATTGGGATAGGGAATCCTCTTATCTATCATGTTGAGGAGGGTACAACTAATATAATAATCACATCAAATGATGTAAATATAGAAAATATATCGATAGAGAATAAAAATGATGGGAACAATCCAATGTCAATAAATATTCTGGTTCAAGCTTCTAGAATTACTCTAAACAATGTAAAATTTCTTGGAGACCATGGAATAAAAAATTATGATTATGACAATCTTACCATATCAGGATGTGAATTCAATTGTACAAAAAATTCAATGCATTTTGAAGCTGTTGATGCTATATTGATAATGGAAAATAAATTCATCAATTATCTCAACTTAAGCAGTGTAATATATTTTTCGTCAGAGTTTTTCAATGAAGCTTGTGAGAATATCTATTTATCTAATAATACCTTTATCGGAGAATATTATCCTTCAAGTGGAAGTGGAGCATTAATAAGAAATTCTGATTCCATTATTAAAAATTTAACTGTTACCAACCATTTCTTCTCGAATTGTAGTAGGCCATTAAATAATATTGGAGGTAACATTCTAAATAATATTTTCTATAATTGTGAATCTGTGTATGTCAGTAATGGAGATATTCATCATAATATATTCAGAGGAAATAAAGATAATTATATTCGAGGAGGGAGCACAACGAAAGTCCATGACAACCTTTTTGAAAATAACACTGGTCAAATCGAGATATCAGGGACAAACCCTCATATTTTCAATAATACTATCAAGAATAACAATATTGGATTTTATATCGAAGGTAATGAGAGGGAATGTGTTGTTCATGATAATTTGTTCTACAATAACAAGGTGGGTGTATCCATGGTAAATTCCCCCAATGCAGTAGTATGGGGGAACAGATTCATCGAAAACGATATCCAGGCTCAGTCCTCCAGCATCTCCCACAAATGGTATGGAAATTATCCGACGGGAGGCAATTACTGGTCGGATTATAATGGAAACAAGGATGTGAAGATGGGTCCTCAACAGATGGATTCAGGATCCGACGGTTACGGAGATACTCCATACGTACTGGGTAATGTCAGGGATATCTATCCTATATTTGCCGATAATGTTTTTCCAGAAGCAGTAGCAGGTCCTGATATGAAGATGGAACTCGGAGAAACCTTTCACTTCGATGCAACGGATTCCACAGATGATCAGATGGTAACTCATTTCGTGTGGTCCTTCGAATACGACGGAGAAGAAGTGGTGAGGGACCTTGCCGAGTTCGATTTCCAGTTCGATATCGCGGGTGTGTATGATTGTGAATTGACCGTTTCGGATTTCGCGGGGAACATGGATACCGATTCATTCATTCTGACAGTTGAAGACAGGTCTCCTCCGGTGGTTGCAACTCAAGGGAATCTTACCGTAAACCAGGGAGAACTTGCATTCTTCTCCGCAGCAGGTACAACCGATTTATCTCCGATTTTCGAATACAAATGGACCTTCCAGCATCAGGGAAATGAAGAAGTGTTGAAAGGACCGGATGTATCCTTCAGGTTCTTCGATGTAGGTGTACACGAGATTCAACTGAAGGTGACCGATTCCGAGGGTAATTTCGGATATTCCTACTTCTACGTCACTGTCATTGACACCGAGGATCCTGTTGCCGTTATAGGACCAGATATTGAGATAGAGAATGGAGATATTGCAGAGTTTGACGGATCCGGAAGCACAGACAACGATGTTATCGAGGAATATAAGTGGACGTTCAAGTACGGAGGTAGAACAGAAACGCTGTATGGTGAAACAGCTTCGTTCCTCTTCAACATACCCGGTTACTACACTGTCACTCTTACTGTCACAGATGCGAATGAGAACTATCATTCGGCAACTTTGCAGGTGACAGTTTTGGATACCATCGATCCTGAAGCCGTTATTACAGGGAGAACGAAGCTCCTCGAGGGAGATTCACTGTCGCTAGACGGATTGTCATCCATAGACAACGGAAAGATAATGAAATATGTCTGGAACTTCACCGACGGAGAGGATGTGATGGTCGAAGGTCCTTACCTGAATCACACTTTCGAAAGGCAGGGATACATTGATACCACATTGACAGTCTTTGATCAATGGAACAATTCTGCTTCCAAGACTGTTACTGTTGAGGTCCCGGATACAGAGAGGCCGAAGGCATCCGCCGGGGATGATATGACAGTGAAGAAAGGTTCCATTGTCACACTTGATGGGTCCTCCTCCACGGATAACGGAGGGATCTCATCCTTCAAATGGAAGTTCGATTACAATGGAGAGGATCAGGTATTGGAAGGAAAGATTGTCACCTTCACCTTTGATAAAGCTGGAGAATACGAGATAGAATTGACCGTGACAGACAATTTCCTGAACAGAGGAACAGATAAGATCATGATAAAGGTCTTGGACAACGGAACATTAAGTGGAATCGTCCAGGATGGAGATGGGAAGCCGATACAAGGAGCTAAGGTTACTGTAACCGATTCCGATGGGAATGAATACACGGTAATCACAGGGACAGATGGTTCCTTCTTGGTTTCAGTACCAGAAGGACAGGTTACCTGGAAGATAGAAAAGAGCGGTTACCGATCATTGGAAGGGGCCTCAAGTATCGAGATAATGGAAAATACTGATCTATCAACCTCTGATACGATGATGAAGAAATCCAAAGGTGATGGAGGATCTCCGATCGTATTGATCATAATTATTGTGGTCATCTTGCTTTTTGTCGGAATCGGTTTAGCGGTCTTTTTTATCATGAAAAACAAGAAAACTGAGATCATTGATGTCGAAAATCCTGATTCAACCGATACTATTGATGAACAGGAAAATGACCTGTTTCGATCATGATCAGAGATGAAATTCTGTGGAAAGGCCTCCTGAAAAGAGCTGGGAGTCCTTCTATCGTTGTAAAGAATATTTTCAATATTTTACCTCTTAATTATAAGGTGACCAATTATCAAATCCATACCTGACTTCATTTGCATTATTCTGATTGATAAGTCCCATTAAAATTTTTATACTTTTTTTCATAGAAGAAACCTTTATATAATAACGATGAAAAAATTAATATTACGAGTAAAATCTAAATACGCTTTCAAATAATATCTGCAATGTTTTCGTCGAAATGGAAGATGAGGACACAATAGAAAAGGAGGCTGATTAGATTGATTAAGAAAGAAAAGGACAAGCAAGGTGTAATACCTGAGAAAATAATATTTGGAAGCTTTTTGATAATAACCCTATTGTTGATAGCCAATATACCTCAAATGGTAAGAGGAGATCCACCCAGTATAGATGCAGGCAATTATGTGAGACCTTCTGATGATCGCATTGCTTATTATAATTTCAATTATGTTGATAGTGGCTATATTGCTGATGATTCTGGAAAAGAGAAATCTGGTGAGTTAAAAGGAGGTTGCTCCCTTTCCACCAATGAAAGAGATAATAATATTAATGGAAATGCAGCTTTACTTTTTGATGGAATCAATGATTATGTTCAAATTGATAATAGTGATGACTTTGATTTCAACGAATTTGCTATCACTGCATTGATTTACACTAGTGAAGAGAGTGGTGATGATTTAATAATATGTAGTAAATGCGATGATCCTGCAAATCCAGATGATGGATTTAAATTCTATTTAGATGAAGGAAAACTCAATTTCACCATATGGAATGGTGGAACAGAATCGAGTGTTTGTGATTCAGATGGTGATGATTTAAGAGATGATGATTGGCATTTTGTAGCTTTTGAGAGACATAGTGATAGGTATAAATTATATATTGACCCTACAAGCGGTGGTTATGGTATGGTTGAAAATGTCACTGGGGATGATGAACCTGGAGATAATACTGGATATTTTTATATAGGAAAGTTCTACAATTCCTATTTTGAAGGTTCAATGGACTTTTTATATGCATATGAGCTACCCCATGACGATGATTTTGATCCCTTCACATTAAACAGAATGTGGGGGAATAAAAATATTGGTTACTGGCCTCTTGATGAAGGTGTTCTGGATGAAGATAAAAACTTTGTAAATGATATGGTAAGATATGATTACCATAGTTATGGAACAGTAAATGGTGATCTCGATTCGGTCAATTACATAAGCTCAAAACCAAATGGAGTCCCTGGAACCCATTCCCTTCAATTCACGCAAGGTGAAGATCCAGGATATGTTTGTGTCACTGACGATGATAATTATTTCGGTTTCACTGGTTCGCAGTATGAGGTCGATCTTTATATTGAATTCATGTTTTGGACTGAATCCTGTCAAATTAGTCAGATGTTGATCGAGAAATGGGACTGGACTAATGTCATTCCACCTCAAGCCAACGGATACCGCATCTATCTTGAATACAATCCCGGATTGATGAGAGTTGAGGCAAAATTTGATCTTGGATATACGAATATTGCTTCCGTAACATCTAATACCCAAATCTACAATGGATATTGGTATCATGTTTGGGCTTGGGTTACTGGAGGTACAATGTTTTTCCATGTATCTGGTTATGGAACTCCATCAACACAAAGCGGACCTGCATCGTACGGAATTGGATCTACATCCTCCAATCCATTATTATTTGCCCTTGGATATCCATCGCCCGTCACACCTTATACCGCAGATTGGCCATTTTTAGGGGCTCTTGATGATATTGTGATCGGAAAATGTCCGCCATTATAAATAAAAAAGCAGAGAATTAAAGGAAATCCTCATTATTAAGGATTTCTTTTTTTATTTACGTTTATATATATTGTTATTATTTTAACAGAAGTTACATCTGATATTTGATATATCTTTATTGAATATATTTAATATATATGTTATGTAATAATTATTTCCTTGTTTTTCACTTCAAAATTATAAAGTTCAAGTAACAAAAAGTATATTTATTGAATTAAGCATTTACTGTATAACAATTAGATTCGATCTAATCCAAATGGAGGGAAGTATATTGATAAGACAACCTAATGTTGGGAAATTTCCGTTTTTTTTCATCACATTGTTCGTTATAATGTCAATAATATCCACGACAAGTCTATCTCGAGTCGAAGGAGATATTCAGAATGGTCGTAAGTTAAATGGGACAATAATAGTTGACCAAGGAGGCTCCGGTGATTATACTACTATCCAAGATGCGATAGATAACAGTTCAAATGGTGATACTATTATTATTAATACTGGTGAATATTTTGAAAATATTATTATAAATAAATCCATAACAATTAATGGGATTGGAAATCCAAAACCCATCATAAATTTTCCTGATGAAATATTAAATTCGATATCTCATGATAATGTCATAATATCTAACCTCACCTTTCTAAGTGATAATGGGAGAGGTTTAAAAATAATTCGATCAAATATAACTCTATACAATCTATCATTCTATTGTTACTCTGGCATATCTGTAAAAGATTGTAATAAATTAGAAGTGATAAAATGTTACTTCAATTGTTCAACGCAATCAATTCTATTTAATCCTGGAATTGAGGAAACTTTGCTGATTTCAGACTGTTATTTCTCTGGGAAAAGAGAATATAATTCAATAGAGCAAATAGATTTAAACAGTGGAAAAAACGTTAAAATAATAAATTGTACAATAGAGAATATTGATAGACCAATTTCCGCTCACAATTATGTTGATTCTATTTATATTAAAAGTAACAAATTTCGAAGTAATAATTATACAATGAATATAAAAGCAAATAATATTACAATAGAAAATAATATATTCACTAATAACAATGAGTACCATTCAGCATTTGATGGTTGTTACAACTTGAATATTATTGGAAACAATCATACATCCAATATAGCCGGATTCTTGATAAAGAATACTAATAAGATAAGAATTTATAACAATAATTTCTATAGGAACCAAGACTATTCCCTTAAGATAGAAAACTCCAATGATATTCAGATTTTCAATAATGTTTTTAGTAATAACGTAGCCGGTTTGGTTATCGATGAGTGTACAGGAAAGACCATTTGGGGAAATGAGTTCATTAATAATGAACTCCAGGCAAGTGATTCATCAGTTGGATCAGGTTGGAACAAGATCTATCCAACAGGTGGGAATTACTGGTCTGATTATAATGGAGACAAGGATGTGAAGATGGGTCCTCAACAGATGGATTCGGGATCAGATGGTTTCGGAGATACTCCATATGTATTGGGAAATGTCAGAGATATCTATCCAATTTTCACTGATACCATCTTTCCAGTAGCGGAAGCGGGTCCTGACATGATGATCGACCTCGGGGAAGCGTATCATTTCGATGCAACGGATTCCACTGATGATCAGATGGTTACAGATTTCAAATGGTCCTTCGATTACGAAGAAGAGGAAGTGGTGAGGGAGCTTGCCGAGTTCGATTTTCAGTTTGATATCGCGGGAGTATACGACTGTGAACTGACCGTTTCGGATTTCGCAGGGAATACGGATACCGATTCATTCACCCTGACAGTAGAGGACAGTTCTGCTCCTGTGATTGTAACTCAAGGAAATCTTACTATAAACCAGGGAGAGCTTGCTTATTTCTCTGCAGTTGGTACAACCGACCTCTCTCCGATTTCCGATTACAAATGGACCTTCCAGCATGAAGGGAAAGAAGAAGTGTTGAAAGGACCGGATGTATCCTTCAGGTTCACTGAGGTTGGAATACACGAGATACAGTTGAAGGTGACCGATTCGGAGGGGAATATCGGTTATTCCTACTTCTACGTCACTGTGATCGATACCGAGAATCCTGTTGCGGTTCCAGGACCTGATATTGAGATTCAAAATGGAGTAATTGCAGAGTTTGACGGATCCAGAAGCACAGACAACGATGTGATCGATGTATATGTCTGGACTTTCAATTACGGAGGTGGAACGGAAACACTGTATGGTGAAACAGCTTCATTCTCTTTCATAATTCCTGGTCATTACACTGTCACATTTACTGTCACAGATGCGAATGAGAACTCTCATTCGGCAACTTTGCAGGTGACAGTTCTGGATACCATCGATCCTGAAGCCGTTATAACAGGGAGGACGAAACTCCTGGAGGGAGATTCCCTTTCCCTTGACGGATTGTCATCCACTGACAACGGAAGGATAGTGAAGTATGTCTGGAATTTCACAGACGGAGAGGATGTGATGGTCGAAGGTCCTTATCTCAACCACACTTTCGAGAGGCAGGGATACATCGATGTGACTCTCACAGTTTTCGATCAATGGGAGAATTCGAATTCAAAGACTTTAACTGTTGAGGTCCCGGATACGGAGAGGCCGAAGGCATCCGCCGGGGATGATATGACAGTGAAGAAGGGCTCAACTGTCACCCTTGACGGGTCCTCCTCCACGGATAATGGAGGGATCTCATCCTTCAAATGGAAGTTTGATTACAATGGAGAGGACCAGGTATTGGATGGAAAGATTGTTACCTTCACATTTGATAAAGCGGGTGAATACGAGATAGAATTGACAGTAACAGATCATTTCCTGAACAGAGGAACA
Organism: Thermoplasmatota archaeon; assembly: GCA_965234725.1. Lineage (GTDB taxonomy): Archaea > Thermoplasmatota > Penumbrarchaeia > Penumbrarchaeales > Penumbrarchaeaceae > Penumbrarchaeum > Penumbrarchaeum helgolandense. The sequence goes on along the minus strand of CBDDUX010000060.1, from coordinate 48,478 downwards.
GACAAGATCACGATCAAGGTCTTGGACAACGGAACATTAAGTGGAATCGTCCAGGATGGAGATGGGAAGCCGATACAAGGAGCTAAGGTTACTGTAACCGATTCCGATGGGAATGAATACACGGTAATCACAGGGACAGATGGTTCCTTCTTGGTTTCAGTACCAGAAGGACAGGTTACCTGGAAGATAGAAAAGAGCGGTTACCGATCATTGGAAGGGGCCTCAAGTATCGAGATAATGGAGGATACCGAGCTTTCAAGCTCCGATACAATGATGAAGAGATCCGAAAGTGATGGAGGATCTCCGATAGTATTGATCATAATTATTGTGGTAATCTTGCTTCTTATTGGAGCAGGTGTGGCAGTGTTTTTTATAACAAGGAAAAAGAAGGAGTTGCCTGAAGAAACATCGGAAGAGGAACCTGTTCAATCAGAGGATAACACGAAAGATATTTTCTGACCATAGGAATCCATAAATCACCTGACCCCATCCTCAATACAATGCCAGAAGGTCCTCTCTTGGTAACAGGTGCAATTATACCTAAGAAAGGAAGGATTCTTGTCGCACAACGCCATGAGGATTCCAGGTTCGAACCTAGCAAGTGGGAATTTCCCGGAGGGAAGGTCGATTTCGGGGAGCATCCGGAAGAGGCCCTCAAGAGGGAATTGAAAGAAGAGATGGGGATCGAAATAGGAACTGGACCTCTCTATGAGGTCCTGTCCCACGTTTACGACAATAACGGAGACATCAGGCACGTGGTCCTGCTCTTTTACAAATGTATACTAATCGAGGGTGATCCTCAACCCATTGACTGCCAGGACCTCCGGTGGGTCGATGAAGTGGGTATGAGGGCCCTCACCTTCGTCGAAGGAGACAAACCTCTTGTGAGAAAGATCCTTGATGACAATAATATCTGGGCCATCACATCATGAAGACCTTTACGAACACCTTGGTATTACCAAGGTAGTTGCTGATCAATCCCACTTCATCGGGCTGATGGGCGGAATCCTCCATCTTGGACCATACTGCCACAGGGTATCCGGCCCTTCGAAGGATGGCGGCGCAGGTCCCCCCTCCGATCCCCTGGGGTTTTGCATCCACACCGTAAACCTCTTTCACAGCATCCCTGATCATTCCGACAACCGGATGATCGGGTGAGGTCGGAGGAGCTGCCTGATCATACTGGAGCGTGGTGACTTCCATCTTCACTCCATACTTTCTGGAATGCTCTTCGGCCCTCAACTTGATGAAATCGAGGACTTCCATTGCCTTGAAATGGGGCATGACCCTGCAGTCGATGTAGCTGATATCTTCCCCCGGCACTGTGTTGACATTGGGTACATTTGCCTCCCTCTTTGATGGAACGAACGAGGACCTGGGATAATCATATAGGGTATCCTCATAAGGGTATCTTTCCTGAAGCTCATCATGAATCGCCACAAGGAATCTCATGGCAGTCAGGTTGGCATTGACTCCCTTCTGGGGAACCGATGCATGGACCTGCTTGCCTATGGTCTTCACCTTAATCCACATGATGGACTTCTCGGCAACCTCGATCATGGAACCGTCAGGTTCACCAGCATCCGGGACGATGAAAAGGTCCTCCTTCGAGAAGAGGTCCTCATGTTCCTTCATGAGGTATACCATTCCCTTTGCTGACCCGACCTCCTCATCTGCGACCAGGAACAGGTTCACATCCCTTTTCGGCCTTTTACCCGAATCCAGGATCGCCTTGACAGCGAAGAGGGACGACACGAGTTCCTGACCATTATCCTCTATCCCCCTGGCGATCATCCGATCGCCGTCGATCCTCAGGGTATATGGATCACCTGTCCACTTGTCCAGGTCCCCGGGAGGAACGACATCCATGTGGGTAAAGACCCAGATCGAGGGGAGTTCGGGTTTCTCGCCTTTCAATCGGAGGAGGATGTTCGGCCTTTTGCCTGAAGGAACCCGATCATCGGGCGAATCATATCTCTCGATAGAATCGAAATTCCAATCCTTGACAAGTTCCAGGATCCTTTCGGCCTTTTCCATCTCCCCGACTCCCCCTGATTCCGGGGCGATCGCTGGAATGGATAGTATGTCCCGTGTGAATCCGATCATCTCATCCTTTATTTTATCAACCAGGGACATCGGGTCATTTCCGGTTTCCATTTTCTCCCTCCTTTACAGAGGGTTAACGACCCCCATGAGAAAAAGATTTTCTATATCCTTAACTTGGCCCATACCGGGCGATGATCGGAGGCTCCTTTTCCGGATCCGATCCCCGCCTCCATGACCTCCAGATCGCTTGTGACCATGATATAGTCAATATGTTCTTTCTCGAGGTCCAGGCCCTCTGCAGGAAACGTCGGTCTCGATGGGTCCTCCCACCCCTCCTCGGTGGAATGCCAGGCGCTTCTGAGATCATATGTGGTCCTGTTGATCTGAACTCCTCCTCCAAAGGATTCCTGATCCAGAGGAATGATCATCTCCTCATCTGGGTGCGTATTCAGGTCCCCGCCCACTATCAATGTCATGTTCTTCATTTCAGAGATCAGGGAGAATAGGTCTTCGAACTGCATCTTTCTCTCATTTTCCTCCAATCCGAAATGAACATTGATCAACCCCACCTCCTTAGAGCCAAGGTCAGCAATACATCTCACTGCGATCCTGGAGATGTCATCTGACCTCAATTCGATGATCTCAAGATCCTTCAGAGGAAATCTGGAAAGGATCCCGGTCCCAGGATTTCCCAGTCCGGGTTTAGCGCCTCTGAAATAATACATTCCCAGCTTATTGGCAAGGTATGCTCCGGGGTCGACGTTTCCTTCCACGATCCTGAGGGAATCGGCCTCCTGAAGGAATATGATGTCCGGATCAAGGTCCTTCAATACTTCGAGATGGGGAACCGGGTCCATCCTTCCCGAGTTGGAGAAACCATGATGGATGTTGTAGGTCACGACCGTTAGCATATCTCCCGGATCAAGGCCGCTTTCATCCACTTTTATCGAATGGAAAGCAAAGGTGAAGCCCCCGGACATCAGAATGATGACCATGGTTACCGAGCCAATGGCAATGAACAGGTTCCTCAATCTCCTGGATCTGCCGTCACCTGTATGAAGATGACCTGACCCTTCACCGGCTGCTACTGCAGGGGAACCCCTTTCGAGCATGAGACTTTTCTGCAAATTTCCAGCTGGCTCCTCCATGGTTCCCTTTGAACAGGAGAAACCTCCTATTGCGAGAAGGATTACGGATAGCATCATCATGACGGTTATTCCTCCTTTGAAAATGCTACCGAAGGGTAGGAACGACCAGTTCAGAGAATAGGTCACCAGGAGGACCAGAAGGAACGAAATGCCCACAACAGTGGTCAGGATCACCCCGAAATGCCAGGGAGAGTGTCTAATTTTCTTGGATCCGGGAAATCCGATCGTTTTCCATGTCCCGTCCCTCCTTTCAATTTCCATGGGTTCTCCTGCAAATGGGGCACTATCGGTTATAGCATCAAGGACAACCCAGAGATCGACCATGGCTATCCAGGTGAAAGCGATCGGGGAGATACCTACGTTAATGCCGATATAAAAGAAATTGAATGCACCTCCGATCAGGATCGCATTCCCAATAAGAGCCCCCCACGGATTTGAGAATCCTCTCCTGAGGGCTGTCAACCAGGACATACCGGATGTTAGAGAGAATATGAACAGACCCATGATGATGATGGTGAATGATGAAACTGTTGTGAAATCCTCTCCGATCCAGGCTGTGATGACATGAGGGTCCGTCAGGACCGATGTGGATACGAAAAGGAATGCACCCAGGCCCAGAGCCGGCATCCATGAATCCGAGGCCCCCCCGGTCACCTCATATCCGGGTCTTTCATCTCCCTTCCTTGTGTCATCGAGGATCTGGCTCTTTCTCTGGCAGTAGACCATTGCACCCAAACCGAGGGATATAACGCCAGAAAGGGCAGGTGAGACCAGGTATCCTGTGGCTTTGGGAACGATCGTGATATCCATTCCGGAACCTGCAAGACGGAATGAGACCATGAGCATTAATGCAATGACGAACGATGCGGTCATTGACTGGGAGGAAAATACATCGGGATCGATCGTTCTTTCCCTCCTGTGGAAGGCGAAAAGAAGTGAGAGCATCATGGTAGATGATGCAAGGGATAACAAAGAGAATGAAAGGTGGAATGGCTGGTCCAGACCGAATCCCATAGGTAGTCTGCTGGAGGCCATGACAGCCCCTAGAAGTATGTAGGAGTTCCTCCATCCCAGCTTTTTTGTTAGAGGGCCGATCAGGAGAGGGGCTAAGAAGATCGTTAGTGCAATTATCCATGGTGTCAGTCCCATTTCAACGAGGCTGAAGTAGTATACCGAGGAGATGGTCTCCTTGAACGATTGGAGGAGAATGAGGACAGTGAGCATCAGGACTCCATGATAGAAGATCGAATGGTTCCCGGGGACCTTAATGGCCAATGCATGGTCTGGTCCCTTCCCTGCCCCCTTCAGATGATGATCCCCCTGCCATAAGGCGGTTTGTTAATGTATATATCCATTTATCACCTTGTTGGTTGGTACGAGGTGATAATTTGTTCATAGAGCTTCCCCCCTTCAGACATGTCCAATGGATAAATGAGAGACCGCCACCAAGGTTCGACCTTGCCTGGTCAAATATTAAACCGGACTGGAATAAGGTCATTTCCGATAAGGTGGACCTCTCTCTGCTTCCGGCATCCTCACCCCTTGGCAGACAGGAGCTTGTGGACCATCTCTCAGAAATGTATCAGGTGCCCCAATCTCACATCCTTCTTACCAACGGATGTTCCGAGGCCAATTGGCTGGCATTTCTCTCCTCTATCAAACCTGGCTCAAACGTCCTTGTGGAGAAACCGATCTACACTCCACTGATAGAGATACCCAAAGCTTTAGGAGCTAATGTGATAACCATCAAGAGAAGATATCCGGCCTTCCGTTTCGATCTCGATGAGCTGGATGAGAAGCTATCAACCGGTTGTGACCTGTTCATTATGCAGAATCTGAACAATCCAACTGGAAGGGCTCTGCTCGAGCCAGACCTAAAAGAGATCTCCCACATTCTGGAAAAGCATGGTACATATTCCCTTTCTGACGAGGTATATCGTGATTTCGCCATGAATTTCTCGAATGATGGCCCCGTAAGGGCATTCCCTTCGCTTGCGGAAGTCTATGACAAGGCCATGGTATCATCATCTGTCACGAAGGTCTATGGGGCCGGGGGTCTAATGGGAGGTTGGCTCATAGGACCAAAAAGGATGATCAACAGGGCAAAGAGATTGAAGATCTATTCCACCCCGATGGTCAACCATATGGCCAACGTCATGGCCCTGGAGGTCCTCAGGAACTCTCATAAGGTCCTCCCACCGTATTTCAGATCGATAAGGGAAAATGAGAAACTTGTCTCCCAGTGGGCGGCAGGCAGGGACGATGTATACTGGTCATCACCTGATGGATGTGCTGTGGGTTTCCTGATGTATGAACAAGATATCTCGTCTGTGGACCTTTCAGAGAGATTGTACGATCAGAGTGAGGTAAGGGTGATACCAGGGGAGTTCTTCCATCAGGATCGTGGATTCAGGATCAGCCTTGCCGGGGTTTACAGCGATCTTAAAGAGGCCCTTTTAAGGATCGATAACACCTTGGATTCGCTAAAGGAATCGGTCAAGTGAGGTATCCTCTTTGCCTGATAGGTGAACTGTCTTCTCTCTCCAACCCTTCATCCCACATTTCGCATCCACCCCTTTGATCAAATCCCTCATGTCCTGGAATTCCAAAGGATCCTCCATCAATGACCTTCGCACTGTTTCCCGTATGACCCACACTCCCAAAGGTGCCCAGTATTCATCGGTTATCCATCTTATCACGGATGCTCCTCCGCATCTCCCCATAGTTTCAAGGTGCTCCAGGACGGATAATCGGGCAGCATAGTATGCTCCTGTGATGCCGGAAGCATAATCCTTTCTTCCCATGGGTCCCTCCTTGTCGATCACAATAGAACCAGCACCCCAAAGGGACCCTTTTTGCCACTGTTCCATCATCTCGAACCTGAACGGAGGAGGGAACAAGGCAATCAGGAAGTTGTTCCCGAACCGACTCCCGCTGTAAAGAAGGAATCTGTCCAGTTCCGGAAGTTCCATGACCTTCTCCCTCTTTTGAAGTGAGAGCATATCGTCCACGGCGGTGATTGACCATCTTGTGGGGACTATCTTCCTTCTCTTCCCCTCTCCGAGCATACCAACTGATAGCAATCTTACAAGATGATCAGGTGGTATCCCTTCCCTGTAGAGCTCTCCAACAAGTGTCGATGCCTTTGCATCTGTGTCGGATGCTCCTTTTTCTACCGGAACAGGAACCCGTGGATTTCCTATAAGTTCCACCGACCTCAGATCAACTGCAGGACCCATGGGCATTGAAATTGCATCCACAGATACAGGAAAGGACCTCTTCAGGTCCTTTGTAAGCCTCATTTCAGTATCCAGCGATCTTGCTGAAAGGGCGAGCTCCTGAACTGAAGTCAGTATTTTCCTACCTCTGATAGGCAGTCTGTTCTCGATCCTGTAGAGGGGTTCAGAACCTCCTCCCCTCCCCCCTCCTGCCATTTTTACATCCACTTTGTATCTTCCCCTTACAAGTGAGGACCTTATGGAATAGACATCCGAGATGGTCCGATCGTAGAGGAAATACGGCTTCTCCAGCCTTTCAGGCATGGGAAGGGGTATTGGGGATGCCAGGGGGCCTATGGTCAGTTTTGGATAACCTGAACTTCCAACGAAGACGGAAGGTGGGGATGGCCCTTCCATAAGGGAACCCGAGAGATCCAGAGGCCGGACCTTGGTCCTAACCTCATCCAGGAGGGGGCAATTTCCCAGACCGCACATGTCCTTGGTCCCTTTGCATGCATGGCAGAACGGGTATACCATCGACCATGAAGGAATCGGATGGGTATTTGATATCTGCGGAGGCAGTCTGATTTTACCGACAAAGCTCAAATACGGCTTAACTCATGGGGCCCATCCGAGGCGATGAAATGTCAAGAGAGATCGATCTTGAGAAGATGCGCCACGGCACCATCCTTCTGAAAAGGGGCTTTGCCAAGATGCAGAAGGGAGGCGTCGTGATGGATGTTACAAATGCCGCGCAGGCCCATATAGCAGAGGATGCCGGTGCGGTTGCAGTCATGGCATTGGAAAGGGTTCCAGCGGACATCAGGGCGCAGGGCGGGGTGGCCAGAATGGCTGACCCGACCAAGATAATGGAGATCATAGACACCGTTTCCATACCCATTATGGCAAAAGCAAGGATCGGCCATTTCGTTGAGGCACAGATCCTGGAGTCTCTCGGTGTGGATATGATAGACGAATCCGAGGTCCTTACACCTGCCGATCCGCATTATCACATAGAGAAGACCAGGTTCAACATTCCATTTGTCTGTGGTGCAAGGGACCTGGGTGAGGCACTGAGGCGGATACATGAGGGTGCTGCCATGATAAGGACAAAGGGGGAGGCCGGGACCGGTGATGTCATCGAGGCAGTCCGTCATCAGCATGCTATTATGGGTACTGTGAGGTCATTGAAAGGGATGACTGAACAGGAACTGTTCCAGGTGGCCAGGAAGATAGAGGCCCCCCCAGAGCTCGTTGTCGAGGTTGCAAAACTCCAGAGGCTTCCCGTTGTCAATTTCGCTGCGGGAGGAATAGCCACACCGGCGGATGCCGCATTAATGATGCAGCTCGGGGTTGATGGAGTATTCGTAGGCTCCGGTATATTCAAATCCAAGAAGCCTGAAATGATGGCCAAGGCCATCGTTGAGGCTACCACCCATTTCGATGATCCTTCCGTCCTTGCCGAGGTTTCAAAAGGTATTGGTGACCCCATGAGCGGGATCAATACCGCCGAGATCCCGGTGGAGAAACAACTCCAGGGGCGGGGTTGGTAGTTAAAAGAGCGATCTGTTCCAAAAAAAACTTATACAGACCGGTTTCTGTTCATTGGGGTGCATAGGGTATAAGACCCTTTCACTTTCGTACCTCATTTGCAGGTACCCCAAAATTTGTACCGGTTGGGCCTCCCATCAGGCATTTGCCTGTGCATCCCACCATATAGAAGAGAGGGGTTGATATGAGCAGTATCAATAAAGCGGAGCAAACGTTGAAGAACAGCCTGGCCATAAAGAGGTCGGAAAGAGTTATCATTCTCTGCGATAGGAACACTCTTCCGATAGGTCAGACCTTCTTCGATGCTTCCGAGAAGCTGGCGATGTCCCCCATCCTCATTGAGATCCCCATATCAGAACATCATGGGACGGAACCTCCAAATGCCGTAGCGGATATCATGATACATTCTGATGTCATCATCGCTCCGACAACATATTCACTCACATATACAAATGCAACAAGGACCGCTTTGGCAAGGGGAGCAAGGATCGTAACAATGCCAGGGATCACCATGGAAATGCTCCGGGAAGGCGGTCTTGATGCGAACTATCCGGAGATAGCCAAGTCTATCAAGAAATTTGGAAGGAAGTTCCAGAAGGCAAGAACGCTTAGATTGACGACGGACCAGGGTACAGACCTCAAAGCCTCTATAGAGAGGAGGGAGTGGATACTGGATGATAACGGTCTATGCGCTCGTAGAGGTATGATAACCAATCTTCCCGCAGGGAAGGTCTTCATAGCACCAAGGGAGTCATCGATAATTGGACAGCTTGTCATAGATGGTGTTTTCCTTCCGAGGATAAAGGGCGAGGTCTCCATGATGATATCAAAAGGTGTTGCTTCCGAGATCGAGGGGCCATTTGAGGTAGTGGAGCTATTGGAAAGGTCCAAATGTGGAAGGACCATCTGTGAGATAGGGATAGGAATGAATCCCATGGCCAGGATAACGGGAAACACCTTGGAGGATCAAAAGGCCAAGGGTACTGTCCATGTCGGATTTGGTGACAACACTACCTTTGGTGGAGAGATACGATGTGACATGCACAATGACGGAATGTTGACATCTCCCACACTTGAGATAGATCGTGTCAAGGTTATAGAGGACGGAGAGTTCATCCTGGAATTCTGATGATGGCCATCAACATCCATTGATCTTGTGATCTGACAAGTTCAAAACATGTTCCGTTGTATAAAACCCCTTTATGATAATGTCTTTATACCATGTTCCCATCAAACGACGATAGCGGAGGCTGAGAAATGGCAGGACTATCAACCGATGACAGGTCGATAATAGAAAAGAAGTTCCAGGCCCTTGAGGGCCCGGTAACCGTGCTTCTCCACAAACCTGAAGGCAAGGAGGAGATGTTCGATGATTTCATGGCCGCTCTTGAAGAGATCTGCGCCATGAGCGATCTCCTCTCCCTGAAGGACATGGTGGAGATGGAAACGAACGAGGAGATCATCCATGATGTGGACATGTTCCCTGCCTTGGTTCTCCTTGACAAAGATGGTATCGATCACGGAATCAGGTTCTATGGTGTTCCAACAAATAGAACATTCTCGGTCTTTATTGAAACAATAGTCCTTTTTTCCAATGGGAAAACTGAGATCGAGGAGGAAGATCAAGAGAAGATCAAGGCCCTTGGTGAGAACAGACTTCGGATCTTGTGCACACCATCGGTTCCCGATCTCGAGAAATACCTTACCATGACCTTTGGCCTTTCGTATATCAACGAGAAGATCGAATGTGCTGTCATAGATCTCATTCAATTCCCCGATATGGCCGAAAAATACAGGGTTCTGGACATGCCCAAGACCATTTCCAATGATGATCTTCGTTACACCGGTGTCTATGACCTTTCTGAGACCCTGGAGATCCTTTCCAAGAGGATCGGAGATGCAGAGGGTTGAGGAAAGAACCTTACATATTCTCCGATAACAATAAGTGGACCGATTACCTTGAATGTTCCTCTATGATCTTGAAATGATCATTTAAGGATGCATGTAAGATTCAAGGAGGATCGGGATGGTTGGATTCCGGAACATGGGTGAGAGGGTCACAGAATTCCTCATTCTCATTTTCATAGTTTCCACCATGGGCTCTGTGGCCTATGGGATTTACGGTCCCAAGAGCACAAGGTCAATTGCCGAACCTATGCTTGTCCTTTCATTGATCCTTACCGCAGTGACACTTCTCATAAAAGGATCCTTGAATCCCTTGATGGCCAGATTGGGTCTGAGGAATCTCATCAGACACAAAGGTGACTCGATCATCGCGGTGATCGGTTTCATGGTCGGAACCTCGATAATCACTTCATCTCTCGTCATCGGAGATACCATGACATCCCTGGTCGAGTCCCTGATCTATGAGAATTACCACACTGTGGACGAAGTGGTCTATATCAGGGAATCCTCAGGGAACCGGACCCTTATCGATGGGATCTTCGCTTCCGAGATCGAAGAAAGGATCCTCTCGATCGAGGATGCTGATGGTCTTATTGATGGTCTCTCCTGGGAGATCAACCTGGATGTATCCATGAGTAATCCAAGAACGGAACTTGTGGAACCGGAAGTGACGGTCAGATCATTCTCCTGGCAAACCAATGGTCCTTTTGGAAGTATCAGATCCAAAGGACTCTCGGTCGAAACACCTGGACCAGGTGAAGTCTATATGACAGGGGATGCGGCGGGTCTTGTAAATGCAAGACCCGGCGATAATGTCAATATCTCCTCAGGTACCACCACATTACTTCTGGACCTCACAAAGATAATAGACCAGGATGGGAGAGGAAACCTTTTCGGCGGAGAGAATCTCTACGTTTCATTTGAAACCGCATATCTCCTCCTTGGTTTAGATGAACCTCCGAAATCCTATGAAGTGGGACCAGGAAATTGGGAGGGGGGGATCTACAATACATTATACATATCCAACAGAGGAGACCGAGTGGAGGGAGGAGAGCTCTGTGACAGGGTTGTTCCCCTGGTGAACAAGGCTCTGGATGGTCTCGAGATCCCCACTGGGTCTGGCCGTGAACCTTCTGTCATTTTCGATAAGGATACAGGTGTAGATCGGGCTATGGAAGGGATCGACACATTCATCAAATTATTCGTAACACTGGCGGCATTCTCCATCATTGCAGGGATCACACTGATAATCAATATCTTCGTGATGCTTTCCGAGGAAAGGAGAGAAGAGATGGGAATATCCAGGGCGATCGGACTCAGGAGGTCCCATCTGAGAGCTACGTATCTTTTCGAGGGTGCATCGTATTCCTTCATCTCTTCCCTTGTAGGGGTAATTGCCGGTGTTCTAGCGGCACTGGGGATAATGGTCATCCTTGAAAGGCTCATAACCTCCTTTTCGAATATGGAGATCGACCTCCTTGCCTACTTCTCCCTCGTGCCAAGTACGCTTCTATTATCATTCTCCGCAGGTTTTTCAATTACACTCATAACGACCTGGGCAATTACCCAGAGGATAGCCAATTTGAACATTGTCTCCGCGATCAAGAGCATCCCTCCTCCGAAGGTCCATACCGGACCTCAGAAATTGGTCCAGAGGATCTCAAGATCATGCACATCGAAAGGATCGAATTTACTTTGCCTTGTCGGTAAGATATTAGAATTCTTCCTGGACCGTTTGATCATATGGGGGTTGGCAACCATTCTTTTTGGAGTAGTCCTGATGGGATGGGGTGTCCATATTCATAATACGACCCCATTTCAGGTAGGATTGACGTTCCTCATTGTTGGTTTGGCACTTTTACTCCGACATTTCCTTCCTGACCGTGCGGTATATACGGTTGCCTCAATGATCGTTCTGATTCAGTGGTCAGTTGATAATCCTCTTATCAGTGGATATAAGACCGGTTTGGAGATCTTTCTATTTCTGGGGCTTTTCATGGTAACTGCGGGAGTGCTTCTAGTGGTTTGGAACACAGACATACTCCTGTTCATAATAACCAATATTTTCAGGTTGTTCGGTGTGACACATGCTCCTATCAAGATGGCCATTTCCTACCCGATCAAGAAGAGGTTCAGAACAGGTGTGACCATCTTCATGTTCGCTTTGATCATATTCACTGTCACCGGGACATCCATGTTCGTCCATATTTTCAATATCAATATCTCCGAATTCGAAAGAAGCGTTGGGGGAGGGTATGATATCATAGGGATCTCCAACTCCAGAGAGATCCCTGACCTTGAAGGAACGGTCAATGAACTATGGGGAGAGGAAAATGCCACGCTCATAGATTGGGATCATACCACTTCTCTCTCGATCGGTTACGCTTCCATCAATCTCAGCCTTCCATTCAAGAATTTCATTGAGATCCCTTATCTCATTTGCGGTGTGACAGAAGAGTTCAAACAGTTCAACACATACGGTTTCAACGACGTTGACTGGGAACTTCTCAGGTCCAGGGACATCAACGGAAGGGATGATGAAGACGTATGGTCTTCCCTAAGGGAACCGGACCTTGTTATTGTTGATTCAACTTTAGGTGAGAACCAGTTCGGACCTCCCGGACTGGGATTGAAGGCCGGGGATGTTCTGGTCATCGAGCTGGACAACGGTTCGGCTGTTGAAAGAAAGATCGCAGCTATAACCGACCAGTTTGCAATATCTGCGATATTCACCAATACCGATATCGCCGAACGGGATTACAATACAACCCAGAGGAACCTCCATATGCTTCAGGTGAGTGATGATGTCGATGTGAAGACGGTCTCTGACGGATTGAGAAGGTCCCTATTCTCCTATGGTTTCATAACCATAGAGGTCAAAGCATTGGTAGCAGAGATACTTTCATTCCAGAACTCGTTCTTTGACCTATTCAATGCATATCTGTCCCTTGGTTTAATAATCGGGATTGTTGGCCTGGGTATCGTGACCCTCAGATCGGTCTATGAAAGGAGACATGAGATCGGTATGATGAGGGCCATAGGGTTCAAAAGAAGGGCTGTTCTGGCTTCCTTCCTGGGAGAAGCAACGTTCATAGCTTCCTCTGGGATAATCATCGGTTCAGCTATTGGTATAGTGATGGGTTGGAACCTCTGGAGGGATGAGGCAAGTTCCGATCTACCAATTTTCGGCATCCCCTGGAACAGGATACTGCTTTTCGGAGCAATTGCTCTTGGATTTGCTCTCCTGTCCTGCATACCCCCATCCAGGATGGCAACCAGGGTCTCACCTGCCGAAGCCCTCAGATATGAATAATTTAGAACAACTCCCCTTGACCCTTAGGGAAACATCTCGTTTTTCATCTGTTTTATTAGGATCGCACATTCTGCTAGATTGCCAGATTTAAGGGCCGCTTCCGCCTTGAAGAACAATTTTTCCCCTTTGGCATTCGGGTCCCCCCTCTTCCTGCGAATTGAAAGCTCCTTGTCAAGACTTAATATTGCTTTTGTGATCTCTGAATGGAGTTTTGTCATCTTCACCGCAGATGATATGGCCAATCTGAACTGCCTTAGAGCCCCAACGTGGTCTCCATTCTCCAAGTGTGATAATCCTCTGGTGTAAAGTGACATGGATTCTTCCAGTCTGAGGTTTGCTGGTAGCTTGGAATAGAATGATTCGAGCTTCTCCCTAGCTTTTTCAGCATTCTTCATTGGTGTGGAGGTTTGAGGTTGGACTTCCATATCCATCATCTCTGACACCATTCCATTCAATCCTTTGACATCCATGGTCCGGTCTTTGCTCCAAGGGAGTGAACCCTCCTCTTTTTTCTTTTGTTCATTGGCGTCATCTTTCATTGAAGAGTATCCGCCTTCCTCAAGCTTCTTGATCCTGTCCCCCGCTATGATCTTTGCAATTCCAGCCAGGTCCTCCTTCCCCGGTTTGGGAACGACAGTCTTTCCATTATCTTCCTCTTTATCTTTCCCCTTCTCCTCTACTTCAGCATCCCCCATTCCCATTTCATCTGTCTTGCCTTTTGCTAATTCAAGACCCTTCCGTGGAACTTCAGTAACCACAATATGATCATCGGATGATCGGACATCTCCCTTTGATCCCTTCTTGTCAGGACCGACGGGGGGTCTTTCAAGGAGTTTCCGTTTCTCACCCATATCCATGGCTAGCTTCTTTATTCCTAACATCCCACCTTTCTTTCCTTGGTCCTTCCCTAATTCTGCCCGTTTCTTACCCTTGGCTCGGACGAGGATCTCCATACCTTTGTCATCTTCAGGTATTCCTCCCTTTTCTGAGAGCGATGTCCGTCTTTTCATCTGGCTCTCGACCCTTTCCCATACCCGGAAGAACTTTGCATGATCCCCTTTTTCATACAGGTCCTTCAGAGAGGAGAGGTCCATTTCCAGTAGACGGTCCTCTATCTCGAGATCGAATACACCTCTCTCCTCGAGGGATTGGAGTCTTTTCTTTGCTCTCCAGGAATTTTCCAGGTCTTCGATCTCCCTTCTCGCCTGGTTAAGGGAGCGCCCCATCTCATTAACCCTGTCCGGTTCAGGGGAATTATACAACGAGGATGTGTTATTCAGAAGTCTACCGATGAGACTGTTAATGGACCTCACCTTTGGTTCAAATTCGTCTCCCTCGATCTCTTCGAAGATCTCCTTTGACAGGTTATCCAGTTCTTCTATCTCCGATAGCATGTTCTCGATGTCCTGGATCTGGAGAAGTGATCGTAATTGTGATAGTTCCATCTCAAGTCTTTCAATTTCCTTATCCGATACGTCCTTCTTTCCCTTTTTTATTTTCTTGACCAGATCCTTTGCGGATTTAACAATATCTTTGGCCCTTTCATCGTCCAATGATGAACCGGTTTCTATGATGTCAGAACATTTTGCAAGAAGGATCTTGATCCCGGAACTCGATCTTACCCTTTCAATTAGGTCTCCTGTGATCTTTATTTGATCCACAATTTTCGAAATGTTGGCTTCCCGGATGGCAGTTCCGAGGTCGGAGATGTTATCATTCAATGATTGAGTATCTTTTTTACCAAGTATATCTACAGCATTTTGAATGAGTTCATTGATCGCTCCGTCAAATTCCTCGAAGATCGTTAGGACCTTGCCACTGAATAGTTCAAAGGTCCTGTTCCTGAGATCCTTCACCCTATCGATCATTTCTGTTCTTTCAACATCCTTCATCTTGGATAGTGTCTTCCACTCTTTTTCGAGTTGGTTTGAATCCAAACCCACCTTTTTCGATGCTTTGATCAGCTCATCTGTCTTGGCAAGGAGTTTTTCAACGGATCTATCCAGAAGTGAACTCCTCAATCTATCTATCTGTTCAAAGGCAGAGTTCATCGAGAAATATGCATCCCTTTCACTGTTGCTCTCAAGCAGGACTTCGGCCCTGTTGGCATGGGAGAGGACCTCCATCAATTCCTTCTGGGTGGCTCCCTCTTCCGATAGTAACTCAATTTCTTTTCTAACCGTTTCGTCCATTTCCCGGACCTTTGTGGAGAGAAGATCACTTACCTTTCTCTCGAGCTCATCTTCCAGGGTAACGGCTTCTTCGATTATCTCAAGTGAAGAGATCTCTTCTGATCTTTTTCTCAATTCTGTTAATACCTTGTGATCCCACTTCAGGTCGAACCCATACCCTTCACCCTCTTTGAGAATGTTGGAGAGAACTTCCAATCTGGAATCTATCTCATGGGGAAGCTCCTCGATGAAGAACTCCTGGATACTGGATTGTAAACGGGATAGGGATTTGACAATGGGGATCATTGGTCCCGGGGGATCTTCCTCTTCCAGGAAGCCCTTTGTCTCATCCAGCAGTCCATCCCATTCTTCGTTTGTAATTGATAGTTTTCTGAATCTTTCTATCTCACTTAATGAATCGTACATCCTTTCCTTGAGGTCATCAATATAATTCTCACGTATCAGTTTTTCAACGTTTTCGTATACCTCACTTGTCAGGATATCCGCAAGCCTGAAGTTCTCATTCTTCAAGGACTTCTCGATCACTCTTCGCACAGGTTCGACATTCTTCTGGATCTCTTCATCCATTCCCAGGGAATCGACATCTCCCAATAGGTTGTCCAGGCCGATGAGTCTCTCACCGATAAGGGTAACTTTCTGTTTGGTCTCCAGATCGGAAACCTCTCTACGGATCTCCAACAACTCCGGATGAATTTCGAGGGCTTTTTCCCCTTTCTTCAAACGATTTTCGATCTTTGTCAAGGACCTTTTTGGAACCTTGACATCTTTCTGATCCTTCTCTAAGATGGTTATCTTGTAATCGATCTCTTTGATAAGGTTCTCGACTTCCCGGGTATAATAATTATCAGAATCCTCTGAGTATGTCTTGGCAAAATCAAGATAGCCTTCGAGGATCGCCTTGGGTCCTAGATCGAACCTTTCCTTGAAAGACCTTAATCTCTTTTCCAATCTGGATGTTTCGAATTGTTCCTTCCCCTTTTCCAGAAGGTCTTCCATCTCTTTCAGTTTTGAGTTGAAATAGGCTTTTCCCTTTTGATTCCAGACTTCATCCAGGGCCATTTGTATCTCCTTCAATACGAAGGTTGTACCACTGATGTCTCCCCTCTTCTCAAGGTCCGATATAGTTTCGAACTTCTTTCGGAGTTCCAGGTCTTCAAGACCTATCTCTTCCAGTTCCTTGAACCTCTTCTCCAGATCATCTCTCAACCGAGCCTCGGCCCTGGTGTCCAATGACTTTAGATCGGTGAGGAAGGGGGATAGTTCCAAAGATATCTGCTTTCCATCGAAATATCTCATCTGATCCAGATAATTATGAAGGTCCAGCACTTTTGATCTCAAGTGTTTTTGGAAGGAGTCCTCGGTCCTGTATTTGTCAATGATATCTCCGAACTGCCCTAGCTGTTCTTTCAGATGGATCCTGAGGTTTTCCATCACCTTAATTAGACTCTCGATCTCATCAAGCATTTCAGGACCCTTTGCCGTGTCCACCTTTCCATCAAGTTCTTCCAGGAAGAGGTTGATGTTCTCGAACTCCTTTTTTAGATCATCACGGTATGAGGGAATGTTCTTGTTGAAAGTCAGCATATTCCTCAATGAGGAGATCAGGAAGCGAAGGATGCCTGGCCAAGATATATGGATATCCAGGTCCCTGACCGCTTGATATGATTTCAACGATTGTGTTAACTCTCCAAGTTTGAGATGTATCTCACCTTTTGCCAGTAATGCCTCGAAATCCCTGGGATGCTGATCTAGTATCCTGCAGTACATATCCATTGCAGAGTCAAGGTCCCCCATCCTCATCATAATCTGGGCCATGCTCCGAAGGACCTCTTCATTATGCGGATAGAGGTCCAATGCATTGTCCATGAGAGATTTCGCACCCTCGAGATCACCTATCTGGACCAGTACCTTGGCGAGTGTGACCATTGCTCTGTCATCATTGGGCACCAGGTCAAGGGCCCTTCTCAGGACCTTGGCTGACAGATGGGGTTGGTCTGATGCCTGGAGAGAAGCACCGGCATCAACAAGATTGGAGGGATCAATAAGATCATACTTCAGCCCCTTTTGAAAGTTTTCTTTTGCATCTTCCTCTCTGTGCATGTCAGAATGGATCAAACCCAATCTTATCCAGGAATCACCAAAATCATCTTTGTATGAGATAGAGGTATTGATGGATCTCATTGACTTCTTGGACTCTCCCAGCTCATGTTCCAGGTGTCCTTTCAGGTACCAGAGGAAATAGCTTTCAGGAAGATCGAAAAGGATAGAGTCAACCTCCTTGAGCTTCTTTTCCAGTCCGTCCAGGAAATATGTTCGGAGATTGATAGCAGGTATCTGATCTCGCTTAAAAGTATCAAAACAATCCCTGCAGATCGGCGTGTTCTCATCGATCTCCTCATCGGAGCCGCAGAACGAGCAACTCAATAAATTCACCTTTCCCACTTACCGGAACATACTCCCTTCTGGACCTAACTTAATCTGTCCGGACAAGTGAAACACCCTTTCCATTGATATATTTTTCAGCATCATTTTTCCTCTTGGATAAGAAGTAAGTATTCTTTTACCTCTTTAAAAGGGACCTCCTTTTGTTCCTTGGTTATTAGGTCCTTTATTGATACCGTACCTTTGGCTATCTCTTCTTCTCCAATTACCACAAGGTGAGAACATCCCGCCGATAATGCATTTGATATAGCTTTCTTAAAACCTCGACCCGAGGTCTCAAGTATGCATTTCATCCCCGACTCCCTGATTACAGTGGCAAGTTCAAGGGCTTTGCCCTCTGCAGTAACTCCCATTGGGATAAGGTAGGTACCATGTTCAACCTCCGGAACGGATATATCTTTTTCAAGAGCTACAATGATCCTGTCGAATCCGAGACCAAAACCGATCCCTTCCACCTCACTTCCGAAAACAGAGGAAAGTGAATAGGACCCTCCTCCGCATATCTGTTTCTCCGCTCCCAGATTGGGGGCATCTATCTCGAAGACGACACCATCGTAGTAGTCAAGTCCTCTTGATATTGAGGGATCCAGTCTGATATCTGCATTGGATCCTGCAAGTATCATTAGCACCTTTCTGATCTCTTCTACATGGGTTCCTACCCCTTCATACTCGTTTTCAAGGTCATCAAGGACCAGGGAATAACTATCCTTCCCATAGTTACTCGTTACAAGT
Source organism: Thermoplasmatota archaeon (assembly GCA_965234725.1). Classification (GTDB taxonomy): domain Archaea; phylum Thermoplasmatota; class Penumbrarchaeia; order Penumbrarchaeales; family Penumbrarchaeaceae; genus Penumbrarchaeum; species Penumbrarchaeum helgolandense. The sequence continues at coordinate 29,931 of CBDDUX010000060.1, read as the reverse complement.
TTCACGAATCCCAAGGGGTCTTTTTCACTTCTTTCAGATATGAGATCGGATATCCCCTTTGTATCTTTCTTGTCTATAGCTATCATCAGGTCTCTGTCCTTTGAAGGATCGACACCATATCTTTTCAATATGGATGCAAGAAGGGCTACATGGCCGATCCTAACGATATATCCCTTCAATCCCGATGCCTCGAGTGCCGATATTGCAGCATCGATCACCTCCGCTACTGCTAGAGGTGTTCTCTTCCCTATGTACTCCAATCCCATTTGCCAGAATTCTCTGTATCTCCCCTTCTGTGGTCTCTCATATCTGAAACAATTCCCAAAATATGAGATCCTGAGGGGTTTGGGAGAATTCCTGAGATCGGAATGGTAGAACCTCATTACCGGTGCTGTGAGTTCTGGTCTCAGGGAAAGGCTCCTTCCACCTTTGTCCTCGAACTCGTAGACCTGTTCAAGGACCTGAGGGCCTGACCTTGCGATAAATAAATCCGTATGCTCGAAGGTCGGTGTTGATATCTCGGAATAGCCGCATGATGCAATTGCCTTCCTCATACTGTTTTCGACCCATCTTCTCCTTCTCATTTCCTCGGGGTCGAAATCCCGGGTTCCTCTGGGTCTTTGGAACTCTGCCATTTCATCACCTTTTCTGGCGCCAAATAGGTTTTCCTTATATATAAGAGATCATTACCGATCACTCGCTCCAGGACCCGGTGGAAACCATCCAAAAAGTGGCCGGTTCAAGCCTTTTCTGGGTCGGGAAGTATTATATAGGGGATGCTTCTTACTCCCCTTCCCCCATGGGTGTTTCAGGCCATTCTGGCCCGTTTCTTCATGGGTGAAATGGTGCACTCCGCGAGGGAGAACAATGTCGCGGGGGAAGGAAGAAGGTGGAGCCCGAAAGGCTATGAAACCGATGATCTCAATCATATGCATCCTGGACGTTTGTTGAGCCGGTAGTCTTGCGGTTACTACGCCGTTTGGTGGATGGCTTGGCTCGAGCGCCGATGAAGGTCGTACCAAGTTGCGATATGCGAGGGGTAGGCACATGGAGCCTTTAATCCCTTGATTGCCTAATGGGACTTCCTGGCGTAAGCCAACCCCAGTAGGGGTGGGGAACCCGGGGAATTGAAACATCTTAGTACCCGGAGGAAAAGAAATCAATAGAGATGCCGTGAGTAAAGGCGATCGAAAACGGCACAGGGCAAACCGAATCCCTCATGGAAACTTGAGGGAGATGTGGAGCGACCCGGTTACATCTTAACTCATGAACCAGAAGTCGGTTTGGAACTCCGCGCCATAGAGGGTGAAAGCCCCGTAAGGGCAAGTGAGAAAGATGATTGCCGGGATTCGAGAGTACCGTACGTTGGAACTCGTGCGGGAATATGGGTGCCAGAAACATCCAACCCTAAATACGTCTCGAGACCGATAGTGTACTAGTAGCGTGAGTGAAAGCTGAAAAGTACCCTTGACGGGAGGTGCAAAGACCCTGAAACCAAACGGTTATAGACTGATAAGGCGGGAAAGGGAAACCGCCGTCTTATCGTTCGTCTCGAAAAATGAGCCAGGGAGTTCCGTTCAACGGCGAGGTTAAGTGGATCATCCACGAAGCCGAAGGGAAACCGATAGCCCGCAGTTTACGAGGGGCAGGGTGCGCTCGCCCGGAGTCGTTGGAGGGATACCCGAAGCCCGTCGATCTATACCTGGGCAGGATGAAGCCTGAGGAAACTTGGGTGGAGGTCCGAACCGGTGCTGATGTGCAAATCGCTCGGATGACCTGGGCATAGGGGTGAAAGGCCAATCTAGGCGGGCAATAGCTGGTTCCTCCCGAAATATCTCGCAGGATAGCCTCAGTGGAGATGGTCCGTGTTGTAGAGCACCATATGGGTGTTTAGGGGAAGAAATTCCTCGGCATCCTAATGAACTCCGAATGCGCGGACGTCGTAGATACTGGGAGTGAGAGCATCTGGCGTAAGGTTGATGTTCGAAAGGGGAACAACCCGGCCCGGTGTTAAGGTCCCTAAGTGTCAACTAAGTGTGAAAGTCAAAAAGAGTCCATTGTCTAAGACAACTGGAAGGTGGGCTTAGAAGCAGCCATCCTTAAAAGAGTTCGTAACAGATCACTAGTCGAGATAATGGGCATTGAAAATGGACGGGGCTAAGTTGACCACCGATACACCGGATATTCGCAAGAATATATGGTAGGGAGGTGTCGTGCGTGGGTAGAAGCAGGGCCGTAAGGTCCTGTGGACCGCGTTCGAATAAGAATCCTGGTACAAGTAGTAGCAAAGAACGGTGAGAATCCGTTCAGCCGGAGGGGCTAGGGTTCCTCGACAATGATCTTCAGTCGAGGGTTAGTCGGTCCTAAGGTTTACCTTAATCGGGAAGACCGAAAGGGAAACAGGTTAATATTCCTGTACCTGACTACATTTTGCCCCTGGGGACGGATCGGGATAGGCCGAGCAGGTTCACCAGCCTGTTCAAGCGGAAGAAATCCGTGGAGAGTTGTAATGACGAGAAGCGGATGAAAACGTGATAAGGATGGCGTAACGCCGTCTTCGGCTGACTCCTGGTTCCCGTGAAAACCTCAGTGGGGTCGTGTATTCAGTCCGTACCGAGATCCGACACAGGTGCCCCTGGGTGAGAAGCCCAAGGCTTGTTGGTTTAACCGACGCGAGGGAACTCGGCAAATTAGCCCTGTATCTTCGGTATAAGGGGTGCCAGCTCCGTGAAGAGCTGGTCGCAGTGACAAGGGGACTCCGACTGTTTAATAAAAACATAGGCGGTAGCTAGTCCGAAAGGATGTGTATTGCCGCTGAATCCTGCTCAGTGCCGGTATCTGAAACCCCGTTCCAACGGGACGAAGGACCGGTAAACAGCGGGGGTAACTATGACCCTCTTAAGGTAGCGTAATACCTTGTCGCTTAATTGGCGACTTGCACGAATGGCCCAACGAGAGTCCCGCTGTCCCCGCGTCGGATCCAATGAAAGTGACTTACTGGCGCACAGTCCAGTACCTTCCAAAAGGAAGCGAAGACCCCGTAGAGCTTTACTGCAGCCTGTAGCTGCCGTACGGATTGGGATGTGCAGCGTAGGTAGGAGATGTCGATACTCGGACGCCAGTTCGAGTGGAGTCAAAATTTGAGACACTACCCTTCCTGATTTGTACGGCTTTACCACTTCGGTGGGACACCTATAGGTGGGCAGTTTGGGTGGGGCGCCACGCCCTCAAAAAGATAACAAGGGCGCCCAATGGTCAGCTCAGGTAGGTCAGAAATCTACCGTTGAGTGTAAGGGTAAAAGCTGGCTTGACGTGAACACGCACCACAAGTGTTCACGATGCGAAAGCAGGGCCTAACGAACCAATCACCCTTATTTCTGAGGGGGATTGATAGCAGAAAAGTTACCTCGGGGATAACTGAGTTGTCTCCAGCAAGAGTTCACATCGACCTGGAGGCTTGCTACTTCGATGTCGTCTCTTCCTATCCTGGTGGTGCAGCAGCTGCCAAGGGTGGGGTTGTTCGCCCATTAAAAGGGATCGTGAGATGGGTTTACACCGTCGCGAGACAGGTGTGTTGCTATCTTTTGGAAGTGTTCGGTCTCTGAGGGGCAGGTCCCTTTAGTACGAGAGGAACAAGGGGTCGTGGCCTCTAGTTTACCAGTTGTCCGGTAGGGCATTGCTGGGCAGCCACGCCATAGAGGATAAAAGCTGAAGGCATCTAAGCTTGAAACCTTCCCTAAAAAGAGAGACCATTAAGGACTCCCATAGAAGATGGGTTTGATAGAGTCGGGGTGTAAGTGCCAAGGTTCGCCGAGGTATTCAGCCCGCGACTACTAACAGTCCAGATCGCGTTCGGGCTGCCGGCTCAACCGTTTGACGGGATGCATATGATTGGATTAACATTCGCAACAAGGGACTGGACGGTCATAGCGGTGGGGTTCACCCGTTCTCTTTCCGAACACGGAAGTTAAGCCCACCAGCGTTCCTCTTTGTACTATGGTGCACGCGCCCATGGGAATTTTGGCCCTCAGGGTTACGGTCCTTGCTCCTGGTATACCAACTGCCTTCTTCGTTTCGGCGGGGAAGGCGGGGAATTATACCGCTAAGGGAGCATCCAAACCGTCGATCGCTGTCCGTCCCTTGTTCACTTTTATTTTAGAATACAGACTCTTTTCTAATTTTAATTCTAAAATAAAAGTCCCCTCAATGAGATAATTCATAGACGGTTTAATTGAGGTGAACCTCGAACTCACATATCATTTTCGAATTTTCGGAAGTGAGTTACGAGTATGTACGTTTTTCAACTTAACCAATTTATAGCTAATTTGAAGTTGAAAAACAAAGTAATGTTCAAGGAGAGATCATCTGACCGAATAATATGAAGATATCACTTTTAGTACGAAAATATCATTCTTTGATCCCCTTATAAGCAACTCCCATCCTTCTCGTTAGGACTTCATCGAATTCTCCGATCTTCTCTTTATCGAATGTCAGATAATCAGTTCCAGAACCAAATCCAGGGGTGGATATGTTCTTGTTGATCCTCTCGATCTCGAAATACAATCTATCCCTCAGATCTCCCTTTTCGATCCAAATAGATATGATCTCTTCATAGGCATATCTTCTGTACCACGTAGTAGCACCCATTATCTCTCTAATATCTGTCATGTTCTCTATTGTTCTTCTGTACATTGGCCCCAAAATCGGAGTTAGAAGGATCCTTAAAGGGATCGCTACCCAGAAATATGACATTCCAAAACCCGTGTAATATTCTATAATATACACCGCAATATCAGTGAAGTAGATCCTTATCCGTCTCTGTCCCATTAACATCCATAGCTCAAGAAATTCCCTAACCTGGAACTTTGGGTCGATTTCCTCATCATCCACAAATTGAAATCTTTTGCAATCCATAAATATTTTTTCATCAACCTTTCAAGATCATCAATGTATCATATGGACCAATAATTTCATTGTCACATCGTAATAGTTAAGTCATATCAATATCATTGCAATATGGATAGGTCCTAAGGAACTTCGATCCAATTCTATCCATCCAGGGGGAGATCAATTGGAACCTGTATATGTATTTCACAATGGAAGATCCATGAGGGATTTGCTGCTGGCGATCATTCTTCCCTTGATCCCTTTATATGGGATCCTGATACTTACATTACTTGAGGGTCTGGAATGGATATTCATGCCGGCTTCCATTCTCTATCTCACACTATGGATCGTATTCTTTGTCTTCAAGCTTTGTAATGTTTACAATGTCTTGGTAGTTAGTAGGAGCCAGATCCTTTTCTTGAGTCCTTATTGTGAGAAGGTCCTTCCGGTTGGAACCGTGAGGACCGTCTATTACAACGATAAAAGAGGTTTTTCGTTCAGGGTGATGGATAACACGGAGAGGAAGTTCTCCTTCAAGTTGGATGGTGGTAAAAGCCAACTTGAAATCATCTTTAAAGAGCTATCCAAATTTATGAACTTCTCCGAGGAGCATATACCTCAGTCAAATATCTACTGCCTTGTGAACAATAGGATAGGATGAAAAATGGTCCGCTCCGATTGGTGGCAACCTTTCAAATAATGATAGAGGTTTCCACCCGCCATGGAAGATGAGAAACTTTTTCCCTCGTTCGATGTGGATATCGAGGGCATTCTTCAAACAGTAAGCAGGAATGGTTACACGAAGGTCCTTCTACAAGGTCCTGAGGGTTTGAAACGAGGATTGGTCCATTTGGCTGAGATCATAGAAGATCGGACCATGTCTTTGGTTTGGGTGGATGGAGATCCCTGCTATGGCGCCTGTGATCATGCAGGTGAACGAGCAAAGGTCCTGGGTGCGGATGCTCTGATCCACCTTGGTCACTCGGACATACCTTCCATGGAGAGAGGTTATTCAGTCCCTATTCATTTCTTTCCCTTGGAGATGAGACCTGAGATCGAAATGATCCACGGAGGATTGGGTAAGATCATTAACAAGATGGCCGGAATGAAGGTATCCATTTTCACAACGATACAGCACATGTCATTGTTGAATGAAGTGAGGGGTCGTTTGATGGAGGCTGGAATCAAGGTTCACATTGGCGACCCAGGGGAGAGGGAAGATCTGCCAGGCCAGGTTATCGGCTGCTCATTTTCAGCTACGAAGGGGATCCCCGAAGATGTTGATACACTTCTTTTTCTTGGAACAGGGAGATTCCATCCCCTTGGTCTAGCGTTATCATCCGGAAGAGAGGTCCATACTATGGATCCCCTGACCGGGGAGGTGGGCGTGGTGGGAAAAGAGGAAATCGACAAGATGCTGAGGTCCAGGTTCGGCCATATCAACAGCTTCAAGGACCGTTTGTTGAAGAAGGGGATTGTTGGAATAGTCATCGGATTCAAACCTGGACAAAGAAGAACATCCCTCGCGGAAGGTCTGATCGATCTACTCAGAGAGAGAAAGATCAGGTCCAAGATAATCATAATGGACCATTTGGATCCAATGAAGCTGAAGGCCCTGGGGATAGATCTTGTAGTGAGTACAGCCTGTCCAAGGATAGCAATGGATGATTCAATAAGATATACGGATGAGGAGATCACGATCCTTTCTCCGGTTGAATTGAGGATCGCCTTGGGTATTTTGTCATGGTCGGATTTCACATTCGATGAGGAATGGTGAGTTGATCATCACGATCTCTGGGTTTCGGGGTTCTTTATTATCTCTTTAAGGTATACGGATGCATATGACTGAGAACTGCTGTGACGGTACTTCATCATGCGATTGTTCAAATGTAGCAGAAAATAAAATGTGCAGAAGGGCCAGCCCACCTCATCAATTCGATCTTAAAAAGTATAAAGAGCATATGGATGACCCGAAATACATATGCAAATGCTGTGGTAGAGTGGCCAATAATTCGGAGGACCTCTGCAGTCCTGTTGGACTCCTTTGATGTCTGAATATATATTCTCCTGAATGAATGGATGACGGTAGGGGATTTGTTTCCTGGGGGATTCAAATGGATGGAAATGGCCAAATGGAGTTATTAGACCTGAATGAGATCGAAAGGACTATGCCCGAAAGATGGTTCAATTGCACACTTTCAGAGGTGAACGACTGCCTGGTCCGTATGGGGATCTTCGAGGGAGAGTTCCACTGGCATCACCATGACAGGGAAGATGAGTTCTTCTTTGTCGTCAGTGGAAAACTACTCCTCGACTTAGAGGACAGGACCATTGAACTAGTTCCCGGTCAGGGATTCACTGTACCAAAGGGAGTTGAACACAGGACCAGGGCCATTGAGAGGACCGTTGTTCTGATGGTAGAGGGAAATACCGTAAAACCAAAAGGAGATTGAACGGGGCTGAAACCGCATCATCACCCGTCCATTTCTTCCTCGTATTCCTCCTCTTCTTTCCATTCCATCGAATTCCGTTTCCTGCGGGAGTAAAGGAGGAAACCCGCCACCGCAATCACGATGATGATCATGACAAACGCGATGATGATGGCCGTATTGTACCCTCCCCCTCCTGAACCGTCTTCCCCTTGTTGATCGCTTCCATCCTCATCTTCCTTGATCTCGACGATTAGGTCCTCGTCATCCCCCGTGATCAACGTGCCATCAGCCTTTACACGGAACTGTACATCGTAGGTTCCCTCAAAAAGCCAGATCTCAATGGTATAATTGATGCCCGAGACCGGAGTCCCACCGTCGTCGTTCATATTATGGGTATTTCCGTTCAGAAGTACGGTGACCTCTTCCGGTTCCATATCAGCCAGATACCTGTAGTTGACGAAGAATCTGTATTCGGCCTTTCCATCGGATTCGCTCAGGTATATTCTACCAAAATCGAGGATCTCGGGTGAGTGAACGGTTGGCCCTTCTATCTCTCCGTTTTCCGGGTACCTGAAGGTCATCTCATCAAGTGAAGCTTCAAAATGGAAGCTGTGATCTCCCTTCTCCAGATACAGCTCCCTGGAATAGATGATACCGGTTTCAGGATCGCCATTGTCTCCCAGAACCGATATGGATTCCTCATCCAGAAAGAGATATACTTCATCGGGCTCCTCGGAATTGAGTCCTATCCAGGTCACCCGAAATTCGAATTCTGTTCCCAGGCCCCCCTCAGAAAGATCCACTCCTCCCTCTTTGAGATAAGGGAGTTCAGAGGTCCTAACTTCCGGTCCATTGATGGTGCCGGAAGCGGGATGCCTGACTCCGTCAACAACGAAGTAATGAGAGTAATCTCCCGGTTCCAGATATCCGGTCCAACCCAGAACCATTCCCGTAGAGTTGTCACCGGATATAACAGAGAGATCGTGATCGAGATCCCCGATCCTTACCTCGGCGAAATCCGGGGTCCCGCTGTCAATATCCGTCAATTTTATTGAGAATGTGAACGGATCCTCGTCATTTCCGGAGTCGGGATCGAGAAGGGGATCGTACAGTGCCGGAGGATCGTCGACAGGATGGATGGTCACGGGGATGACAACCTCCACCTCCGGGTGGATCCCGTCTGAAGCCGATATGGTGACGTTCCATTTACCGAAACCGTTTGTCGGAGGATCGATGTGAAGGATGTTTCCGGTCCATATCTCCACAGACAGAGGTCCGGATCTGACCACTGCAAACGAGAGGGGATCGCCATCCGGATCGGAGAAAATATCATCGAGATCGATCGAATCATCCGGGACATCCTCGTCCATTTCCAGGTTCGGCTGGAATTGAACCGAAGGCGGAAGGTTCACTGTCCAGTCGGTCAATTCATAATGCTTGGTTCTTACCTGATCTCCTTCATAGTCTTCGAATACATCCTTGGTGACCCACCATCCTACCTCTTCGGAATAGTAGTAATCAACTGTCTTGTTTCTCGGGGAATCATCCATGATCTTTTCTTTGATCATATATGTCTCGAACGTTCCCGCATCCGTGGACTTGGGTTTAAGCGAATCTATGTTGATGCATGCATACTGGTGGTCCTTCGTTTCAAAAGATGATCCCGACTCGAGAGTCGAATCGTCATCATTGATCATTACTTCCCATGTTTCCGTTAGCGTGACCTCAACCGGGCCCCAGATGGTTCTTGGATCGCTGTAACTTAGGGGGAACTTGATCCATGTCAAAGGAGGACTGCTGGATGTCTGGGAGACATTGGTTACCTTGTCGGTGAGTATCATCATGTCCAGATCGGATCCCCCATCGAGAAATGCAAGATCGATCTTCCTGTAGTATTCGTACCAAGTTCCGGTTTCGGTGCCGGAACCCGATGAAGTGGTAAATGTCCCGGTAAGGAGGCCGTGGAATCTATAGCAGTCGTATCCCCTCCACTGGACCTCGGATACGGTTGCATTCATCGTTCCGCTCCTGTGAGAATCCCCCTGGGGATTCTGGAATTCATAAGACCACGTGAACTCCGTTCCCGGGTCCAGACTGGGTGATTGTGCGACATCTCCGTTTGCCTGTACGTAAGGATGGAATGGAATGACAGTAGACAGAAAAACAACTAAGGCAAATGCCAATCCCGATATCCTCCTCATGGGGAACCATCTTCTACCAAATCTATAATTCTTTTGGAAGATGGATCATAACAACTATTTCGTTTTTCCTATCACAACATTTAATATCGCTCTACCATCTACTCTATTAGAGGGATGATGTTCTTATCCCCAGGAAGAGATCCGATGAAAAGAGTTGCTATTGTCATTATCATGCTCATGATCTGTGTCCTTCCGTTCACAATGGTGGAAGCGGATGTTGACACGCCGGGAGACGACCTGATCGAGACAGTTTTTCAGGGCATCGTTACGGACAAAGAAACGGGCGATCCGATAGAGAATGCTCAAATGTACGGATTCGACGATGGGTACAATGAATGGAGGTACGATACCACCGACGATGAAGGCAGATACTACCTCGAATTCATGAGGGGAGGCACCTTCTATCTATATGCCGACCATGAGGATTATTATCAGGAAGAAGTAATTGTCGAATCGGATATCAACGTTAAGAACGATCTTGATTTCGAGCTGGAACCCAAGGTATTCAATACCACCATATTCGGAACGGTTACGGATTCCGAAACGGGAGAACCCATCTCCGATGTGGTTGTCGTTCTGTATGAAGTTGAGTATGAAGGTAATGGTTACTCCGGTTATGGCATAGGATATATGGTCACTTCTGAGGAGGGCACCTATTCATTCGAGGCATATAGGGGTGATTTCGAGGTCAGCGCAAACATGGAAGAGTATTATACTTACTGGAGCGAACCATTCTTCGTTGATGAGGGGGAGAGGTATCAGCTAGACATAGAGATGTATCCTTGGAATACAGGTGTAAACGGAGTTGTGAAGGACGAGATGGGCAACCCGATGCCAGATATCGTTGTCACTCTTGAAAATGATTGGTTAAGGACCAATGATGTAACTGATGAAAATGGTGAATTCGAGATCATTATCCCAAGGGGTGGGGAATTTACCTTAAAGGCCCATGAGGACGGATACAGACCCTACGTTGAAACTATAAATATTCCCGAAGGAGAGATGGAGGAGGTGGATATCGAGATGGTGGAATCCCAGCTTCCCTCTCCTGTTCTCAAGATATTATACATGATTCTGAGCCTGCTCGCAGGTCTCTGAGGTCGTATCAAGTAAACTTTCTTCCGATAGCATAGAATGCCGTTGGATAATCGAACAGAAGACCAGACCCTATGAGAGAGAGCCTTTCCTTTCTATATTCCTCTATCCTCTCATCGGACCAACCCTCATTCCTGATCATCTTCTCATGGAGCCACCAGTTGTCTTCAAACATCTTCTGTTTCTTTTTAGGGTCCTTTATGTGAATGTAATCTGTTTCTTGGTCGAGACCCACAGTGGTTTCTAGACCTGCATTAGTAAAAAGATACAGGAGTTTTCTGCCACACCTGATATCCGCACCCAGTTTCTTTGCATTCTTCAACTGGACCTCTATGAAAGGATCCTCGGGATAGATCAGTCTCCCTTGATAATCCGGTTCCAGGGTTGCAACCACAAGGCCATTCTTCCTGCAAACCCTGGCACATTCACTGACGGCTTTTTGTTTATCGGGAAAATATAACAGTACTATGTTGAATATCACAAGATCAAAGGATTCATTTTCATACTGTAGGTCCTGAACATCCCCATGGGACAAATTCACCTTGTCGAGGTCCTTCAGAAATTCTTCAGCGATCTTCAATTTTTCTTCATCGATATCGACACCTGTCACTTTTCCATCAGTAAGTAGAGCGATGTCTCGTGTAACGGATCCCGTTCCACAACCGACATCCAGAATATTCTTCTTTGATGAAAGGTCGATCATCTCGTAGATCTTATGCCTGTATTCTCTACTCTCTTCCTCCTGCTGTTCGAGCTTCCTCTTCCAATCCTCTGTGGTCATGAGACCCTCATCTGACATGATAAGATATCTTTGAAGAGCATATTTAATCATTGTTTCTTTCTGTAATGATAATATTCCTCGATGTTTTTCATAGAGAAGAAAGCATAGCAATTCTAAAAGGATCAGATACTGTCATTGCTGCTGGGTCTTCGCAACTGTGATGCGAAGGACAGTAAAAAACCGAAGGCGAAGTCTGTTGGTCTGAAAATCACAGCAATATCAGATCATTTTTATTTTCATACCTCAGCAGAAAACCGAAGCCAAAGGCTGTTTTCTGCGATGATTTTACAATGGTCTTGAACTTCCGTTGTACCTTATAATTGACGAGATGAAGTTACAAGGTTATCTAATCAATATCCCATACCTTGAAATTGCTGATCCTATAATGATCGAAATAAAATTTCAAGGCCCGCACAATGGTAATGTTTCATTGACGGTCCATTGCTGCTGGGTCTTGAACTTCAGATACAATATATTATCGACGAGATGAAGTTACAAGGTTATCTAATCAATATCCCATATCATCCACAGAGGGTCCAATGATAGATAGACCGTCCTTGTCGATATCGATGATATATTGTTTCATGGAATGCTGGTTCTGCCTCATCTTGAGGACCTCGACATATCTCTTCTTTCCTTCAAGGGTCCTTCTGATTCCCAGTTCGATGACACCATCTGCAAGGAAGTTCTCATCCTCCCTCATCATATAGTTGTTCTCTCTGGGAAGCTCCTTGAGGATAAGGGAAGTGAGCCCTGCATCCCTTAAAAGCTTGTAGAAATAGTACATTCTCTTCCTTATGAGATAATCATTATCCATCTTCGTAAGTGTGTAGAGGGCATTGAGGGAGTCAAGAGCGAATACCGTAAAGGCCTCTCCCCTCTCCTCCTTCGTGGACATTATCAACTTCTCTGTCAGCTCCAGGAAATCGGTGTTCTCGGATTCCTCACGATACATCTCCCTGGTCCTGTTATAATCAGCGATGAATATCCTTTCATTAGCCTTGATGCCAACGGATTTAAGGTTCCTAAGGAGGGATTCCTTAGACTCTTCTATCGTGGCATAAAGTCCGATCTGATCCGGGTTGTTCTCCAGGTACTTTGACATCAGTGAATAGGTGAATGTCGATTTCAGGGTTCCAGTGTAACCTGAGATCATGATCACCATCTTCTCGTAATTGTTAGTCCTGAATATCTTGTCGAGCCCCTTTACCGTATTCTGGAACATCGGATCCCACCCTCTTTTCTGTTTACTGTCCTTTAAGGCACTGTTCAATCGTGGTTCTGTTTAATTAAGATATCGGGGGAATTCCCACCTGGCGGATTTACATGCATACAATGGTATGTTTTGTGCTGGATGATACGCAGGGATTTTAAACCATGTTCCGATAAGGTTGGACGTGGATGCGAGAAAGAAGGTGGAGATGGCGGTCCCTCTCCTGCTTCTATTTGCAGTGATGGTCATCACCATTGGATGCATAACATTCAAGGATATTTTCTGGGATGGTTTCGTATGGAAGTTCTATTGGGGACCCATAGTCGCTGATGCCGGAGGGAATTCTGGAGGGTTGACCTCATCATACAACTGGGTGGATACACTGACCTACGGTCTTGTACTCGCCATATCCGCATATTACATCCACCGTCTTTTCGTCTATTTGGACCTCAGGGTGGGTATCAGATTCTACCTTGCCATGTCCCCCATACTGATAATTGGCCCATCAGCTAGGGTTCTGGAGGATATGGAGCTGTTCAATGAACCTCTTCAATATCTATTCATCTCCCCCATTATCTACATCTTCCTTGGGATCTGCACCCTTGCAACTATACTGCTTTTTCATAGACTTGAATATCTGTTCAGAAAGGGAGGCAAGTGGTTCGATAGAGGTACATCCCTTCTTCTTTCCCTGCCTGGACTTTTCATGATCTCTGTTCTTATGATATTCCCCGGACAGTTCAATCAAACCATCCCGTGGTGGCCTATAGCCCTTGGAACCCTTGCTATATCCTATGGTTATACAAGGTTCAGAACTTCAACAAAATGGGAGGGGGGGGTCGGGGCATTCTGGACAGAGGTTCTACTAATAGTGATCTACCTCTACATAATGTGGATGCTGAGAGGTGAATGGTATGACCATTTCATCTCCATAACAGGTAATGAACCGGATACTGCCCTTTTGGGTGGTCTCCTTGTCATCGGACTCATGATCTTTTCAACGGTCCTTATCTGGGGAGGGATCATGTTAGTATCTCGTAAGTACCCAAAATGGAAGAAGATAGCTTCAGGTATCAATATCCTGATAGTGGCAGGACATATGCTTGATGCATCCGCCACATTCATCGGTATTGACAGGTTCGGATATGTCGAGAAGCATGTTCTCCCCTCAACCCTAATGGATACCTTCGGAACTGCTGCAGTGATGTACCCTCTGAAACTGGTGTTCCTGATCCCTGCACTTTACATAATGGATATTGGAATGGAGAAGGAATCAAAGGAGAGCCCACACCTAATGGCCCTGGTAAAGTTGACTATTCTTATCCTCGGTTTCGCCCCGGGGACCCGTGACCTGATCAGAATGGCCTTCGGAGTATAAAAGTAGAGAAATGGAGGGGGGCCTGTGGCCCCCCTAGTGGCAGTCTTATATCGTCAGGTGATGAGTTTTTTGCGACTACCACGGGTGGATGGAATTACACTACTTCATCCATAATGGATATATTAAAAGTAGTTTACACATGTGCAAGAGGCACCTCCTTATTTTGTGCTCATCCCATGGACTGGACCAAGGAAAGAAGTCTATCACCATACTTCTCCGACCGAGCCTCGCCAATACCATGGATGGAGATCAGCTCACTGGTATCGGTCACTCCCTTGTTCACGATTTCAACAAGCGATAGATTCGGGGCTATGCAATATGGGGGAAGACCTTCTTCCTTTGCTATTCGATTCCTCTCCTTCTTGAGATCCTCATATAGCTCAGGGTCCATAGGAAGGGGAAGGTCTTTTCCTGGAAGAGGCCAGGGTATCATTGCGTTGATCTCCTTTTCGCTTTTCAGAGCTTTCATTCCGGATCTGGTAACTTTCAATTTGGGAAAATCGGGCCCTGATACTTCCAGAAGACCCAACCGGATCAGTGATTCGATGAAATCCAGCACCTGGTCTCCATCAAGGAGGGATAATCGGCCAAAATGGTCCAGGAGATCAAATCCTCCCGAAAGGATGATTCCGGGATCCTTTCCCCTGAGCAGCTTAGTGAGCTTAACCCTTCCTACACCCTCCTCGAATCCGGATGCTGCGAACAGTATCACCCGGGAGGCTGTATCTTCAAAATCCTTCTCAAGCACATAATCAAGGAGCTCTTCGTCTCCAATTGTCCTAACGGTCATTTCGAAACCTCCGTTCTTTCTTGTGGTATGCTCCTCCGAACGGGAGAGAAGCGATCAAATACCTATGGCGGAATATAAAAACAATTTCTTATGTTCTGAAAAAGAAATCCACCATTTTCCAACGCATCACACTTAGTGTGATGTTCAACCGGAAGTATTCCTTGACAGTATTATCTCTTCCAGCTTCCATACCAGGACCAGGACCCCTCCAAGGCAGAGGATGATGATAACACCCCATACCCAATGGACCAGGCTGACCACTGTCATAATGAATCCTGCGATGATAACACCTACAAGGATGGAAAGGAAGGCCTTGAACTTGTTCAATTTCAGGAGATAGGCAACGAGCGTTCCTGTCCAGGCCCCGGTTATCGGGAAAGGTACCGCAACGAAAAGGATCAGGCCGATCTCTCCCCACACCTGTAATTTTCTCTCCCCTTTCCTTCTTGTGGACTCAAAAAGTCTATCAAAGAATACATCGAAGATCCTCCATCGTCTCAAGAACCTTTCAACATACCCAAAGAAAAGCATCAGAAACGGGATCGGGATCATGTTTCCTAGGATGGAAAGGAGGATGGCCACTCCCCATCTCAATTTGAATACATTCATCGCTGCGGGAAGGGCCCCTCGAAGCTCGATTATTGGAAGCATTGCAATGAAAATCGTCGATAGCCATTTCCCCCACCAGGGGAGACCGACAAGGCCCTCCATCAATGTTTCAGCAAGTGAAGACATCTATCACTCCTCGAAGAGTCTTTCCGTCATCCAGGTAGGATCGAATGGAATAAGGTCTTCGTATTCCTGTCCTGTTCCAATGAATAGGATCGGTTTGCCGATGGTGTAAGCGATCGATAGTGCCGCACCTCCTTTGGCATCAGCATCGATCTTTGTAAGGATCGCCCCATCAACACCTACAGCCTCATCGAACTTCTGTGCCTGAATGATCGCATCGTTTCCCGCAAGGGAATCCCCAACGAACAGGATAAGGTTGGGTTTGGCCACTCTCTTGATCTTCTTCATCTCATCCATGAGGTTGATATTGGTCTGCATCCTTCCAGCGGTATCAAGAAGGACAACGTCTTTCATTCTTGCCTTTGCATGTTCAACTGCGTCATAGGCAACGGCTGCCGGATCGGATCCAGCCTTGTTCTTAATTATCTTGAGGTTCAGATTATCCGCATGTTTAGTAAGCTGCTCAATAGCTCCTGCCCTGAACGTGTCACCCGCTGCCAGGATACAGGAGATGTTCATCTTCTTCAACATATAGGCCATTCTGCCTATCGCAGTTGTCTTTCCAGTTCCGTTAACTCCAACGAACATGATCACAATCGGCTTCTTAGTTTCCTTTAGGAATCTGTTGAAATCGAAGGTCTGAGTGACCAGGATCCTTTGAATTGATCTCTTTAATGCATCCTCGATCAACTGTTCAAGGTCTGTCTTTCTGTCTACCTTTGCACCTGATAATTCTTCCATCAGGTATTCCTTGATCCTTTCTACGACAGGTTGGGCCACATCAGATTCCATCAAACCCATCTCAAGGTCAAACAAGATCTCTTCCAGTCTTTTCTCTGAGATCTTCTTAGCAAAAAGCCCCTTTGATTCGGAAAAGAGCGCTTCCTCGCTTCTAAGGACCCTATCACCTGATAGTCCCGAAGCCTCCACTGATCTTTTCAGGGAGATGCCACGATCCTCGGACTCCCTTGGTCCACGGTCCTGCTCCTTTCTCCTTTCTTCTTCCTTCTGTTTTGCCTTCCTGAAGAACTTGGATTCCTTCTTCTGGGTATGGGGTGTTTTCTCTTGCTCTTTTACTACCTCGGGTTCATCCTTTTCAATCTCCTCTTTTACCTTCTTCTTGAAGATATTGAGCCTATCCCGAAGGTTCTTGAACATTTATACACCCCAGAAATATCAGAAGGTCTTTTCCGGACCGGCACCCGCCATCATCTGCTTGTTGTAGATCTCCTGGGCATGGTTTGAGACCTCCTCATAACGTTCCATGAGTTCTTGTGCGGTCTTGTCTATCCTGGAGATCCCGTTCCTGATTGCCATCATTCTCTCGTTTACGAGTAACTTTGCCTCTTCCAAGGGAGTATCCACAAATATACCTGCTCCGCGGTCCATCAAGCACTTTTCTTTATCCATTAGCTTGACCTTCAGGAAAGCGGAACCCCCAATAGGCATCAGGACCTCTTCTTCACTCTCTTCCATCAAACTCACGATTACTTCCATTGAGTTGGTATAATCCATAAGGATCGATTGAAGGGAGGCCGTCTGTGACCTGAGTGATTCTACCTGTGCTTTGATCTGTTCCATCTGGGAAAGTCCCATCTCCAGTTCCCTGGAGTTATTCCCGTTTCCTTCGTTCGTCATGCAGATAACCTTCCAATAAGGTGACTTTAAGGTCACCGATCGCCAAGGTAGTATCACATTATAATTAAATATTCGTTGAAGAGGAGATTGCAATGAATGATATATTGGATGATATGAAGATGAAATAAGGTCGGGTAATGGCCGTAAGCCTCCTTCTGTTGGTCCCGTCGATTTAACTGGCGGGAATGACGGCATTTACCTTCGCACCCTACCTTCCGATCCCAAGACGGGTCAATTCGGACATTTGGGCTTGCTCCCCGGAGGGGTGGCCGTTTCACCCTTGCCATGCAGACGTCCGGACCTGGTCCTTCATCCCATAATGCATGGAGGATCGTTCCTGCTCCATTGCCGACGTTCTCACGCCCCCGGCTTGCACCGGGCTCCAGTGTCTTGAGGAGGGAGGACTTTCCTCAGCGGTCATCAAGGACCACCGTCGGCCGTCCACCATCTCCCGACCGAAAGTTGCGACGGTGAAACCATATATAAGTAGTTTTCTTAATAAATGGAATAGAACTAAAGGGTTGAATTCTCTTTAAACGAACTTTTTAAGAGATTCCACCAGTTCCTTGATCTGGAATGGCTTGCAGAGGAATTCCTTGGCCCCCGCCTCCATAGCCCTGGTCCTAACAGAGGAATCTGCCGAAGCGAAGATGATCGTGACATTGTCATCCATCTTCTTTATCTGAATGGTTGTATCCACTCCATCTTTATTTGGCATTCGATGGTCCATTATGATAACATCGGGTTTGTTCTCCATCTGTTCGTAGACCTCGATCGCCTCATCCCCGTCAAAGGCCTCTCCGACAACATCAAATCCGTTGAACTCCAGAATATCACGGTATAGCTGATGGATGAAAGGTTCGTCGTCAACTATTAAAACCGATGTCATCTGGTGTCCTCCGAAACTCCTTCAACTATCTATCATGGGGTGAGCATGCGATACAGATGATCACCATTACGCCTGGGAAAAATCTTTCCTGAGGCTAGAACTTAGTGATAACTGTTCTACATCCTGCAAGGAAAGACCGACGTATCTGGTAATAAAGTCTTTTCATGTTATTCAAAAAAGTGATAATCTGGCCTTATTCAAATGCTTATTTCAAGATTACCCATCCAGGAGAGAAGTTCCTCCATAAAACGGGCGACAGTCCTTCGAAGCTGTGTTCTCTGCACTTTGAACACGGAAGAGGACCTGGAAAGGTATTCGTGAGGTCTGGTGGTCCTGAGCTCCAAAGCTATGGGAGGTTCAGCTTCTATACCAGGTGATCCCAGTCTGGACCAACTCCTTAAAGAATCAATTGCCTCCGAACTGCTTATGGATTCGGCCAATTGATCAATGGATATCCTTCTTGTTTCCTGATCCATATTCCTGACCTTTGAGTTGAACTTCCTGACCTTCTTCCATACTTCGAACAAATCCTCGGACCTACCCTGAAGCATTTCCGGATCCTCAATGCCCATCATCCACATAACAGCTCCAAGGTCTTTCAGATCACCTTCATACATCTCCTTCGCCCTTCTACCAGCAACATATTCCAATCTTACGATTCCATCTTGGATCTTCTTGGTCCCGGTGATGGTGATCCTCCTGGCCTCGGATGTGTTCTTGAGGTGGGTTCCGCCGCAGGCCTCTGTATCAAGCCCCTCGATGGAGACTATCCTCAATCTCTCCCCTGGAACAGCACCCCCTTGGTACAATCTGAAACCATATCTCTTCTCAGCTTCATCCCTGGGAAGTATCATGGACCTTACCTCAATCTCACTTTGGATGATCTCGTTGGCACCCATTTCAAGTGCTTCAAGCTGATCCCTGTCAAGGGTCTCGTAATGGGTAATATCCAACCTGCCCTTCTCTTCCGTCTTCTCCGCACCAGCCTGCCATATATGATCTCCCAGGGTCTTCCTGGCCACCCCATTGATGATATGGGTGGTGGTATGATGCTGTGCAAGTTGCCTTCGACGCTCCTCGTTGATGTGGCCTCTAAGGACAAGGCCAGGTTCAATGTCTGAGGTGTCCCCTTTGACCTTATGGACTATCAAATGGTCCTGTTTGAAGACATCAATAACCTCAAGGTCCGAAGGACCTCCGAAATGTCCAATGTCATGGAGCTGTCCCCCGGATGTGGGGTAGAAGCCAGTTCGATCAAGTATAATATTATCATCGATCATCTCAAGCACATTTCCTTCGAAATCGAGGTCCAGGTAATTATCATAATATAAGACCTCGGTAGCTGGATGTTGACCAAATGGGATCTCATATTCTTTGTGGGTCTTTGCCTGCGATTCGGACCCTTCGTGAAGTTCAGATACCTTCCTATAGAAATCCGGAGGGACCTCCATGTTCAACCCGTTGGAAACCAAAAGATCGGGTGTTATCCCCTGAGAATCATAGAGGGTCAGAAGGTCCCTCTCGGTGACAGAGTGTCCCTTTTCCTGTTTCTTGACCAGACGTTCCACAGTTGATAGGGCCTTATCCTTTGTTGCGAAGTACTTGCCCTTCTCATGGTCCAGTATCTCACTGACTTCTCCAATGGCCTCCAGCATCTCCGGGAACTGTGGCTTCAAATAGAGAGAATGCCAGTTGGATACCTCTGCCATATCCAGGTCCCATCCATATCTCTGGATGAACTCCATTGCCCTTCTGTATATCATTCTGAGATTGTATCCTCCTCCGGAATTGGAAGGAAGGCCCCCATCTGTGAGTGCAAAAAGGAGTGCTCTTGAATGATCGGCTATGGAGTAGAGGCCAGCATATCTCATCACAGAATTCTTGAGTACCTTGACCTCGATCCCCACCTTTGAGGATATATCTTTCCAAACTTTATTGATATCATCTGTTTCATCCATGTTTAAAAGGCCGGAATAGGGAAGGAAGCTCTTGAGGATCTCCTTATCCTCACCTTCTGCTTTCATTCCTGCGATCCCGAAAAGTTTCTCCATCACCGTTGGGAAGTTCGGTTCGTATGCCGTGGGTGTGCCGTGGGAGAACCAGGCTGGTCTCTCCTGACCCATACCCATATCTAAGACACTTATTTCCAATCCTTTTAGGTTGTCCCCTTCTCTCTCATACATGGTGTAAACCTGATTGCCGATCTCCAGACCTTTTGAGAAGAACTCCAATGAGCATCCGAAGTTCCCACCGCCTGCCCAGGCATCCTCATGGTAGACAATATCCTTGAGTGGTATGCCCATTCCATCGATAAGCCAAGCATGGATGTCCTCGAAATATTTTGGTTGATCGAAATCTTCCTGGGGAACGAATGCGTGCTGTCCGATCATTATGAATCCAGTGTTATGCCTGCCTGTTATTCCGACATTGTCTACATCGTTGAACCTCAAGCATGTCTGGGGGACCACCAGCGGGTTGGCCGGAGGTTTTACAGACCCTCTTACAACATAAGGCTGGAAATCGGTGATGGATGCCAGAGTGAATTCGGATGTGGGATTCCATCTTGATATGGAGGGATACCTCTTGATAGGTGTGTAACCTCTCCTTTCAAAGAGATCAGAGAATCTCTTCCAAACCTCGATGAAATCCATTTTGTGTGTACAGTTATTCATTCCAATGAACGAATAACCACCTTCACATGTAGGCTCTCCACAGACCGTTCGTTCAGGATCGGCCGACCAGTAGAAGTTGCCGCATGTGGGGCATGACCTCCGATCCAGACCTATTCCCCTCATGACCTCGGTCGGAAAGAACCTGTCAGGATCGGATGAGGCTTCTTCCTTGACCTTACGTTTCATCTCCTTTTCCGAAAGCAAATCTACCACACTCATTCATGACTGTAAACGAACCTTTTTGTTTTTTCAGGCCACCAACTGGACACGATATCAAGGAACTCCAGGGAGGAAAGCGCCGCTACAGGATCATAAAGGATCCCTACTATCAGCTTCTTCTCATGATTGACAGAAAGAGGAGATACATCTCCGGTATACACAACTACCTCATTTTCGAGCTCAACCAGGACAGATATATGGCCTGGTGTATGGCCTGGTGTCGGGATGATCGTAACTCCTGGTGCAACCTCAGTTTCACCGTTCACCCCTTTCCATTTGATCCCTCTGATGTTCTCCTGGAGATAACCTCCAGCCTGAAACCTGTCCGGGTAGGCGCTGTACCGTATCTCATCTTCATGGGCTATTTGGATTGCATTTGAGAATAACCGGTTGTACCCGGTATGGTCGAAATGGAGGTGTGTGTTCACCACCATGGTGATATCCTCAGGGGAGAGGTCCATGGTCTTGAGTGACCTTATGAGGTCCGTTTCCTTCTCTACACCATATATCCTGGACCATTTTTCAGGCAGTTCACCAACACCTGTGTCAACAATGATCCTGTGGTCGCCAGTTTCAATGTATAGAGGTTTCAGCCTTGCCTTGTAGGGTTTGCCGTAATACTTGGGCACTCCGTAAACAAGCATCCCGCCGTCTATTTTGAATGTTCCATCCTCCAAGACTTCCACCCTGGAGGCGACCCCCTCAAATTGGTTCAATGAACTCACTCCTTTTCAACGGGGAAGAAAGGTGAAACACATTCCTTTGGGGGAAGCTTGAGCCTCTTCAAGCCAATTTCAGCCAATTGGGTGATCGGATCGTACATCTGTGATACCGGAGGGTTGTAGGCAAGTTCTGTATCCAGAAGATCATAGAGTGTCATATTTCCATGGATTGCAAGTGCAAAAACATTGATCCTCCAGGCCGCCCCTTCCTCTCCGATAGCCTGGGCTCCGAGTATCCTTCCGCAGCTGCGATCGACAATTACCCTTAGGCTTATCTGGGTACATTCCGGCATATAATGTGGTTTTACATCTCCCTTTGTCGAGATGCCAATTGCATCATAACCCAGGTTCTGTGCAGTATCGAGATTGTACCCTGTGGCTGCTATCTCCAGGCCATCGATCACCGTTAGAAAAGTGTTCATTGCTCCAGGGTATTGGGCTGAACCACCTGCTGCATTTGTTCCAGCCGCCATTCCCTGTCTGAAAGCTGAGGTTGCAAGCTGCATGGTAGTTGGCGATCTGTCCATACGAGAATATGTCCCAACGAGATCACCTGTAGCGTAGATCCCACTTACGGTCGTCTGCATCCTGTTGTCCACCGTTACGATCCCTTTGGATGTCTTACAGCCAGCCATTTCTGCCAGTTTTGAATTTGCCTTCATTCCAACTGCCATGACGACAATATCGCAGGGGATGACCTCACCGGCTATTGTTACTGATTCCACCTTTTCCTTTCCGTTAATACTATCTATCCCACTACCGAAGGTCACTCTGATCCCCATGGATTCCAATTTTTCCACGATATGGGCCCCCATGACCGGATCCAGGTTCCTTGGGAGTGGCGGTGGGGTTCTCTTTGTAATAACCACCTTGTGGCCAAGTTCCCTGAGCCCTACTGCGACCTCAAGGCCTATTGCTCCACCGCCTACAACCACCGATCTCTTCGACTTCGAGGACCTGACAGCTGTTAGAAGATCTTCTGTATCATTCAGATTTGAAACGAAATGGACCCCTTTCCCAACAAGTTCCCTTGCCCCCGGGACAGGAAGGTTGATCGGGGTTGCTCCATTGGCAAGGATAAGGGAATCGTAATTCATGACCTTCTCTTCATGTGAGTCCAGGTCCTTGACCACCAGGCTTTTTTCACTGCTGTTGATAGAGAGGACCTCATGGTGGAGGAGTTTATCGAGTCTGCCTTTTACCTCAGGGACCGTATGCTTTAGATCATCGAGGTCCTTGACAACTCCCTCTATTACAAATGGGAGACCACAAGGAGAGAACTGGTCAAAGTCCCTCTTTTCGATGATGGTAACATGGCATTTTCTGTTGGTGTTGAGTGCGGCCTTGGAAGCATACAATCCGCTTGCTCCCAGACCTACAATAATGATCTCCATAGGTTCATTCTCAGTCATAAAAGCACCTTGCCGGAACTTGAGCGGTTCCCCCATGTTTATTTGGTTAATTAAGGTTAAGGCTAAATCAAAAGTTAGGACCATGCGATCCAGGTAATGATCTGACTTTATTGCGAGTGACCCAGAACTTTCGGATCGTCTGTGCGATCATTGCTGTTCTTATTCCTCTTCAGGGAACTGGTTCCAGTTGAGGATGAGCTTTTTGGCTGCAAGGACCTCATCGACCCTGGATACTGTTGAATTGACAGGAGCGTTTTTGAAATCGTCCTCAGAGGCATCTGCGATCTCGATCAAAGCCTGTGAGAATTTGTCAAGCTCCTCCATGGTTTCGCTCTCGGTGGGTTCTATCATCAATGCTTCGTCAACGATGAGAGGGAAGTAATTCGTAGGTGGATGAAGGCCCCTGTCAACTAGCATTTTGGATACATTCTTGGCCGATCCTCCTTTCTCCTTGAGGAAGGTAGCAGATGCAACGAATTCGTGCTTGGTCCTCTGGTCCCTGGTCCTGAACGGGACAGGATAGACATCCTGTATCAACGACCTGATATAGGAAGCATTTAGGACTGCAATTTCGGAAGCCCTCTTTAATCCTTCTCCGCCCAGGATCCTTATGAATGCCCATGCCCTGATAAGGACACCTGTGTTCCCGTAGAAACCCTTTACCTTTCCTATGGAATTTGGTCTGTCATAATCCAGTTTAAAGGTATCTCCATCCTTGATCACCACTGGTACCGGAAGGAAAGGTGTCAGTCTTTCACAGACCGCAACAGGGCCTGCGCCAGGTCCTCCACCACCATGGGGTGTTGAGAAGGTCTTGTGAAGGTTGTAGTGCATGATGTCGAATCCCATATCGCCCGGTCTGGCCTTTCCCATAAGGGCGTTAAGGTTGGCTCCATCATAGTAAAGCAGAGCACCCGCATTGTGGCATGCCTCCTGTATCTTGCAAATATTGCTCTCGAATATTCCAAGGGTGGAGGGATTTGTGATCATGAAAGCAGCGGTCCTTTCCGAGAGTGCTTCCTTCAATGCTTCCACATCAACGTTTCCGTCCTCTCCGGATTTTATCTCTATGACCTTGAAACCAGCCAATACTGCTGAAGCAGGATTCGTCCCGTGCGCCGAATCCGGTACGATAACCTCGTCACGATTCAGATCGCCTCTTGACTCATGGTATTTTCTTGCTATCAGCAGTCCTGTGAACTCGCCTTGAGCCCCTGCTGCCGGCTGAAGTGTGCAGGCATCCAGACCTCCGATATCGGAAAGGTCTTTCTGCAGTTGATACATCATCTCAAGCAATCCCTGAATTGTATCTTCCGCTTGTAGTGGGTGCATCCTCTGGAGTGTGGGATGGGAGGCGATCTTGTCGTTTACCTTGGGGTTGTACTTCATGGTGCATGAACCAAGAGGGTAGATGCCGGAATCAGTACCGTAGTTCATCTGGGAGAGCCTGATATAATGCCTGATGAGCTCCGGTTCGGAGATCTCAGGCAGGTTCAATTTTTCTCGGATCATACCATTCGGAAGAAGGTCCTTGACATCTTTCATCTCATCCCAGGGCGGAAGGGATGCTCCCTTTCTTCCCGGTCTCCCTTTCTCTATCAGAAGGCCCTCGTCATATCTTGCCTGCCTGAAGGTGTGTTTCACTTCAACACCTCCCTTGCTTCCTTGAGGACCTCAACCAATTTCTCGTAGTCCTTACTGGTATGCATTTCTGTCGTGGCCACCGTGAAGACATTCTCAAGTGAATCGACCTCTGCGGAAACATTAATGCCGGCCAGGATCCCTTTTTCTTCACATTTATTTAGGAACTTGCAGACGTCCACGTCCACCTTCACCGGGAACTCATTGAAGAACTTGCCAGGATATGCCGGGGCTGCGAAACCTTCCAACTCATCTATCCTGCCAGAAAGGTAGTTGCCTCTTGAAGCGAGCTGGATCCCCAATTCGTTCATTCCGTTCTTTCCAAGGGTTGCAAGGTAGGAAGCGGCCATGATCGATGTCAATGCCTCGTTCGTGCAAATGTTCGATGTCGCTCTCTCCCTTCTGATATGCTGCTCCCTCGTGGAAAGGGTCATTGCGAAGGCTCTTCTTCCTTCGGAATCCTTCGTTGCACCAATTATCCTGCCAGGCATCTTCCTCACATTCTTCATATCCGTTGCGAAGATGCCAACTGAGGGTCCTCCGAAGCTCATAGGTATTCCCAGAGGTTGTGCATCCCCCACTACGATATCAGCTCCATATTCACCCGGAGGTTTTACGATGGAGAGGGTCATTGGGTTGATACCGACAATAAAAACCTGTTTTGGGTCCATCATGCTCTTGATGGTCATTGCTCCCTCATCGAATAGACCCAGCATGTTCGGGTTCTCGATATAGACCCCCGAGACATTGTCAGTTAAAAGCCCCTTGAGTGCTTCCAGGTCCATTTTTCCTTCTTTGAACGGGACCATTTCAAGCTTGATCCCTGCCCCTCTGGTGTAGTTCTCAATGACACAGAGTTTATCCCTGGTAATTAGCTGAGGTATCAAGAAGACATCCCTGTGGTTCATCCTGTTTGCCATAAGGATGCCCTCACCGATGGCCGTGGGCAGATCATACATCGAGCTGTTAACGGCATCCAGGCCCACCAATTCTGCGATCAGGGATTGGTATTCGAAAAGTGCCTGCAATATACCCTGTGACATCTCTGGTTGGTAAGGGGTATAGGATGTGTAGAGTTCTGAACGAGACATGACATTTTCCACAGCGGTTGGTATGAAATGATCATAGAATCCGCCGCCCAGGAACATCAGCATATCCCCTGCTCCTTTGGAATTCCTCATCATTCTGTCGACATCTCTCAGGACCTCCAACTCGGACATACCAGGGGGGAGTTCCAAATCCTTGGCCTTGAGGGCCTCTGGTATATCGTCAAACAGGTCCTCAATCGAGGATAGTCCCATCTTTTTCAGCATTTCCGCTTCTGAAGTGTGATTTGGTAGATAATGCATCGATAACCGTCCTGTCTCTCATCGAGGCTCCACTGGATTACGGGGGCACTAGATAACCTTTGCCCATGGAGTGGAAGAGTAGATCCGACCCATCTTTTTTTCCCGTTTGTAAATAGTCATTCCGACCCTCCCAACCCGGTTTCACCATAGATTAAAATATGGATTTGGCGATCGGTGTGGCGTCCACTTTGATAAAAGGAGATATCATATGACATTGAAGAAAACACCTCTGGCGGAAGTACATGAGGAGATGGGAGGCTCCATGGTAGACTTCTTTGGTTTCTACCTTCCAACACACTATACTTCGATAACGGATGAGCACATAACTGTCAGGGAGAATGTTGGGGTATTCGATGTGTCCCACATGGGAAATTTCAGGATATTCGGCGATACTGCTACAGAGACCGTAGACAATATCCTGACACAAGATATCAAGGGAATGAGGATGAAGCAGTTGAAATACACCCATTTCCTCAACGAAGAAGGACAGATAGTTGACGATATGATCATTGCAAAGCTCTCAGAGGAGCACTATTTCGCGGTTCCAAATGCTGCAAAGATCAAGTTAGACTGGGACCATTTCAATAAGTACAGGAAGGCGGGGACCGTCTTCGAGAACATTTCGGACGATTATGCAATTATCGCGGTCCAGGGTCCCAAGGCGGAAGCTGTGATGAAGAAGGTCACCACCCATCCATGCGACATGAAGTTCTTCAACTGCGATTATATGCATTTCAGGGATCTCGGAAGGACCTATCTCGTATGGAGATCAGGTTATACCGGAGAAGACGGCTTCGAGCTGATGATACCCAATGAGGATGCTGTGGCCGTTTGGAGGTCCATTTTCAAGCACGGGGCTGATTTTGGTATTAAACCCATCGGCCTTGGAGCAAGGGATACCCTGAGATTGGAGAAGGCCCTTCTCCTCTCCGGTCAGGATTTCGATTTCAACAGGACATCATTAGAGACTAATGTTACCTGGGTAGTGAAATGGAACCATGATTTCGTGGGGAAGGATGTTCTGGAAAAGCAGAAGGATGAAGGAGTGCCGGCGAAGTTCGTGGCCTTCCACCTCAAGGAAAGGGGAATACCCCGGACTGGAATGGAGATCTTCAAGGATGGTAAAAAGGTGGGTATTGTCACTTCGGGAACGATGATACCCGGTAAGAAGATCGGCATGGGTCTGGGATATGTTCCCCTTGATCTCATGGAGATAGGATCCACCTTTGAAGTCCAGATAAAGAACAGGATGGTGCCTGCAGAGGTTATCAACCCAAGGACCTGACCTGAGAAAGATTAAGATACATTGCATCGTTTCAAGGAAAGTCAAAGGAGGTTTCGAAATGTCAGACATATCAGGATTGGAGTTCCCGGAGGACCTCAAATACACACCCACACACGAGTGGGCAAGGATTGAAGGGGATGTAGCGATAGTAGGCATCACCGCATATGCTACGCATCATCTGACGGATATAGTCTATCTCGAACCGCCAGTGGTGGGTGAGAAGGCTACGCAGTTCAAGGAGCTGGAACCGGAGGGTGCCGTTGAATCAGTGAAGGCATCCACACCGATCTACTCTCCTTTTTCCGGAGAGATCCTGGAGATCAACGAGGAGCTGGTCGATGCTCCCGAGCAGCTCAACGAGAACTGTTATGATAACTGGATCTACAAGATGAAGATAGAGGACGGATCAGAGATCTCCAAACTCCTCGACATCGCTGCATATAGAAAACACGCAGAAGAAGAGGGCCACTGAGCTTTTTCTTTTTTTAAGGACCTTTTTGGTCCTCATTTTTTACTGAACCTGATCATTTAATGGTTAGGTTATTATCTAATTAGCTAATTAGCTTATATGATAATATGTATGAGAAATTGCTCCGCCCGGTATCCTTAAAGATCCTTGAGGTCCTTCTATCGGGAAGCAAGTCACTTACGGAGATGTCCCAAGTTTTGGATATGACAAAACCCACATTGCATCAGAAGTATCTGGTTGATCTTGAATCGATGGGGATCGTAGAAAAGGAGATAATTAAGAATGAAAGGGGCAAAGAAGCCCGTTATAGATTATTGCCATTTTCTCTCCATTTGAATGTCGACCCGGAATCAGGAAGGAATCTGTCATATTTTTCTAAAGGAAAGCTTGATCCTGGTAAAGCACTTCTTGTACAGATCAAAGAAAACTCTTTCAGGGATGATCTTTCAAAATTACTTGATGAGATTGGTGAAAGCGATCTGGGCAGGTCCGTTGAAATCATAATACTTTTTGGATCTACAGCAAGGGATGAAGGAACCATGAAGAGTGATCTAGATCTACTCTTCATCAAAGATAAATGGTCTGATAATGACAAGAATATGTTCGTTGATCTCCTCTCCGGGATATCTTATAAACTCGACCACAGGATCGGTCCTGTGTTTGCTTCAAGGAAGGAGCTTTTGGAGAGTTCGGAGGGGATCTATAATGAAATTAGGAATGAGGGAAAGATCATCTTTTCGAGGGATGGAGGTGGAGGAGATGAGATATGGAAGATCATGATGAGGTATCGCAATATCTCATTTTGAGCAATATATATCTTGATGCTGCCAGGAATAATCTTGAAAATGGTTTGTTGGAACCCTCAATGTTCAGTGCCATCCATTCCCTTGAATTGCTGATCAAATCACTTCTGATGAACAAGATAGATGATCCGATCATTACTCACAATGTTGGAGGTTTATTTGGAAGGTATTTTCGGGAAGAGCTTGGACCCGACATATGCAGGAAGGTAAACTCCATTCTTATAAGGTATAATTTCCAGAGATATCCCGGAAATGATCCGATGGAGAAGCATGATGTTGAGGAGGTCATAAATTTCATCGTCGAATTCAAGGATCGGATCAATGGGTTACTATCGTAATCAGACATTACAAACCATTATATATGACAATCAATAATATCAACCATTAAAGGTTGACAGGTATCGGAAAATGGAATGCCGATCCAGGAAAATGGAAGACCCTGGACAATTTCACATTGTTCAGATTTGAGTGGGTTCGGAATTGATAGAATGGTCAGGAAGGGAAAGAAGGCAAGATCGCAATTCCTCTACTGGGACCTAAGAAGAAGAGGCAAGTCCCAATCCGAGATATCGGATGAGTTCTCAGTCTCCCGACAGGCCATTTCGAAAGCTGTCAATTCACAGGATTCCAACGTGGAATCCCGCCTTCTCCAATCCGCTGAATCCAGCGGGATACTTGTCGAATGGTATGATACAATGATGGGCCTCCTGATCGGTGTCATCCCTCCACTTGGGGACATCATCTGCATCGTAATTATTGATCGAGAGGACCTGCTCAGGGTCCATTATGATCCCGGAAGGATCGGAGGCAAGGTCCAGAGAAAGAAGGCATGGACCTCTCTGAAAGAGGACCTTGAACACATCTTCGGGGAAGAATCCGTTGAGAGAGAGGATGTCATCGCGATAATTGAGGATATCACATCCAAGGGAGGGAGAGGACCTTGATGCCTGTAATTGAGTTTAGAGGGGGGATCGAATATGTTGAAAGTTAGAGTGATCAGAGCTACTGCCATTGTTTTC
Organism: Thermoplasmatota archaeon; assembly: GCA_965234725.1. Taxonomy (GTDB): domain Archaea; phylum Thermoplasmatota; class Penumbrarchaeia; order Penumbrarchaeales; family Penumbrarchaeaceae; genus Penumbrarchaeum; species Penumbrarchaeum helgolandense. Next base: position 304 of record CBDDUX010000060.1, on the reverse strand, counting down.
GTGTTGGTTCTGATCTCTATTGGTCTGGATCCAGGAACCGATGGGATGGAGGAATATCAGAAAAACATCGGTTCCGGAACCAGTATGCCTGAGATCAACAGGACCGTTCTTGAAAAGGCCCTGGTTGATGTCCACGAATTGAAAGATGATCAACATTTTAAAGGGAATGTTACATTCAACGAGACCAATATCGATCTGGATATATATCAACTCAAACTCAAGGATGATTGGTTAATTATCGATTTCTATAAAGAAGCACTCATGACCCTACGGGCCACACATAAGGATGAAAATCGGTTGGTCT
>CBDDUX010000059.1:0-41165 GCA_965234725.1 Thermoplasmatota archaeon | reverse complement strand
CCCGTCCACTTTAGGAAACATCTTCTCACCATTTAGATTTTGCCGTATTCGGCGATAATTGGAACTCATTTCGAATGTATTCATGAAGTGGTAGGTTTTATTAGTGAAGATTTAAATGATTTCTTATGGGAAGGAGGTTAACATTTTTCATAATGGGTATACTAATTTCCTCCATATTACAAGACCATATTATGATATCTTCTTCATATAATACAAATAATTATGGAGATAATAATATTAGTTATTACTATCACGAACAACCTATCATAGTAAATGGACATTCTCTCGAATACCCAAACGATGATAATGTGCAGTATTATTACAATTGGGGAGATGGAACATTTACGGATTGGAGTTATGGCAAGATCGCAGCCCATACATATGATAAAACTGGATTATATTTGGTAAACGTGACAATAAAATACTCGGATAATTCAACCTATTATAAAGAAATTCAAGTAACTATACATTCCGGAGGGTATCCCCCTCATCCACGTTCTTTATTTGATCAATTGTTTCCTATGGATCATATGTGTTGGATTTTCATTATTACAATAATAATACTATTTTTACTGGTTTGTTTAAATATTGCAATAATTGTGGATAAGTATATTCATAGATGATAATTCTGTTCTTTGAAAGATTTGAATGTGATGATTTGTTCTTGATATTTCTTCTTATTTTATAAAGTAATATAAAAACAATCCCATTATAATAGTAGCTATATTAGAAACTAATGCCATGAGGAAAATATACTTCAATGAATATTCGGACCTCATCAATTTCTTTTTATTGTAATGATTAATAAAGATGAATATTGCAAAGAATTCCATAATAATTGGAAATATCTCTGCGAGTAAAAACAGATTGGTACGATATAAATCGGATAGAAACATTACTAAAAATTGAGTTATTGGTACTGTAAATAGATTAATAACAAAGAAATAAAAAATAAAGTATATTCGAATTCTCAAAATCTCTTCCTTACTAAGGAACAATCCCACGATCATTGATTCGATCAGTGGACCTATAAAAAGGATCAATAAAATAAGGAATAGTGGAGTGGCATACCAATCAGGTTCAACGGTACCATTTCCTAATACAGATCTTGATAATAAAACCAATAATACCAAGATAAGAAATGGAATAAATGATCTCCTCACCTTCATTAGAATTACAAAGGAGCCTCTTTATTTATTTGTTGTTAGCTCATTTGTATTTTGCCCCTTTCATCCTCTTCTGAAAACATCTTCTCATCATTTAGATTTTGCCGTATTCGGCGACAAGTGGAATCTAATCAATCCAATTATCCCTATATACTTCTACTTTATTCCAACCATGGACCAAACCTATCGGACCTACATCCCAAGAATTACCTCTAGTATCATCATGGATCTCAAATTTAAAGGATGATTGACAGACATTTTCACCAGAGAAGAATATTGAGATTAAGGTAAAATTGTTTAAAGAATCAATGTACGCATTTGAAAAGGAGAAATCTTCGAGTTCTGATAAATTGTTTTTCTTCTCGTATCTGAATTCTACATCTATTGAAGATGAAGATATGTTCAACATGGGCGTTCCATTGATCTGTTCAAGAGAAATAGTTCCCTCTCCCTTTTCGGGAAGAGTCTTGGACCGGGGAACTAGGAAAGGTGATCCTCCATTGATGATATCTCCGCCAGATCATGGAGGTGAGAAAGTACTATTCACTCAGGTATTTCTCGCATATCCTTATCGCGCATAGATCCCCACACATGCTACAGACATCGCTGTCTTTGGCCTTTCTGCGCTCGTAATAGGCCCTTGCCTTTATTGGATTCATTGCCACTGAGAACATTTTTTCCCAGTCTCGTTTCTTTCGGTAAATATCCATTTCTATATCCGATTCCAAGCCGATCCCACGAGTGATATCAATGGCATGGGCTGCGATTCTCGAAGCCATGATACCCTCAACCACATCATCGATCGTTGGAAGACATAAATGCTCAGATGGTGTCACATAACATAGAAAATCAGCGCCAGCAAAAGCCGCCATAGCTCCACCAATAGCTCCCACAATATGATCATACCCGGGGGCTATGTCAGTAACCAGGGGGCCCAGAACGTAGAAAGGCGCCTCATCTGTCATGGCTTTCTCCAGCTGGACATTAGCAGCTATCTGGTGGAATGGGATGTGTCCCGGCCCTTCCACCATGGATTGAACATTAGCCTTCCTGGCTCTCTTCACAAGTTCGGTAAGGGTCACAAGCTCCTCAATCTGGACCATGTCAGTAGAATCCGAGATACCCCCGGGTCTCATACCGTCGCCTAGGCTTAAGGTGGCGTCGTATTCCGAGGCAATGTCCAATAGGTAGTCGAAGTTTCGGTAAAGGGGGTTCTCCTGATCGTTGTGAAGGATCCAGGCAGTGAGGAACGCGCCACCCCTGGAAACTACGTTTGTAATCCTTCCGGACATCTTCAACCTTCTTACGGATTCCCTGGTTACACCGCAGTGCACGGTGATGAAGTCAACACCGTCTTTAAGATGTGTCTCGATGGCGTTGAACATATCATCTTCGGACATGTCTACAACGGCGCCTTCTTTTTCTAGAATCTTTTCCAGTCCGGCTTGATAAATGGGAACCGTTCCCGTTGGGATGTTTACTTCCTGGATTATTCTCCTTCTGATCTCGGTTACATCTCCACCCGTGGAGAGGTCCATAATGGTATCAGCACCATATTTCATGCATATCCTAGCCTTCTCAATCTCCTCCTCTATGTCATTGTAATCCATGGATGTCCCGATATTCGCATTAACCTTTATCCTGAGACCCTTACCGATACCAATCGGTCTCAAACTCTTTTTTCTATTGTTGACTGGGATCACTATCTTGCCCTGGGCGACAAGTTTGGCTAGCTTCTCAGGATTCATATCCTCGTTATCTGCCACCTCTCTGATTACAGGTGTGATCTCCCCGTTCTTGGCATCTTTCATCAACATGATATCAACTCTCATTCAACCTTACTTATCTTACATTTCAACGACTCAGCATTCTTTCCGGGATCATCCCCACCAATTATTCCTCTCATTACCGCTATCCGTCTAACATTCGTGGCCAGGACTTGCTCAACATTGTCCTTGGTAATACCGCCAATTGCGACCACGGGGGTGTGTACACAATCAACTACTTCTTTGAGGATCTCCAATCCGATACCTTCCACTGGTAGGCCTTTGGATTCTGTGGAAAACACAGGGCCGGTGGCAATGTAATCAGCCCCTTCCTCTTCCGCTCGAACTGCTTGTCTTAAGGTATGGGTGGAAACACCTATGATCCTGCCGGGTCCAATGATTTGTCTGGCCTCAGCGACCGGTATGTCATCTTGGCCAAGGTGAACACCTGAAGCGTTGGAGAGAACGCACAGATCGGGTCTATCGTTAATTATCAACGGTATTTCTGCTCTCCTTGTGATGTTCATTAGTTTTCGGATTTTTTCTAACCTAACAGAATCCGATGACGTTTTATCTCTGAATTGGACCAGATCCACGCCACCCTTTATTGCCTCCCTAACTCCCTCAGGCCCAGATACTAGCAAATAAAGCGAAAAAAACAGGTTTTGGTACTTGAAATATTCCTGTTCCAGGTTATAGAGATCAAACCTGATATTTTTAAACCCCATAGACAGATTCGTGTTCACAAGCTTGGAGTATTCCTCTAGGACCCTTGCGGCTTCTTGGACTCTTTTTAAGTTCGACACCAGTACCGAAGATATACCCTCGCGAGTTAGTTCAGTCTCAGGGTCCAAGTGCTGGCCTACGTCCTGAATGGAATTCCTGTTTGAAAGCAGGTCGTCCCATGACAGATACCTCTCTACCAAGACCGTTACTTCATGCCTAATCTCTTTGGATCTCTTGGTAAGTGAAGAGTCGCCCCAGATTAATCTTGCATGTTCCTCTACAGTCCTAAGCCCTTCTTTGAGCCTGTTGAGGTTGGCGTCAATGACTCGGTAAATATCACCTAACACTTATCTTCACCTTCTAATCGCTTGATTATTTCCTCAGCGACTTTTTTACCTGAAAGAAGCATTCCACCGAAGACAGGGCCCATTCTGGGAGCACCGTAGACCGCATTTGCCGCCATGCCGACCACGTATATTCCAGGGTAAACCTCTTTGGAGTTCTCTACTACCAATTTTTCCCCGTTATCTGCGTCCATCGGCTCCTCCCACTGGATACCGCCATCTTCGGTATTGAGAACCTTTCCCTTTTTCTTCACAAGTGTGTTGAGTACACTCAGCGGATGGCCAGTGGCCTCGATTGTATATCTGCTCCTGATAGTTAGTGGATCAACATGTAAATTCGAAGTGTCCACAGGACTCCAATTGATAACGAATCCACAGACCCTATTGTCAATGATGAGAGTGTCATCCACGCTGACAACATTGAATAACTTGGCTCCTGCGCTAATTGTCCTAGCCATTATCTTGGATACACATTCAACGGAATCTGCAACATAGTAATTAGGCTGGTATTTCTTGTATCGCACCTCGAACTCATTCAGCAACTCTAATCCTTTCTCTTGTACCACGATGGTATTGAAGAACATACCACCTCCCCACATCCCGCCGCCTGGGGACAGTTTTCGTTCAAAGATGACAACCTTATAACTGGCCTTGGCCAAAAAATATGCCGCGGTCATTCCAGCAGGTCCAGCTCCGGCAATGGCCACATCTACATCAGTGGCCTCGATCAGCTCGTTCATATAGGTCTCAATAATAGCTTTTGAGATGATCCTTTCATCCAATTTTCTAGTCATTTACCCACCCTGTCGACAATATGTTTTATTCTATTTGGCTTGTTAAAGATCAGTTTACTTTCCACATTAAACGATCCAAACAGAATCAGAATGAATATGAATATGACTATTACTTATTTATCATTTTATATAACCCAGTTATAACTGCTATTGGAATGCATCATGAACAGTGGATACTATGATTAGCTAATACGACAACGGAAGTGAAGTAAAGCAAAACCTAGGACGTGTTACACACGGGAGTTCATTGGAGTGAACCCCATGATGTTCCTGTTGCTTAACTCACTATACCATTTTAAGGGTGCACTCCATTCTCTTCCTCTACTCGTTCGTTCATGGTCTCCAAGGTTTTTTTTAGAAATTCATTCTCGGCATAGAGTTTCCCGACCATTCTCTCCAGCTCTGCAACCCTGGCCTGGTCCTTGTATGGATGTCCCGGACCTGCAAATGCCTTCTCAGGATTGACCAGATATTCCTTCTTCCAGCGAGCAACCAGAGTTGGATGTATTCCGTTCTCCCTTGCTACCTGGGCCATGGGGACACCTGCCTCGATCTGTGATAGGATCGCCATCTTGAAATCGCGGGTGTAGTAGTTTCTCGGTTTCGCCATGCTTCACCTCCATTGATTCATTAGCTTATCAGAGTGTCCACTATTTGGGGTGCAGTCCAGTATCATTTTGGTCGGAAATGCCACCCTGCTAGAACTGAAAAATCAAATAACAAAATTATATATCTTAGTTCAGTATTATGTTAAAATAGGTAGTTCCTGTTGTTTTTCTCTATTTTATGGTGGAAGAATGTTATTATCTGCAATGAAATGTATTTATTAGTAAGTGTTAAGTAATACGATGGATTAAGCCCAATCGGTTTCAAAAAAGGCTTCGGTGATGCTGAAATGGGCGAGGGGGATCTAAAAAAACTTTTGGATGCAGAAAGGGCAGCCGAGAGGTCAGTTCAGGAGGCCAAAGATCGGTCAGAGCGGTTGATCCGAAAGGCGGAAGAGGAGGCGTTGACCTTCCATGATAGGACCCTATCGGATTTCGAGGTTTCAAGAAAGAAGAGACTTGATGTGGTCAAGAAATCAGCCACGGAGGAGTCTGCCAGAGTAAGGAAGGATGGGATCGCCCTTGCTCAGGACCTCAGTAACAAAGCGAAGGGTAGGATGGATAGTGCCGTTTTCAGGGTCCTTGAAACCATCATGGATAGTTTTCAAGATTAGGACGGTCTGACATTGTATCCCCAAAAAATGGAGCGGATCGAGGCATTCCTCATGAGGAACGACCTCCACAAGGTCCTGAAAGACCTTCAAGCCTCCAGATTGATCCAGTCCATTGATATCGATACATCGAAGGATCCGGGGATAGATCCGATCCTTTTGGACCTTCGCTCCAGGCTTGAAAGGATGAACGATCTTCTTTCCCCCATGGAGCCGACTTTGAAAGGTCTTAAAGCGGTGCTTGGTGTAAGAAAGAAATGGTTCAGCGAACCCGGAGGAGATATCAAGGTCCATGCAGAGAAATGGGTGGCCTCTGCCCAGAGAAGAACTGAACCCTTGGAATCTTCATTAAAAAGAATTGAAGAGGATATTGATCAGATCACTGAGTTGATAGGCCGCTTGACCTCTCTTTCAGGTCTTGATCTGGACCTTAATACAATATCATCTTTCCGCAGGATAAGGATCAGGATCGGGACAACCAGACAGTTCCATGAACTGAAGAAAACAGTGGAGGGTATCGGTGGAAACATTCAAGGATCCCTTCTTGAACGGAAAGAGGGTCTTCATTCTGTTCGGATCACTTACTCCCGATCTCAGGAGGGAAGGATGTCCGAAGCTCTAAGGGGACGGATATTCACAGAAATGAACATCGATGTCGATCGGTTCAAGGACATCCTGAAGCGTAATAATGCAGATCTTGACATTTTGAATCTCAATATTGAAAGGCTTATACCAAGGATAGAAACCTTCAGGAACAGCCTCGAATCAAGGTATAGTGAGATAAGGTCCTCCGGATCGGAACTTGCTCTGCTTCTGCTTCCTGCATGTAGGGCCTATCTGGAGCTTGTGGAACTTGAAATGGAAAGAACATCACTTGGTTCATCCATGAAGAGAACCAGATATACTTGTAGAATGACCGGTTGGATCGAAAAGGACCGGCTGGATGAGCTTTTTGATATCCTTACAACAAGGTGTAGAGAGAGGTTCCACGTTGATCACAGATCACCCACGCTTGAGGAGATAGAGGAGAATCAGGTGCCGACAAAATTGAAGAATGGTTGGCTGGGAAGTATGTTCGAACCCTTGACCACCACTTTTGCTGTTCCAAAATATAATGAGATCGATCCAAGCCTTTGGATCTCGGTCCCCTTCATCCTTTTCTTCGGTCTAATGCTTGGTGATGCTGGCTATGGGATCTTGATTATGTTGATAACCTCACTTATCATACTCTTTTCCAAAGGGAATAAAACGATCAGGATGACGGGGTGGATGGGCTTTCTCATGGGATTGTCCACAACGATCGCTGGAATATGGATGGGTGCTTTCTTCGGAGATCTTATACCAAGAGTATTCTTAGGAAATCCAGGCTCCCCATTGTTCACGTTCGTTTTATTTGGTTACGAGTTACCCTATGACACGTTGAAGGATCCAATGCTTCTCTTCCAGATATCCCTTTATATCGGTCTCCTCCAGTTGAACCTGGGGATCCTTCTTTATGGTATGGACAAGCTGATCAAGAGAGATGTGTTCGGTTTCTTCAAAGGAACTATTTCATGGATGCTGATCCAGGTTGGAGGTGTGATCTTTGTTGGGGCCCTTCTCATTGGTTGGTGGGAGCTGGACCAATTGCTTTCTATGATAGGAGGTGGATCCTTCGTCATAGGAACTATCCTTTTGGCATTCAATGCAAAAGGAATGGTCCTGTTCAACATAGAAGGATTCGTTGGTGATTGGATATCCTACACCAGGATCCTGGCCCTTGGGCTATCAACCTTCGGCCTTGCCATGGCCTTCAACATCGTTGGAAGGATGCTCTCTGAAGCAGGCGCAATAATGATACCGATCGTTTTTCTTCTCTTGATCTTCCTGCATGTTTTCAATTTATTACTTCAAGCCCTTGGAGCCGGGGTTCATTCTCTTAGACTTCAATTCGTGGAATTCTTTGGCAGGTTCTTTGAGGGTGGAGGGAAGGCCTTTGAACCTTTTGGAATGGAAAGGTTCTATACTACCCAGCCTCCGAACTGCCTTGGACCTGGGGGTGATGATGGTGTTTGCTGATCGTCGATCCCACTTCACAGATAATATTTCAAACAATTACAAAGAGATCGGAGGGATTTGAAATGAAGAGATACCCAAAGATAGCTATCGGGGTCATTGCTTTGACCTTGATCGCATTGGTGGCAGTTGCAAGCCACGCGTCAGCTGACAGGACGCCCTATCTGGACATCGATCGAGATGGAATGGATGATGATTGGGAGTCTGCCAATGGATTGGATAATTCCACCAACGATGCGAACGAGGATAAAGATGAAGATGGAATGACGAACATAAGAGAGTATCTGGAATACACTGATCCAGACAATCAGGAGGATTCCCTTGTTGTCAAGGAGAATCGGATGCTTGTCTTTATCGGGGTCGCGTTGGCAATGGGTGTTGCAGCTATCACGTCTTCTATCGGTATTGGGATAGCAGGAGCCGGAGCTACCGGAGTTGCAGCTGAGAGACCTGATAAGTTCGGAAGATTGATAGTATACCAAGCTCTCCCAATGACCCAGGGGATCTATGGTCTCCTGATATCCATTCTGGTCCTGAACTTTACCGGTCTTACGGGAGGACCAGAATTTGCGATCCTTAAACAACCCTTTGTTGGGTGGGGGGCATTAGCTATTGGGATTGTGATCGCCTTTTCCAGCGTTTCCGCAATCCCCCAGGGTATGACCGCCTCTGCCGCAGCGGCTGCTTTTGGGAGGAACAATAAGGTTTTCGGCCAGGGAGTGATATTCGCTGTAATGTCAGAGACCATGGCAATATTCGGCTTCCTTGTGGCTATATTCCTCTTGCTTGCTTCGGGAATGCTCTGATACCTCAGGGAGGTCTGCCCATTGGGAATGGAGGATTTGATCACAAGGATAAAGGAAGAATCTCGTTCCGAGATCGATGATATATTGAATGATGCACGTAGCAAGGTGTCCTCAATGAAAGAGACCGAGGAGACACGGGTCAAGGATGAGATCAAAGAATTGGAAAAAAAGCTTCTAAAGGAATTGGAGAATATCAAGAACGTCCATTTATCCGACGGAAAGAGAAAAGCGAGGCAAGCCCTCCTTAGTGCAAAGGAGGATCTTATCTGGGAGACAATTTCCCTGGTAAGGAAGAGGTTCTCTGAAATGGATGAAGAGGAGCTTGCCTCATATCTGATCCCAATGTACGAGAAGACATCTGAGGCACTTGGTGATGGGATATCAGTGTATCCAGTCAGGGACATAGATCTGAAGGTCCTATCAGGAAAACCCGGCGTTAAAGGTAAGATCAGCGAGATCAAGGTATTGCTGGGACCTGTGTCCCGGTCAAATGAAACGGATCTCCTCGGAGGGTTCATTGGTGTAGGCTCGGACGGGAAGAAAGTGGTGAACATGACGTTCTCTGGCATACTCGATAAAGAGGAAGAGAGGATCAGGGAAACAATTGCGAGGACCCTTTTTGGAGAATGAGGAGGAAACATAGTGGTGGAAATCCTTGGTATGCCGACATCTGTCCTGGCCGCCATTGGAGTTGCTGGAGCAGGTCTGGTAACCTTCGGAGCGGTGATGGGTATCAGGAAACTGATCCAGATAGGGCAATTTGCATATCAGAATTCCAGATTATCCACCCTTGGAAATCCCTATGTCATGAAAGATGAGGTCCTTCCATTAGTTGAGATCCGCTCTCCTCAAACCCTTTCAAAATCTATTACCTCAGACCTTGTCCTGGGTCTACAGAACGACACATTCAGGGATGTGGACGCATCGTTGATCATAGCCTTTCACGATCTGATCGGTTCGTCAGTAGAGGGATCCCCAGTTTCGATCAAGCCATTTATAAAAGCATATGTCTCAAGACTTGAGGGAGATGAATTGAAGCGGATCCTTAGGTATATTGGAAGAAGAAAGGACCCGCTCTTTCCTGTTGGAAGGATCGATGAGGACCTGGAGAGACAGATGCTCGCATCCAAGGACCTTTCCTCGGCTCTGGAGGTCATTGGGGGATTACCTATGGCCAAGCGAGTATCTGAAGTAGTAAAGAATGAGGAAAAAATAGATCTTTTCATGATAGATGATGCCATTGATCGTTATTGTCTGGATGTTCTTTCCTCTGTTGAAGGTGTCCCTTTCACTTCAAGGAGAGGCATACGAGCATTCTACGATATCATTTGTGATAGGTTCAATATCCATACCATAATGAGGTCAAAGAGGGCAGGCCTTGATAGAGAGGCCACTATCAGATCTCTCTATCATGGAGGTGGTATCCTTGGCAGACCAATATTAGAACAGATGGTGGATTCCTCCGGTCCCAGGGAGGCGATATCTATTCTAACTGGCACCTATATGGAACCCTTCTTAAAGGAGATCGATCCCACAGACATTACTTCAGTAGAGACAGCTCTTGACAGGGTGGTCCTTGAAGGTGTCAAAGGTCTTTCTCACTCCTATGGTTCCAGTATCGGACCGACCATCCGATACCTTTTCTCAAAGGAAATGGAGTTGAAGAATCTACGAATTATCTACCAGGCATCCTTTTCGGGCTGGGATGCTGAAAGGACAAAAAAGCTGCTTGTTCTTGAGGAGGCATCATAATGACCGGGGGGATCTGTGCAGCCGTATCAGAGGAGATCGCCCTTGGCCTCTCCCTGGCCGGGATCAACGATATTTTCATCCATAATATCGGAGAAGATAATGAGGACCTAAAAAGATGGTATGCCCAGAGATTGGAGGAAAGGGTGGGTGTGATGATCCTCTCAAAAGAATGCGGGGAGGTCCTTTCGAAGGAGCTTTTCGAAAGAAGAGTGACCGGTGATATGCTTCCGGTCACAGTGATTATTCCCGGTGAGGAAGAGGATAGAAGGGCCTCCGAATTAATAAAAAGGGCTATAGGAATGGACCCTTCAAAGAACGTTCATACAATTGAAGGAGAACAGTAGTTGACGATCATTTAGGAGGTGACCGGATGAGCGAGGAAAAAGATGACAAGGACCATGGCTACATCAACATGATAGCAGGCCCTGTGGTGAAGGCCAAGGGAATGCGCGGTTCGAAGATGTACGACGTAGTCTATGTGGGCGATCAGAAGCTCATGGGAGAGATAATCGGCCTTGAGGACGATATTGCAACCATCCAGGTCTACGAGGAGACTGCCGGGATCGCTCCTGGGGAGATCGTTGTGAGATCGGATGAACCCCTCTCAGTGGAGCTTGGTCCGGGATTGATGTCCATGATATACGACGGGATCCAAAGACCTCTGGAATCCATTCAGAAGCAGACGGGGGATTTCATTGCCAGGGGTGTGAACGTCAGACCTCTTGATCATGATAGAAAATGGCCATTCCATCCCACTGTGAAGATCGGCGATCGGATCAAGGGTGGGGATGGTGTGGGCTGGGTCCAGGAATCTTCCACTTTGAAGCATATTATCCTTGTCCCTCCCAACTTTGAGGGTAAGGTAACATCCATTGAATCCGAGGGTCATTTCAATATTGATCAGATCGTATGCACGATCGAAGGGTCAAATGGAATACATGAGATGTCCATGATGCAGAAATGGCCTGTAAGGGCTTCCAGACCTTTCATTCTGAAGAAGGATCCTTCGGTACCTCTTGTCACTGGCCAGAGGATACTGGATACTTTCTTCCCCATTGCAAAGGGAGGGACGGCTGCCATTCCTGGTGGCTTCGGAACCGGAAAGACGGTTACCCAGCATCAACTTGCCAAATGGTCCGATGCGGATGTTATCGTATACATTGGATGCGGGGAGAGGGGCAACGAGATGACCGATGTTCTGAGAGAATTCCCTCATCTGGAAGATCCAAGGACCGGGGAGCCTCTGATGTCAAGGACCGTCCTGATAGCCAACACGTCCAATATGCCGGTTGCTGCCAGGGAAGCTTCTGTTTATACAGGGATCACAATTGCGGAATATTACAGGGACATGGGGTATGATGTAGCCCTTATGGCTGATTCCACTTCCCGATGGGCAGAAGCTCTAAGGGAAATATCTGGAAGGCTTGAGGAGATGCCTGGTGAAGAAGGATACCCCGCCTACCTCGCAAGCAGACTGGCCAACTTCTATGAAAGAGCTGGTTCCGTTCAATGTATTGGTACCGATAATAGGGATGGTTCCATCTCCGTTATCGGGGCAGTCTCACCCCCCGGTGGAGATTTCTCGGAACCTGTCACACAGAACACTCTTCGGATAGTCAAGGTATTCTGGGCCCTGGATTCCAATCTTGCAGACAAAAGGCATTTTCCATCCATCAATTGGTTGAAATCATACTCACTCTACCTTGATAAGGTCGAAGATTGGTGGAAGGATTCCATTTCCCCTGATTGGTTGAAGATGAGGAATGACGCAATGGCACTTCTTCAGGAAGAATCGGAGTTGAACGAGATAATCCAATTGGTGGGACCAGATGCCCTTCCACCTTCTCAACAGGTGACCCTTGAGACAACAAGGATGATACGGGAGGATTTCCTTCAGCAGAATGCTTTCCATGAAGTGGATTCTTTCTGTCCCGAAGGAAAGCAAGTGCGAATGCTCAGATCGATCCTTGTATTCGACAAATTTGCACAAACAGCTGTAAAGAGAGGAGTTTCCGTGGATAGGATCAGGTCTGCAAAGTGCAGGGTCTCAATATCAAGAATGGCCAAAATGGATAACAAGGATTTCTCTTCTCTAATTGATGCGGTTGACAAGGAGATCAAGGAAGAGATCACATCATTGTAATATATCTCTTTTAAGAAAGAAGCGATATCAGTATCGATAATATGTGGATAGGTTTAATTAATGTATCATACAATCAACCATAGTAATTGCGAGGGCGAAGGGGTTTTTCAAATGGCCAATATAATGATAGTAGATGATGAACCGACCATTCAGCAGCTCATGGCCATTATTCTTGAAGACATGGGCCATAAGGTGGTTGCACAATCCTTGAACGGTGAAATGGCCTTGAAAACATATCAGAACCTCGATCCTCTTCCAGATCTGATAATAATCGATCACAGGATGCCGATAATGTCAGGGACCGATCTGGCTGAGAAGATCCTTGATCAGAACAAAGATCAGAGGATATTGTTCCTAACAGCGGATGAATCGGTCAAGGATAGGGTAAGAGAACTGGGTATCCTCAACTTTCTGGAAAAGCCAGCAGATATCGATACTATCCGAAATTCGGTCGAATCCAGCTTGACAGGTTGAAATTGGACATATCCAATTCATACCTTCGGCCCTTTATTTTCTCCTTATCTTTTGGACCTTCTTTTTAGCAGCCTTCCTTTCCTGTATGCTCCCATCGATCGCTGCTGTGAGGTCCGAGAATAACTTTGCTTCCGGAACTACGACCTTGCCGTCGTTCCTTACAGCAGTTTTCAGAGCTTCCAGGATCCTTGGAAGAGCAGTTCTTGGAATGATCAATTGGGTAGTTGTAACGAAAAGGGGCCCTCCCTCTTCTTCTATGACCTCGTTATACAAATGGAGTCTGAGATCATCTTCTGTCCACTGCGGGATCGCCCCGATTATATAATGACTCCTGTGATCCGGGCTCCTGGCAAGCCTTACCTCGCTTGTTCGTTTTCCTTGTGTGGTCATTATATCATCTCCGCAATATCAATGATCATGGATCCCGAACTCATAGGTATGACCTTGATCGAGATCGGGATATCTGCAGGATGGATGCCTTTTTGGACCTGGTCAGTCCCCATCTTGACTATTTCCCTCAAAGAAAATACGGACGATCCTTTTTCAGTGATCGTATAACAGGTGTAATCACGTCCCTCTGATGCCTGCTTGAATCCCTTTTCGACAAGACCCGCCTTTTTCAGGACCTTAAGGTGATAAGCAAGGGTGGTTGGCCTGATCGATGTCTCCTTCGAAATAGAACTGAAGCTCAAACCCTTGCTTTCTTGTTTTTGGAGAATGTTCAATATGGATATCCTTAATTCATCTTTTAATATGTTAAGGTTGCTTAATACTATTTGAATATCATGATCTATAGTGGTTTTCTTACTCTTGCTAGATCCTGTATATTTCATAAGTATTGAATGTATTCAAAAATATTTGAACTTATCCATGGTCTTTTTCATTATTGAGAAGAATTCATCTCATTTTAACAGAAAAATTGATATATTTCGGAGAATTCCAACGGAAACCTTAAATAAGGTATACTTCAAGTAATGTCATTCATTCGAAATGGTCTCCTGATGGGAAAAAAATCTGAAAGGAGAAGGAATGAAGGTATTACCAAAAGGAAGGTGTGAAGATGAGAAGGGTCATGATCGTGGGGTTGGTTATTACAATCCTGTTAAGCTCGATGGTTTTAATGGCAGATGAGGATATTGAAGCAGATGGGATGCCTACAAGGGCAGTATGGAGGTCCTTTGGTGGATGGATAGATGGTCTTAACCTTTCGAATCCGGATGGTGTCCCGAGTGTTTACGGCTTGAATATTACAGGTAAGGCTCCCATTCCACCACCAAATAGTCTACCACCTGTTGCGGCTACCATAAATTTGAATGCAACCTCCCCAGGTAATTTTTCAGCATTTTTGGATATCTCAACTCATGATCCCAATGCACCTTGGACATTCACCCTAGATGATTGTTATGGATGGAACGAGACAGGAGGTGCTCTGGGCGTTCTGGTAACAAATCCAAATCCATGGCCTTCATCTATATATTATATTCCAAATAGTACTCTTGGTTATCACAAGGGTGTATTCGGGAACATCAGCATGACTATCCTGAATGGTAGCTCTGGACAACCTCTTGAAGGAGTGTCCTTCAGGTTCGATAAGCATGTTTGGCACAATACCGCTGAGAGCGGAAATTTCACTGATGCAACCGGAAACGTAAGATTCGACAATATACAATTGGGACTTGATAGCTACCTGGGTCAGAACAACCTTGTGAAGGTGTATATATTAAAGGACAACTTCACATTCAATAATGGAAACGGGAGCGATGTTGCATATCTGCCCCTTTATGTTAACAGCACTACACATTACACATTGACCATTGATGAAAATCCTCTGGTCAGGAGCTCCGCTCCATCCTCAGAAATGAATACGGGTATACCGGTGGAAAAGGACAGGGTTCCCAATGATGTGTTCGTTGAGTTCTTCGATGATATAGACCAAGCATCGGTTGGTATGGATACTCTTTACCTCAAGGAGGTTTCGGGGGAGAAGGTCAATATCACGTACCAGTGGCCCACATCCCGGATCTGCAAGATAAGACCCAATGAGGATCTTGAATATAATGCCGAATATGAGGTACTCGTCACACCTCTTGTAAAGAACACCACCGGGTATCCACAGCTATGGAGGACCTTCAGGTTCAATTTTACCACCCAGCTTGCCCCGGGTGTCCTCAGATGTCAGGTCACTATCAATGGTACTTCGAATCCAGCACCGGCAGGATCAATGATCCGTCTTGATTCGAGCTTACCCCAGTTTTTGGTCAATGGATTCTATCAGTTCAATTCGGTCCTTCCCACTGTGGGCGGACATACCATCACTGTCAGCGGTCCGACCGTTGGAGGAAATGAGGAGTATTTGTATGAAGGAAACAGTGTGTCCGAAATAGAGGTTGAAAGAGGACAGACGATCGATGTTTTGGGACTTCATGTGACAAAGAGGCCAGTAAGGTCAGCCATCATCACCATTGTAGGTGAGGATGACACCCCCCTCTTTGGTGCAATAGTGACACATTCTGCTACTTTGGAATCAAAGACTACTGACCTGCTTGGTAAGGTTGTATTCAATGAGATATTGATGGAAAGGGATTCAGGTTTCACAATTACCTACCCCAATTATAAAAATGATGCAATGACCATCACGAATGGGACCATTGATCCGGTAATGGTTACCAAGAAGATCTATGAAAAAGAACTTCCAGTGGTTTTGAAGGCAAGGACGGATTTCACCACGGATCTCTCTCCTGGAACAATAATACCTGTTGACTCCAAGATACAGATCGAGTTTAAGGAGAAACTCGGTCCATCTTACGATATGAATATTGATACGATTACCACTGACAATCTAAAGATCCTCAACGAGGATAACAATGTGGTGGCCATTGATATAGAATCAACACCCGGAGATGCTTCAAGATGGTCACTTGTTCCCAGGGATTTCCTGGCATACGATTCGAACTATACGATCTTCATTGATGAGAGTGTTGCAACCCTTACCGGGGAAAATCCTCTCTGGAGGGATTTCACTCTTTCTGTAGAGACCGAGGCTTTGAAGGATTCTACTGTTGTTGGGACCGTTAGCACAAGGGGAAGAGGTGTAGGTGGGGTCAAGGTTGAGGTCCTCCAAAATGGTGTTGTAAAAGCCACGGGGACCACCTCTGAGAACGGTGGTTATGCAATCCCGATCAAACACAATGATTTCACTTTGATGAACATAACTGTTAGGGCTGATGGGACGAAGGTTGGTCTCTCTACAGGGATGTACGGGCCAATAACTCTTAACTCTGGAGGATCCAGAGAAGGAGCGGATTTCGAACTTACCAGACTTCCAGATTGGTTCCAGGTCCTTTATCCCAAGGATGATGAAGGAAGGATGCCGGTCACCGGCACTTTCACTATAAAGTTCAAGGTATCACTTGACCATTCGGATATGGAGACCTTCGTGGACAATTTCACACTGAGGAATCCGGAAATGGACCTTAACATCTCGGTTTCCGACGATGGAAAGACGGTCATTGTGGACCCGATTGAAATCCTTGACAACGACAAGATCTACACGCTGTCAGTGGGTGCTGAATTCCAGGATGAGTTCTTCCGTGAACTGAAGGACATCAACGGGTCCTTCGCACTCCCCAGGGGTGAAGTGGTCCAGATAAAGACCGAGTTCAAACCCATCGAGGTTATTCTCCAAACCCCATCTTCCAATATACTGAACAATGTTCCGGTTGACACACCGATATCCATTTTCTTCACCAACTATTCAATGGATAAAACAAAGATCGAGAACTCGTTTGAAATGAAGGGGGTCTTATCCGGAGAAGCTGTAGGTAACCTCAGCTTCACATGGTCCTTGGATGACCAGAAGGTCGAAATTGACCATGACAGGCTCATGGGAAGTACAGAATACCTGATCAGTCTATCACCTGGAAAATATGGGGCCGGAACCAGTTCTGGTGCCATGATAAAGGATGATTTCCTTGTTTACTTCACCACGGTCCCCGTGATGATCAATGTTCCTGTCGTCCCAAATTGGCCTGAGACATTTAAGGCCGGAGCAAAAATGGTTGTAACTCTGGAAAATCCTCTGGGAATAGGTATTAAGGTAGCGATCCTGATCGAAGAAGTGAGGGGATCCGGAAACTATGTGGAAAAAGCGAATGTAACTCTAGCCAAGGGAGAGAAGGACAGGCAGGTTACACTCGATACTGAGAATTATAAAAGAGGGGATTACAAGGCTTTGATAAGAGTATATGATCCCTCAAAGGATCCCATAGTCCTGCTGGATGAGTTCCCGTTGAACCTCGAGGTCGTGAAGGATGATTCAAGTGATCCAGGTAGTATACTCTGGGTTTTCATTGTGATTGGGGCAATTGTCATCCTCATAGCGATCCTGGCGGTCTTCCTTATAGCCCAATCAAGGAAGAAGGATATCGAGGAAGAACTGAAAGAGGAGTTCGAATGTCCTGAGTGCCATCACCTTGTTGGTGACGACGACACTGTCTGTCCCCATTGCGGAGCCGAGTTCGAAGAGCAGGCCTATAAATGTCCAAAATGCGGTTCCATGCTTGAACCTGAGGATGAGGAGTGTTCGGAATGCGGATACGACTTCTCGGACCAGGACCAGATGGAACTTGAGGATGACTCGGACGATGAGGACATCGAGCTCGAAGAGGAAGACGATGAAGAACTCGAGCTGGAAGAAGATGATGAGATGGAAGAAGTGGAAGAGGAGGATTGATCCTCTTTATCATGCCGCAGGTGATCACCTGCGGCCTTTTTTATTTTTTTTTAAGTTTCATGAAGAAATCGAGGTGAGAAGATGGATATGAAAGCAATATCGATGATTGCGATGATCATGATCGTCCTAACTGCCGGATCGGCATTGATAATGACCGTTGAAGGTGAAAATGACATACCGATAAACATGCAGGATGCTTATATTGTCGGCAAGGTAGTCAATGGGACCTCTGGGATCAAGGTTTCATGTAGAACGATCAATACTCCCATGGGCGCTGGTTCAAATCCCTTTACGATGTACTTCAATGGGACAACGAATGCTACAGGTCAATTCAATATTACAGTGGACTCAAATGCCACAGCCTTACCACCTGATTATTTGCTGGATAAATATTCTGTCACGATTTTCAGGACATATTATCTCGATGTTTCCAAAGGGTCTTACATCCTTGCTAACCACATTGAAAAGGGAGATGAGGCCCAAGTTCCTGATGGCGCTCTCGAGATGACACCGACCGCAACCGGAGATGTTACGGTCAGGATATTGAACAAGACCTCCGGGGAACCGTTGGAAGATGTAACGGTAACATTGGATCATCCACCTGGCCCTCCACCGATCCCATTCAACAAGGTAAAGGTCACTGATAGTGCCGGTGAAGTGGTCTACAATAATGTAAGGGCGGATGATATCATCATAGAGGGCACCAGGGTGAATTTCCTTGACCTCTCCTCAACGGTTTCTGAGAACATTGGGGCGGTGGCCGAGGGGACAATGACTGTCCTTGAGTTCAATCTGACTGAAAAACCATGGCCATTCTTGACGACTCCTTCTCCAGGATCTCAAACCGCAAACATTACAGAAGGGGTTTTGATCAACTTCCAAACGGCCATGGACCCATCCTCGATCACTTCCAAGTCGAATTACATGTTCGAAGATGGCCTGGGAACACCGGTCCCGTTCTCGATAGTGTCAGTAGGGACGGGGAACGATAAAGTGAGGATCGTTCCTGATGAACAAATGGAATATGATTCGGATTATATTCTCTATATACTCAGAAGTATCAGGTCGCAGGGAGGATGGAACCAATTATGGAGGAATATGGATGTGAATTTCCATACAGAGCTCAGACCCGGGATCGTCCAAGGAAGGATCCTGGAGACCGGTTCAGGTATGCCAGTTCAGGGTATCTCTGTGGAATTAGTGGACCAAACGGCCATATCCGATCCAGATGGTATCTTCCATTTTCCAGTTGTGATCCCTGGTCTACATGACCTAAGGATCGATGATTCCTACCTGTACGATGGTGTGTCCGTTGCTGATATTGATGTAAAGAGAGGGGATGATCTCGACCTAGGGAACATTTCGATCGCTCCTCTATCCCACGGATCCATGAGGGTTACTGTCACATCTGATGGTAGCCCATTCGAAGGCGCATGGGTCAAGGTACTCTCATCACTTCTCTCCCAGGATGAAATGAATATGACCACCAATTCCACTGGTGTAGCTTACTTTGAAAGAGTAAGGTCCGGAAATGTCAACCTGAGAGTTGGTGCCGATCATTATTCACCCAGGATAGATATTGCACTCATACCGGAAGGTGGGACAGGAAATCTCTCCATTGAACTTTTCGAGGATGACCCCCCGATAATAGTGCAGCTTACCGAGGAGGTCGCTCCGGGTTTTGCAGACCCGTCATCCGACTTCCTATTGCTCATGCCCGAACCTATCGATTTCCAGACACTTGTGGTATCGTTATGGAAGCTCCAGGATGGAGAAAGGATCTCTGAAGTGCCACTTTTCCCACCCCAAACAGGATCGGTCCAGGATTCATATCTTGTCAGGGTCCAGGGCAATCTACCACTTGAAAGTGATATGGAACTTATTGTGGACGACGGACTTCTGGCACTGAATGGAAGCGAACCAGTCCTATGGGAGGACCTTATTTACAAGTTCTCGACACCTCTGCTTCCACTATCGTACATAGTAGGTAAGGTTCTTCTAGAGGGTAAACCCCTGGAAGATCTCGAGGTCCGGTTCCAGGATCAGATCGGTTACACAGATGATGAGGGAAACCTGAATATCTCAATTGATCTCTCCACGCTGTCACTTACGGGGAAGTTGATCGTCAACATGACCGATATGGGGTATTCCCTATTCCAGAAGGAGATCACTATCACTCCGGGATCACTTGTGAATATTGGTGAACTAACTATCCTTCCACTTTCAGGATGGTACTCGGTCTCTCCAATTCCAGGCTCCATGGATGTGGACCCTGAGACCAATATTATCTTCTCATTTACCCTGGAACCGATGGTTCCGGGTAACTGGTCCGATGTTTTGAAGGTAGTGAAAGAAGGAATGAGCGCTCCATTGACCGGGATCTTCACCTCATCAAATGGGAACAAGACAGTTACTTTCGATCCCTTCTCCTCTCTGGATAGGAACACGGTATATCGTGTGACCGTATCTAAAGGTCTTATGCAGAAGGGAGGGATACCCATGTTCCCGGTTGGGAACACAACTTCGTTCAGGGTCCTGCCTCCCGAAATAACCATAGAGGTCCTCTCTCCAACAATTACAGAGGATGTTGCTTTGGATGTCCAGGTTAGACTATCATTCGGAGTCTCACAGAACAGGTCGCTTGTTCAGAGCTCATTGGATATCTCACCTACGGTGACCGGAATATCCTTCCATTGGGTATCTGGTTCTGAATTGATCATTGAAGCATTCTTTACAGCTTCCGAGAATTACACTTTGAGCCTTGCACCTGGTATTTACGGATCACAGGGTGAGCCGTTGACCTCCTCGTTCCAGCTACAGTTCTCAACCGGGACCAGCTATTCTATGGACCATTCATTCACTTCCATCAATTTGATACCTGAGCCCGATGCGGGATGGAATACCGGTCAGAGCGTCAGGGTCTCCGGTACCGCGGACCACTCTGCAGGATATGAGGTGAAGGTGACCATCGGAGACAGGGAATGGACCTCTACGGTCAATGCAGGTGGGATATGGTCTGTGGAACTTATTCTTCCTGATACCGGAATGAAAGGAACAATGAGGGTTTCCATTGGTGTTCCGGGAGGGCCTGAGGCCCATTTCAAGGAATACTCCATTGAGATCAAGGAAAATAAGAATGGAACAACCGACGACGGGACCGACCTCACATTGATCTTCATCATTGCATCGGTCCTTGTGATCTTGCTTGCTGTTATTGCAGGATTGCTCTTCATCAGGTCCCAGAAGAAGAAGGCTGAAATGGAGATGGACATCGATTATACCGAGGTTGATGGTGAATGGGATGATGGCGAGGAGTGATTTACATCAGGCCAGGCACGATATTTGCTTAGATCAACTAATTTGAGGCTCCGACCTTTGAAAGTGATCTGAGGGGAACCCCTCGGTCAAAGTTTATAAGGAATCTCTTCGATAACCGTGCCTGTTATAGCCCCAGTATGGTTCTCGTGGTGGTCCCATGAACAG
The DNA here is from genome assembly GCA_965234725.1 of Thermoplasmatota archaeon. Lineage (GTDB taxonomy): Archaea > Thermoplasmatota > Penumbrarchaeia > Penumbrarchaeales > Penumbrarchaeaceae > Penumbrarchaeum > Penumbrarchaeum helgolandense. Next base: position 19,708 of record CBDDUX010000059.1, on the reverse strand, counting down.
CAATGATAAGAAGATAACCTTCGTAGGTTTCGGGGTCCTTTTCTTGATGATAATAACTGCGTTGATATTCGGCAGCAACATATCAGGGGGAGAAGAGGGAAGGTCCTCTCTCCCTGAGGATATTCTGAAGGGTTATCCCATGAACACGACCACGGAGAGTTATTCCGGTGATCTGAATGCAGGGGCCAGTCAGACCTTCGAACTCGATCTGGCCGGAAAGCTTGTTAAGAACATCACGGCAACACTTACCTGGACCGATGAACAGGACCTCTCCGGAAGACCAAGGATAAGAAGGTATGACAACCAGCCTGATACATTTTCATTATCTGTTTCTGATGTTGAAGGTAACATCACAGATAAGGACAGCGCTTCCAACCCCCAGGGGAATGAGGGAACGGTTACAGCGATGATAACGAACGAGGACTCAGATATGGTCCAGTTGCTCAATGGTGATTATCAGGGAGAGACCTGGTCAGTTGAAGTGACAATGGTGGATGCGGGTATGTGGGCACCCAGGATAGGGGTCATCGGCTTCACTGATAACGGAAATGCGTTCTCTCTTGTTGTTGAATATGAATTCTACGAACTATCGGAACTAAGGGGAGATTAGGGGGATATTACATGGATGATGATTTCGAACCGTATGTTCCAGCAGACCAGGACATTCCGGAATTCACAACCAAGGCGATACTTGTAGGTTTGGCGATCACCATTGTCATGGGAGCCGCAAACGCTTACCTGGGTCTCTTCGTTGGTATGACGGTTTCCGCAACAATTCCATCACTTGTGTTCGCACTGGCGATATTGAAGTTGTTCAGAGGGAATATATTAGAGATCAATATGGCAAAGAACATAGGTGTTGCAGGGGAAGCTCTTGCCGCGGGTATTATCTTCACCTTTCCTGCAATGGTTGTGATCCATGCCATGACAGGTACGGGTGGATGGGAGGACATGTTCACCTTCCAGAACCTGAGTATAATGATAGTTATCGCTCTAATTGGGGGTTTGTTCGGTATACTCTTTACCATACCCCTCCGAAAGGTATTCATCGAGGACCTGGACCTCCCCTATCCGGAAGGTGTGGCCGCAGCAGAGGTATTGAAGGCCATGGAGAAGGGTGGGAGAGGGATCTATTACATAGCCATAGCCGCAGGTGTCGGCGGTTTCATGAAGTTATCAGCAGAATCCGGACTGGCCTTGTGGAAGGAGAAGGTCGAGGGTGTTCTGAACATGGGCAGGGTCAGGTTCTTCGGCGGTGTCAATGTTTCCCCCGCGCTTTTGGGTGTGGGCTATATCATCGGGTTCAAGATAGCTCTGATCGTGTTCTCAGGCGGTATCCTTGGATGGGTCATAGGAATACCACTTGTGGGTTTCATCAAAGGATGGCCAGCGGGTGATCCCATTGATGCTGTCTATACATTATGGTTCGATGAGACCAAATGGATAGGTATCGGAGCCGTTCTGACAGGTGGGATCTATACACTTATTAAGATGTGGCCCCAGTTGAAACAGTCAATTACCCAGACACTTGGTGGTAGAAAGGGAGATGCCAATACTCCAGCTCCGATAAGGACCGAGAGGGACTTCCATGTTTCAGTTATCTATCTTGCGATACTGTTCATAGTTGTATTTGGTATCTATCTGTTCATTACCCACGAACCCGTAACATCTTTGATATTGACCTTCATCATGTTCATTGCCACTTTCCTTTTCACAGCGGTCGCAGGATATCTTGCTGGTATAGTAGGATCTTCCAATAATCCGATATCTTCCGTTACCATCACCACCCTTGTGATAACCGCTTTCGTCCTTATCCTGCTCTCGAAATTAGGGATCTCTGATCTGGCAGGTCCGGAGGGCATGGGGGCAACCATTCTTGTTGCTGCCGTAGTATGTTGTTCTGCTGCCATAGCGGGTGATTCCATGCAGGAGCTAAAGACCGCCCAGATCCTTGGTGCCACACCTATAAGGATCCAGTGGGGCAGGTTCCTGGGAGTGGGTGTTGGAGCTATAGCCATACCGTTCATTGTGGCCCTCCTTGCCAAAGCGTACGGTATTGGTTCTCCGTCGCTTCCCTCTCCTCAGGCTGTGATAATGGGCTCCACCGTGTATGCGATCTTCGAGATGGAATTCAATTACCTCATGTTCGGGATCGGCTGTGTTCTTGCGGCGATCCTGATCTGGAGAAAGCTTCCGGTAATGGCTGTGGCCATCGGGATATATCTGCCCTTCACCTTGACGACACCCATTTTCCTTGGAGGGGTCCTGGGATTCATAGCCGAGAGATGGATCTCTGTCAAGACAAGATTGTTCGACACCATTGGATTATCCAAGGAACAGGCTGACAAGCTTGTGAAGGAGAACAAGGAATCCACATTCAATGAGGGTTTGTTGTTTGCTGCCGGTCTCGTTGCCGGAGAAGCCGTTCTTGGTGTCATTGTGGCTTTGATAATTATAATAGGCGGACCCGGAGCCATTGCTCTTTTCAACAACCCCAGCACGATACCGGGGATGTTCGGTCTCCTGTTCATCATGTTCATTATTGTCTACATGGTGATCAGAGAACACCTGGGAGGTCTAACCTCTTCACAGGGTAGACAGGTCCTTTCCGGTATGTTCAAGAGGAAGTGATTCCGATCCCCGGGGAAGGTGAAAGTGGTAAGAAAGGACCCGGGAAGAAGAAGGAGAGACCCTGGTGGGCCAGACCGGACCATGAGATGATCGGGGAGAGAGTGGACCATTTCAAGGATATCTACAATGACATGAAGATCGATGTGGACGATGAGGACCGTCCCTCTCTTATCCGGGAGGCAGTTAAAAGGGATCCCAGGATCGAGAATCTGTTAGATGCCATTCCGTTCAAGTTGAATGAACTTGAAAGGAAGGGAGATTTCCTGATAGCTCCCGTCTATGAGTCTGATAAAGGGAAGAAGGTTGCCAAGGTCCTGAAGTTGAGGACCACCAGGAAGATCAAACTGGATGATCAGGGATGGACCGTTTGGGATTGTATAGATGGGGAGAGGGATGTCAGGGAGATAGGGAGAATCCTTCGTGAGAGACATGGGGATAAGGTGGAGCCGTTATATCCGAGATTGTCCAAGTTCCTTGCGTATCTGAATACATTGAAATTGGTTGAGATAGGGAAGAAGATAAAGAAATGATGTAAAATATTAAAACCGGATTCCCAGTAAACCTCCATTTTCTGTTGAATCTGTGAATCTTGCTCTGGTATACTCTCTCAACCTGATCATGAATTGTTCATCAAGGTCTTTTTTTGGGATGCCATCAGAGTTGAGAGTACAAATATACTGAAATCCCTTGTCAATGGATTCCTGTTCAGCAAGTTCTAAGGCCTTTGCCACTTGACGTTCATCTACTCCATCGAATAGGGTGCTGTCATGAATGAGGAAACCTGGTTTATGCCCTTTTTTTGTTTCGAGTTGATTAATCATGATATCATAGCAGAATATTTTCATCTTGTCAATTCCATGACTTCCTGCTCTTTTAATATCCACATTGTATTTAAATCCAGATTCTGTGATATCTATGGACAACAAACCAGGCTCTGAATAAAGGAAATCAGAATTGCTATTAAAAAGCCTTATCGCAACTTCAACTATGGATTTTCTTTCATCATGATCTCTTCTTGCTTTTTGCAGCAATTCCTGCTTTTTAATCTTGATTTCACTAATACCTTTTTCAAACTTTCTAAGATTGGATATCCTCTCCTCAAGTTCGATTTTCTCTTGTTCAAATTTCATCAGATTTATTTGCAACAGGTTGTATTCCTCAAGGGCACCATGTTTTTCCAATATTTTTAGAAGATCAGCTTTTTTCATTGAAAGTGATGATATAAGTTCTGTCCCTTCTTCAATTCTCCACTGAAATTTTTTAATTTCGGTCTCTAGGTATGATCTTCGATTGATCACTATTTTCTTATGGAATCCCAGTAACTCATCCAATCTTTTTTTCAATTGATCCGGAAAAATCAATCCAGCTTCTTTGTATATCTCTTCAACTTTTTCATTAGTGATGTCCTTTTCTTCAAACACAGATTTCTTATATGCTTCTATCAATTGTTTATTGCTGATCCGTTCATTTACCAATTCGTGTATCCTTTTAGTAAGTTCATTTGCCTCTTTTTCAATGTCCTCATATTGCGGGTGAACTTTGAATGATCCAAGGTCGGACCTGAATTTCTCGATCTTCTCAGATAATCCAACTATTTCAGCTTCCATTTCCCCTATGGATCCTATATATCCTGAGATTAATCCCTCTTTTGAAGCTTTCTTCAGGTTATCAATGATATTCTTATGGTCCCTCAATGATTGGAATTCTTTAGCATATTTCCAGTTGAGTCCCAACAGGTATGCATTATTTACTTGGATATCCCACTCTTGTTGTCGGGAATATTGGAGAAATGGAGAATCTGCCAATCTCCTTGAGCTCCTAATATGATAGGAAATTAATGACCTGAAAGTAGGGGAATACTTTTCTTGAATCATGGATGGTTCCAGGTCGAACATAGCTTGTCCTAAGATTATATTCCAATCTTCAACTTTTATATAGGATCCAATTAAGTCACTTTTAATATCAACATTCCATGAAGAGAAATCGCCTTCAATATATATCTTTTGATTATCAGATGTATTCCTAGATACAGATATATTATTATCATTCAAGGTAAGGTCCAAAGTGAATGTCCAGTCATTGAGTTCTTCCTGTTTCAAAGGATTCCCCTTTTTATACTTGGAACCAAGACAAAAATCCATTACCTCGATTAACATTGTCTTTCCAAGACCATTCCTTGAATCCTTCTTGGATGATTCGATTGTGCGATCAGCAAGTATGATATTGAATCCTTTCTTGAACTTAATCTCCTTGAAAGTGGATTTATCACATCTGATCCCTCGTATCAATTATTCACCCTCCCGATAAAGCCATTCTCCATTTTTATAAGATCGATGGAATATAGGAAATCCAGTGTAAGGACATATTTCTCATAGTTTCCCACTTCTTCAATTTCCTTGACATTCTCCCAAAGAGAGGAAACCGTCTGAGGTTTTATTAATTCCGATAAAAGGATACTACCAACTCCTATCAGGGAATATTTGAGATCTATGGTCTTGTTTGGATGAATCATTTTTCGAACACCTCACAGATCTCAAAATAGTATGTCAATACAGTCAACGCAGCAGCTTTCTTAGAGAAATCTGCAGAACCATTTGATGCAAAATCCAGCATTTCGAAGAATAGATCATCACCGTTCAATTTCCTATTCTTTAATTCTAAATATTTTTCAATAAAACCTGCCTTCAATCTTTCTGAGAATTCCGGATCGATATTTTTATTCAGATAATCCTTTACCTGATTTACACCTATCAAACCTCTGGATATATGATTAGAAACCTTGAAGGAAAAATTATTCTTCATGATCTTTTCTTCCGGGGGTATTACCGTAAGTTCTTCTTTGTGTTGGCTGAAGGATGCGTTTAGAAGGTATTTGGTGATTACTTCAAGCTCTTCAAAAGTGACATTTGGTAGTTCCATCGTTAGCCTATTATCAACCCATTTTTCATGTTCTTCCTTTTTTCCGATCAGAAATTCCTCCGTGTATCTTTCAACATCACGATCAACCTTTTCGTGGCATGTGGGACATAGGAGTATAATATTCTCATAGGAATTCCGTTCTTTATCTTCCATTTCTGGATTATAACGAGGTGAATCCGGATTCAAACCGGATATGTGAGCCATTTCAGCAATTGGTTCAGGTTTTCCGTCGATCATAGTGATAATGGTCTCAATTTTGCATAATGCACATCTGTTCCCGCTCAATCCCCAGAGTTTCTTGAGTGTACTATCAGAATAGCTACGACTGCTCATCTCAAGATCCCCCTACTGAATCCTTTGTAAGAGTTTCATTTGCATTTTCTGATGATCTAATCTGGCACATTTACTTCCTCTCGGTAAAATGGGTAACAATAATAAAAAACCAGATCATTGTTTATAATCCTTTTCAATGCTTGACAGAATTTATTATAGGTAAAAGTAAGATTAAAACCAAATGTTCATGATTTCAACAGATCCTTCTCATTCAATATTAATCTCAATCTCCATTTAAAAGAAAAGGGGGTATCCACTTTACTCCTAAAAGTTTTAAGAGATAATGGCATATAAAGGCAGATATTGTCTAAATAATATTGTTATATAATTTTCTTTGTAATTGCATATTTCATGTGTCTTTGGGAGCTAAGTGGATACCCCCATTAAAAGAAAACGCCAAAGAGGAATAGGTCTCATTTTTATTTCATCTACAATATCATTGGATTCTCTTCCCTTATTGACCATATTTTAAAGTTGGGTATCCAGGGCTAAAACCAATAATCTTTGATCGCATAGATATCGGTCATTGTGTTGACCGATATGTATCTGAACACTTTTAAACTGGTTGAGATAGGGAAGAAGAAGGAGAAAGAAGAACCCTGAATAAAAATCATTTAGCAACTTTTTCAAGTTCTTCCGTCACATCATTGAAAACTGAATCGAAATCGGGCACATCCCTCATCTGATGTTTGAGAGAATTCATCCATGCTCTCTTGTAATATTCCCTTTTTATAAGGAATAGATCAATATTCATTTCAATTGATTTGAAGTTGAATTTTTCTTTAATCAATGATCTTATCGAATATAAATCAATATTTCTAGAAATAAACCAAACATCAAACAGATCCCTGGGTCTTGTCCTTTGAAAAAGGGATCTCACCTTTTCCGCAATTATCTCTTTAAGATCATAACAGGAAATCATCTTTCCCTCGATCTCTTCCATTTCAATGATAAAAGGTCTCAATATTGGGGGAATCAGGATCAATTCATTTTTATGGTCAGATATATCCAATTTGATCTTGGTAGGATTCCCTCCTTTCCATACCATTCTAAAATCAATCTTCCCCTTAAGTCCGTTATTCATTTCAACGAATTCACCAAGTTCGAAATCTATTCCGCTCAATTCATTAGCTTTTTCACATGATCTACTGAAAGTTGATTCCAGTTCCTCCTTGGTGACTTCTTCTGTCAATGTAAAGTCCAGATCGTCTGAGAACCTGTAATCCTTGATGTAGATTTTCTGGAGGCAGGTCCCTCCCTTGAATATCAGTCTATCATCCTTTAGTGATGCAAGTATCAATGATTGTGCTACATCTCTTTCGATTGTGGATATAGGAACCCCCTTGCTCCTTGCGATCTTTTTGATCTCGATATCTTTCATTTCATTCACCAAATAAATCCTCATCTTCAAGGTTCGCAATCAGTCTCCATTTGGAGGACCTTCTTATCGATTCAGGCATTGTTGGATCAAGGGACAGGTAATTCCTTGTATCAATCGGATCCAACGGAATACCAAGGTCCATCAGGTCAGAAAGGTAACCAAGTCTTCTGATGACACCAGTATTTTCCATCTTTAATGCATAATCTGCGATCCTTTCTCTGTCGAAGGTCCTTTCCCTGAGTCCCTTTGCCACCTCAATGATGCCTCCGCATAGATCCGGTCTGTGAAGACAATCAACAATTGTTTTTTCAACATCGGTTATCTTGACCTTTTCCTGCTCAATCCAGATGTTTTTTAATCCGAATAACTTTCTTTCATCGACAGTGATTATCCTGTAAGTGATCCCAAAAACTTGAGGATTAGAGTTTTTTTTTCTTTTTGTAGATTGAATGAAGACCGTACTTGGAATCTGTTCTGTTAGTCCATGATAATTAAGTGCACTCCAGAACGAAATAACTGAAGGATCTATCAACAATTTGCCGATCAAGAATTCATGAGGTGAAAATTTCCCCTTTTCTGTACCCCTTGGTATTATGATATATGCTCCCCTTTCAACTCTCTCTATGATCCCATCATTTTCCATTCGATGAAGAAGAACATATAGTGATTCCCTTGTGATATTGGAATTCCTTATAGCTTCATCAAATGTAAAGGTCGAACCATTCCTTATGATTGAATCGAGGAATTGATTTCTCATCTGCATACACCATACTTATCAAATCTGTTAAGGATGGTGTATATTGATGAGAATAGTATTTAAATCTTTCTACAATTATTATAATCCTGTGATTACACAATAAAAGAAGAAACCAGAGTAATATTCAATCAATCAAATAGTAATTCAAACATCTAATAATACTGTTAACAGTAATTAGACCAATTCAAATTACTTTTCAGGTCCTCAAAAAGTATTTTGATATCAACTTCTCTTTTTTCATTATTTCCTCATTATCAAGGTTCTTGTATTATCTGGAATTATATGGATATTATGGCCTGAACATTAATTATTTTTCATGGTTCAACAAGGCATTTTCAATAATATTCAGTCTTTGGATATGCTCCTTTATATTGAGGCCTGCAGCAAGGGCAAGAGTATTCTCCAGTTGACCAATCTGTGATATCCTCCCTTTCAACTTGGGTAATCTTCTCAATACCATATTTTTCCAGTCGTCATTTTCAAGGATTATTTTTACAACACCTTCAATGTCACTTCTTTCTAGTAGCATGGCTGCATCATGATTGTTCTTGTAATCAACTGGAAGGCCTAATTTCACTGCAGTCATATGCTCTATCGGAGGAACCTTTGTCCTTACACTCCTGTCAGAATTGTGATAGGGTATCTGTCTTGTGATATGATCCGTAAGACTGAATTCAAAATAATGTGGAGAATTGGATTCAAAGATCCTTGGTTCAGATATCTCTATCCTGATCTGAGTATCCTTAACTTCATTTTCAAGGTAAATCGGTATCTTAAAACTGGGTTCATATGGTTTCAGGAACTGAATCCCCCATTCCGGTTTTCTGGTATCAAAGCCGACACTTTCCAACTTCCCTTGAACTTTGACAAGAGTATGCCTATCCGTCACTCCATCCACATCAAGGGTATATCTATGATGATCTTTTCCAAGATGCGCTCTGACCGCCCAACCCCCGATAACAACGATATCCTCCATTATAAGTTCCAATATAGAGAGACTCTGATCCTCAATATCATTCTTTATTGCCTCAGGGAACTGTTCGATGTTCATGATGATCTGACCCCGTGTTTGATCGCATCAATGTCAAGATAAAGATCCAGATTCCATTTGTTTTCATACTTATCTTCCCATCCATTCTTACCGTAAGGTTCTTCCTCCCTCAGGAATTTCTTTCTCTTCTTAGGAATATATTTCTCCAATTTCAGTATAATATCCTCGGGATAAAGGTTAACGAGATCATTCAATATATCAAGGTAACAACCCAGGATCGAACTCATACCCTTATCAATGGATATTTTCACCAATTCATCCAGGTTCATCTCATTGGACCTTAACATCCTGATGCAGAGGTCCTCAACCCCTTCCGTTGTCATTAACTTCTTGAGAAATATCTCTTCAAGTGAAAGGTCCTTTTCGATGCTCTCGATAATGGAAATATCCCCCTTTTCATCTTTGACGAGAAAACCGGTATCCCTGATGGAAATCCCTTTTTCGATCCTCTCGAACAGGACCCTTTCGACCTCATCAGGTTTCATATAACTTTCACTGAAAGGAATGGTTCCCTGATAGTGAAATGTATCCTTTTCCTTTGATTCCATGGTAAGAGATTCAAGGAGCCTGTTTATGGGATCTGTTGAATTCCTGATTACAATGATTGGCTTTCTTTTTAGAAAAGATACGATTCCGTTCCTTTCAAGAAATGACAGAACCTTTTTCACTGTTACATGGGAGTAACCAGACCTATCCTGGATCTCTCTGATGGTTCTATTTTCTTCAATTATCTTCCAGATCGTTAGAGTACTATCCCGCATAAGGAATTCGGGATCGATACCATGGATCAGAGATGCAACATGGATCTCAGCGATCTTATTGGCTTCGAACCCATCTCCAGTGATAATCAAGCCTTCGCTGATCTTGATCAGGCCTTCTTTCTCAAGAAATCTTACCGTCTTGTAGATCATCGGCGGTGAATACGGAAATCTCTTTACCAGTTCCTTAAGGGGAAGAGGTTTGATGGCAATAAGTGAGATCACTGCACTTTTTGCATTCATAATAAACTAATAGTATAAATCCCCTATATAGATTTGTCCTTATACTTTACTATGATTGCAGAATCTCATCTTCTCTTCTTCTTCCTTTTCTTCTTTTTTGGCCTCTCTAAGGGAGCTTCCTCTTCCACCATTTCCTCGTCATCTTCCGGAAGGTCCTCTTCTTCATCTATTGGTCCTTCCTCTTCTTCGATGATATCCTCTTCAGAGGGCTCCTCTTCTATGATATCTTCTTCAGATACTTCCCCTTCCAGAGGCATCTCCTCTCCTTCCATAAACTCCTCATCCTCATCGTATTCAACGGCATCAGGATCTTCGGGAAGGTCTTCGAATTCCTCGTCCAGGAACTCTTCATCCTCATCATAGAATTCGTCTTCCTCATCGTCATAGTATTCCTCATCGGAGAGGGCATAGACATCCTCCTCATCCATCTCGTCATCGTTCCTCCGTCTGGTGGACCAGAGGTAGAATCCGATTATAGCAATGATCACGATAACTCCTATAATGATGATAATGAGGACCTGTTCGGAGATCTCATTTCCTCCTCCGCCGGTATCCTCCTTTTCAGTTCTGAATGACCATGTATTAGCCGTATAATCCTCCGGGAATGTTGTCCCCTCAAGAGACATTGCACCGAATTGAACTGTGACCGTGTAATTCTTCTCGGGAAGGAAGCTGTCATGTTTTATTGTCAGGTTCCTTTTTGATGTGTCCCATATGTATTCCAGACCGGATAGAGCAGGAACCACCTTCACATTGGCCTCTACCGAGGTGGTATTGACCGGCATCGAGAACCTAATCCTGATATCATCATCCAGGGCAACATTGTCCCCTTTTGGAAGGTGTAAAGCGATCATCAATTCCTGGGGAGGTGGTGTATAATCAAAGTATAGCAAAGCCACCACGAACTGACCGAAATCCGGGTTACCGGGAGTCACCTCGAAGAAGTTCGAAACCTGGGAAAGATAACCGGATCTATTCGTCTCGATATCCCCGGCTATCCCCTGAGCTGGTGTAACCTCGAACCTGCCCCTGAAGGGCAGTCGGGGGATAGAGAATGTCATCTCGCCATCAGCATCGGTCTGGCCAGCTGTAACTACCTCACCCGATTCTTTGAGCAGTACTACGTATGCTTCATATGCAGGTCCATCTCTTGGACCTTCACCATAGATGACATATATCTGTACGGATCCAGTTTGTGGTAAAAGGTGATATTGAAGGGTAATGTTCACTGTTCTATCCGGTGTATCCTCTGTTAGCTGGAACGTTTCCGATTTGAAGGGTAAGTATCCGGACTTCTCGTTCAGCTCTCCCATCCTGTCGAGTGGTGGAGAGATATGAACTGTATAGAACTCATCCAGAGTTAGGCCTGTAAAAGTGATGGTCCCCATGGAATCCGTTACACCGGTTGCTACAACGGTTCCGTTGAATGATACCAGGGAGACCGATCCATTGAAAACCGGTAGATCGGCAAGCGGTCCTCCATCGGAATATATCGCCTCAACCGATATCGAGACCTGGACCAGGGCTGTTGTGACCTCGAAGACAGGACTCCTAGGTGAGGGATTTCCATAAGAATCGACAGCCTGGACCTGTATCCGGTATGTGGTCCCCCATTTCAATTCTGTTAGCGAGTATGTTCTATTGTCCTTTCCAGCAGAGCCTGCTATAATCATATCAGTGGAGCCTGTCTTGTTGAGGAAAATATCGAATCTTGAAAGATCATCCGATCCCGGATGATCCCATGAGATCGTGATCGAGGTCTGGTCTACGGAAACGACATTAAGACCGGAAGGTGCATCCGGAGGTGTGAAGTCCTTGGTTTCGGCTGTGGCAATGTTGGATGGTTTCGATTCCCAGGTCCCATCCCATGAAGAGACCCTGAATATTCCCCTTTCCCTTGGCCCCATACCATTGGAGGTCCATGTTGCCATCGGGTGGTCCACCTCTCCAACCTGTTTCCAGGTGGAAAGGTCCTCCATGTCGAGTTTGAAAACGCGGTAGGTAAGAGTATCATCCTCGTTGGGGATCCAACTGAGTCTGAGGTCCTCCCTGGTATCAAGCGGGGTCACCTGGATACCTGTTACCACCGAAGGAAGGTCAATATCCGGTGATGTAAAAGTAACGGTCCCTGGGATTGATGTGTTCACCATGAATTGGTCCTCCCAATCGATCGGTGAGGTTCCCTGTTTATAGATCATCAAAATGTTGCTCAGATATACCGGGATCGGAGATCCAGAATAGATCCTGTTATCAGCAAGGATAGGGCCTGCCATTCCATCGCTATTGGTCCTGGGATCGGTAGAATTGAAATGAGTGGTCCCATACAAGGTTATTCCATCCGATTGGAAGTCAAGATCAACACCTTCAAGGGGATCATCGAACCTGTCAATGGTCTTGACGAATAGAGTATTGGATACCTTTACAAGAGAGGTTGGATCGACAAGGACACCATTAAGATTCGTATCTATGGCATGGATGAATGTTCCATCGAATGCTTCCAGGCTCTGTGAGCTGGATCCCAATTGGCTTTCCCATATCGTGGAATTACCCTTGAAGACCCTTACAGGAAGTGAAGAAATAATCGAGCAGTGCGAGATCTCTGATGAGGGCGTATCGATCAACACCAGGCTCTCTCCTGATCCGGTTATCGAAGATGATCCCATCATGGTTCTCAGGGTCCTTGCCCTAAAAACGGTCCTTGGAGAAAATGAGGTGAAGGTTGTGTTGCTTACCTTCAGGATAGATGCGGTATCGTCAACATCGAGAAGTGTCCCAGTGTCCTCATCGCCTTTTAATTTACAGTCTGCAATGTCGTAGGTCCCGGCTGTTCCTGTTATCATCAAACCTGCCGAATCTGCTCCTGAGCAGTCTATGTCGGTCAAGGTGATGAACAGTTTTGTCAGGTCCTTTATCCTGATGCCTGTTGAGGATCTCCCCATCACATAAGCTGAATCATTGGATACGGTGATATCGTCTCCTGAGAGAATGGCACCAGTACTATCAGAATCCAGTGTTGTATAATAATTGCCCGCAAGTGTAAGATTGGAACCGAAGGCCATGAGCCCAATGGACCTGACCCCGTCAACCTTGAACTGGTTGCCTAACATCATGGAGTCGGTAACATGGTCCAGGCTAGCCCCTAAGGAATCATGCCCCATGGTATTGAACCTGAGATCATATGCGAACAGGTCATTGGTATCACCTTTCTGTATCAGACCATAGGATCCCACTCCCTTTGAATTGAAGACACATTCTTGAAGGTCTACAGATAGACAGCTGTCGATCAGAAGGGAGATAGCCCCTTCTCCATCCGAATTGAGCTTCATATTGTTCATTTTCAGATCGTCGGTATTATTCAGTTGGATCCCGCAGGAGCCGTCACCATCCGCGGTGACCGTTCCATTCCTGATCTCTACAGGGGTTGTGAAGATGCCACGAAGACCACATCCGTTATCCTTGATGAAGATCGAAGAATTCTCAAATGTGATATTACCGCTGTTGCTTAGATTGATCCCCAGAGAGCTTTTCATCACATAGATGTCGTTTAAGAAGAACCGAAGGTTCGTTGTGAGATCTGCTCTGGTCCCGACAGAGCCATTGGCCTTGGTGGTGAAGGAAACATTGTTAATCTCTATCTTAGAAGAAGAGTAGATGTTGAAACCCATTCCATTGATTTCCAATGTTCCGTTCCTCAACTGAAGAGAAGATGAGTTCGAGAATCCTGCCCCAACTACCGATGATCCCGAGGATGTAATGTCAAACTTATCCAGGATGATGCCAGTTGAGGTTTCACTGAAAAGACCGGTCCCGGAACTTGATATGGTCAGGTTGAACCATTTGATGTCCACCACTGTGGACCGATCCAGAAAGACACCGATCCCGTCTATTCCTCTCCCCTCGATATTCTCCATGAATGTAGTGGAACAATTTTTGAGATGTATGCCTAATTCCACCTGGTTTCCGATCTCCACATTCTCCAGTCTGGAACCAGTACTATTTTCCAACACAAGGGACCCGTTCGCAGAGTTCACTCTCATATCGGTGATCCTCACATTGTTCCCCCTCAATATCAGGGATCCATTCGTGATGGTCAATCTGTTGATCCTGATACCGTTGCCATCGAGGATGGATGGTACGGAATTGCTCAGTAGAAGTGTGGTATTCGTTGTGGAATTTCCTCTGATAAGAAGATCTCTCCTATCAGATGTGAACGATCCGTTGAAGTTACCTTCGGCTATGACTATGATATCTCCGGAATTAGCATCATCCAGTGCTTCCTGCAGTGTTCCATATGTCGAATCTGGCCCCACATATCTAATGGACCCGGAAACATTCTCGACCGCGATCATGAAAAGTCCGAGAAGCATCGGGACCAACATTATCCATACCAGGATCAATGAACTTGTCCTTCTATCGAATTCCCCTTCCATCAGAGGCACCCCCAATTTCATTGGAATATGATAGGGGTTGGACTCTATTAAATTATCCTGAAACCATATCAACGGGTTTAAAGTAATATATACATTGCACCATTGAACCCCATGCACCCAGCGGGTGATATACGGGGCACCAAGGACACTTCCCTGGAGGGCAGGAAGATAGTCCTTTGCATTACCGGTTCCATTGCGGCTGTGGAATGCGTCAAGCTAGCGAGGGAGCTCATTCGCCATGGAGCGGATGTTCATTCGGTGATGACTGAAAAAGCGGCAGAGATAGTCGGCCCCTACTCACTTGAATTCGCCACGGGGAATCCTGTAGTGACCCATCTCACAGGTATGGTGGAACATGTTGAATTCTGTGGAGATGTTCCCGGGAGGGCGGATCTTGTCCTTGTCGCTCCTGCAACGGCAAATACCATTGGAAAGATGGTCCATGCCATAGATGATACCACGGTCACTACCTATCTAACCACGGCTATAGGAACTGGTATTCCCGTGATAGTAGTTCCTGCAATGCACAATACCATGTACTCTCATCCAGTCGTTCAGGAGAATCTGAGTAAGGCCAGATCAATGGGTATTACAATTGTTCAACCGATCCTGGAAGAGAGAAAGGCAAAGATGGCATCCATTGACGAGATAGTCGAGAATGTCATCAGGAGGGTCTCTGGCGGTCCCCTGTCCGGAAAGAAGGTCCTTGTTGTGGAAGGAGCCACACGTGAACCAATGGATGATATGCGGTATATCTCAAACAGAGCAACAGGTAGGACCGGCAACCTGCTTGCGAGGGAGGCTTTCAGGAGGGGAGCCGATGTCATTATCATTGCCGGAGAGAACGTCAAGGACATACCAGCTCATATTGAAAGCATAATTTTTACTGGTACTACTGACCTCCTGAAAATAATTGAAGGGCTTCAAAGTAGGACCGGACATGTCGATATCTGCTTCTTTGTAGCGGGTATTTCCGATTACACACCTGAAAGGGTGAATGGAAAGATACCCTCCGGAAAAGATAGGATCACAGTGGAGCTGACTTCCACTCCAAAGGTCATCGGTAAGTTCAGGGAATTGGATCCTGAGACCTTCCTTGTCGGATTCAAGGCAGAATCCATCGGTGAAGAGGCCGAATTGATCAGAAGGGCCTTCGACCGAATGAACGAGATAAAAATGGACCTGGTGGTTGCAAACGATCTTTCGGATGTCACCGAATCAACCAATACCGTATTGACGATCACTCCCTCCAAAGAGGTCTTCAAGGCAGAAGGACGAAAAGAGGACCTTGCAAAGTTCATCATGGACAAGACTCTGGAACAGTATAGATCGAAAAGAGGTAGTTCCTGATGGTGTTGAGGGGGAACGGTTTCTGTCCCGGGCATATTACCGGATTCTTTTCGATCCATGACGAAGGAGACAATATCCTCAGAAAAGGATCCCGTGGTGCAGGCGTGAACCTTTCTCTCGGAGCCATGACAATGGCCTCACTGGAACCACCTGAGAAAGCCGGTGCAGATGATCCTCTGGAGCTCAGACTCAACGTGAAGGGAGTCAACGAATTCACTGTAAATGATGGTCTTTATACCCATGTTTTAGAGTCCATACTTCCCGACAATGGGATGGGGTGGAAGGTGGGTCTCAGGGTCAGGCTCCAGCTCCCGGTCGGACAGGGATTCGGTATGTCCGCCGCAGGGGCTCTTTCTTCGGCGATCTCTGTTTGGGAGGCATTTTACTGCAAGGTCACAGCCTGGGACCGCAGACTCAGGTTCAAGGCCCAGCAGGAAAAGTACTTCGCCATGTCAACAGGAGAATTCAAGATCAAACCGTTAAGGAGAAGGTTGCTTTCACCGATGCAGCTCTACATGGGTGGGGGAGGTGAGAAGCAATTGAACCCGGTCAAGGGATCCGGGAAAGCATCCGGGATGCTCGAGAACGGAGGAGCCGTTAAACAGCCTAAAAGATGGCTGGATAACAGCATGGCCGAGGAAATGACAGAGGCCATCACCTATTCTGACTGCATCTCAGCGGCCCACCGGGCGGATATCCTTTGCAAGGGAGGTCTGGGGGACGTTGCTGCACAGGCGAGGGGTGGTCTTGAGATGAGGCTCGCTCCGGGAATTCCTCCTTTCGGAGAGGTCCATACAATTCCCATAGGTCTGGATGATACGCCATCTGTAGCTTTCATGATAGTAGGGGATACCATGGATACCGGCAAGATCCTTTCCAATCCATTGAAGAGGAAGAGGATCAATGAATCAGGTGAAAGCGCTCTTAGGTCCCTTCTTGAGAAACCTTCATTGGGGGTACTGATGAAGGAGAGTTATCAGTTCTCTTCTTCCACTCATTTACAGAGTCTATCGGTCAAAGGAGCTCTCCTGGAGGTCCAGGATATCGCTCTTGCATCACAGGTGATGCTTGGGAATTCGGTGTTTGCTTTTGTTGGTGGGGGGTTGGGTGCGATCCAGAAGAAGAAAGTGATGGATATATGGAAGAGGCACGGGGAGGTCCAGGTCTGTGAGATGGACCTGATCGGTGCAAGACCGATCAATTGAAAGGTGGATCGATCGGTTTAACCATAGAGATCATTTCAGTTTAGTGAATGTTTTTTATAATACCTGCCCAATGACCGCCAGCTCTGGTGGAATTGGTGATCAACAGATCAATTGATCGACAGGTCATCATTGTCAGGTCAACAACCTTTGACCAGGTTTCACCTCTGCGCCCAATCGCAAAAAGACCAAAACCCGCAGGGGTAGCTCAGCCTGGTCAAAGGCGCTGGATTCAGGGTCCAGTCCTTAGTGGTTCGAGGGTTCGAATCCCTTCCCCTGCACCATATTCTAGGGGTATTATACAAATCGAGGATTTGTTACGAAAAACCAATGCGTATTGGTGTAGATGTGTAGTGACGATTTTTAGGGTATCCTAAAACTTGATAGGTAAAAGAAGTAGACAATCCTCTTCAGCTTGTCATTTTTATCTATAGGGGTTTTATTATATGGTCCTCATGGACCCTTTGGGGAT
This sequence comes from Thermoplasmatota archaeon, assembly GCA_965234725.1. Lineage (GTDB taxonomy): Archaea > Thermoplasmatota > Penumbrarchaeia > Penumbrarchaeales > Penumbrarchaeaceae > Penumbrarchaeum > Penumbrarchaeum helgolandense. The sequence goes on along the minus strand of CBDDUX010000059.1, from coordinate 2,181 downwards.
TTGTGAGGCCATTATCCACGAATAAAATTCAGACGATAGATTGTATCTTCAATTTTGGGGATTTTTATTGTACTAATAATTGGATTTGGATAATCATTTGTGAAATAATTATTTATTCTATCTATGAAGGTTCTTTGTATTTCAGATAAATATTGTATGTTAATTAGTGCTTTTATGTGATTAGTAGAATGCTTATACCTTCCAATTTCCTTATCAGTAAAAACTAACACATCACCAATATTATAGTCATCACTTATACTTGATTTATATTGACTGTCAATAATACCAGAATTATGAACGATTACATGTCTCTTAATAAATAATGTCTTGATATCGTTAACAATTTCCTCTTCAAGTAGTTCCTTAAGGTTGACATTCAATTCCTTACGAAACACTTCGTTAATTTTTTCAAAATTAATGAAAATATTTTTAGACTCTTTATAAAATTTGGAAAAGAGATTATTATTTTCTTTGATATATTTATTATTCATCCAAGTTCCATATACATTTCTGAAGAATACCTCAAGTTCAGTTGCCATATTTACAACCATCTGGAAATAGAGAAGCTGAACATATCTACCACTCTCTAAGACCATTGGATGATGCTTGTTAATTAAATATTCACGGTTTTCATCTAATAGATTCTTAATATCTTGAAGGAAAAAGGAAAAGAATTTGTTATTTAATCCCTTATATGTCATCTCGCTTTCATGACAACCTGGACAACTCCATACTCTTTCGTATATGGGCGTGGTTCCTTTGAAAAAGGAAACCTCATTACAATACTGACAAAACAACATACAAGCATAGATACCGTTTTGTTCCATGTATCTCTCAATAGATTCTGGCTTTATTTCATCAACATCATCTTTCCCGATTTCTAAAATATTCGTTGATATAAATTCATTTGCTTCTCTTGAAAGAATACTAAGGAAGGATCTTCCAACATGTTTTAGCATGATTTAACACCCCTATCCAATCGTTTCAATCTCTCTCTAACATGGGCATTGAGGGTAAAAGGTTTATTTCCTTTAGCATTTTCTTTCATATACCAAAGGGAACCTTTACTAAAGTCCATCTTTTCCCATTCAGTATAGGATATACTCAAGATTTTCTCACGTATATCTTTACTATCTATACGTTCCAATAAAGGTTCAGGTGAAGATAAAGTGAAGGTTTTCCTCTTCTTTAGTAAATAATTAGTAAACTCTTGAGCCTTTATCTGGATAACGTTTCCCCACTGAAGATTTAGTCCTTTATACTTTACTGGTATAGTATAGACTTTATCAAGTTCCTTTAGTAATTTCTTTACTCCTTCAGGTCGAATACGTATGATATAGTCTTCAGTTCTAATGAAGTCCTTCTTATGAAACATATTATTCTCAAGAGCTTGGATGATAGTAATGTCTACCAACCATCTGAAGGGTTCCTGAAGATCATAGACCAAAGGTTCTTTTGTGACTCTTGTCTCATGGAGGAAACCTATGTATGGGTCTAAATTGGAAGAGTTTACAGCTCTTCGACACCAACCCTCTAGAACACTATAACCATAATTGAATAACGCATTTACAGGATCTACAGCATTGAGAGGTCTTGGAGTCTTAGCAAATCCTCTAGTTTCAAATCCGAATTTCTCAGGAAAGATACTTCCAAGTGAATCCCAATAATGACGTGCCGTTATCCCTTCAATTCCAAGTATCTCCTTGGTGGATGACGCTTTTTTAAGATTTTCAAGGGTCTTTTCAAAATTACAAAGATCATAATGCTTAGAAATATCTGGATATCTTTGCATTAACCACTCTAAAACAGCTTCAGAACGTAGTATCTTGGCTTCGATGAACTTCTTTGCGATATCAATCCGTTGTTCGTTGTAAGCTTGATATTGAGCCAACCTGAAAAGTCCTGTTTTTGATTGGGGAGGATTCATTGCAGTGAGCAAAGTCCCGTCATAATCCAGGACATTAATGGGGATTTTTTGTTTCATCAACCATTTGATAGCTGAGAAAGTGATATTTCCGGTATGTCCGTATATCACGATCTGGTCAAAGTCAACGAATTTAGGCTTGTATACCATCTCTTGGGGATCTTTCTCCCAATCCCTTCCATCCTTGATGATAAGCTTACCATCATTTACCCCAAGATGAATATTGTAACCAGATAATAACAAAGATTTCATATTTT